>JBJMGV010000133.1:0-86763 GCA_045807725.1 Blastocatellia bacterium | reverse complement strand
GCGCGATGTTTATAGTTACCGATGCAATAGATGATGCAAGCTCCGTCAGGAGCGCGATGTTTATAGATATAGCTGAAGGATGTGACGAAGCTCCGTCGGGGCGCGATGTTGACATCACGCTCCTGACGGAGCTTGAAGATTAGATCAATCCCGTAGCTATAAACATTGCGTCCCTACGGGACTCAGGATTATCTCCGGCCACTGGCCACTAACCACTGGAGTCTTATGTTCGACAAGCTCGATGCCATCGAAGAGAAGTACGAAGAGTTGACGCGGCAGCTCAGCGACCCGGAGACGCTCGCTGACCAGTCGAAGTATACCCGCATCGCCAAGCAACACCGCGACCTCGAAGAAGTCGTCGCCAAGTACCGCGAGTTCAAGGCGCTTGAGCGTGGCATCAGCGAGACGCGCGAGATGCTCGACCTCGAAGACGACGCCGAGATGCTCGCGCTCGCCCGCGCCGAGCTGGCCGAACTGGAAGCGCGTTACGAAAAGGTCGAAGCCGAGTTGAAGGTGTTGCTGGTGCCGACAGACCCGAACGACGAGAAGAACGTCATTCTCGAAATCCGCGCCGGCACGGGTGGCGACGAAGCGACGCTGTTCGCCGCAGAGATTATGCGAATGTATACGCGCTACGCCGAGCGGCAGGGCTGGCGCGTGCAGGTGCTCGACGTGTCCGAGTCCGGCATCGGCGGCATCAAGGAAGCCATCCTCTTGATCGAAGGCGACAAGGTCTACTCGAAGCTCAAGCACGAATCGGGCGTGCACCGCGTCCAGCGCGTGCCGCAGACTGAAGCGTCGGGCCGCATTCACACGTCGGCCATTACCGTCGCCGTGATGCCCGAAGCCGAAGAGGTGGACATCAAGATCGATCCGAAAGAGCTGCGCATCGATACGTTCTGTTCGTCGGGGCCGGGCGGCCAATCTGTGAACACGACCTACTCGGCTGTGCGCATCACGCACCTGCCGACCAACACCGTCGTCTCGATGCAGGACGAGAAGTCGCAGATCAAGAACCGCGAGAAAGCGATGCGCGTGCTGCGTTCACGATTGCTTGAGATGGAACAGGCCAAGCAGCACGAGGCCATCGCCAGCGACCGCCGCGCAATGGTCGGCAGCGGCGACCGCTCCGAAAAGATTCGCACCTACAACTTCAAAGACAATCGCATCACCGACCACCGCATCGGCTACACCGTGCACCAGCTCGACACCTTTATGGAAGGCGACATCGGCAACCTGATCGATGCGCTGGTCTCGCATTATCAAGCCGAAAAGCTCAAGGCCGATAACCAAGAGGCGGCAGCTTAATCAGGCCGCTTGCCACGAACGCGACTCGCGGCGCATGCTCTCTGCTGTGCCGACCATCCGTGAAGCGATCACCGAAGGCTCTCGCCGGCTCGAACAATCCGGCGTGGACGAAGCGCGCCGCACCTCCGGCGCGCTGCTCGCCCACCGGCTCAATGTTGACCGCACGCACCTGCTCACTCATCCTGAACAAACGATTAGTGGCGAAGATTACCAATCATTTTTACGGGCGATTGAGCGACGCGCGGCGGGCGAGCCGCTGCAATACATCACCGGCCATCAGGAATTTTATAAGCTCGATTTTCTAGTGACGCCCGCCGTCTTGATCCCGCGACCTGAAACCGAGTTTCTCGTCGAGCGCGTCCTCGCGCTTGTGCGCGAGGCTCGATTCGCTGCACCGCTGATCGTTGATGCGGGCACGGGGTCGGGCTGCATCGCGGTGACGATTGCGGTCGAATTGCCCGCCGCGCGTCTCATCGCTACGGATATCTCTGGCGCGGCGATTGCGGTCGCTCGACAGAACGCCGAGCGGCACGGCGTCGCCTCGCGGGTGGCGTTTTATGCAGGCGACCTGCTCGCGCCACTCGCCGCACTCGGCATTGAAAATCAAGTTGATGTTCTCGCCTCTAACCCGCCATACGTCGCCGCCGGCCAGCCGGAGTCGATGCAGCGCGAGGTGCGCGATTACGAGCCGCACACGGCGCTGTTCGGCGGCGATGACGGCTTGACCTTTTACCGCCGCCTGCTCGCCGAAGGGTTCGATTACATCAGGGCGGGCGGTTATCTGGTTTGTGAGATCGGCTACAATCAGATCGATGCGATTACGGAGATGGTTGCCGCGTCGCGCTGGCAGTTGATCGACGTGACGCACGACTTACAAGGCATTCCGCGCACGCTGACCCTGCGGCGGCCTTAAACATATAGGAAGCGTTCGCGGCTCGATTGCGCAAATCCATCGTCTCTGTTAAGGAATGATTATGAAATTAACCCTTATCTTTGGCCTCCTCCTGTTGCTTGCGCCGACGCTGCTCTTGTTTAGTCCCGTAGCGACCGCGCAAGAAAAAGCGGGCGACAAGCTGCCCGCCGCAGTTCCGATCTTAACGCCTGCGCTCTGCGGCAAAGGCGTCCTGCTGCTATCGGTCGGCGAGCAGTCGATTGGGCGCGAAGAGTTCGCGATTCAGTGTCAGCCCGACGGCTACAGTGCCAGCGGCCACACCCAAATCAAAGTTGCGACGACCAGCATCGACCTCAACACCACCCTCACCGTAGATAAGACCGGCGAGCCGTTGGCTTCGACCGCGAAGGGGTTGGTGAACGGCAGCCCCTTCGATCAATCCGTCGCCATCAAAGGCGCGACCGCTACGGTTCGCAATGGCGACAGCACGAAAGAAGTCCCCTTCGTCAAAGGCACGTCGCTGCTCGGCGGCAATATTTTTTATATGTTTCAGTTTCTGTTGGCGCGTTACGATGCCGCGCGCGGTGGTGTCCAACAGCTTCCCATCTTTCCTACGATGAATGCCAAAGTCGAGCGCGTCGCCCGCGACGAAGCTCGCTCCACAACGTTAGCGGCCACCGCGCCGGCGAGCCGCTTTGATCGCTACAATGTAACGCTCGCTACTGTCGGCTTCACCGTGTGGGTGGATGATCGCGGACGCTTCGCTATGATGAGCGTGCCGCTGCAAAATCTCGTGGTGGTGCGTGAAGAGTACGCGGCATTTGTGCCGACGCTCAAAGGGATCACCGATGCGAAGCTGAAAGAATCGGGCTTCGACTACAGCGCGCCGCCCGGCGCGGCATTCACCGCCGAAGAGGTGGCGATTCCGGTCAAAGACTTTGCTCTCGCGGGCACGCTGCTCTTGCCGAAGACAGGCCGCCGGCCCTTCCCTGTCGTTATCACGATCACCGGATCGGGTCAGCAGACGCGCGATGAATACCTGCCGCTTGCCGGTCTCGAAAAATATCGCCCGTTCCGCCAGATCGCCGAAGCGCTGGCGGCGCGCGGCATCGCCGTGCTGCGCGTTGATGATCGCGGCGTCGGCAAATCAACCGGCATTCAATCGCTGGCCAATGCGACAAGCGCCGATTTCGCCGACGACGTTCGCGCGCAGATTAATTACCTGCGCCATCGCGGCGACATCGATCCGCAACGCATTGCGCTCGTCGGTCACAGCGAAGGCGGGATGATTGCGCCGATGGTTGCGGTCAGTGATCCGCAAATCGCCGCGATTGTGTTGATGGCCGGCCCCGGCAAACGCGGCGATGAAATCATTCTCTATCAACTCGGCAGCGGCCTCGATAGCGACTCGACGCTGACGGATGAAGCCAAAGCCAAAGAGCGCGCCGAGCAGCGCGAGATGATCCGCGCCCTCGCCGCCGGCGGCGACGCGCCGAAAGCGCCGGCAGAGTTGAAGGGCGCGTGGATGAGGTACTTTTTCACTTACGATCCGCTGCCGACTATTGGTAAAGTGCGCCAGCCGATTCTGATTCTACAGGGCGCGCTGGATCGTCAGGTGACGGCGGAGCAAGCCGACCTGCTCGAAGAGGCGGCGCACAAGGCCGGCAACAAAGATGTGGTTAAGCATACTTATGCCAACTTGAATCACCTGTTCCTGCCGGCCAAGACCGGCTCGCCCAGCGAGTACGGCTCGCTCAGCACCTACGCCATCGGCGACGAGGTCATCAACACGCTCGCCGACTGGCTGGTCGAGAAGCTGAAGGCAAAGTAGCATAAACCACTGACCGTGCAGATCAGGCGATGACGATTCGCATCTTTCTTATCCTTGCGGCGTGGGTGGCGGCGTTCAGCAGCGCGGACGTTGGCGTGATTCGCGGCGGCGTGATGCAGCAAGCGCCGGGGCGTGTCGCGGTCGTTGGTTTCAGTGGCAGTCAGGGAAACGACGACGCGTTACAAGCCACGCTGAAAGCGGCGCTCGCTCGCAATGAACAGGTCGCCTTGATTGATCCGGCACAGGTCAAGCCGGCGGTCGCGGGCGTCGGCTATGACGGCTCGATCAATATGACCCGCGACGAAGCGCGCAGGCTGGGCGCGGCCATCGGCTGTGATTTCTTCATCCTCGGCAAGCGCGACGCGTTCACGCGCAGCGACGCCAAACAAGAGTCGCACGAAGAGGCATTAGTCGGTGTGATGATCGTTGATGCGCGAACCGGCGAGTTGGCGGTTTTCGATTTTATTAACGAGCGGGCGGCATCGCGCGATGCCGCCTGGCAAGCCGTCACCGCGACGCTCGCCCGGCATGCCGCAAGCTACGCCGAGCGAATGATGGCGCATCGCGCCGAACGCGAGGCGGCGCGGAACGTTAGCTCAAGCGCGGAACGCATCGAAGACCTGCCCGACATAGAATCGATTGCCGCAGCCGGTTTCACGCCGCCTGAGTTCCTCAATCGCGTCAAGCCCGAGTACACCGATGCGGCAGATCGCGCCGACATCACGGCGACAGTGGAAGTAATGGCGGTCTTTCGCGCCGACGGCACGGTGGGAGAAATTCAGATCACGCGATGGGCCGGGTTCGGGTTGGATGAAGCGGCGGCGCACGCCATTCGCCAGTTAAAATTCAAGGCGGCATTGCGTGAAGGCCGCCCGCTCAGCGTGCGCGCTACGGTACGTTACAACTTCCGCCGCTTGAGTGAGCCGGCGAAGTAACGCGGCGACGCGTCGTCTTTAAGAGTGCAGTTGCCGCAAGACGGGAAAGAGACGGTGCGCTTTGCAGCGCGGGCGGCGCGTCAGCCGGCGCACTAGCTCAAGGCGCGCGCCGCAGACTTCGCATTCGCCGGCGGCGCGGCGTTGCAGGCGCAGCATATCGAGCGTCGCTTCTTCGCGCTCAAGCCGCTTCATCTCATCAAGCTCGCGCGTCATCTCTGCCATCTCGCGGCGCAAGGCCAGCGCCCGCGTTTCGCCCGCCTTCACTTCTTCGTACTGCTCCTCGGTGAGAATCGCTTTCAGCCACAACTGCACGTCGCGGCTTGCGAGCGCCAGCCATTGCCCGCGGGGGCTGAAGACGACCGGATGCCAACTGATCTCGCGGAACCACAGCGTCTTGACGACGCGGCCCGTCTGCCAGCGCCAGATACGCACGGTCTGGCCGAGACTGCCGCCCGCGATGAGTTCGCCATCGGGGCTGAAGGCGATAGAAGTCACATCGTTGACGTGCCCCTTCAACGTCTGGACTTCGTGCCCCGTCTCGACCTCCCAGACTCTTGCGACGTGGTCTTCGCCGCCTGAGGCAAGCCAGCGGCCATCAGGACTGAAGGCCAGCGCCACTACGCCTTCGGTGTGACCGGCAAAGGTTCGGATAGCGTTGCCGTCGGCGGCATCCCACAATTGAATCGTTTTATCGATGCCGCCCGAAGCGATGTAACGACCATCGGGACTAAAGGTCGCTGCCATCACGGCGCGCGTGTGGCCGGTCATGATCTCGACTTCGCGGCCCGTGACGACGCGCCAGATGCGCACCGTGCGATCAGAGCCTGCCGACGCCAACCATTGCCCATCGGGGCTGAAGGCGATGGCGCTGACTTCGCCTTCGTGGCCTCTCAGCTCGCGCACCTCTGCGCCGCTCTGCGCGTCCCACAGCTTGATCGAGCGGTCGCGGCTCGCCGACGCAAGCAGCAGGCTATCAGGACTGAAGGCGAGTGAATTGACGCTCGCCGCATGCCCTTTCAATGTTTGCACGGGCAGTCCCGTGTCCACTTCCCAGATGCGTATGCCTTCGTAGAGAAAGCCCGTCGCCAGCCAGCGGCCATCGGGACTGATGGCAATCGAGCGCGCATAATCACGCGCGTCCATCTCGTACTGCTTATAAAAAAGGTCGTAGATGCCGCGCAGCTCTTGTTGCATCTCGTCCAGGTGCTCGACCAGTTGCAAGCCGGCGCGGTAAGAGGTGGCCGATTCCAGTTGCGCCTCGACGCTCTCAAAGACGCTGGCGATCTGCTGCGGATCGGGCTTGATGACGACGTAGCGTTTGAGCAAGTCGGCGTCGCGCTGAATAGCAGCGATCTTCTCGGCCACCGGCTCCATCAAGCCCGCCAGCAGCAGCCGCACTTCAGGTCGAACGTTATCAAAGGCCATTTCCGTCTTCGCCCGCTCAAAGTAGCGCGCATCACTTTCGATGGCCGCCTTGAGACTCTGCACGGCGTCGCCCGCGTCGCCGGCTATCGCCGCCAGGCAGGCGCGTTGATAATGCGCTTCGCCGAGTCGCGGGTTGAGCGCGACCGCTTCAGTGAAGTGCCGGCGCGCGTCGTCCAGTCGCCGCTCGATGGCTTCGACGAGCGCGGCGAAGTAATGCGCCTCTGCCGCCTGCCGCGTGTCGCAGGCGCACGCGTAGCGGGCCGCCTTCGTGAAGTAATCGAGCGCGCGCGCCGTGTCGAAGCAGTGATAGAGCAGGATGCCGGCTATCGAACGCAGCACGGCAAAGTCGGGATAGTTGCGCTTCTCGGCTTCGAGGTAATCGTTGAGCGCTTCGTCGTACCAGCCATTCAGATAAGCGGTGTCGGCGCGCTGGCGAAAGGCGCGGGCTTCGCGCTCGAATTCAGGCTGACGAATCTCGCTCAGGCTCGCGGCGAGCGCCGCCGAGCGCATTTCAGCCTTCCACATCACCTCACCGAGCAGCGGGTGAAAATCTGCGCCCAATCGATTCAGCCCGCCCGCAAGTTTAAGCAAAGGGATTTCAATCGCGGCGCGCGTTGCGAGAGGTTCTGAAAGAGCGCCGAGCGCGCCGAGGCCTGCGTCGCCGGCCACTTGACGGTCGTGCTCTGCAAGCTCGACGCGTAGCGCCTGCGCAGGCGTCTCGTCAGGCGTTGCGCCTTCGGCCAGCGCGCGCTCGAAGGCAGCGATGAGTTGACGATTGCTGAGAAGTTCTGGCCAGGTGACGTGACCTAGATAGAGTGCTGTAAGTCCCACTGTCGGTGTTCCCTCGTTTCAAGTGGGCACACTCGATCAGCATAAAAGAGAACCTCGCCGCCGTCCAGCCCGTGTCGTTCGTCATTCATTCGTACGCGACTGCACATAAAGCTAACACTGCGGCCAAAAATCCGCGAAAAAAGACCGCAAATGGCCCTTGCGGCTGGCACGCTCGTTGCCTTTTCAAAAAACGCATTGATATTTTAGGCAAGGAGGAAGAGAAGATGAACAGAGTTAAGAAGAGCGCCCTCGCGGCGATGGCGTTGATGACGATGCTGGCGTCGCTCACGTTCGCGCAGGGGCCGATTCAAAAGCGCGTCAACTATACGATCAATGTCCCGTACTCGCTCCGAATGGGCGATTACATGCTGTCGCCGGGCCGCTACGTGCTTTACCAGATCAACTTCTATGATCCGAATATGTTCGCGCTTTACGCCGACAATATGACGCACAGTCCGGTGGCGATGATCCGCACGACGCGCATTGAGTACCGCACAGGCGAGTACCCATCGAAGACCAAGATGCTGCTCAACATTGATGAATCGGGCAACCTCGCGCAGCCGGTCATTCGCGGCTGGACAATACCGGGCGAAGACGGCTGGGAAATCATCTCGGTGGTGGCGAAAAACGACCGCTATATGACGCGCGTGAAGTAACATCGCCGTAACGCATACACAACCACTGCTTTCTTCTGTAGGTGATGGCTAAGAGCGCATCTTTAAGGTGCGCTCATTTTTTGTAGCGAATATCATATTAGGCCGGCGCGGTTATGATTCGTCAGATGACTGCGCGTCGCGGCCTTCGTTGAGGCGGGCGTATTCTTCTTCGAGAGCGGCAAGCTCTATTTCACGCGAGCGGTCGCGGCGGCGGCGGCGCATCACGGTTCGCAGGATGGCAAGCGCGCCCAGGCCGATGCCGCCCCAGGCGATCCATTGCAGCAAGTCGCGCGTGATGCCGAGCGGCGCATAGATGCCGGTTCTGCCGTTGAGCAGGTCGTAAGCGGCGAGCAAGCCAAGCAGCAACACGAAGACGCCGCCGCCCATCGTCAGCCCATCCACAGCCTTGCCGGCGTCGGCTTCGTAACCGAGATCACTGATCCGCCCGCGCAGCTCAACCAGCCGCTTCTCAAGATCATCAGGCTGATTATCGGTAGTTGATGAGTTCACTTAATGAGTGTGCCGGTGCGCCGCCAGCGCGTCCGGGTCAGGATGTTGCCGTCGCCGGCGCTGCGGTCAATCGACCAGTAGACGAACATCGCGCGCCCGACGACCTGATCGCGCGGCACCGTGCCCCAGAAGCGGCTGTCGTAGCTGTTATCGCGGTTGTCGCCCATACAGAAATACTGGTCGCAATCGTAGCGTCCATCGCCATCGGCGTCGTAGATGCGCGCAAGTTTGGGGTCGCTCTGAATCTTTTCGCCGAGCGCGTTTTTATCGAGCGGGTCGCCTTTGACCGGCACAACGAACGGGTAATGCACGGCGTAGTTGCCGCTCTCGTTATTAAAGGTCGTGGCGACGCTGTGCTCGTCTTCGTAGAGATAGACCGTCCATTGCGCGCCTTGTTGCGTGCCGGGGTCCTGAGTGATGGTGAGGTCGCGCGGTTCGTCGTTATCCTGCCGGGCCACGAAGACCTGATGCTCAGGCAACTCCTTGCCGTTGACGTAAACTTTGCCCTGTTTATATTCGATGGTGTCGCCGGGCATACCGATAACGCGTTTGACGAAATTGGTCTGCGGCTCTTCGGGGTACTTGAAGACGACGATATCGCCGCGCCGTATCTCGCGCTGCGGAAAGACCGGCAGGTTGAGGTATTGATGCGCGCCAAAGATGAACTTGTTAACCAGCAGGTGATCTTGAATGACGATGGTGTTCTTCATCGAGCCGGTCGGCACTTTGACTGCCTGCACGATGAAGGTCATACCGAACAGCGCCATAATCAACGTCACCACCGCGCTCTCGAAGTATTCGCGGAAGATGCTCTTCTTGAAGGGCAGCTCGTGCGCCTTGTGCTTGGCATCGGTATCGACCGTGCGCACGGATGGCGGCGGCAATTCGCGCCGCTCGCGGCTCGCTTCGTCGGCGGCGGGCGGTGTCTGTTCTTCGGTTCGCAAATCGAGTTCGTCGCTCATGTTGATAATCGCCTACTGCTCCTCGAATGAAGTTCAAGCGTCGGTCGCTGCCGTGCGCGGCGCATCCGTGTCGTCTTCGGCGCGGCTTTCTATATTAGCTACGGACTGCGCCGCCGCGCCAGTTGCCGCCTCAACTGATGGCGGCTGATTGCCATTCTCGTGCTGCCCGTTCTGCGCCGCTTCGAGTTCTTCGACGATGGCGAGGAATGGGTTGTCGTCATCAAAAAAGTCCGCCGCCACCGCCGGGTCTACCGCGATAAGATCGTCAGCGGCAGGCGCGGTCGCGGCATCGGCGCGGTCAGGCTCAGCCTGACGCGGCGCGCTTTCCGCCGAATGATGCCGGTTACTGCGATTGGCGCGACGTTCCTGGTAAGCGGCGATGGCTTCGGCCAACACGTCGGGCGCGTCGAGAGCGCGGCGCGCGGCCTCTTGTTGCGCCAGCTTGATCGAATTGCCTTCTGAGCGCGTGATGCCGCGCCCGCCGACGCGCAGCTCAAGGCAGAAGGTGCGGCGGTGGTCTGGGCCGAGCACGTCAACGACGGCGTATTCGGGCGCGGGGCCGCCGGCGGCTTGCAGGTATTCTTGCAAAGTCGATTTGAAATCCGTGCCGATCATCGCCGATGGGTTGATGCCCTTGACCTTGTCGAGGAGTTCGCGGCGCAAGAAGCGTTCGGCAGTGCTGATGCCGCCGTCGATGTAGACGACGCCGATCAGGGCTTCGTAAGCGTCGGCAAGCAACGCGCGCTTGCGGCGGCCCCCGGTCTTCTCTTCGCCGCGATTGAGCAGGATGTAGAGGCCAAGCTCGATGGCCTCGGCCAGCTCGACCAGACTGGCCTCGCTGACGAGGTAGGCTTTCATCTTCGAGAGCTTGCCTTCCGAGAGGTCGGGGAAACGTTCTAACAACCAGGCGCTGACGACAAAGCCGAGCACGGCGTCGCCCAGAAATTCCATCGCCTCGTTGTGACGGCAGTTCTGCGCGGCGCGCTCGTTGGCGAACGAGCGGTGCGTCAGGGCGCGGTCGAGCAGCGCCCGCGAGCGGAACGAATAGCCGATCTTCTGTTCAAGCTCGGACAGCAACTTTTCACGTTCGAGTGAAATCATATCCGCCTGCGAGTTTCAACTATACCATACAAGAGGCCGCCGCTTCACTGAAGATGGCGCGGGCGCGGGCGCGGCAGGAAATGAAAAAGCCAGCCCTGTGAAGGCTGGCTTTTTCGTGTCAAGTTGTGACCGTCATTACATTCTCGGCTTCTTCGTCACCGGCTTGGCTGCGGTCGCGGGCTGAGTGCTGGCTGGCTTGCCATCAGCGGCAGGCTTCTGCTCGGCGGTCGCAGGCTGCTTCTCGACCGGCGGCGTCATCTTCACCGGCGTCGGGCTGGTCTTGTTGGCTTCAATCAACTGCGTCAGGCCGGCGTCCGAGCCGTTGTTGCGGTACTTGTAGAGGTCAGTCAGCGAGGCCATGACTTTTTGCTTCACGTCTGCCGGGTAGTCATTCTTCGGCAGCCCCATGAATCGTGCCCAGTTGTTGATCACGCCATCGGCTTCGACGTTGACTTTATCGATTGCCGCTTTGACTTCCGGCTTCGGCTCCGGCGCAGTGCGGTCAGCTTCAGGAAGCGCTTGATAAGCCGCCGCCGCCGCCGCGTACCGCGCTTGATGCAAGCGGCCCGCGTTGAAGAAGTAGCGCGCATTCGCCGGGTCGAGCATCGCCGCGTGCGCATAATGCTCAAGCGCCTTGTCGGTCTCTTTATTGTGTTCGTCTATCGCAGCCAGCGTGTCGTGGAAGTAGGCGAGCACCTGCTTATCATTAAACTCTTTGACGATGGTCGGCTTCTTGCCCGCTTCGACCAGCCGCATGGCGGTCTGCGTGAACTGGGCCGTGTCCGCCGCATACTGGAAGTTCGTGTCGAGCGTGCGCAACTGGGTCGCCAGGAAGTAGGGATAATCAACGCTCTCGGGATCTGCGGCTATCGCCTCTTTGCCGATGCGGATGATTTCCGGGAGGTTCTTCGCCTGCACGGCCTGATTCAACATGACGCTGCGGACGCGCACAATATCTTTCTTCACAAAGTCCGCGTACTTGCTGCTCGGATACTTCTCTACGAACGTCTTGCCCAGGTCCATCTCTTTGGCCAGGTCTTTGGCGGTGTAGGCGTCATACCATGCTTTATAAGCGGCGGCTTCGTCAGCGGCGGCATCCTGCGCGACCGGCGGCGCGCTGACGGCAGAAGCAAAGGCCAGCGGCGACGACAGCGCCAGCAGGAACATGAGGACCGCGACAGTTGCAATTAATCTTTTCATTTTGACGATACTCCTCCTAGCTGTTTTCCTCCGAGCAAGCTCGAATCGTGACTCTACCAAATGGATTTTTTGAAATCGGCGCAACTCTGGGATGCTTGCGCAGCAGCAGGAGTTGCTGGCCTTTGGCTTACGGGAAAAGCTCCAATTTCATCGTCGCACGCGCTCTGTTTTTTTGTCAAGCAAAGACCCCCGCGACCTTAACTAGAAGCGATTGCCGTGACCTCTCAACCACTCCGTTGGCCCGCCGTTACTGCGAACTGCACACGAAGCTACGGCCTGCGGGGCCGCGTCAGTTTCATCAGAAAGTCGTAAAGTTCAGGGTCGCGCGCTTCCAGCTCGCGCCGCGTGTGCCGCGCCGTGACGCCTGCCGAGGGGCGCTTGGCGTCGCTGATGAACGCCTCGTAGCCTTGCGCGAAGTACTCATATTCGTTTGCCGCCGCGTAATAGTCAAGCGCGCGGCCTTGCGGTTTCGCTCGCTCAAACAAACGGCGAATCATCAGAGCATCGGCTTTACCGAGCGCCGTCATATGCACCTGATGCGCGAACTCGTGCGCGATGGTATGAAAGCCGCCGCTCGCGGCCATCTCAAGATATTCAAGTCCCGACACAGTGACGCGACCGCCGACGCCGCGCAGGCTCGCGTAATAACGCCCGTCGAACGTCTTCTCTTCGCTGAGGTCATCAAAGTCGCCTACATCGCCGACCGTCTCGTCAAAGGCCAGCAGGTAATGACGCGCGCGGCTGCGGGCCAGCGTCGGCAGATAATCGGCGAGCGGCGCGACTGCCCAATCAATCACCCGTTGTTGGCGCGGCGTCAGCGCTTTGTAGTTTGGGAAGACCGTTCGCGTCAGCGCATAGGCCGGCGGCGCGGGCCTACGGTCGAACGTGGCGGCAAAGTCTTCGCCGCCGATCTCGATGCGGGCGCGCTCCTGCAAGCCGCGATTGGCATAAGCCAGCTCAAGGTGAGCCGCCGCGCCATCTGCATCAACCGCCAGCGCCATCCGCGCCGCTGTCGCCGCGCGTTCGTAATCTCCATCACGCAGCCAGATGTCGCCCAGACCGATCAGCGCGCGATAGTAACGCGGATGGATGGCTAGCGCGGCCTCGAACTCAGCAACGGCCTGGGCCGCGCGACCTTCGCGTTTGAGCGCCCGCCCGCGCTCGCCGTGCAGCCGCGCCTCTTTGCCTACGTCCTGCTGCAAGCCGGCGCGACCATCGACGTATTGCGAGAGCAAACGGCGGGCGCTGATATTCAACGGGTCGAGCAGCAGGATGCGACGCGCCAGTCGCCGCACCGTCTCCGGCTCGCGCCGCGTCGCTTTGACGAAGCAGAGCGCGCCGAGCGCTTCGACGTTGTACTCGTCTAGCGCCACGGCCCGCGCCGCTTCCTGTTCGGCTTCGTCGTAACGGTTGCTTTCGATGAGGACGCGCGCCAGCATCGCCCGCGCCTGTGAGTGATCTACGTTACCGACGAGCCAGCGACGCAGGCGGGCTTCGGCGCTTGGCGCGTCGCGTTCGAGCAGGTCAGTGCCCGCGCGCCCGATGATCGCATTGATGTTCGCTGAATCAATCTTCAAGGCGTCATCGAAAAAAGCTTTTGCCCGCGCCGCATCTTCCGTTGCGAGATAGATCGCGCCGTATTCTGCGAGCACCTCCGCCGATGCTGCCGACGCCGCGCTGACCGACTTGATCTTATCGAGCCACGCGAGCGCCGCCGCGTAATCGAACCTCGCACGCGCCACGCGGCTGAGTCCGAGTTGCGCCGTGAGGTTCGCCGCGTCAAGCGCGAGGGCTTGGCGGAAAGCCGACTCGGCGGCATCAAGGCTCCACTTCTGGCGCAGCGCTTCACCACGACGCGCCGCGTTGAACGCCAGTACCGCCTGCCCGAAGGCAGGAAGGCAAAAGGCAAAAGTTAAAACTAAAACTGACGCGGCGACGCGGCGACACGGCGACGCGGCGAGGGAAGGATAGAGAGACGAATCACCCTTCTTTCTCCCCTTCGCCGCGTCGCCGTGTCGCCGCGTCGTCATTTGCCTTATCACGCTCGTGGTTTCAGCCCCACATCGCCGGCGACTTCGCGCAGCGCGGCGATGATGAAATCAATATGCTCGCCCAGATCAACCTCGAACTCCTGCGCGCCTTCGTAGACTTCGTCGCGGTTGACCGTGCGCGCGAAGGCTTTGTCTTTGAGCTTCTTCTTGACCGATTTCGCTTCCAGGTCCCAGATGCCGTTGGGCCGTACGAGCGCCGCCGCGATCACAAAGCCGGTCAGCTCGTCGCAGGCATACAACGCCCTGGCGAGAAGCGTATCGCGCGGCACGTTGGTGTAGTTGGCGTGGCCCAGGATAGCGCGGCGCAGCTCGTCGTCATAACCGCGCTGCTTGAGAATCTCCGACCCTTTCAGCGGATGGTCGGGCGGATCGGGGTACATCTCATAATCGAAGTCGTGCAGCAATCCGACCATACCCCAGCGGTCTTCATCCGTATGGAGCTTGCGCGCATAAGCGCGCATCACGGCTTCGACGGCGAGCGCGTGCTTGCGCAGCGATTCGCCCTTGGTGTATTCGCACAGCAGGTTCCAGGCGTCGTCTCGTGTTGGCATAAGTGAATCTCAAACGAATACAAGCTCCGTTAGGAGCGTAATGTTTATAGCAACAGCCCTCCCGGCAAAACAAGCTCCGTATGAGCGTGATGTCAACATCACATTCTTACGGAGCTTGCCGACTGATTGAGCCTTCGCCGCTATAAATATCTTGTCCCTGACGGGCTGGCGGAGCAGCGTAGTGAAGGCAGTCCGGCAAACGGCCACGACTTCATTTCGGCGCCTTGATCGACTGCGATTGCGCCGTCGGCGTCTGACCGCGCAGCGCGTTCTGTCCCTTGCGCGAAAAGTCTATCGACTCGCCGAGGATGCGCGCCGCCTCTTCGGGCGCGTGGAAGCCGGTCGAGTTTTCGGCCTCAACGAAATCGAGATAGAACTGCGCGCGGCGCTGGAAGTCGCGCGCCGTCGCCAGCTCCGCATCCGAACGGCCCGCCGCTTTGGCGGCCTTGAGGTCGTTGATTAAATCGACCAGCGCATCCATCGCTATGTTGCGCAAGCGGTAGGTGCGCTCCTGAATGATCTCGACGCGCGCCTTCAACTCGTCTTCCGGCCACTTGTGACAGGTCTGGCAGGCGCGGTTGATGTTCAGCACCGGCGAGCGCACGTGGTGGTCGCTGATCTTCAGCGCGCCCTCACGAATGTAAGGCATATGACAATCGGCGCAGGCGACGCCGGAGCGCGCGTGTATGCCCTGATTCCACATCTCGAACTCAGGGTGCTGCGCCTTCAAGACCTCCGCGCCGGTGTCGGCGTGCAGCCAGTCCTTGAACTTCGATTCGTCGTAGTAAGCGACGATGTTATCCACCTTCAAGCCCTTCGCCCACGGATAAGTCAGCCGCTTCTCCGGCCCCTTGAAATAATACTCGACGTGGCACTGGCCGCAGACGAAGGCGCGCATCTCCTGCCGCGACGCCATCGTGTTTACATCATAAGTTCCCTTGTGCCCATCCTTGCGCCAGCGTTCGATGCTCGCCAGTTGCGGAACCGGGTCATCGGATGCGGCGAGCGCCTGCAAGCCTTCCATAAACGCGGGCCGCGTCACGCGCAGTTGCATAGTCGCCGCGTCGTGACAGTCAATGCAGGCGACCGGATGCACGACCAGCTTGCGCGCTTCAAAGTAAGGCATCTGGTTGACCGCCTCGAAGCCTTTCGTGAGATCGCCGTTGCCGAGCTTCTTATAGGTCGTATACATCGAGGCGTGGCAGTTCAAACAAGTGCCCGGCTGCTTGGTGACTTGCTGACGCTCGGTGAAGGTCTGGTCGTCGAGCATGTAAGCGTGGCCGCGTTCTTCGCGGAAGTCTTTCGAGAAGGCGTAGCCCGCCCACATAATCTTCAAGCGCGGGTCTTCTTCGAGCTTCGACTGTGACACGACCGAGCGCGGATCGACATCGGTCGGTGTGTGCGGCAAGGCTTCGCTGCCGCCGTAGCGCGTGCGTATTTGATCGACCGTGCGCAAATAATGATCGTATTGCAGCGGGAAATTCTTGCCCCACACCGCCGGGTCGTCCGTATCGTCGGTGATCTCGACGACGCGGTAAAATGGATTGCGGGCCTCCTGCTTATGCTCGAAGATAGTCACGAGCAGCGCGAGAATCCCGGCTGCCGCCAGCGCCGCGATTGCCGCCGTCAAGACGATCAGCTTGATCGTGCGCCCGCGCGACGAACCGCCTTTCTCATTCGCAGAATCGTTCACTGTATCTGTCATTCTCCCCCCTAAGACTCATCACTTCTTTTACCGAAGATGGCCGACGGTGCTGTGGCAACGCACGCACGAGGTCTGGTTGTCTTTGTTCGGCCCTTCGATGGCTTCGACAATCTCCTGGTGGCACTTACGACAAGCCTGCTCGGTCACTTCGTGGTTACGCCGCGTGATCTGTAGCGGCTCAGGAAAGCGGCCCGACGTGAAGGCGAACGAGTGCCAGAAGCCGTTGGCCGCTTTGGTCGCGTACTTGGCGACGAAGCCGGGCGGCGTGTGGCAATCATTACAAACAGCAACGCTGTGATGACTCGACTTCAGCCAGGCATCATAATAATCCTGCATCACGTGACAGTTGGCGCAGGCCGCCGGGTCGTTGGTCAGGTAGGAATAGCCTTTGGCGTAGATGAAGGTGTAACCGCCGACGCCGATGAATAATCCGATGGCTACACCCAGGACGACCCGCATCAATGTCTGTGACTTCATGGACTTCATGAATGATCCTCCGGCTTTCGGTCGGCGTCATCGTATCAACTTCGATGCCGTTCCTTCAATGGGGCCTCCAATGGCTGAAACGGATGATGACGGCGCGCTCTGCGCCAGCTCGTTAGTGATGACCATCATCATCAGGCAGAGCGGCGATGCATCTCGCGGCTCAGTGAATCACAGTGTAGGGCGAGGGTCGGAGAGTAACGATGACGTAAGTCACGCCCTTCGGCAAGCGGGCCTGGCCATTTGAAGACTCGGATTAATAACCGAGTTGCGCGATGGTCTTCTTCAACACGCCCGCCGAGCGTCGCAGGCCGGCGACTTCTTGCTCGCTCAAATCCAGCCGCAGCACGCGCCCTTGCGGAGCGTCTAGCAAGGTCGTGCGGGTTGGCTTGAATCCACCGGCGCGCGGCGCAATCATGACGGCAATGGATAAGATAGCGGCTTTGAAACGCACGGCGATGTTCGGCGAGTTGAATGATATGGATTTGCGAGCGCTGGCCGACCGCGCCAGCGAGCGCCGGCTGGCGCGCGGTGAAATCCTCTTCGTTGAAGGCGACGAAGGCGGTGGCCTCTACGTCATCGTCGAAGGCTCTGTGCGCGCCTTCCGCGAAAGCCTCGAAGGCCGCGAGCAGGTGATTCACGTCGAGACCGCCGGCGCGACCATCGCCGAAGTGCCGGTCTTTGACGACGGCCCTTACCCTTCGACCGTCGCCGGCGAAGAAGATTCGTTGCTGCTGTTCATCAACAAGCGCGATGTGCGCCGGCTCTGCCTCGAACACCCGCAGATCGCGCTGGCCGCGTTGAAAGTGCTGGCGACGCGCGTGCGTCGCACCGCCGCGCTGGTCGAACAACTGTCGCTGTTTGAAGTTGACCAGCGGCTGGCGCGCTTGCTGCTTGCCGAAGCCCGCGCGCGCGGCAAACGTGAAGGCGCGACCGTAACAGTCGAATTGATTTTGACTAACCAGCAGATCGTCGCTCGCATCGGCTCTGTGCGCGAAGTCGTCTCGCGCGCCTTGAATCGCCTGCAACAGAATGGCCTGATCGCGGTCGATGGCCGCCGCATCACTATCGCCGACGAAGCCGTGCTGCAAGCCTACGCCGGCGATTGATTCACTCTCACAACCTCCCGCCAATCATAACCGTCGCGGCGACGCTGTGACCGCCGTCACGCGCGGCGGTGATGCCAGTCATAGCTTCTGACGCTCGCCCAACTTTATAGTGATGGGACGACGAAAAGGAGACCTCTATGAAGATCGCACTGCGCCTGTTAGCCGAGCACCCGTTTTTCAAAGACCTCGATGAATCACTGCTCAAGCTGATCGCGCCGCTGGCGACGAGTGAGCGGTTCGAGGATGGCGAATACATTCTGCGCGAAGGGCAGGATGCCAACGAGTTCTACTTGATTCAAGCCGGGCAGGTGGCGCTCGAAATCTACACGCCGGGACGCGGCGTCTTGACGGTCGAAACCATCGGCGCGGGCGAGACGCTCGGCTGGTCGTGGATGATTCCGCCGCACCAGTGGCGCTTTGACGCAAAGGCTGTGGGGCTGACGCGAACGATGATGATCGACGGCAAGCGGCTGCGCGCCCTGTGTGAAGAAAATCACGATCTGAAAAACGAGATGCTGATCCGCGTCACGCAACTGATCGCACACCGGCTGCACGCGACGCGCTCGCAACTGATGGGCATACACGCCACGCACGCTTGACGGCGTTTAACGATTTAATCCGCCCACTTATTTGGTGACGACGAGAGGACGGTTATGGCAACACTGGAGCCGATCCCGGCAGAGCACCCATTCGTTGCGGAAGACGCAAAGGACGGAATAAGCCTCTGCGTCCTTTGCGTCCTCTGCGGTGGCTTGTCTGCTTGATCTAAAAGCCCGCGCCTTTGGTTGTCAGCTTGATGCGATAGACGGCGGTGTTCGCCGTGATGTAGAGCGTTGAGCCGTCGTCGCCCCACGCGCAGTTGGCCGTCGGCACGCCGGTTTCAATCGTGCCCAGGTGCGTGCCGTCCGGCGCAAAAACGTAAACGCCTTCCGGCCCGCTCGCAAAGAGATTGCCCTGTCGATCAACCTTCAAGCCATCGGGCGCGCCCTTGCGCGTCTTTGTCCACGCCTTCGCATCGTAGAAGATGCGCCCGCCGCCGAGCGTGCCGTCCGCCTTCACGTCGTAGACCATCCACAAGCCTTGCGCCGAATCCGAAACGTAGAGCCGCTTCTCGTCGGGCGAAAACGCGATGCCGTTCGGCGCTTGCAGGTCTTTCGTAAGTAACGTTACCTTGCCGTCTTTCGACAGACGGTAGACGCCGCAGAACGGCAGCTCGCGGCGCGGGTCGTCAAACGTTTTCGGCAGGCCATAAGCCGGGTCTGTGAAATACAGATCGCCATTCAATTTGAAGGCGAGGTCGTTCGGGCTGTTCAGCCGATGGCCTTCGTAGCGGTCGGCGAGCGTCGTCTTCGATCCATCTTTTTCGAGCCGCGCGACGCGCCGGTCGCCGTGTTCGCACAGCACCAATCGGCCCGCCGCGTCATACGTCAGCCCGTTCGATCCCGGCTCGCGTCCCTCGAACGTTGCCGTGCCGGTGTAGCCGCTCGGACTGAGATAAAGGCCGCAGCTTTCGCCCGCCTTCCACTTAATGATGGCGTTGGCCGGGATGTCCGAAAACAGCAAGTAGTTTTCTTTACGATTCCACACAGGGCCTTCGACCCAGTGATACCCGTCGCAAAGTTTTTCGAGCCGCGCATTCTTCGGCACTATGCGGTCGAGCCGCGCGTCGCGCCGCTCGATGTTGCCGAGTTGCGTTGTCGCCTGGTCTGCCATGTTCCCTTTCAACGACGATAGCGTCACAGGTGACGCGATAAGAATTGCCGCAAGCACCGTGATGCACTGCGCCACACGTTTCATATCCATTTCCCTTTCACGAACGAGTCACAGCACGCGAATGGCGAAGGCGGCGCGCGGCGACTTGCGAAACTTGCTGAAGAAATCCATGGCGCGTTTAATCAAGCCATACTTTTCGGTAATCAGCCGGTTCGCTTGCGCGGCCTCCGTTTCGTCGAGCCGGCGCGCTTCGCCGTCCATCCATTCGCCTTTCAAGTTGCCGCGCACGTCCGAGACAGCGACGCGGACGCGGCGGTTGTTGCGAATGCGCTTGACCTTGCCCGATGTGGCCGTCGTGTAGAAGACCAGCTCGCCGCCGCTTTCGGCGAACCATAGAGGCGTGGCCACCGCCGTGCCGTCTCGCTTGAAGGTTTGCAGGCTGATGTATTTCTGACCGGCAAACTGCGCCAGCTTCTCTGCGCTCATGGCGACCTCCGCGTTCGATTGATTGATGCGGGCGGGTGAAGCATAACCGCGCCGCCCGCCGCTTTTCAAACCGATTGCGGAAAAGAGGGGCTAGAGGCTAGGGGCTAGAGACTAGCGGGAAAACGGAAGCATTCAGCGCCGTTCTCCTACTAACCCCTAGCCCCTAGTCTCCAGCCCCTCTTCCTCTTCAATATCGGCAGAGAATCGCGCCGCACTGCGCGGAGCGCATATTCGGCCAGCAGGCGCGACCCTCTGCCTTCAAGCCCCTCGCGCCGCGCTCCCCGCATGAAGCACGCACTTGAGAGGCATAACCCGTTTAGGAGTTCGGCAGGCGATGCACCGCCGGGCTGCCTGCGAACTGCACTTCTTTGATCTCGAACAGGTCCGAGTTGCCGGGAACCATCGTGTAGGTGATGACCATCTGCGGCGCTGTGTTGCGCTCCAGGTGCTGACAGTTGAACGACAGCACTAGGTTCTCCGGCTTGATCTCCGGCTTGCCGGCGGCGTCCTGACTATACTTGTAGACGTAGAAGCAGGGCTGGCCTTTAGCCGTCGCCTCTTCGTCGTGGACGAAGATGTACTTGCCTTGCAGAATCTCTTTAATCATCTTCGTCTTGTCGCTCAGGTCAACAACCGCCCTCTCTTTCTTTGGCGTCTGCGCGACTGTCAGGCGCACGAGGGCCGTTCCCATCAGCACAACCGCCGCGCAAATCGAGACGATCAAGGTCATCCGTTTCATTGTTGTCTTACCTCCTTGTCGCGCGGCGCTGCCCGGCGAAAGAGCGATGTTCGTCGCGCTGGTTATACTCTACTGCGATCACCGAAGGCGAAGCTATGACCGCAATCACGCCTCGCCGTGACGGACGTCACAGGTCGGATGTTTATTGCCTCGGTCGGAGTTATTCAGCGGTTGGCTTCGGAAGGTTCACTAATTAATCCGGCGGGAAATAAAGGGCGATGCGGCGAGAGAAAGAGACGACAGACGAATCGCTCATCTTTTAGCGTGTCGCGCGTTGTCTATAACGTCTGCGCCGAAAAGCAGGCCGCCAGTCATCGGCGCGCGACCGGCTGGCCTGAAGCTGTGCGCGTAAGAATGCGTGCGAAGGTGCGCTCGCCCGCGCGCTCGGCGACGACTTCGACTTCGTCGGCCAATCGCAGGTCGGCGGGCCGCAGCGTGATGTCGTCCATCGTCGCTATCGAAACCAGCTCGCTCGAATCAAGCAGCGTCGTCTGCGCGTCGAGTTGAAGATCGACGCGCGCGCCGGCTGCTGTTTCCAGGCTGAGCCGCTGGCCGTTGAGCGCAGTGATGTGGCCGCGAATGATAAAGCTGTTGGCGCGACCAATGACGCGCGGCGCGAATTCGCGCTTCGGGCTTTGCGCGTTGGTTGGACGGCGAATGCTGTGCGCGACGCCCTTCACGCGACCATCATTGCGGCTGCGGTTCTGCGCCGGCACTGCCGCGCAGAGCATCACCACCAGACACAGCGGCGCCGCGAGCGAAGCGATGAGTCTTGCCACCCTGCTTCTGTTCATACTCGACCACCTCCACTTGGTCTTTCACACTCTTCTACCGCGCTGGTTAGTGGGCAACCCTTGTGCCGCTTGCTTAAGACGCGCAGCAGCGTGGAAAAGGCGGATGCGGTCGGCTAACATACGAACGCAATGGCTCAGGACAGAACACGCCGGAAAAAATTACCGGCCAGCGCGTCGCGCAAAACGTCACGCAAACCATCGCTCGCGTCTGCCGGCTCGATCACGGATGTGCCCGGCATTCGCGTCGGTCACGCACACGACCTTGCGGCGCGCACGGGCTGCACGGTGATCTTGTGCGAAGCCAATGGAGCGACTGCCGGCGTTGATGTGCGCGGGGCAGCGCCCGGCACGCGCGAAACCGATCTGCTCGCGCCCGAAAATCTGGTCGAGCGCGTTCACGCGGTGTTGTTGACGGGCGGCTCGGTCTTCGGCCTGGACGCGGCGTGCGGCGTCGTGCGCTGGCTGGAAGAACGCGGCGTCGGTTTCGACACCGGCGTCGCGCGCGTGCCGATTGTGCCCGCCGCCGTCATCTTCGATCTGGCCGAAGGTGACGCGATGGTGCGGCCCGATCATCGGATGGGCTACGCGGCTTGCGAGCAAGCGATCAATTCTCCGCCCGAAGAAGGCCGCATCGGCGCGGGCGCGGGCGCAACCGTAGGCAAGATTCTCGGTATAACGATGGCCTCATGGGGCGGCGTCGGCACGGCTTCGATGCGACTTGCGAGCGGCGCAACCGTCGGCGCGATGGTCGTCGTGAATGCTTTCGGCGACATCATTGATCCATCAAACAGTCGCATCCTCGCGGGCGCTCGCTCGCCGCAAGGCGGCTGGCTCGACACTCAGCGCTTCATCGAAAGCGGCCCACAATCGGCAAGCGATCAAGCCTCGCATAACCGCACGAAGCGATCCCGTAAGACGACAACGAAGAACGCAACGCCCAAGGCGGCACGCCATCCATTTTCGGCGATGCAGAACACAACGCTCGCGGTCATCGCCACCGACGCGGCGCTCACCAAAGCGCAAGCGCGCAAAGTCGCGGCGATGGCGCACGACGGATTGGCTCGCGCCATCAAGCCGATTCACACGATGTTTGATGGCGACACGATCTTTGCGTTATCTACCGGCGACGTTCCATCTGATGTGACCATCATCGGCGCGGTGGCGGCTGAAGTGTTGATGCGAGCTGTCATCAGAGTCGGTCGAATGTCGCGCGCGATGAAATGATCCGCTTTGCACATCGCCGGCTTTCACGGCTTGAGCGGTGACTCTATAATCTCAGCGAAGGGCAACCGCAATCGCGCCGCCTTCTTCTCAGGAAGAGACGTATGGCAACCGTTACGCTGACTAACACCGACGCGCGCATCATTCCGATGAATGAGGCGGACCTCGCCGGACTCGACGCGCTGTTTGACGAGCAGTGCCGCGAGTGGATGGCGTTGCTGCGTTGGGATTACACAGGGCCGAGCCGACTGATTCGGCAGGTCGCGCGGCAGCGTGAGCTGACCGGCTTTGTGGCGATGAGCGGCGGTCGCGTCATCGGCTTCGCTTATTACATCGTCGAAAGCAACCGCTGCTCGATTGGCGATATTTTCATTACTAAAGACTGGCGCGGCGCGGGTGTGGATAGGCAACTGGTTGCCGCCATCCTCGATGCGCTCGACAGCGGCCCGCGACTGCGGCGCATCGAGAGCCAGTGTGTCAGCGTCGATAACGACGGTGCGAGCGAGTTGTTCGTGGCGCGCGGCTTCGAGCGCTTCGACCGTTATTACATGATGCGAGAGCTGGAGCACGACGACGACGATGCGGCAAGAGCGTCAAGCGCCCGGCCTTCTCGATCAGCCGATGACAGCGACGCTGCCGACATCATCATTCGAGCCTGGCAGGAAGCCGATTTCGCACAGGCGGCGCGTGTCATTCATCAGTCGTATCGAGGCCGCACCGACAGCCGCATCAACAGTCAGTATATGACCGAAGAAGGCTGCGCCGAGTTGCTGGCCATCCTGACGGATCATCTCTGGTGCGGCGATTTTCTGCCGCACGTCTCGCGCATCGCCGTGCGGCGCGGCGCGCGGCGGCTCGTCGGCGTGTTGATCGCTTCACGCATCGCGCCTCGCATCGGCCACATCGGCCAGCTCTCGGTGCATCACGCGTATCAAGGGCAGGGCTTAGGTCGGCGCTTACTTGCCGGCGTGCTTCAAGAACTCGCACAGTATGGCTTTAGCGCCGCGACCCTTGCGGTGACTGGCATCAACCGCCCGGCGCTGCGGCTGTACGAAGCGACCGGCTTCCGCTGCATCCATTCCTTCCCGGTCTTCTTCAAGAGTGACAAGTGAAAAGAAGCGATGAGTGATGAGTGATGAGTGATGAGTCTACGAATCTCAGAAGACTTATTCCTTCTTCTTACTCATCACCCATCACTCTCATGGCGTGATGGTGAACCTGACCACATTCGACACCTTGCCGGTCGAGTTCCTCACCTGAATCATCAGCTCGCCCGGCGCGGCCAGCATCTCGTGTGTGAACTTGCCAACCAGTTCGGTCGTCGAAGCGCTGTCGAGCGCCGCCGCCGTTCCATTGACTAACAACTGCGCGCCGCTGTCGAAGTCCGTGCCGCTGACGACGAGGAAAAGCTTCTTCGGGCTAGCGCCTGCCTGTATCGTGTCAAAGACGTTGCCGCGCTTCTTCTTATAAACGAACTTTGAAGTGATCTGCGGCGACTTTTCGGTGTCAGGCGGCGGGCCGGGATCGCCTTTCGTCACCGTGAAGGTTTGCGGGTTCGACAGCGTCCCGTCGGGATTGCGCACGGCGAGTTGAATCGTGCGGTCGGTCGTAATCGCCGTCGCCGGCAAGTTGGCCAGCAACTCGAAACGATCTGCGCCCTGCCGCGTCGTGAGTGTTGTATTGTCGGTTACATTAACGACAACCGCGCCGGCTTGCAGGTGGCGTCCGATTAGAGAGAGGGTGACGGCGGCGCTGCCGGCTTTGATGGCTGCCGGGCGCAAGGGGCCGATGAACGGCAGCGCGTCGCTGCCCGTGCGATGCAGGCGATAGATGGTGTGGTTGTGGCCGGCTGTGATCGCGCCGTGATTGACCGGATCGAAGCGCGCCAGGTAGATGTCGCCGCTGATCGGGTCAACCGCTACGTCTATCGGCCCGTCGCCGGGATCAATCGGAAAGAGCTTGATGATGAAGCCGTCGTCGCGCAGTTGAAAGCCGCTCGTGGCGTCGCCGGTGACGACGACGCGACGCAGGTCGCCGCCGACGTTCTCGGCGTTGTGATAGTTCTTGTAGATGCCGACCAGCAGTTGATTCTGAAACTCGGCGGCTTGCGGTCCCGTGTAGAAGGCAAGCGCCGTCGGCGTCAGGTGCGCCGGGTATTGCAGCAGAGGCGGGCGCACGCCTGAGCAGTTCGGGTTGCTTGCCGTCGGTGAACCATCACAAAGCGGGAAGCCATAGTTGCCGCCGGCGACGATCCAGTTGATCTCTTCGGGCGGGGCCTGATCTTCGGAGCAGAAATTACAAAACTCGCCCTTGCCCACGTCCACCGCGAACAGTTCGCCGCTGGGCGGATGAAAGGCCAGCGCGTAGGGCTGGCGCAACCCGCCCGCGTAACCGCTCACCTGCGAGCTGTCTACGTTGACGCGCAGGATGGCCCCGTTCAAAGGCCCTTCGGCGGGGCGGCCCGGAGACGGCGTGCCATTGTCGGTCGCCGAACCTTGCCCGATGTAAAGCAAGCCGTCGGGGCCGAACCTGATCTTGTCGGTCTGGTGGTCGCCATTACTCGGCAGGTTGTCAACGATGACCGTCTGCTCGTCGGCTACATCGTCGCCGTTGGTGTCGCGCAAGCGAAGGATGCGGCCCGCGCCGTTAGTGATGTTGCTGGATACGAAGAGGTCGCCGTTGGCGCGAAAGTCGATGCCGAGCGGCAACGGGATGCCCGTGGCGAACGTCTTCACCTGATCGGCCCGCCCGTCATCATTCGTGTCGAGCAGGATCAATATCTTTCCGCCACCAGTTGCCACAAACAACCGCCCGCGCGCGTCAAACGCCATCGCTGTCGGCCCGGTGAACGAACCCGTCTGCCCTGTGATGGCGAACTCCGGCACGTTGTCGGCGTTGGCGAAGAAGTTGAAGTCAAAGCCCGGCGCGACATCCGGCACGCGCAGTATTTGCGCGCGGGCGGCGCGCGGGAAGTTGATCGCGGCAAGCGAGAGCGCGAAAAGCAGCGTCACGCTCAATAGAAAAACCGATCTGGCTCGCAACAACAGTGCACCCCTTTGATAATGACGGAATGAATCAGGCCATACTGGCGATGACTACGGCGGCTGTGGCTATCTTATGCGCAAAGCGCCATCGGTTGCCAACCTTTGAGCATACGGTTAGCGTCGCCGCGCGCGCAACGGCAATTTTACGGCGCGGCGACGACTTGCAGCGTCAGCGTATTCGAGCGCGAGCCGTCGCCGCGCACCACTTCAACCGTGAGCGGGCCGGGCGTCGCCAGCATCCCGCGTCTGAGCCGCGCCACGAATATCGGCTCGCCCGCCTCGGTCGTCGTGTACTCGGTATCGAGGGCTGCGCCGTTGACCATCACCGTCGCATTCATCGAAGCCGCCGTCGGCGTCGTGCCTGATTCATAAACAACAATGTCGAACTTCTTGCCGTTGGGGCGCACGCTCAACGGATCAAGCGCCGCGCCGCTCGCACGCTTGCGAACGACAGCCCGCGTGATGGCAAACGTTGGCGCAGGCACAGCGGCGTTGCCCAAGCGATCAACCGTGCCGCCTTGACCGACGACGTAAATCTCGCCGGCTTCGTCTTCGCCGAACGACGTGATGTTCAGCGCCGTGTCATCGATGAGCGTTGACGCGCCGTCTTTCAAGAGAAAGATTTCGCCCGTGCAGTAATCGCCGTAGACGTAAGCGGCGGCGGGCAGGCTGCCACGTGTGCCGCGATAGACATAGCCGCCGCTGATCGAACAGCGCCCGCCGGTGTGGCTGTATTCGGCGATGGGCGGCACGACCTGAACGGCAGAGCAGAGCGCCGAGTCGAGGTTCGTGCAAATGCTGCCTTCCATAATCCGCCAGCCGTAGTTGCCGCCACGCCTCACGATGTCCACCTCTTCGCGCGCGCCCTGGCCCACGTCGGCAACGTAGAGTTCGCCGGTCGAGCGGTCAAACGAAAAGCGCCACGGATTGCGTAAGCCATACGCGTATATCTCGTCGCGGCCCGCCACAGAGCCGAAGAACGGATTATCCGCCGGCGAACTGTAAGGTTGACTACCATTGCTGTGGTCTACGTCAATACGCAGAATCTTGCCGAGCAACTCGTTGAGGTTCTGCGCGCGGTTGCCCGGATCGTTGGCCGAGCCGCCATCGCCCATACCGATGTAAAGATAGTCGTCGGGGCCGAACTCGATCATACCGCCGTTGTGATTGGCGAACGGTTGCGGGATGACGAGCAACGTGCGTTCTGTCATCAACGCTACATTCGCGTTCGCCGAAACCGCATACTCGGCGATCACCGTTGCGCCGTCGGGCCGCCGCGTGTAGTCAACAAAGAAGCGACCGTTGGTCGAGAATTGCGGGTGAAAGGCGAGGCCCAGCAGTCCTTGCTCGCCTCCGGACTGCACTCTGGACGTGATGTCGAGAAAGACGGTCGGCGCACTGGCGTTGGGTTGCAGCACCTTGATGCGGCCCGGCTGCTCAACGATGAACAGCCGATTGCTGCCGTCGTGCGCGTTGGTGACATAGACCGGGCTGGACAAACCCGTGAGCACCGGCACGAGCGGGATGGCAGTGATCTCTTGCCTGGCAGTCGCCTCTGCGGCGGCGCGGTTGACGGCGAAACAGAGAATCGCAATGAGCATGAAGAACAGAAAAGCCAACAACACTTTTCGCATAACTCTCCTCGGCAGACCGACAGCGATCTTCAAAGCAATGCTCAAAGCGTCACACGTGGGTGGGGGAGACAAGCGGGCGAGCGCGGCAGTTCATTCTGCCATCTAATGTATCGCTTCCTGATTGAAGCGTTCAGGGATCAACACGAATTATCGGAACGCAGATTCACAACTTCGCCTGAAAATTCTGGCACAGCCGCGCCGGCTCGCGCCATAGCAGAAAGCGACGCGTCATCCCCTCACCGCGTCGGCGCGTCGCCGTGTCGCCGCGTCGCAACTGGCTGGTGAGTTTTCAAGCGGCGGTAGACTTCGATCATCAGCATCAGCCAGACGCCGCCCGATAGGTACGCGCCGACCGTGTCGCTCGGCCAGTGCGCGCCTATATAAATGCGCGACACGCCGATCAGCGCGATCAACAACGCCAGGACGATCAGCGCCGCGCTGCGCAAGGGACTGCGCTTGAGCAGAACGTAACTGAGAAAGAAGAGAAAGCCGAAGAAAGTAACGAAGAATTCGACGTGGCCCGACGGGAAGCTGTTGTGATCATAATGGCGCATCACGTCGATGAGGCTCGGATCGGGGCGCGGGCGCGCGATGGCTATCTTCATCAAGCTGTTCATCACCGCGCCCAGCGTGACGCCGATCATACAGAGAATGCCTTCTAATCGAAAGCGCGCCGCGTAGAGCGCCATACCGCAGCCGACGACGAGAATGGTCGGCACAAGGCCGCTGCCCAGCCACGACAAGCCGACCATCAACGGGCCGAAGCCGGGCACATTGATTGAACGAATCGCGTGATTGACGCGCATGTCCCATTCAAAGAAGGCGTAAAGATGCGCGAACGTCGCCAGCACCGCGTACAGGCCGAGCGCAATGACGAAGACCATCTCGGCCCAGCGCGCCCGCGCGACGGCACGACGCGGCGAAACGGTCAGGTCGGTTTCGCCCGGCCCGCTCAACAGCGCCTCATTGGCCTCTGTCGGGGCGTCTGCCGGTTCTTCAGATCGTTGTTCAATGACTTCGCTCATAGCCAACCCTTCACACTTATTCTCATCCAATCGCGGCGGCGCGTAAACCTCGCCGACCGGCGCAGCGTATGACGAGTCGCGGCTTGCATCCGTCGATCAATGCGGCAGCCGCGAATTGCCGCTATAATCGGATGGCTCGTCACGGGTGAAACTTCGTTATGAGATTCTTATCGGCAAGCGCGCTGTGGTGGCTGCTGCTCGGCGCGATCATCATCTTCTTTTACCTGCTCAAGCTGAAGCGCAAGCGGCGCGTTGTGCCGAGCGTCTTTTTGTGGCAGCGCGCCCTCGAAGAGATCGAAGCCAACGCGCCGTTCAAGAAGCTGCGCCGCTCGCTGTTGCTGTTGCTGCAACTCGTGGCGCTGGCCGCGCTGGTCTTCGCGCTGGCTCGTCCGCTGCTCCAGATGCGCTCGCTGGCGTCGGGCAGCACGGTCATTATCATTGACTCGACCGCCAGTATGAGCGCACGCGATGAAGGCGCAGGCTCGCGTCTTGCACGAGCCAAAGGACTGGCGCGCGATATGGTCGCGGGACTCGGCGGCAATGACCGCGCCGCCGTGATTGAAAGTTCTTCGCGCGTCAGCGTGCGCGCGGGACTGACCGCCGATCATGCCGCGCTCAACACCGCCATCAACGACATCCAAGAGACAGACGCGGCGGGCAATCTCACCGACGCCGTGCGATTGGCTGAACAGATTGCCCGCACCGAACGCGACGCCGGCATCGTCATCATCAGCGATGGCGCAAGCGCGCCGCTTGCTTCCGACCTCGGCTTATCAAACGACTCCGCGCGCCACGTTGCCTTGCGCTTCGTGCGCGTAGGAACCCGCGCATCGAACGTTGGCATCGTGGCGATGAACTCGCGCTCGACGGCAAGCAGCGCGAGACAGCAACTCTTCGCTTCGGTTGCCAACTTCGGCGACCGCGATCAATCGTTCGGCGTCGAGCTACGCATTGATGGCAAGCTCGCCGACGCACGCAGCCTGAACGTCAACGCGCAGAATCGTGCCGCGCTCGTCTTTGACGCGTTGCCGCAGTCGGGCGGGCTGGCCGAATTGAAGATCAACGTTGAAGACGATCTCGCGGCGGACAACGTCGCTTACGCTTACCTGCCCGACGCGCGTCGCCCGCGCATCGCCGTGCTCAGCGACAACCTCTTTCTGCTGCAAGCCATCGCCGCCAACGACGCGTTAGATGCGCGCAAGGTGAATGCGGATGCGCCGCTCGCTTCGTTCGATTGTGTCATCACAGACGGCACGGTTCCGGCAAGCGTGATTGAATCGGGCAAGCCCTTGCTTGCGATCAATCCATCGGATGTCACGGGCTGGTGGCACGCGACCGGGAGCGCGCCGCGACCGGAGATTACTTCGATTGATCGCGGCCACCCGCTGAATAGTTATCTGAATTACGCAGACGTTCACGTCGAAGCGATGACGCAACGCGAGGCGTCATCGTGGCTGCGGCCTATCGTCAGCGCCGCCAGTGACGCGATGATCATCGCCGGCGAAGACCGTTCGCGCCGCGTGGCGATGATCGGCTTTGATTTAACGCAGAGCGACCTGCCGCTCAAGGTTGAGTTTCCGATCTTGTTGGCGAACGCGATGGCGTGGCTGACGGGGCGCGACACGCCGGCCAGTGAACGCACCGTGCGCACGGGCCAGCCGATCATCATTCGCACGACCGAATCACAAGCCGCGATTGATCTGCCCAGCGGTGACGGGCAAACCGTCGCGGCGCACGATGGCACGATTGCGTTTGCCGACACGCTGCGCGCCGGCTTGTATCAAGTGAAAGACGCGCCGCCATTCGCGGCCAGTTTGTTGAGCGAGGCGGAATCCAACACTGCGCCGAGCGACGCCATCAAGACCAGAACCGGCGAAGTGAGCGGTCAGGTCGAGACGTTCAAGACCGAGCGTGAAGCGTGGCGCTGGCTGGCGCTCGCGGCGCTCGTCATGCTCTCGTTCGAGTGGTGGGTATATCACAGAAGAATCGCCGCATAGAATCCTGAATCCCGAATCCTGAATGAAGATTGAATTCACTAATCCTTGGGCGCTCGTGCTGTTGGCGTTGATACCGCTGGCGGTCTACTTCGCCCGTCACAGCCTGGCAAATCTATCACGGCAGCGCGGGCGCGCGAGCCTTGTCGTTCGCGTCGTCATCGTGTTGCTCACGGTGCTTGCGCTCGCGGGCTTGCGAGTTCGGTCGTCGTCGCGCGACGTGGCGCTGTTGTTTCTCGTAGACGTGTCGGCGAGCGTCGCGCAGGATTCGCGCGCGGCTGTGCTTGACGCCATCAACGCGGAGATCAATCGCGCAGGGCCGCGCGATTACGTTGGCGTCGTCGCCTTCGGGCGCGAGCCGGCGGTCGAGCTTGCGCCGACTCGCAAAGAGACGCTCGGCGATTGGCGCATCAAGGAGATTGCCTCGAACCCGCCGCGCGATTACACGGACATCGCGGCGGCGTTGCGATTGGCCGCCGCGCTCGTGCCAGAAGACGCGACGGGCCGATTGGTGTTGATCTCGGACGGCAACGAGAATCTCGAAAGCGCCGGCCAGGAAGCGCAACTGCTGCGGGCTTCGGGTGTGGAAGTCTTCACGCGCTCGATCAACACGACGACGGCGCGCAACGAAGCGCGCGGCGAGATTGCCATTCGTGAACTCGACGCGCCGCCACAACTCGCCGAAGGCGAATCGTTCGACTTGAAAGTGACGATTGACAGCACGCGCGACACCGAAGCGACATTGCGCGTTTACCGCAACGACTCTGTCGTCTCCGAACGCGGTGTGCAGCTCACGGCATCAGGCGAAAACGTTTTCATTCTGCCGCAGCGCGTCGAACAGAAAGGCTTCTTCACCTACCGCGCCGAAGTCGAAGCCATCAACGCCGACACCTTCCAACAAAACAACACGCGCGAGGCGTTTGCCATCGTCGAAGGCAAGCCGAAAACGCTCTACCTCTACGGCGACCCGTCGCCTTCGCAGGGCGTGTTGCGCGTGCTCGCCGAAGGCAGCTTCGTCGCCGATGTTCGCGCGGCTGCCGCTGTGCCGACGACGCTTGCCGGCTTTCAGAATTATGATCTGGTGATCTACGACAATGTGCCCGCCTCCGTGATGACACCGGCGCAGATGAAGATGGTGCAGAGTTATGTGCGTGACCTCGGCGGCGGCTTTGTGATGATCGGCGGCGATCAGAGCTTCGGGCCGGGCGGCTATTACAAGACGCCCGTTGAAGAAGTCCTGCCCGTATCGCTCGACGTGCGGCAGAAGAAACATTTTCCGGCGCTCGCCATCGCGCTGGTCATCGACAAGTCCGGGTCGATGCTCGGCAGCAAGATCGAAATGGCTCTGGAAGCCAGTTCTGCGACCGTTGACTTTTTATCCGAGCGTGATTCAGTCGGCGTCATCGCCTTCGACAGCGATGCTTACGCGGTTGTCAATCTCACCAAGGTCGAAGACAAGAAAGCGATCATTGACAAGATCGGCACGATTCAGGCGCTCGGCGGCACGAATATGTATCCCGGCATCAAGATGGCTTACGACTGGCTACAGGCGAGCGACGCGCAGATCAAACACATCATCGTGATGTCGGACGGCCAGAGCGAGCCGGGCGATTTTCGCGGCATCGCTCGCAGCGTGCGCGAGGCCGGTATGACGTTGTCAACGGTCGCGCTCGGTGATGATCCTGATTTCGACACGATGAAGTTTCTGGCGGATGTCGGCGGCGGTCGCTTCTATGCGGCGGACACGCCCGACAAGCTGCCGCGCATCTTCACGCGCGAAGCCTTCCTGGCGTCGAAGTCAACAATCATCGAAGAGCCGTTCGTGCCGCGCTTCGTGCGCGCATCGCAAGCGACCAACGGCATTGATTGGACGAGCGCGCCGCAGCTCGGCGGCTACGTCGGCACAGCCGAGCGCGACCCGGTGAAATCACCGGCGATCACCGCGTTGATGTCCGACAAAGATGATCCGGTCTACGCCGTGTGGCAATATGGACTGGGTCGCGCGGCGGCGTTCACGTCGGATGCCAAGTCGCGTTGGGCCGCGCAGTGGATGAACTGGTCGGGCTTCGGCCAGTTCTGGACGCAAGCCTTAAGAGACGTGTTGCGGCGACAGGGTTCGACCGAGTTGCAGCCTCGTGTCGAGATCAACGCCGGGCGCGGCCACGTCACCGTCGAAGCGGCCAGCGCCGAAGGCGAGTTCAAAAACGACCTGCGGCTCAAGGCCCACATCATCGCGCCCGACTTCACCGCCACCGACATTCCGTTAGAGCAGACCGCAGCAGGCCGCTACGAAGGCGATTTTCCGGCGACATTGCGCGGCGCGTATCTGGCCAGCGTCAGCGAAGAAGGTGGTGCGCCTGCGCCCGTCACCGGCGCGGTCAATTCCTATTCGCCCGAATTCAGCATCGTCGCATCGGACACGAACCTGCTCGCTCAAATCAGCGAAGCGACCGGCGGCGCAAGCCTATCGGCGCTGACGGGTGATGCGCCACAAGCAAGCGAGATTAACTTATTCGAGAGGCGCGCGGCGCGCACCATTCCGCACGAGATATGGCAGGCGTTGATGCTTGTGGCGCTGCTGTTGTTGCCACTCGACGTAGGACTCAGGCGCGTTCACCTGTCACGCGAGCAGATCGAACAGGCGCGCGAGTGGGTTCGATCAAGACTGCGCCGCCGCGTGCCGCTCGCCCTTGACTCAGAAGCCGCTGCGTCGCTGGCCGGCTTGAAAGAAGCGCGTTCGCGTGTCCGCCTGAACGATGCGCCTGTTGAAATAACTGCCGCCGCGCCGACGCCTGTGATCGAAATCACACAGCGCACTGCGGCAGCGGACAATGGCGCGCAAGTCAGTAAAGTCAGCAAGCCGCCACAGCCCGCAGACGCAGTGGCAAGACCATCCGCAACCGCGCCAGCGCAAGACACACCGCTCGCCAGTCGTTTGCTCGACGCTCGCAAAAAGAGGAGAGAGTAAATAAACGCTTGATTAGGCGCTCAATCAGGCGAGTCGCTCAATGACGCGCTGGCCCATCTCGGTCGTGCTGACCGACGGCTCGCTCGATGCCAGATCGCCTGTGCGGTAGCCAGCAACAAGCGTACGTTCAACGGCGTCTTCGATGCTCGCGGCTTCGCGCTCAAGGTCGAACGAATAGCGCAGCATCATCGCGGCGGATAGAATCGCGCCAAGAGGATTAGCGATGCCGCGCCCCGCGATGTCAGGCGCAGAGCCGTGCACCGGCTCATATAATCCGACCGGCCCGCCCGTGCTCGCCGACGCCAGCAACCCTAATGAGCCGACCACCGCGCCAGCTTCGTCCGAGAGAATATCGCCGAACATATTTTCGGTGAGGATCACGTCAAAGCTCGCCGGCCTTGTCACCAGCGCCATCGCGCACGAGTCCACCAGTTGATGCTCAAGCGTCACGTCGGGGTAATCTTTAGCGATTTGAATTACTGTCTGCCGCCAGAGGCGCGAGACTTCGAGCACGTTCGATTTATCAACCGAAGTCACTTTGCGCCGCCGCTTGCGCGCCAACTCGAAGGCGACGCGCGTGATGCGCTCAACTTCCGCTGCGCTGTAGCGCATCGTGTTGAACGCGGCCTCGCTGTCCGCGCCGCGCGGCTGGCCGAAGTAAAGACCGCCGAGCAGCTCGCGGACAATCAGCATATCTGTGCCTTGAATTACACTGGCCTTGAGCGGCGAGGCGTCCGCAAGCGCCGTGAACAAGCGCGCGGGCCGCAGGTTGGCGTAAGCGCCGAGCGCGTTGCGAATCTTCAACAATCCGGCTTCGGGGCGCAGGTGCGGCGGGTGATTATCGAAATCAGGATGGCCGACCGCGCCCAGCAGCACCGCTTTCGAGTCCAAACACGCAGCGAGCGTCTGATCCGGCAACGGGTTGTTGAATTCATTGATCGCCACGCCGCCGATCTTCTCGGTCGTGTAGGTAAGTTCGTGATTGAATTTTGTGGCGATGGCTTCGAGTACGCGCACGGCTTCAGCGGTCACTTCGGGGCCGATGCCGTCGCCGGGCAGCACAGTGATGTTGATCTGCATAGCGTCAGTTGTATCCGTGATGATTGGGACTCGTCAAACAAAGCGGCCCACATCCGAGGACGTGGGCCATGCTTTTGGTCTTGAGCGACCGTTGCACGCAAACAGATTATGCCGCGTTGGCTTCGGCCATCTCTTCGATGATGGCGAGGATGTGATGATCCTCGACCGCTTTGATCTCATCGGCAAGCGTCGTGAAGCGGCGATAGATGCGGTCGAGTTCGTGCCGCGTGAACTCGTAACCCAACTGCTCGCACTTGCGACCGAGCGCGTGACGGCCCGAATGCTTGCCCAACACGAGACGGCTATCGGGCACGCCAACCGAGTGCGGCGTCATAATCTCGTAGGTCAAACGGTTCTTGATGACGCCGTCCTGGTGAATGCCGGCTTCGTGCGCGAAGGCGTTGCGACCGACGATGGCTTTGTTCGGCTGCACGGCGACGCCCGTGAGTTCAGTAAGCAACTGGCTCGACGGGTAAAGATGCTCAGTGTGAATCCCTGTGCGATACGGCATCACGTCGCTGCGTACGCGCAGGGCCATAACGATCTCTTCGAGCGAAGCGTTGCCGGCGCGCTCGCCGATGCCGTTGATCGTGCATTCGATCTGCCGCGCGCCTGCCTGAATCGCGGCCACAGAATTAGCGACCGCAAGGCCCAGATCGTTGTGACAGTGAACCGAAATAATCGCCTGCTCGATATTGCGCACGCGGCGGCGAATCGTCTGGATGATCTCCGAAAACTCGCCGGGCATCGTGTAGCCGACGGTGTCGGGAATGTTGATGGTCAGCGCGCCGGCTTCGATGACGGCTTCGACGACGGCGCACAGAAAATCAATGTCCGTGCGGGTGGCGTCTTCGGGCGAAAACTCAACGTCGTCACATAGCGAACGGGCAAGGGCGACGGCTTCGCGCGCCTGCCTGAGCGCCTCGTCGCGGCTGATCTTCAGCTTGTATTCCAGGTGGATGTCGGACGTAGCGAGGAACGTATGAATGCGCGGGCGGGCGGCCTGGCGCAACGCTTCCCAGGCTCGCTCGATGTCAACGCGCGTGGCGCGCGCAAGTCCGGCGATGACCGGGCGGCGAATCTGTCGGGCAATGGCCTGCACCGCCTCGAAGTCGCCGTCTGAGGCGATGGGAAAGCCCGCTTCGATGATGTCCACGCCGAGGCGGTCGAGCTGCCGGGCCATGCGAATCTTTTCCGGCAGATTCATGCTGCAACCGGGCGACTGCTCGCCATCGCGCAACGTCGTATCGAATATCTTCACTTGGGGTCGTGTCATCTTGAACTCTTCTCCTCGATTTGAATGGTGGCGTATCGCGCCAATCGTAAGCGCGCCGCGAGGCCAAAGTCAAAGTTATAATTTTTAGAGTTGTATACATTTTTGCTTATGATATAATCAGCGCCGGCTGGCCGGCAAAGTTTCGCTAATAGGCACGAGATGGACCTGTTTCAACTGGAAATCTTCCTGACCGTGGCGCGCGAGGGCAGTTTTTCGCGCGCCGCCGAAAAGCTCTACCGCACGCAGCCGGCGGTCAGCCAGGCGATTCGTAAGCTCGAACGCGAAATCGGCGAGGCGCTGTTCGACCGCTCGTCGCGCGACGGCACGCTCACCGATGCCGGCCAGTTATTGCAGGAGTACGCACAGAAGCTCTTGAACCTGCGCGGCGAGGCGCGCACCGCGTTGAAAGAGCTGCGCGAGATGCATCAGGGCAAACTGGCCATAGCGGCCAACGAGTTCACCTGCCTTTATCTGCTGCCGGCGCTGGCCGAATTTCGTCGCCTGTATCCGACGATCAAAGTCACCGTGCATCGTTCGCTTGCCAGCCGCATTCCGGCTGACGTGTTGAAGCACACGGTCGAGATGGCCGTGCTGTCGTTCAACCCCGAAGAGCCGCAACTGCGCTCCATCGTCGTTTACAACGATGAGCTGGTCTTCATCGTTAATCCCAAGCATCCGCTCGCTTCGTCGCGGCAAGTCAGCATACGCCAGCTCGGCGCGGAAACCTTCGTCGCCCACAACGTGCAGTCGCCCTACCGCGCGAAAGTGATTCAAGCGTTCAAGCGCCACAAGACGCCGCTCAATATGGATGTCGAGCTGCCGACGATTGAAGCCATCAAGCGGTTTGTGTCGAGCGGTACGGGCGTGGCGCTGGTGCCGGGCATCTGCGTTGAAACGGAGATCGCGCGCCGGGAGCTGGTGCGCATCCCCGTGCGCGAGCTGCGCATCGAGCGCAAGCTGCGCCTGGTCTATCGCAAGAACGCCAGCCTGTCGCACGCGGCGCGGGCGTTCTTGAAAGTCGCCGAAGCGATGGCCCACGAACGCAAGGGCCGCTACCTCTATCAGCCGGATCGTTGATGACTATGATTAGCCACAGAGCCACAGAGGCTCAGAGGTTTATTTCTAACTCCGTGACTCTGTGGCCGAAAGATTTGGACATATTAACGCGGCGTCGAGTAGACTCTGGTATTCACCTGCGCCGCCTCATTTGAAGGGCAGTAATCATCTATGGCAAAGACACTGTTTGAAAAAATCTGGGACGCGCACGTCGTGCGCCAGGAAGACGGGCAGCCGGCGCTGCTCTACATTGACTGCCATCTCGTGCACGAAGTCACGTCGCCGCAAGCCTTCGAGGGGCTGCGGCTGGCAGGCCGCCGCGTGCGCCGCCCCGATCTGACTTACGCGACGATGGATCACAACGTGCCGACCTGGAGCCGAAAGCTACCCATCGTTGACGAGATTGCGAAGACGCAGATTCAGACCCTCGAAGACAACTGCCGCGAGTTTGACATAAGGCTCTACGGACTAGACAGCCCCGATCAAGGCATCGTACATGTCATTGGGCCTGAGCTTGGCATCACGCGTCCGGGCCTGACGATTGTTTGTGGCGATAGTCACACTTCGACGCACGGCGCGTTCGGCGCGCTCGCCTTTGGCATAGGCACTAGCGAAGTCGAACACGTACTGGCTACGCAATGCCTGCTGCAATCGAAGCCGAAAACGTTTCGCATTAGCGTCGGCGGCCAACTGCCGCGCGGCGTCACCGCGAAAGATGTTGTGCTCTACATCATCCGCACCATCGGCACGGACGGCGCGACGGGTCACGTCATCGAATACGCCGGCGACACGATTCAGCGAATGACGATGGAAGAGCGCATGACGGTCTGCAATATGAGCATCGAAGCGGGCGCGCGCGCAGGGATGATCGCGCCCGACGAGGTGACGTATGCTTACCTCGAAGGCCGCGAGTTCGTCCCACAAGGCGAAGCCTTTGATGAAGCCGTCGCCTACTGGAAGACGCTCCCGACCGACGCGGGCGCGGCGTTCGACCGCGAATTAGAGATCGACGTGACGAGCCTCGCGCCGCAGGTGAGCTGGGGAACGAGTCCCGGCATGGTTATCAGCGCCAACGAAGCGATTCCCGACCCGGATTCGTGGGCGGACGAGAACGTGCGCAAAGCGGCGCGGCGCGCGTTGGAATATATGGGCCTTGAGCCGGGCGTGCCGATTCAAGATGTCGAAGTCAACCGCGTCTTCATCGGCTCGTGCACCAACTCGCGCATCGAAGATTTGCGCGCGGCGGCTCGCATTGCCAAAGGCCGCAAGGTCAGCCCGCACGTGCAAGCGATGGTCGTGCCCGGCTCGCAAGCGATCAAGCGGCAGGCCGAAGCTGAAGGACTCGATGAGGTATTCAAAGCCGCCGGCTTCGACTGGCGCGAGTCGGGTTGCAGCATGTGCCTGGGGATGAACCCGGACATCTTGCAGCCGGGCGAACGCTGCGCCTCGACTTCAAATCGCAACTTCGAGGGCCGTCAGGGTCGCGGCGGTCGCACGCATCTGGTGAGTCCGGCGATGGCCGCCGCCGCCGCCCTTGCCGGCCATTTCGTTGACGTGCGCAACTGGGAGACTGAATAGGAGGCAGTAGGCAGGAAGCAGGAAGCAGTTAGTCGCGCAGATTCAAGCTCCGTCAGGAGCGCGATGTTTATAGTTCACGATGCGATAGATGATGCAAGCTCCGTCAGGAGCGTTATGTCTATCGCGCCCCTACGGGGCTTCGTCTCTTTCCGTATTGATAACTACAAACAGGTCGTCCCTACGGAACTACTGATTGATGCCAGCCTCCTGCCTCCTGCCTAATGATCACTGATTATGGAACCATTCAAGCGACACACAGGATTGGTAGCGACGCTCGACCGCGTCAACGTGGACACAGACCAGATCATCCCCAAGCAGTTTCTCAAGCGCATCGAGCGCAGCGGCTTCGGGCAGTTCCTGTTTTACGATTGGCGCTTCAAGGCGGACGGCTCACTCGACACGGAATTCGAGTTGAATCAGCCGCGCTTCGCCGGCACTTCCGTTTTGCTGGCGCGGGCGAATTTCGGCTGCGGCTCGTCGCGCGAGCACGCGCCGTGGGCGCTACACGATTATGGCTTTCGCGCCATCATCGCGCCGTCTTATGCGGACATCTTTTATAACAACTGCTTCAAGAATGGCCTGCTGCCCGTGCAGCTTTCCGAGACGGAAGTCGAGCGGTTGTTCGCGGCGGCCTCGGCGGTCGAAGGCTACGAGCTGACGATTGACCTTGAGCGGCAATGGGTCGTGGATGACTGGGGCAACAAGTTCGGCTTCGCGGTTGACCCGTTCCGCCGCGAGTGTCTGTTGAAAGGAGTTGACGACATCGGCCTGACCCTTCAACACGAAGACGCGATTGCCGACTATGAAGCCCGCCGCTTAAGAGCGTGACAAGTGACAAGACGTTGTTACGCAATAGCCTCGCAAGTATTCGGCAGGCGCAGCCACTTGCCACTTGTCACTTGTCACGGAGGTGAGTTATGGCACGGCTTGAAGATTTCAAAGGCGTCGAAGGTGTCAATTTTTTCGAGCAGGATCGCGGCCTACAAGTCGTGCTCGGCGATCTGCTCAAGGAAGAAGAACGCGCGACCGTTTTCGCGTCGCTGCACGAATGCGCCGGATTAGTTTCGGGCCGCTGGAACGAGCTTGCGCGCGAAGCCAACCACGCAGAGAACCTGCCGCGCATCGTCAAGTACGACCGCGCCGGCAATCCAACCGAAGAGATTGATTTCGGCCCATTCACCCGCCAACTGCGCCGCGAGGCCGCCGAGTTCGGCATTCTCAAGCGTGGGCGCAGCAACCTGCACCTGTTCGCGCTCGTCTACCTGCTGGCGCACAACGGCGAAGCCGGTCTCAATTGCGGCTTGAGCTGCACAGATGGCTTGATTCGCGTGCTCGAAGCGCACGGCTCTAACTTCTTGCGCGATACGTATCTGGAGCGCCTGCGCTCGGTCGAAACGCCGTTTGCCGGCGCGCAGTTCGTCACCGAGCGGGCGGGCGGTTCAGATGTCGGCGCGATTGAAACAACAGCGCGAGATAGCGGCGACGGCACGTGGGCGATCACCGGCGACAAGTGGTTCTGCTCGAATCCCGACGAATACTTTCTGGTCGCCGCGCGGCCAGAGGGCGCGCCCCTGGGTACGGCAGGCATAGCCATCTTCGTCGTGCCGCGACGATTGCCCGATGGTAAGCTAAACAACATTTCATTCCGACGCCTGAAGAATAAGCTCGGCACGCAATCGTTGCCAACGGCGGAGATGGATTTCAATGGCGCTGTCGGGTATGTGATTGGCGAAGCACGCGACGGTTTCAAGCAGTTGATGAATTACGTCATCAACGTTTCGCGCCTTCACAACGCGGCGAACGCCTGCGGCTTTTTGCATCGAGCGTTTCTCGAAGCGCGCAACTACGCTCGTCAGCGCGACGCGTTCGGCAATGCCTTGATCGATTACCCGATGATTCAGGAGACGCTCGTCGGTATGCTTGAAAAGTTGTGGCGTCATCGGCTGCTGACGTTTCGACTCGCGGCGATGATTGACGAGCACGGGCTTGTGCCCGAAGACGCTGAGCAGGCGATGTGGCAGCGGTTTCTAATTAACCTGGCGAAGTACCGCACGGGCGCGACGCTGACCGCTTCGATTCACGATGCGATTATGATTTTGGGCGGCAACGGCATCGTCGAAGACTTCACCATCCTGCCGCGCTTGCTGCGCGATGCGATGATCATCGAGACGTGGGAAGGGCCGCACAACACGCTCTGCCTGCAAATCATGAGAGATGCAGCCAAGGCGAATTTGATCGAGCGCTGGCGCGCAGAGATAGCCGGCGTATTGGAACGCTGGCCGAAAGATTTTTTGTCCGTCACGCGCGCTCAGTTTGAAAAGACCTTCACGCAAACGCTGACCGTTTTATCACCGGAGCAGCTCACCAATCACACGTGGGCGGCAACGCACGCGCGCCGCGTGGTAGATCGTCTAGGCGACCTGCTCGAACTTGCGTGGCTCGCCGAGACAGCAGCGCGTCACGCGAACACGGACGCCACCGCCGCCCTGTTTGTCTCGTTAGCCGGAGACCACTTGCTGCCGCGAGACGATAGATTAGAACCGGCCATTCCGCGTGCGCTCAACGAACACAGTGCTGCATTATTAGACGAAGTGCCGGCCTGGATTGACGTGGCCAGGCTGTAACCCATGTATTAGTAGATCGATCTTAATGGGCCCGTCCTGGCGCTCAGATTAATCCCACTGCACTTGTATGGGTACGGCGCGCGAAAGACGGGCTTGGCCGTTTCGATGAACTCTTCCCGCTCTATTTTGCACGCAGACGGATCGGGAACTCTGAACTGCACCCTTTCCATCGGATCAAACAGATCGTAGTAATGTTGAAAATGGTCCGGGTCGGTGGGGAGCGGATCGTCTTGGATCTGATTGTTGATGAGCACATGGTAGGTATTACCTGGCTCCTTCCGCTGCCTGAAGATGGTTTGCGGTGGGCTCTTCCGTACTTGCAGCACGAACTCCTCATTGTCCCCTGCGTTAATATCTATCGCCATGTACATGCCTACCATACCGAATGGCCGAAATGGGCCAAAGGTTCCAGTCTGGTTCCGGCTTATTTCTAGCGGGCATGTTCTCGTCAGCGTATGATACCGCCCCTGATCGATGTGAATGACTGGCAGGAGCCTCTCTGGGTGTCTAAGCCCCAGCGGGTGCGCGGTCTTCGGAGATATTTCATGACTTTCAAGGTCAATCAGCCAGTCCGCATGCTCCGGGTCTGTGAGCGGGTCAGTCCGGCTGAACGTGCCGGGCCTATGCTGAGAGATCGTTGGCTGGTGCGTGCCAACTTTCAATTCCCAGATGTAGTGTTTCGGGTCGATGTAATCCTGTACCGGGATAGAGGTCGTCGTCGTGCCTCCCCCGGCGGAGGTGGTGACTAGCTGAATAGAAAAGACGTGTTCGTGTACCCCCTGCAATATGCCGACCTCCTGGAGCCTGGGCGACGAGAGTTGATGAAAGACCATAAGCCCGGCAAAACTGATCCTCAACGCGGGGGTGAAGTCAGACGCCTGGGCGTTATCTTGGCCAGATGGGTAATCGGGGCTGGATGGCATGAGCGTTTTCTCCTTTCAGGTTTTGCTTGCAGAACAAGATTCGGGTTCTCTGGAACTGCTAAGTGATCAGACCATTATTAAGCTTCAAACTAGAATTTGGCGTATCCCCCGGTCAGAAAGAATGGCGCCCAATAGTATGGGTCCTGGAGGCGAGCATCGGTGCCCTTCAACATAGCACGCTGCGCTTGCGTTAGCGCTTCAATAGTCGGCAGCGCCTCCTTTTTACGGTAGCGATGAAGCTCACTCATCAAATTCGCGGTGGGCCTCGAATCGACTGCCCACAGGCTTGCGACGACCAGGGGAACGCCTGCCGCCATAAAGGGCCTAGCGATACTGGTCATGCCTTCACCCTGATAGCAGCGGTCTATGCCTGTCTGGCAAGCCGATAAAATAACCAGACGGGTTCGCGGGAGGCTCAGTTGGTACAGTTCACTGGCTTGAAAGGTCGCCTCAGTCGAGCCGGACGCCTGAGACCTCCCCCCGGCTAGAATCAGCCTTGACTGCCGCGGTGCCCATTCATCAACAAGTGAGTGTAAGGCTAAATGGATAACGTCGGATTTCTTCATCTCGCTTTCGATGGCATGCTTTCGCGCATCCTCTTCGACGAGGACGTACGGACGCTTGTAAAAAGCGGCTACGCGGATGGCCTCTTGGCGAGCCGAGGGCAGGTCAAGGAGTTGTGGGTAGACGCTCCGGTCAAACCGCGGATTCCCGACGCTCAATAGCTGTTCGCTCTCCACAGGGTTTCTTCCGGCGGCAATCTCGGAGCAAACGACGATCAGGGTCGAACTCGGCGACCTAGCCAAGTAGTGATCTTCCACCAGATACCGCCCGGCGGGCGAGATCAGGGCGCAAAAGGGGATGTAGTTGAGGATCTTGTCAGGAACGATAAAGAGCTGCTTATTCGGGTCCAGCCACGGCTCGACCTGCCCAATCAGATCGCTGTATAAATCTCTTGCGATCTCCTGAGTCTGAGTTCCCTGTTCGGCGGTCGGGCGGGACACGGCCTGAGTATAGTCCCGAACCTTCTGGTTAAAGCTCTCGATCTCGATCGGCTTATCTACAGATGCAAAGCGGCTGTTGGTAATGAGCCAGATGATCAGCCGGCTTTGGGAGACGGCGTATTGAAGGATTTGCACCTGATTGGGCAGCCGCTGTTGGAGGTCTGTCAGCGTAAGCGGGTGCGAGGCGGAGAGATAATTCGGGCCGCGCCTATTGGCTTTGCCTTGCCTGACCCTGTTCATCATACCGAGCAGTGATCTGGCGCGGGACGCCTCGGAATAATCGAACGCGCGCTGCGGGTCGCCCCTGCGCGTGTACTCGAAATCAATGGCCAGGTCATAAATACTTTGCTCGCTGTCAAAGAAGCTGTTTCGGTTCTCGTCCTCCGCGATTTTGGAGCGGTACTGTTCGGCCAAGTTCATGGTCGTTTTAATCTCGTCTTCAGCGAGCGAGTCGTCGGCCTGTTCAATGTAACAAACCAGTCTTCCCTTATGTGCCTGGTAGAGGACCGAGGTAAAGTTCAGCCGCGTGTAGAGGTCGATGCATTCATCGTAACTGGAGAGCGCCTTACTGAAGTCTCCAGTTTGCCGGTAGAGGTTTCCCCTCTGCAACGACGCATACGCCATCATATCCAAGCCGATAGAGTCATCTGAATGCTGCTTTGCGGTTTCGTAGGCGACCCGCACATTTTCAAACGCCTCGCTGTACTTCTTTAACCTCCCATAAATCACACCGAGGTGGGCATAAGAAACGCACGTCAGCGATATATCCTGTGTCGCCAGCGCTAACCCCAGTGACTCTTCCTGATAGTCAGCGGCAGCGCGGTTAAAGCCAAACGAAGTTAGACTGGAAGCAATGATGGAATAATGCCGCCAAGTCTTTATCGCACCGGGCGACGACAGGAGAAGGGGTAAACTCTTCTCAATATGGGCCAGACATTCATGGGCGTTTCCCAGGTACCTGTAATATTCAATGAGATGACTTGAGGCATTCAGCAAGCCCGTGGTGTCGGCGATGCGCTCGGCCAAATCAGCCGAGCGGGTGATATAGGAGATCGCCTTCGAGTACTCGTTGAGGTCGTATTGGATGGCGGAAAGGGCTGAGAGCACGCGCACGAGAAGCCACCGATACCGCCGAGCTTCACAAACTTTTGCGAGCGACTCAAAAAGCAGTTGACTTTTCTCCGTGTGGAGTCTCAGCAGATTACAGTAGCCGACCCAGTATTGAGCCAGCGCACTCTCCCAATCGTCCCCTAATCGCGCGAATGTCTGCTGGGCAATACTGCACACGCGAATGCCGTCATCGTATTTTGACTGGTTGTAGAACTCTCGGCCTGCCTGCATTAACTCCTGGGCTTGAGCCAGTCGGCTCACCTGCTCTGAGGGCAGAGTCCGGTAGAAGGCTACTAAATTAGCGATGGAAGCGTCATCCGCTTTGAGCAGTTCTAACGCGCCGACGTGTGAAAGAAGTTCCAGATTACTTCCCGCCAGGGTGACTACCTTCTTTGCCTTAGAATCGAGGTAGGCATCGGCCACCTGTTCATACACCATCTTGCCAGCGAAAACGTCTTTCCCCTGGCTGATGATCCGCCACAGTTCCTCATCATCGTTGTTTTGAACGGCGCGGACGAATTCTTGATAGCGATCTCTATTGGCAGAGATTCTCTGCCGTTGCTCTTCGATCTTCCTCAGGTTCTCTCTCGCGTCGTCGGCCCAGGGGGAGGCAGAGTCCTTGTCAAGATACTTGCGCCAATCGTCCTCCGCCTGCTGCAACATCATCAAATACTGATGACAGAGCGCGCGGTTAAACAACGCTTCGAGCAATGAGTCATTGAGTTCAAGTGCGCGGCTGAGGTGATCGAGGCTACGCGCGTAGTCTTCCAGACTGCGACCGGCCTGATTGCCGCCGCGCTCGGCGATTCCCTTCTCTAGGTAGGCCGCGCCGAGGTCGCTGTACAGTCGCGCGTTATTCGTATCCAACGACAACGACTTGTCGAGCCATTTAATGGCCTCGTCGAAATTCCGCTCGGCCAGATAGCTCTTACCAAGCGCGTGGCAGGCTTTCGCGCTGGGGTGCTGTTGGGCTTCAGTCAGCAACATCAATTTGGCACGGTCATGTTCAGCTGCATCCACTGCGCTTGAATCGCTCCCGCGGGTTTCCAGCCTCGGCGCATAATCGAACCCGGTGATGCGGGCTTCCGTAGGACGTTGCTGCCGATAGGCATGATTGAGTGCCGCTAACCCCTTGTCTACATCCGAAGGCTGAATAATGCGCCAGATGCCCCATCCCAGTGTCAGCAATAGCACCGCCGCCGCTGCGAGGATCAGATACCGGCGCATGGGCCGGCGGGCCGCGCTAGTCTCTTGCTTCGTCGGAGGAAAATCGATGACCTTAGGGTGGGCCACGTTTTCTAAGCGCGTGCCCTTCGCGGGGTTGTCCGTCGTGTCCCTGCTAGGAGGCTCCGCAGGTGCGCGCTTATTCGCGTGGCGGGCGGCGTAGACGCGTATACCGCGAGGCATCTCCAGGCGCTCACGGCGGGCCGGCGTGGACAGAAAGTACGTATCGAAGCGCTTGCGCTCGTCAGGCGACAGAGCATCGTCGAGGCGCTCGTCAATTAACTCGTCCTCGACCACCGTCAGCATCTCGAAGAGTTCGCCTTCGGTCATCAGGCGCTCTTCAAGGCGCGACATCTCGGCCTCGGCCAGTTCACCGAGCAGGTACTGCCGCATCACTTTTTCGTCAGCTTCTTGCATAGCTCCTGGCCGTCTTTGTATGTGCTCTCACATTGGATATGTGTTGCCAGCGTAAAGTATTTCACTCTCCGCTCGCCTTCAGACAGTCGTGGATACAATCCCTTAACAGCTTGCGCAGCCGGGTCAGGCGAATACGCAGAGCGTTTTCGCTGAGGCCGCACGCTTCAGCCAACTCGCGCCGGCGCTTGATCTTCTCTCTCCCCTGGTCTGCGTAATAGTCCAGCAGCAGTTGCCGGTCGTCTGGGGTCAACTTGGCCATACAGGAATCAAGACACATATAGCGCGGCTCCTTTTCATCCCACGAATCGGGCGTCGGCATCGGCAACACCGAAGTCGGTCGGCGGTGCTCCATCATAATAAAATATGCCACGCTGTAGACGTAGAGCGCCGGATCACCGACATAATCATCAGCGACCTCGCGCAATTTGAAAGCGACGCGATCAAAGGTCTCATCTGCTATCACGTCCGCATCGGTAAATCCGCGTGCCTCACCGATCTGGATAAGCCGGCGGCGAATCTCTTCGTAGCGCTTCGCGGCTTGCTCGCGGTCGGGGTCGAGCCACGCGAGAAGGCGATCAAAATCATCCTGATCCACGAGCCACTCCTTGACCATCGGGCATTGCTTCTTTCAGACCTTGTCTCAATTATGCGGATTAATGCAGGGGTGTGGCACAAAACCTAAAAAAACCCCGCCAATCCTACAGTCTTTCCTTCAGGGAATCAATGCCCGTTGCCACGGGGACTTACGTTTTTCGCGCCGCTTGCAAAAACTCGGCCCGCGAACGAAGATAAATTCAGTGGGCCTGCCGTGAGTACCTGAAATTAGTTGCCAGTTGTCGGTTGCCAGCCGGAGAGCATCTTTGGATGAGCGCCCGTCTGTCCTGCTGACCACTGACCACTGACCACTGGCCACTGCTTATGCCCAACCGAATGCCGCGCCGTTTGATTCGCCTGCGCCCGCGCGATGGCACGTTGCACGTCAGCCAGAACCGCACTGTCTTTGCGACGGAGCGTAACGGACAGGTCACGAACGGCGCTGAACACGGCCTGTTCGTTCACGAGACGCGCGTGCTGTCGCGCTATGGCTACTTGATCGACGGCGAGCCGCCGTTCCCGGTGGCGCTCTCGAACATCGAGTCGCATTCGTGGCTAGGCTATTACATCACGCTGCCGCCCGGCATCCGCGTCGGGCCGCCCGACGAAGGCAGCGGCCAGATGCGATACGAGACCGAGCAGACGCTCGAACTGCGCGTCGCCCGCTTCGTCGGCGATGGCGTTCACGAAGACATCGAGCTGACGAATTACTCCGACCAGCCGACCGCGTTCACCTTTGCGATAGAGATTGACGCGGACTTCGCCGACCTCATCGAGACCAAGCGCGAGCGCCGCCAGCGCGGCACGCTGACGCGCCACTGGAGCGACGAAGACCGCACGCTCGCTTTTGACTACCGGGCCGAGCACGACTTCAGCAACCAGAGCGAGCGCGGCACAGCCCGAATTCATCGCGGCATTGCGCTGCGCTTCATAGAATCTGCAACCGCGCCGCGCCACGAAGACTGTCGCGTCTATTTTCAAATCCGGCTCGCGCCGCGCCAGAGCTGGCGCACCTGCGTCGAGATGCGCCTGTTGATCGACGGCGTGTGGCTTGAACCGCTTTATCAATGTCACAGCTTCAGCGCGGCGCAGAACGAACGTGATGAGCGCCGCCGCATCTTTCTCGACGAAGCGACCGGCTTTGCCAGCCGCGAGAGCGATACGCTTGCGCCGGTCGTCATCGGCGCGCTCGAACAGAGCAGGCGCGACCTGCTCGGATTACGGCTCTACGATCTCGACACAGACGAGCGCGCCTGGACGATGGCCGCAGGGCTGCCGATCTACCTCGCGCTGTTCGGGCGCGACACGCTGACCGCATCGTGGGCGGCGGCGATCCTTGGTCCAGAGATGATGCGCGGCACGCTGCCCGTGCTGGCGAAGTGGCAGGGCACAGAGATCAATCACTGGCGCGATGAAGAACCGGGCAAGATGCTGCACGAGGCGCACACAGGCCCACTCGAAGAGATGAACTACAACCCGCGCCGCCGCTATTACGGCTCGATCACTACGTCCGGCTTTTATGGCTTCGTCGTTTCGGAGTTGTGGCATTGGACGGGCGAGCTTGACGCGGTGCGCCCGCTGGTCGAGCCGGCGATGAAGGCGCTGCGATGGCTCGATCAGTACGCAGACCTCGACGGCGATGGCTTTCACGAATACCTGACGCGTTCGACGCAGGGCGTCAAGCATCAGGCGTGGAAGGATTCGCCCGACGCCATCGTTGACGCCGAAGGCCGGCAGGTCGAGCCGCCCATCGCCACTTGCGAAGAGCAGGGTTACGCCTACATCGCCAAGCTGCGCCTGTCGGAGTTGCTCTGGTGGATGGACGAGAAGGATGAGGCGAAGCGGCTCTACACCGAAGCGACCGAGTTGAAGAAGCGTTTCAACGACGCCTTCTGGATGGCCGATGCAGGTTTCTTTGCGATGGGATTGACGACGCACAAGCGGCAGATTGATGCCATCTCGTCGAACCCCGGCCATTGCGTCGCGTCGGGAATTGTTGACGAATCATTGGCGCTCAAGACGGTCAACCGCCTGACCGCCGACGATCTCTTCAGCGGCTGGGGCATACGCACGCTATCGTCCGCGAACCCGGCCTTCAATCCGTTCAGCTATCATCGCGGCTCGGTGTGGCCGGTCGAGCAGGGCACGTTCGCGCTGGGCTTTATGCGATATGGATTACACGAGCAAGTTGAGCGGCTCTGCCGCGCGCAGTTCGAGGCGGCAGCGTTATTTGATTTCTATCGCCTGCCCGAACTCTTCAGCGGCCACCCGCGCGACGACGCGCACCCGTTCCCGGCTTATTACCCGTTCGCCTGCACGCCGCAAGCGTGGTCGGCCTCGGCGGTCTTCTGCTTCGTGCAGGCGATGATCGGGCTTTATCCTTACGCGCCGCTCAACCTGCTGCTGGTTGACCCGCATTTGCCGGAGTGGCTGCCCGAAATTACGCTACGCAACCTGCGCGTCGGCAAGGCGCAGGTGACGATACGTTTTTATCGTGAAGGCGACGGCGCGAGCGATTACGAAATCCTCGACCAGCGCGGCAAGCTGCACATCCTGCGCCAGCCGTCGCCGTGGTCGTTGACCGCGAGTTTCGCCGAGCGCTTGAAGGACGCGCTGACGAGTTTCATCAAGTGATTGATTCCGCCGGCGTCGCCAGTGTGGAGCGTGCGCCGCAAGACCAGAACTCAGGGAGGATCATATGTCGTCGAATACGGCAATCGCTTTCGTAGACCGCCAGCAATGGCTGGACAATGTGGCCGAGGCGTTACAGCCCGCCATTCGTGAGGCATTCGCGGCGGGCGGCAATGTGGGGCAAAGCTTACAAAACTTTTTGCACGGGACGTGGCTCGGTCATCCGTTGCACTCTGTGCTGACGGACGTTCCCGTAGGAGCGTGGACGGCGGCGCTGGTGCTGGATGCGATAGACGAGATCAGCGGGCGCGAAGAGTTCGGGCGCGCGGCAGATGCGTCGGTAGCGGTCGGCATCGTCGGCGCGGTGGCCTCTGCGGTCACGGGCCTCACCGACTGGCACGAGACGGACGGGCGAGCGCGCCGCGTCGGCATCACTCACGGGCTGATGAATGCGACGGCGCTGACGCTCTACGCCACTTCGCTGGCGCTGCGCCGTCGCAACAACCGCCGCGCCGGGCGAGGCTTCTCGCTGCTCGGCTACGCCATCTCAAGCGCCGCCGCTTACCTCGGCGGCCATCTGGTCTACGGCGAGCAGGTCGGCGTCGATCACACGGTCGGCGAACAGCCGCCATCAAATTTCGTCGCCGTACTCGCCGAAGCCGATCTGCCGGAAGGCGAGCTGCGCCGCGTCGAAGCTGACGGCACGGGAGTATTGCTCGTGCGGCGCGGCGGGCGCATCTTTGCGATGATCGAACGCTGCTCGCACTTCGGCGGGCCGCTCGCCGAAGGCCAGCTCGAAGACGATAGCGTGCGCTGCCCGTGGCACGGCTCGCGCTTCGCGCTTGCAGATGGCGCGGTCCTCGAAGGCCCATCCGTCCACCCGCAGCCGTGTCTCGCCGTGCGCGTGCGCGACGGCCAGATCGAAGTGCGGGCCGCTGAACGGTGACGGTTTGGCATCGGTCTGCACGCTTGCTAACATCTGATTGAGAGCCGTTCCCGCCCGTCCTTGCTCCGATCATTCGTTAGCCATGAGAGGTGTGACTATGCCAGGCTTATCTCGTTTTGTGCGGGCGTTGCTCGTCATATCGGTTTCGCTCTGTTGCGTCGTCGAATTGCCGGCCTCTGTGTCCTGCGCGCCGGCGGCGCACGCTCGTGTAGCCGCCATTACATTAGCGACCGCGCCGCTATCGGAAGGGCGATACAAGATCAACGCCGGCCAGAGCCGCTTCACCGTGCGCGCTCTGGTCGGCGGCCTGCTTTCCGCTGTTGCCGGACACGATCACACGATTGCGATCCGCGACTTCACCGGCACAGTCGTTTTTACTTATGGCCCGGTGACGCCAGCGTCGTTGCAATTCACCGTCAAAGCCGACTCGCTCGCCGTCACCGACAAGGTCAGCGAGAGCGACCGTAACAAGATTCAAGCGACGATGCGCAACGACGTGCTCGACGTGAACAGCTACCCGGAGATCACCTTCACCAGCACCAGCGTCACCGCCACACGCATTGAAGAAGGCAAGTATCAAGCGCGCATCAGCGGCGACCTGACGCTGCACGGCACGACACGGCCTCTCACCATCAACACCATCGTCACGTTTTACGAAACCCGCCTCGAAGCCGAAGGCCAGTTCGCGTTGCGACAAACCGAATATGGCATACAGCCCGTATCGGTCGCCGGGGGAACGATCAAGGTCAAAGACGAGCTGAAGTTTTCGTTCAACATCGTCGCCAACCGCTGAAGCGCCGGGCGCGGCAAGTTCAGCATCGCTCGCTTGACTGGTCCGCGCCTGAGCGTTACCCTCTCAGCGGTTTCCATTCCCCTGCAAGTTCATTCATCACGAGGAGCACCCGACCTATGAGCACACGCATGTACACGCTGCCGGTCGAGCAGACCGAGTGGCGGGTTCCGACGAGCGAAGTCACCACGGTCTTCAACTGGCAGTACGACGAAGGGCGCGACAAGCTGCTCACGCTGTATGAGAAGGGCAAGAACAAGCAGTGGAATGCCAGCGAGCGCATCGACTGGTCGCAAGAGGTCAACCTTGAAAACCCGCTCGGCTTTCCCGACCAGTTCGTTTCGATCTACGGCTCGCCGACGTGGCAGAAACTTGATGACAAGGGCAAGGCCGAAGTTCGCCTGCACCTCGAAGCGTGGCGCTTCTCGCAGTTCTTGCACGGCGAACAGGGCGCGCTCATCTGCACGGCCAAGATCGTGCAGACCGTGCCTGATGTGGACTCGAAGTTCTACGCCGCGACGCAGGTCATTGATGAAGCCCGTCACGTCGAAGTCTATTCGCGTTACCTGCGCGAGAAGATTCAGATGGCCTACCCGATCAACGTTCACCTGAAGACGCTGCTCGAACAGGGCATCACCGATTCGCGCTGGGACTTCACCTACCTGGCGATGCAGGTGATTATCGAAGGGCTGGCGCTGGCCGCCTTCGGCACGATCCGCGACCTTGCGACCGAGCCGCTCGGCAAAGCGATCAACGCTTACGTGATGCAGGACGAAGCCCGCCACGTCGCCTTCGGGCGGCTGGCTTTGCGCGATTACTATCCGCAACTGACCGAGCGTGAACGCGACGAGCGCGAAGAGTTCGCCGTCGAAGCCTGCTACTTGATGCGCGACCGCTTTATGGGCGAAGAGATATGGGAGCGGCTCGGATTCGACACCAGTGAGTGCGTGAACTTCGCGCGCAGCTCGCCCTTTATGGCCGAATACACCAAGCGGCTGTTCACGCGCATCGTGCCGACCATCCGCGACATCGGCTTGTGGGGCGAGCGCATTCAAAAAGCCTTCGCCGATATGGGCTTCATCGAGCTTGCGAACGTTGACGTTGAAGCGTTGAGCGCGGCGGACGAAGCCGTCGCCGAAGAACTCGACCGCCTGCGCGCCGCCCGCGACGCTCACGTCAACAGCGTCATCGCCGAAGGCGCGGATTAAAGAGTCAAACAGAAAAATGAAAAGACCCGCGAAGCGCATTCTTTATGCTCTGCTCATTCTCGTTCTGCTGGCACTCGCCGCCTTCTTTTTCGTCGTGCCGGCGCAAGTTGAAAAGGGTATGAACCGCACGCTCACTGCGCCGCCCTACCAGGCCAGCGAGCGCGCCGTTGAATTGCACAGGAAATTGCTGGTCGCCGACCTGCACGCTGACTCCCTGCTCTGGGCACGCGACCTGTTAGAGCGCGGCTCGCGCGGCCACGTTGACATCCCGCGCCTCATCGAAGGCAATGTCGCGCTGCAAGCCTTCACCATCGTCACCAAGACGCCGCGCAACATGAACATCGAGAACAACACCGGCGACACCGATAACATCACGCTGCTTGCGGTCGCCGAGCGCTGGCCCGTGAAAGCCTGGACGAGCCTCACCGAACGCGCGCTTTATCAAGCTCACAAACTTCAGGAAACGGCGGATCGTTCGGGCGGCAAGTTCAGCTTGATTCGCACATCGGCTGATCTGTCGGCTTACCTCGACCGCCGCATCAAAGAGCCGCAGATTACCGCCGGCTTCTTAGGCATCGAAGGCGCGCACGCGCTCGACGGTAATCTCGATAACATTGACCGCCTGTTCGACGCGGGCGTTCGGATGATGGCCCCGACGCACTTCTTTGATAACGACATCGGCGGCTCGGCGCACGGTGTTGCCAAAGGCGGACTCAGCGACAAAGGGCGCGAGATGATTCATCGAATGGAAGCCAGGAAGATGATCGTTGACTTGGCGCACGCCTCGCCGCAGACGATTGACGACGCGCTCAGCATTGCCACGCGCCCCGTGCTCGTCTCGCACACCGGCGTCAAAGGCACCTGCGACAACACGCGCAATCTCAGCGACGAACAGTTGAAAGCCATCGCCCGAACCGGCGGCGTCATCGGCATAGGCTTCTGGGACACCGCCGTCTGCGGCACTGATGCCAAAGCCATCGCGCGGGCGATTCGTTACACGGCGAATCTGGTCGGCGTCGATCACGTCGCCTTGGGTTCAGACAATGACGGCGCGGTCACTGTGCCGTTCGACATCAGCGGCGTTGTCGAGATCACCGACGCGCTCTTAGCGGAAGGCTTCACGGACGAAGAGATCGGCAAGATTATGGGGCGCAACACGCTGCGGCTGCTGATTGAAAACCTGCCTTAACCGCCGCTTTCTTGCTGGAACCGGCAGCGGCCAAGTAGAATAGGCTTCCCTTCGGGGAATGAATACCGTGCATAATTCCTGACCGAGTGCCGTCATCCGGCGAGTCGCGCAATACTCGACCGCCGTTTGTTTTGTGGCATTGCCTACATTTGCTCAGGCCGGCAAAATGGCTCGCCTCGCAATGTCTCGCCTGCGCCGCTCAGGATAGATGGAGGCGCAAAACCGCTTTGAACCGAACAACGCAACACCTCTGGCTGGCCGTCATCCTGCTTCTGGTTGCCGGTGCGCCGGCCTGCAAGCAGACCGCCAAGGGCGGCAATCCCAAGCCGCCGGTGGCCCGCTGTATGGAAGACCTCGACAACATCCCGGAGTTGGCGGCCCTGCGCGCGCGCGACAAGGGCAAACCCGAAGAAACCGCATCGGGCCATCCGCTTGAAGGGCTTGAGATCGCTCTGACGATCAATGATCAGGTGCGCGCAAGCGGCGACCCCAACGACGTGGACAACTGGTGCGAGCACGAAGATAGCCGCGAAAATTTTGACCGGCTGGTCACGGCGCTCAAGCAATACCAGATGCCGCCGACCGTTGATTTTGCCATCGGCCAGAACCTCGACCCACAGCTCGCCCAAGCCTGGATTGCCAGCGGCAACCTGCTCGGTAGTATGACCTACAGTCGTATGAAGCCGAACAAGACGAGCGCCGAAGAGTTCATCAACGACCTGGCGCGCAACGACCAGACGCTTACCGCTTACTGGCAGGCGGCGGCGAAATCGCCGAAGTATTTCCGCTATCCGAAATTCAAGCTCAGCCTCGCCTCGCAAGATCATACGAAGATCGAAAAATATTTAAGCGACAGCGGCTACACGGTGGTGCCGGCGACAATTGACGCGCACGACGAAAAGTTCAGTTGGATTTACTGCGCCGCCTCTGCGCGCAACGACACGGGTTGCTCGAATCTGGTCAAAGCCTACTTCAAAAGCCTGCTGCTCGACACGACGTTGAAAGCGCGCGAATCGGCCCGCCAGATCGCGGGCCGCGAGGTGAAGCACATCCTCGTCTTCCGCGCCAACCAGTTCACCTGCGACAACCTCGCCGACCTGCTGGCGTGGTACAAGAGCCTCGGCGCGCGCTTCATCCCGCTCAGCGATGCGCTCGCCGATCCGTTCTACAAGACGGTTGACGAAGACGGCGTGCCGGCGGGCCTCAAGGTCTTTCGCAAAGTCAAAACGTCGCAGGCCGAGCCAGACCAGCACCAATGAAGGCTCCTGCCCACATCGACGCTGAAGGTTCAGCCGGCTTGCGCCAACGAATCGAGTCGGCCCTTGATCAGGCGGCGCGACAGCCGGCGGCGCGGACTGCCGTCGCCGTCTTCTGCTTTGCGATTGTAATTACGCTGAGCTATCGCCCGTTCAGCCAGATGGTGATTGGCGACACGGCCTTTTACGACTACATCGCGCAATCCATCCTGCGCGGCCAGTTGCCCTACCGCGACACGGTTGACATCAAGTTTCCGGGCGCGGCTTATCTGAGCGCGCTGGCGATGGCCGTCGGTCATCTCGTTGGTCTGCGCGATGTGCTGGCCGTGCGCGCGTTGTATCTACTGCTCACCGGATTGTTCTCGGCGCTGATCTTTCTGGTCGCGGCTCATTACCTGCGCAGCCGGTTGGCCGGCGTGATTGCGGCGTTGATTCCCGTTGGCCTGCCGCGCTTCGGCGAATGGGTGACGAGCGGGACTGAGCCGAAGCTGCCGTTGATGGTCGCCGGGTTGCTTGCGCTGCTGATGATCGCTAAAGGCCGGCCCTTCTGGTCAGGCTTCTGCGGCATGCTGGCTTGTTTATTCTGGCAGCCGGGGCTGATGTTTGTCGGCGCGGCGGGCCTCGTCTTCTCAAGATACCTGACGAGCTGGCGCGACCTGCGCGCCGTGAAAGTCGTCATTGGCGCAGCGCTGCCGCTCGCCGTTGTGCTGTTGTACTTTTATTTCAAAGGCGCGCTCGGCGATCTGTGGGCGTGGACGATTACTTATAACTACAGCGTCTTTGGGCCGGACGCCGAGCGCGGCGTGATCGAAGCGATTGTTCACGTTTGGAAGATTGCCGGGCGCGTCTTTCAAAACAACATCGCGCTTGTGCCTTTGAGCATCATCGGCTTCGCGCTCTTTGCCGCCGCGCGCTTAAAAGAAAAGCGGCATCTGCGCCGCGCGCTTCAATCAGCAGACCTCTACCGCGACGCGCTGCTGTGGCCGCCGCTGGTCTATTTCGCTTTCAGCCTGGTCAACTTTCAAGCCGGCCCCGACCTGTTGCCGTTCCTGCCGTTCATTGCGATCTTCGCCGGCTGGTTCTTTGTCGAAGCGGGCCGCTGGCTGGCGTCGCGCGAAGCTTTATCAAGGCATTTATCAAAATGGGGGCCGCGCATTGAGTGGCGCGTCGTACTTCCGGCGCTGGCCTTTGGTCTCTTACTGCTGGTCGCGTTGTTCAACAGCGTGACCTATCGATTATCGACGTGGACGCTGCGCGGTCAGGAAGAAGTGCTCAAGCCGGTGACAAGCGCGCTCGGCCCCGATGACAAGATTTACGTTCACGGCACGACTGAATTGCTGGTGTTGATGAACCGGGCGAATCTGAATCCTTACCTGTTTCTCGATTGGGGCGCGGACGAGTTCGCGGCGCAGCGGCGCGGCGTGCCATTCAGCGAGCTGGTCGCCGAGATGGAAGCGCAAGCGCCAAAGGTGGTGGCGCTGTCGCGCCTGAAAGTCGTCCGCCGCCGCGACGATTTTCTGCGCTGGGTCGAAGCGCACTACACGCCGATGAACGTGCCGGGCTATGAAGGCAGCATCTACATACGCAAGCCCTGACCGCTTGATACTGACGCGGTGTACAACAAAGCATTCGCGGCTCGCATTGCAGGCGATGAGATAACGATGAGACTGACCTTTCAAGCGTTCAAGTCGCGTTGGGATATTCTAGTGTTAGCCGTGCTCGTCGGCGGCTTCGTCTTCGTCGCCGCGCAACGGCTCGGCGCTGTTCCCGTGCCCGAAGGCGACGAAGCCTTCACGCTGCAAGTGCCCTACGAGATGTTGAATCACGGGAGGCTTGCGCTGCCGATGTTGCGTTATCTCGGCGGCAATATCGAAAACGTCTGGCACTCGTTTACGCCGGTCGCTTTTCTGCTGATGAGCGGCTTCTTCAAACTGTTTGGCTTCGGACTCGAACAGGGCCGCGCCTTCAACCTGATGACCGCCGCGACGACGCTGGTGATGGTCTATTTCATCAGCCGCCGGCTCTTTGATTGGCGCGCGGGATTGTTCGCCGTGCTGATGCTCGTCGGCGATCAGACGTTCATCGAACGCAGCCGCCTGCTGCGCAACGACTACGCCGCCGCGACGTTTGCGCTGCTGGCCTTTTATCTCTTCGAGGTCGCTCGCTCGCGCCGCAGCAAAGGCTTCACCCTCGCATCGGGGCTGGCCGCAGGCGCGGGCGTGATGTGCCACACGAACATCCTCTATATCATCATCGCTCTCGGCCTGTTGATCCTGCTTGACGATGGCTGGCGGACGCTAAAAGATAGCCGCCTCTACCTGTTCGGCCTGTCGGCTTTCGCCGTGATGGCATACGAAGTCATCTACGACCTGATTGATTATCAGAATTTCGCGCTGCAAAATCGCGGCGACGATCTGCACTTCCGCGTGCTGTCGCCGGCGGGCTTTTGGCAGAACGCGCTCGAAGAACGGCTGCGTTACGCGCGCTGGTGGGCGGGCAGCGCAATGTTCGACGACTTCCCGACGGCGGCGCTTCACGTCTTTCAACTACTCACGGTCGTCGCCATGATCTATCTTACTTTAGTATTGATTCGTCAGTGGCGGCGCGGGCGGCTCACGGATGAACCGCGCGTCCGCGTCTTTGTCGTGATGCTTGTGGTCGTGTTGTTTCACGCCATCATCGTCAGCCACAAACGCATCTATTATTTCGCGCACCTCGCGCCGTGGTTCGCCATCGCTGTAGGCATTCTCTTACGCGACTGTGTTGCGCGCATCACCGCGTGGCGCACCGACGAAGCGCCGCGCGCACGGCTTGCTTATCGGCTCGGTGTCGCGCTCATCGCCGTCGCGTTGATTGGTTATGCCGGCTTGCTCGTGAGACAAGCGACGCGCTTTGTCCGCGAAGTTCACAATCCGCAACTGGCGACCTTTGATGAAATGGCCTCGACGCTCAAAGAGATCATTCCCGCCGGCCTCTGCCCGGTCGCCGTCAAGAATCCGAGCGTATGGCTGGCCTTCCCCGAAAGCGACCGCTGCTTTGCGACGATTGAGAATCGTATGAAAGAGGCGCTTGATCTTGAGGGCAACGAGTACGCGCTGGTGACGCGGCCAAACGTTTCGGCGCGCAATGCAGAGCGCGGCGGCGCGCTTGAGATGGCCGACGAAAAATATCACCTGCTCGGCGAAATGCGGGATACCGTGTATGGCACGTTGTTGATATACTACACGGGCCGTGATCCGCGCATTCTCGCGCTGGCCCCGAAGCGCTTTCAATTTAGCGGTCTCGAACGCGGGCGCATGGTGTTCAACGAGCCATAACGGTAAATCAAAGCCAACCCCTGACCGCGAGCGCACAGTCTTTTCGATGCCGGCGCAGCAACAGCGATTCAACGCGGAGGCTCTATGCCTGCGCCCCTGGCTCTACGCATCGGCTTACCTTTTGCCGTCTTCATTGCTGCCGTCGCATTGGCCGCGATGTATCATCCGTTCGACCTGATGGAAGGTGGTGATTCGGCGCTCTACGATTACATGTCGCAATGCATCGTGCGCGGCCAGCTTCCTTACCGAGATGCGATAGACGGTAAAGCGCCGGGCAGCCTTTACCTGAGCGCGCTGGCGATGGTCATTGGCAAGGCGTTCGGGGTAGACACGGTTAATTCGGTGCGCGCGCTGTTTGTCTTACTGGTCGGCGTGCTGAGTGTCGTCATCTATCTGGTCACCGAAGCTTATCTGCAAAACCGCATCGCCGCCGTGCTCGCTTGCCTGATTCCGCTGCTTGCACCGGAACTCGTGGTGATGATGATTAGCGGTACGCGCCCGAAAGTGCCGATGATCATCTGCGGCATGTTGACGCTGCTGCTGATTGCCAGAGAGCGTCCCTTCTGGGCCGGCTTCTGTTCGATGCTGGCGTACCTGTTCTGGCAGCCGGGCTTGATGTTCACCGGCACGGCGCTGCTGATCTTCTCGCGTTACCTGACGAGTTGGCGCGACCGCCGCGCGCTCAAGGTGTTGCTTGGCGCAGCCGTGCCGCTTGCGGTGATGTTGATCTACTTTGCGGCGCGCGGCGCGCTCGCCGACCTGTGGCGATGGACGATAACTTACAACTACGCGGTCTATTTTCCCGAAGGCCGCGAGCCGGTCAGCGTAGCGCTTCAGCGGCTCTGGTTTTTAATCAAGCAGGTGACGGACGGTCAGATGGTCTGGGTGAAACTCAGCATCATCGGGCTGGTGGGATATGCCGCGCAATGCGTTATCGCACGCGTGAAAAAATCTTCACCCGACACGTCGGGTTATAAAGAAGCGCTGCTGATGCCGCCGGTGATCTTCTTCGGCTTTTGCATAATCAATTATCCGGGCGCGGATGGCTTGATCGTGCTGCTGCCATTCGTTGGGATATTCGCGGCGTTCGTTTTTGCCGCCATGTATCAAGCCCTCACGGATTGGTCATTCATCAAGCGCCGCGTGGCGCTCGCACATCTCACGGTCGTCGTGCTGGCTGTGCCGCTGGCGGTGATCGGATTCAACGCCATCAAGCGGGCGCGCAGTTTTCACATCGAAGAAGGCCGCACGCTCAGCGACCAGCGGCGCGAATTTCAACAGATTGCCGAACGGCTCGGCCCCAATGACCGGATGTACGTTCACGGCGCGCTGGAGATTCTTGTCCTGCTCAACCGGCCCAATCTCAATCCATATGTTTTTCTCGATAGAGGCAAAGACCGCTTCCTGTCTACATACATTGAGGGCGGCTTTGACACGGTGCTGGCTGAGATGAAATCTGCCGCGCCCAGGATCATTGCGCTGACGCGGCTGCAAAACGTGACCTATCGCGACGCGCTGCTCGATTGGGCGGCGAGCCAGTACGAGCGATTGCCGCTCGACTTCGCACACAACGCCGTCTATGTAATAAAGGCCACTAAAGCGACAACGGAAGACGCCTCATCGCGCTGATAGAACATCCTCACACGCAATTGCTCACCGATAGTTTTTGCCGCCTGCCTGTGCTGGACAAGGCATAGTGGCGGTCGTATGCTGACAATCGGATGCACTGTTGGAGAGAGCATGAACTTGAGTGACGAGGCGCTGGTGCTGGCCTGCCGGCGCGGCGATGAGGCGGCGTGGGAGATGCTCGTGGAGCGCTTCCAACGCCTGATCTACGCGATTGCACGCCGCGCCGGGCTGGATGAAGACGCCGCCACCGATGTCTTCCAGAATGTCTTCGCCAGCCTCATCGAGCGGCTCGACCGCATCGAGCAGCCGGGCCGCATACAGGCGTGGCTGGTGACAGCGGCCAAGCGCGAGACGTGGCGAGCGGTGTTGGCCCGCAATCAATCACGCGCCGCCGGCGCCGACGAAGAGAGCGAAGAAGACTTGCTCGACCGCCTGCCCGATCAAAGCCTGTTGCCCGACGAGCTTTTATTGCAACTCGAAAAACAGCACACCGTCCGCACGGCTGTCGGATCGCTTGATGAGCGATGCAATCGACTGCTCACCCTGCTCTTCTACCGGGCCGAGCCGCCGGCTTACGCCGAAGTCGCCAGCCAACTCGGCATCTCCGAAGGCAGCATAGGACCGACGCGGGCGCGCTGCCTGCAAAAGCTGTTGCGCGCGCTGAAAGAGTCGGGCTTCGTGTGAAGAATTATTCGACAGGATGTATTTCTGCACCATTGCGCGCCACTGTCAGTCTGGAGAAGATAATCAAGCCGATGGGTATCACGTATGAAGACGCACCCTCACATTGAATTTGCGACGCTCACCGATTTCATCGAAGGCCGGCTCGATGCCGCCGGGCGCGGCAACGTCGAGGCGCACCTGTCAGCGTGCGCGGAATGCGCCGGGCAGGCGGCGCAACTGAGCGAAGTCACCGGGCTGATGCGCAATGACGCGATGGAAGACGCGCCGCGTTATGCGAGAGCCGCCGCGACGGCCCTCTTCCGTGCACAGCGCAAGCCGGCGCAATCGCCGCTCCGCCGTGTGCTCGCGGCGCTGAAGTTCGATAGCTTGCAGATGACGCCGGCATTCGGCGTGCGGTCGGGTGCGGCGACCGAGCGGCAGCTCTTGTTCAGCGCCGGCGACAATGAACTGCACCTGCAAATCGCGCCGGTCGCTGAAAGATGGCAAGTCACCGGGCAGGTGCTCGGCCCTTGCGCGGGCGGCACGGTCGAGCTGCGCGGCGCCGGCGACACGCTCAACGTTACGCTGAACGAGTTGTGCGAGTTTACAGTCGCCGGGCTGGCCGCAGGCATCTACACGCTGGCCCTGCGGCTGGGCGACGTTGATTTAGAGATTCCAGAGTTGGTGATAGGCGAACCGAAGGCGTGATGACAAAGCCTGAAGAGTTGGCCGAGCGTTTGACGGCGGCTGACGACGACGAGCGAAGGGCGCTGTTCGAGCGACACGCTGATCTGCTCGACACGCGCCTCGCGCATTCGCTCAAAGCATTGTTCGATGATAGCAAGCACAGCGACCCGGCGCGCGCCGAACGCGCGGTCGCGGCGCTCAACGCCCTCTCTCATTCCACACACAGCACAGAGATCAATGCGCTCGCACATTGGACAAGCGGTGTCCACGCGCTGCTGATTGCGGGGCAAGCGGAACAGGCTATTCATCATCTCGACGACGCGGCGGCGCTCTTTGTCGCGCTTCATCAGCCGTTGAACGCGGCGGCCACACAGGTAAGCAAGCTGCACGCGCTGGCCATACTTGGCCGCTACGACGAGGCGCTCGAATGCGGCCTGCGCGCCCGCGATGTGTTCGTCGCGCACGACGAAGCGGCGGCGGGCAAGATCGAACATAACCTCGGCAACATCTATTTCCGACGCGACGCCTACCAGCAGGCCGAAACGTTCTACCGCGCCGCGCGAGCGCGCTTTGCGGCGGCGCGCGACGAGCGCCAACTGACTTTCGTCGAAACCAGCCTGGCGACGGCGCTGATCTTTCAACACAAGTTCCGTGATGCGGCGGCGCTCTACGAACAAGCATTAGTGCGCGCCGAAGCCGCCGGACTGGTTGTGGCGCAGGCGGTCATCGAATGCGACCTCGGCTGCCTGGCGCTGTTTCAAGGCCGCTACGATCAGGCGCTCGATTTTCTGGAACGCTCGCGGCGACGCTATGCCGCGCTTGGAATGACGCACGAGTCGGCCATCGCCGAACAGGAGTTGGCCGATGCTTATCTCGAACTCAATCTCGTGCCGGAAGCGGCGGCCATCTATTCGCAAGTGACGCCGACCTTCGCGCAACTCGGTATGCGCGCCGAGCGTGCGCGGGCGCTGGCCTATCACGGGCGCGCGGCCTTGCTGATGGGACACGTCAATGAAGGCCGCGCCTTGCTCGCCGAAGCCGAGGCGCTCTACGCCGAAGAAGGCAACCCGGTCGGCGAAGCGACGGTCGCGCTGGCTGAAGCGCAGCTTTGTCACGCCACAGGTGATGACGCGGACGCGGCGCGATTGGCCGAGCGCGCCGAGCGACCCTTCGCCGAGGCTCACACCTGGGAGCGCGCGTTGCTGGCGCGCTGGCTCAGGGCCGAAGCGTTGCGCGCGCAGGGCCGTCAACACGAAGCCCGCGCGCTGTTCGATTCGACGCTCAATGAAGCCGAGCATCACGCGCTGCCGCAGATCATCCAGCGCTGTCACACGTCGCTAGGATTGCTGGCGGCAAGCGATGATGATTTTGAAAGTGCCGAAGCTTCGTTCAAGCGCGCCGTCGCGGTGATCGAAGACCTGCGCGCGCTGCTGCCATCGGACGAGTTCCGCACGGCGTTCGTCGGCGACAAGCTGACGCCTTACACCGAACTGGTGCGCCTTTGCCTCGCGGATGCTGATGAGCGAATCGCCGATGCGCTCGGCTACGTCGAGCGGGCCAGATCGCGGGCCTTGATCGATATGCTGAGCGGCGCGGTACAGGTTCACGTCAAGCCGCGCGACCCGTACGAAGCGGACTTGTTGGCGCGGCTCGAAGAACTGCGCGAAGAACTGAACTGGTTCTACAGCCAGATCAACCGCCCGCCCGATGCAGACGCGCCGCGCAGCCCCGCCGCTGTCGCCGCGCTGCACGCGGATGTGCGTGAACGCGAAGGCCGCTTGCTTGAGCTGATGCGTCATCTCCAGCAACGCGGCGATGGCTTGCTCGCGCGCGTCGAGCCGCCCGACATCCACCAGCTTCAGCAACGGCTCGGCGACGACACGGCGTTGGTCGAATACTTCAGTCTCGATGGCGAGTTGATCGCCTTCGTCGTCACAGGCCACCGCGTCGAAGTGATTCGCAAGCTTGCGCACGATGATGAAGTTGCGGCGGCGCTCGACCGCCTGCGCTTTCAGATCAACTCGCTGCGTTATGGCGCGGCGCGTATGCAGAGTCACCTGGATCAACTGACGCGGCGAACACGTCATTATCTCGGCACGCTTTACGACCTGCTGCTCGGCGAAGTCGAAGCGCGCATAGGAACGCGGCGGCTGGTCGTCGTGCCGCACCGCGCCCTGCATTACGTGCCATTCCACGCGCTCTTTGACGGCGAGAGCTATGCAATCGAGCGCCGCGAATTCTGTTACGCGCCGAGTGCAGGCGTGTTGAGCCATTGCCTCGGTCTGCCCGAACGACCGATCAAGCGCGCGCTACTGCTCGGCGTGCCCGACGAACAAGCTCCGCGCGTGCGCGACGAAGTCATCGCGCTCGAATCATTATTCGACGAAGCGACAGCGCTCTTGGATAACGAAGCGACGCTGGCCGCGCTCAAACGCCACGCCGCCGAGGCCGATGTGTTGCACCTTGCGTGTCACGGCCAGTTCCGCGCCGATAACCCGCTCTTCTCTTCATTGAAACTCGCCGATGGATGGCTGACGGTGCGCGACGCTTACGGGCTGGACCTGCGCGGCGGGCTGGTGGCGTTGAGCGCGTGCGAGACTGGCGTAAGCGCCGTCGCGCCCGGCGACGAGATCATCGGGCTGGCGCGCGGTTTCTTTAGCGCCGGCGCGCCCTCGTTGCTGTTGACATTGTGGACGGTGGACGACGAAGCGACTGCCGACCTGATGACGATCTTCTACAAGCGACTGCTGGCCGGCGACGGCGCGGCGGCGGCGCTGCGACGGGCGCAATGCGACCTGCTCGAACGCAAGCCGCATCCTTTCTTCTGGTCGCCTTTCATCCTGCTGGGCCGCTGGTGAGGCGCGGCGAAATTATTTCTTTGCCCGATGTATTTTTTCGCCCGCGCGCGGCTCTGTTAGAACGAGCATCTTAAGTTTACCCCTGACCCCATAAGAACGGATTCGGTTTCGAGAGGACCTGTATGCGCCGAGCTAAATTGAGGACGACCATTATTCTTGCGCTCATCGCGCTATCTTTCTTAAGCAGCCTGATACGACCGCGCCCCACGCGCGCCGCACACGACGATGCGGTGCCCGGCGAAGTCGTCGTCAAGCTGATGAATGCTGCTGACCTCGCGGCGGTCGCACAGGATTACGGACTCGACCCTGCGCCGATTGATCAGATCAACTCCTACACGATCTACCGCCTGCGCATTACGGATGGCGTGTCGCCTGAGGTGAAAGCCACTGCGCTTATGGCCGATGCACAGCAGCGCGTCGTCTACGCCGAGGAGAATCAGGTCGCCGAAGACCCGGAAGGACAGGCCCGCGTCATCTGGTCATCGGGCGGCGACGCGGGCGTTTATATGGGGCAGTGGGCGCCGAACATGATCCGCTTGCCCGAAGCGCACACCGTCAATCGCGGCGCGGGAGTAACGGTGGCCGTGCTCGACACCGGCATAGACTTCACGCACCCGATGTTCGCAGGCCGCCTGGTGGCCGGCTACGACTTCGTTGATGACGATGCGGACGCGAGCGAGGTCGGCGTGTACGGCGTCAATCACAGTTACGGGCACGGGACGCACGTGGCGGGACTCGTAGCGTTGGCCGCGCCCGATGCGCGCATTATGCCTTTGCGCGTGCTCGACTCGGACGGGTTCGGCGACGTGTGGCGGCTGGCGAAAGCGTCGATCTACGCGCTCAACCCGGACGGCAATCCGGCGACAGACGATGGCGCGAGCGTGATTAATCTGAGCTTGAGTATGGTCAGGCGCAGTGGATTGCTGCGCGACGTGCTGCGCGCAGTGACTTGCCCTAAGGATGACGCGAAGCCGGGCGAGCTGCCTTGCATCTTATCGGGCGGGCGCGGCGCGGTCGTCGTCATCGCTGCCGGCAACAATGGCAGCTCGACGGCGCAATACCCGGCGGGCGACAGCATTGCCGGCGCGCTCGCGGTCGGCGCAAGCACGCAGGCCGATCAGGTGGCGTCGTTTTCAAACTATGGCGCGTGGGTCGCCATCGCCGCCCCCGGCGAAAACATCCTGAGCACAGTGCCGGGCGGCGGCTTCGGCACGTGGAGCGGGACTTCGATGGCCGCGCCGCTCGTGTCGGGCACGGCGGCGATGGTCCGCGCTGCGAACCCGCGCATGAACACAACGCAGGTCACTCAACAGATCACTTCCAAAGGCGTCTCGTACCGCAACTACATCAAGGTGCGCGTAGACGCGGCGGCGGCGCTCGGACTGGGCCGCGCCCGCTAAGTAGTATCTTATCCTTCTTAGATGCCACCGCTATGTAACGACGTAGCGGTGGCATTCTCTTGTTCGCGGCAATCTCTTCATAACTGATTGGCCACATCAGAGCCAATTGTCATCGCCACATTTCTTCATCACATAAAAATCTTCACTTAATTTCGACTCGACGTATTTCCTGCCGCGCCGCCCGCACTGTTCAGTTGTCGGGGGCGAGATAAGGCTCTCAGGCATTACACACAAACTAACGCTCTAGGATTTCAGGAGGAAAGACGATGAACGCGATTCGGTTTCAACAGGGGATTTCTGTGCTTCGCCACGAAGTAGCATTCACCACATTCTCTCTGGCGTTGCTGGCGCTGGCCTTGCTCACCGCTCCCGCCGCGCGGGCGCAATCGGCGACCGTCTATGGCTCGCTGTCGAACTTCGACGTAGTCAACAACACCGGGAACGACGCGCACGGCTTCGAGATCGAGCTTGAAGGCTTGCAGCCGCAGGATGTTTATTACACCTTCAGCGCGCAGCGTTATGGCAGCCCGGTCATCACTCCTTACGCGACCGGCGTCCGCGTCCGCTGGGCGAGCGCCTATGACAACAACGTGCAACAGTTCATGCAGAAGACTCTGGCCCACGCGGCGAACACGCCGTTTGCCGGTTCCTGTTATCAGTGGGGCGCGAATTATGACGCCGCCGGCTGCGAACACTTCGGCGTGACGCTGAGTGCCAACGCGACGAAGACGACTTACCGCTGGCTTGCCGCTGACGCGCAGACGCCGGGCGCGCTCGCGGTGGTTGACCCTCCCGTAGCCATCCCTGCGCCTACCTACATTGTGCTGCCGCCGGCGCGGCCCGCCGAGCCGCCCGTGCTCGAAGCCGAGATCGAAGCGCCGGAGCCTGCCGAAGCGCCCGAACTGTTCGGCAACGCGCAGTGGGTGAAGGTCTTCAAGACGGAGCTGCCGCGCCCGGTCGCGCTCGACGAGTTGATGAGCGATAACGCCATCGTCCCGCAAGACGCGGCGCACGCGGAAGTCTCGTGGGAGATCATTCAGGCCGAGCCGGCTTCAAACAGCAATGGCAATCGCCGCCGCCGTCAGAACCAGGGCAGCTTGAACTTCAGCACGCGCTCGGTCGTCCGCCGCTACGAAATCTACCAGTTCACCGGCGCTTATGATCCGCTCACTCACGAAGCGTTGTGCGCGGACCTTACGTGCACCACTCCACAGGCGGGCGAGGTCGGCGAATTCGTCGGCGCACAGATGGCGGCGGCCAACGTCAACGTTCCGTCCGTCACGATCACCAAGAGCGGTAATGGCAACGTCGCTTCCGCAGACAGGCTGTTGAGTTGTGGGAGCAAGTGCGCGGCAGGCGTCAACGCCGGGACGTTGATGACGCTGACGGCCAGCCCGGCGTCGGGCAACGCCTTCACAGGTTGGGGCGGAGCCTGCAACGGCAGCGACCCGACCTGCTCAGTGACGGTGAACGAAGCGCTCAACGTCACCGCCACGTTCCTGCCGGTCTACTCGCTGTCCATCGGTCGCAGCGGCTCCGGCACAGTGACCAGTAACCCTGTGGCCATCGACTGCGGCAAGACCTGTTCGGCGAAGATCGTTCAGGGCACGACCGTCACGCTTACGGCGACGCCCGCCGCCGGTCAGCGCTTCGTCAATTGGAGTGGCGCGTGTTCAGGCAGCGCCCCGACCTGCACCCTGACGGTCACTCAGAACGCTTCGGTTCAGGCCGTCTTCTCCAGGTAATCAACCGATCACAAAAGAGCGGCAAGGCCATCGCGTTTCGCAAGCAGCGCGATGGCCTTGCCGTTTGTAATGCCGGTTTCAGAGGCGACGCATTTACGGCTTCGCCAGTTTGAAATTATCGAAGCTGACTGTGCCACCGCGACTGGCCTCGACCTGCCAGGTGCCGGCTTTCAATTCGAGTTGCACGGATGTCAAAGGAATCGCCGCCGCATTCCACATCTCGCGGTATCGTTCAGTCCACGCGCCGGGCGCACCGCTGTTGTCGGGCGCAGTCTCGAAGACCACTGCGCCCGAAGTCGCGTCGTGTCGAATGCGCCAGTAGCGATGGCTTACCGCGTCGTAGTTCGAGACGAACAGGTTGCTCTTCGCGCCATTGATGCGTTTCTGACAGATCAACGTGCCGGCTTCGACATAGACGCGGTAATAGCTGTTGGCGTCCTGACCGATGGTGAACATCGCATCGGCGGCGGTGCTGGCTGCCGGCGCTTGCGTCAAGGCGACGTAACAGTACGCGCCGGTGAAATCATAAGCGCGAGCCGTGCGAAGGCCGCGATAGTGTGACCCCGAAGCATTCACGAGCAGCGGGCCAATCTCGATCTGCTGATTCGTCTCGGCCATCGGCAGGCCCGTGTCCGTGTAGCCGCTGAAGAGACTGGCCGCATTCCACTTCGTCAGGTCGAGGCTGTTGTCGTTGAAGTCATCCGCGAGCAGCACGGTTTCACCGACGGGAGGAACGAAGATGAAGCCGCCTGCAAGCGTCGCGCTCTGGCCGTCAGGGTTCGTCACTGTCACGTCCGTTGCGCCGGCCACGTGCGCGGGCGTCAGCGCGATCAACAAGCCGGCGCTCGTGACATTGACCTGCGTGGCCGCCGTGCCGCCGACCTTCACGCTCGCGCCCGCCGCAAAGCCGGTTCCGACGACGGTGATGGCCGTGCCGCCGAGCGTGCTGCCTGAGATCGGCGCGACCGAGATAATCGTCGGCGCGGCCACTGCACCGCCGCCGGTTTCAGGCAGGATGGTGTGATCGTTTTTCAAGCTGCCCGGCGATGCATTCAAATAAGTGACGGGCGAGAGCACGATCTGGTCAATCACGATTCCGTCTTCGCGCGGCTGCACGCGGATCGTGTGTGTGCCGCTCGCGGCGAAGTAGAGGTTCGGCCCCATCACGCCGACGCCCCAGCCATTATCCTGCCAGCCCCAGCCGCTCAAGCCGCAGCCCGAACAGTCTTCGAGGTTGTACTCGGTGCTCGTCGTCGTGCCGATACGAAAGACCGCCGAGCCGCTCGCATTCACGCTGTCGGAGAATTGGACGTGAATCGAATCATTGTATGGCGAATCATTCTGCGCGCGGCCACGCATCCACAGGTGATAAGCCGTGCCCGATTGCGCGTTGAACGTCATCTCGAAATAACTCGGCGGATTCGCAAGCGGCGTGACGACTTTTGCGAGGCCAACATCTGTGTTCAACAGCGCCGCGCCCGCTGCCGCGCTGGCGTCGTTGATGATTTGCCACGCGCCGACTTTGACCGCAGCCCGCGCCGCGTACAACACAACATCACTCGCAGTAGGCGGCGGTGGCGGCGGTGGCGGCGGTGATGGCGGCGGCGAACTCACGCCGCCGATAGCGGCTTGAATCGCATCGATGTCTGCGCCGATGTCTTTGCCGTCCGTGCCCGCATTTTTGTAAGGGCTGCTCGCCGACAGGTGATAATCGCCGCCGCTGAGATCGACGAAGCCGACATCGTTCAAGCTCGCGGGAAAGAAGTTGCCGCTCGGATAAGCCTGCGCGGGGCCGCCGGTCAGCACGTTGCGGGCGAACACATAACCGGGGAAATAAGTGTTCAGCGTGTTGAGTCCGGTCGCCGTGCCCGTGCCAGCGACGCCCGCATCATTGTGACGCGAGAGGTTGTTGCGATAGATGAAGCCCGTGTGCTGGCGGCCTTCGGCGATGATGACGTGCGCGGTGTGCAACACGGTGTTGTGCTCGACCACAACGTCAGCCGTGCCATCGAGGATTTGCAGAAAACGACCGTTGCCGCCCCAACGCGCGCCGCCAATATCATCGAAGAGATTATTGGCGATGCGAACGCGGCGCGTCTGCTGGCTCGGCCCGCCGTCGTCGTAGCCGAGCAGATTAATCGCAGCGGCGGCGTGGCGGACGATGTTGTTGCTGAAAGTGATGTCCTGCACAACGGCCCAAGGCGTCGCGCCACTCTCGCCGCGCGGCGTCCACTGAATGGCGAAGCCGCTCTGGCCCGACACCCAGATGTACTCGAACGTGTTGCCGTCAATCAGCACGCGCTGTGCATTCTTGAACTCAAGCAGGTTCTTGATCGACCACGGCGTGCCGGCGTAGCTCGGATCGTCCGGCTTCCACGTGAGCGGCTTGGAGCAGGTGTTGCGGCGCATCTCGATGTCGGAAGGGATCAGGTTAATGATGGCCGGCGGCGAGCCGCCGAAGATGACGTTTTCCGCCGCGCCTTCCAATTGATTGTTGACGATCTTGAATGGGCCGGGGCCGTTCCATCCGGCGACAGCCTGCGTGTCATAGCCGACACCGTGACAATCAACAATAGTCGAATCAATGATCGCCGTGCGTGCGCTGTTGAGCGCGACGCCGCGCGACACATTGACAGTAGCGTTGCCGTGAATGTAGCAGCGGTCGATGATGAGATCGTACGGAACCTGCGAAAGCAAGTTCTGCGCGCTCGACCCTTCGCCGAGCGTGACGATGCCGTAGTTCTGCGCCTGCGTCGGCGCGATAGTGAACTCGATGCCGACGAAGCGATAATGATGCGCGGCGCTGGCCGTCTTCACGGCGGGCCACAAACCGTTGGTGACAATGCGAGCCATCGCGGCGGCGTTGGCTGCTGTTGCGCGCGTGCCTTCTGCCGGAAGACTCGTGAGGTTCGAGGTGCGAATCACGATCCAGTTTGCGCCCGATTTATTCGGCAGGACGAAGCCGTCCGACGGCGTCGTGTAGGTCGCGCCGGCTTGCAAGATAATCTGGTCGCCGGGACGGGCGGCATTCAAAGCCGCTTGAAGATCGCCGCCCGCCGGCACATTGATCGTCGCCCCGGTCGGCGGAATATAAGTGGTATCGAGAAACACGCGGGGGAGTTCCGGCCCGCTCGCCTGCGCTTCGGCGCGCGAGAAAGCCAGTAAGCCTGAGAGCACAAAGAGCAACAAAGCAATGCTGATTCGATTCGTTTTTTTCATCTCTCACCCATAAAGTTCGGCGCACATCATCGCGCGGACAGACGACACACGACGACGGGCCGCGCGCGTCTGCCGCAGGACAGCGGGCAGCCTTGAAGACGGCTGCTTATTCAATTCCAAGGTGAGGGAGGCAACGCCTGATGGCCGGCTAGCGTTTTGAGGAAACCCGACCGACGCGGAGCAGTTATTCTTGTTCTCTCTTTGATTCGCTTCGGGGCCGATGCGAAGCGACATTCTACAAGCTTTCACCGCTTCGTCCAATGCCGCCACGACATCACATGCTTTTTGCAAGAATTGAGCAGCGCGCGCCGTCGCATCGCAATCATTGATCTTGCCTGACGGTTTCTTCGTTCCTATAGTTTTAAAGATTATGAGCAGTGGAAAACCAGGCCAGGATCGCCCGCAGCAAAGTGAATCCAGCCAGCACACCGACAGCCTGACGAACGCGCCGACCGTTGAAGCGCCGACGGTCGAGGCGCGCACGGCTGAACGGCCAACCGTCGAAGCGCCGACCGGCGCGCTGACCGACGCCGCCACTATCGCTTTGTCCGAAGACGAGCACGCCGAGTTGTTCCGGCTATCGACCATCGGCCCTTACCGCATCCTGCGCAAGCTCGGCGAAGGCGGGATGGGCGTGGTCTATCTGGCCGAACGCGACGACGCGCAGTACAGGAAGCAGGTTGCCGTCAAGCTGGTCAAGCGCGGTATGGCGACCAGCTTCATCGTTCGCCGCTTTCGCAACGAGCGCCAGATACTGGCGGCGCTCGATCACCCGAACATCGCGCGCCTCTTAGATGGCGGCTCGACCGAAGACGGCCTGCCCTACTTCGTGATGGAGTACATCGAAGGCAAGCCGATCAACGAGTACGCCGACGCGCAGAATTTATCCACCGCCGAACGGCTCAAGCTCTTTCGCAAAGTCTGCGCGGCGGTCCATTACGCGCACCAGAAGCTCGTCGTTCACCGCGACATCAAGCCCTCAAACATACTGGTCACAGCGGAAGGCGAGCCGAAGCTGGTCGACTTCGGCATCGCCAAGCTGTTGGACGCCGACCGGGCGGAAGGCTTGATCGACACCGCTGCTACGGCAGTCGGGATGATGACGCCCGACTATGCCAGCCCCGAACAGGTGCGCGGCGAAGCGATCACTATCGCAACGGACATCTATTCGCTCGGCGTTGTGCTCTATCAACTGCTCACGGGCCGCCGCCCTTACCAGATCAAGAGCCTGTCGCCGCACGACATCATTCAAGCTATCTGCGAGCAGAAACCTGAACTGCCGAGCGACGCGGCAACGCGGCGGCGTGATGATGCGGCGACGCGGTCGCAAGGGCCATCTGTCATCGCGTCACCGCGTCGCCGTGTCACCGCGTCCCAACTCAAAGGTGATCTCGATAACATTGTGCTGATGGCGATGCGCAAGGAAGCCCAGCGACGCTACGCCTCGGTCGAGCAGTTTTCAAGCGACATCGAGCGCCACCTCGATGGCTTGCCGGTGATTGCGCGCCCGGCGACTTTCACTTATCGCGCCGGCAAATTCCTATCGCGGCACAAGCCGAGCGTCGTCGCGGCGTTGCTGATCCTTGCCTTGCTGGTCGGCGGTCTGGTCGCCATCAATCGCCAGCGCCAGCGCGCCGAGCGCCGCTTCAACGACGTTCGCCGATTGGCCAATTCGTTTATGTTCGAGATACACGACCGCATCGAGCCGCTGCCCGGTTCGACGCCCGTGCGCGAGCTGCTGGTCACGCGGGCGCTGGAATATCTCGACAGCCTTGCCGGCGAAGCCGCCGGTGACGCTTCGTTGCAGCGCGAGTTGGCGCGGGCTTATCAAAAAGTCGGCGACGTGCAGGGCTATCCATTCGAGGCGAACCTGGGCGACACGGCGGGCGCGCTCGCAAGCTACCGCAAGGCGCTGGCCATCAGCGCGGCGCTGGTCAACGATCATCCGAACGATCTGGAGGCGCGAAGAGACCTGCTGATCAGCACCGAGCGCATCGGCGACGTGTTGCAGGCGACGGGCGATACGGCGAACGCGCTCGACCATCAGCGCAAAGCGCTCGCTTACGGGCAAGCCATTGCTGCCGCTGATCCGAACAACGCCGGGCATCGCCGCATAGTAATGATCGGTTATTTGAAAGTCGGGCAGTTGCTGGCGCAGACCGGCGACACGGATGCGGCGCTCGAACACTTTCGTGAGTCGCTTCAGCTTGCCGAGCAATTGGTCGCAGCCGATCCGACAGGCAAGCAGCCACGCACGGACCTCGCTTTGATGAACAACAAGGTCGCCGACATATTGATGACCGAAGGCGACACGGCGGGCGCGCTCGATCATTACCGCAAAGGCTTGGCCATCCGCGAAGCGCTGGTCGCGGAAGACCCCAGTAACGCACCGGCCCGCCGCGCCGTCGCCGCCAGCAATGAAAAGATCGCTTCGGTCTACGCCGAGATGGGCAAGTACGCCGATGCGCTCAATTACGAACGCAAGACGCTGGCATCGGATGAAGCGTTGGCCGCCGCCGACCCGGCTAACATTGATGCGCAATTCGATCTCGGCATCGGCTACAGCGGCGTCGCCGACTTGCTAGCGCATTCCGGCGATAACGGCGGCGCGCTCGACCACTTCCGCAAGGGCCTCGCGGTCTTCGAGAAGATCACCGCCGACAATCCCGATAACGCCGAGATGAAAAGCTATCTCGCCGACAGCCTCATCAAAGTGGGCAAGGTCTACGCGGCGACGGGCGACACGGCGAAAGCGGTCGAGAGCGTCAATCGCGGGCGAGTGATTCTTGAAGGGCTATCGTCAGAGGATGCGTCGAACGTCGAGACGCGCACGGCTCTGGCTGATGCTTATCTGACGATGGGCGACGTAGAGGCGAAGCTGGCGACGAGTAATAAATCCGCCGAGCACCAGCGCGCCGCCCGCGCCTGGTATCAGCAGAGCCTGACGATTTACGACGACCTGCGCCGCCGCGACCTCTTACCGGCAACCAGCAGCAATAAGCTGGACGAGCTTACGCGCAAGCTCGCCGCCGCCAGGTGAATGCATCACCTATCACCTGGACAAAGTATTTCATGAATGGTTGTGCTGATGGACTACGCGCTGGCGCGCAAGGCTTTAATGATTGCGTCAACGAAGCCGCGCATACGCTGGTAATGCGTGCCGGGCCAGTAGAGCCGACGGCAATCGCGGCAGATGTGAAACGCTTCGTGAAGCTCGCGCACGTCGGGCGGCGTCGAGCGCACCGAAGAGGAGTACCGCGAATTGCTGGCCGCCGCCGGCCTGCGCCTGACGCGGATCATTCCGACCACATCGCCTTACAGCATCATCGAAGCCGTGAAGGCGTGACACAGAGACACGGCGACGCGGCGACAACGAACGGCGATCAGCAAAAACGCGGTGAATAATTCGTCGCGCCAGCATTCGCCCCATCGCCTCATTGCTTTGTCGCTCTTTCTCCGCGTCGCCGCGTCGCCGTGTCTCCGCGTCTCTCTTCCGCGTCACTCTCCCGCGTCGCCTTCGCGGCCTCGCGTCGGGCCGAAACGGTATTGCGTCTCGTCGGCGTCGGCGGGACGGCTCGCCTGCACTACGTCAACATAGCGGCCAAGCAAGGCGCGCAGCTCCGCCGCCCGCTCAGGCAGACGGTCATACAGGTTGCGCTCTTCGCGCGGGTCGTCGCGCAGGTTGAACAGCTCGAAGGCGTAGTAGTCGCGGTTGTAGATCAGCTTGAAACCGTCCTGCGTGATGACCATATACTTTTTGCCATACGGCACAAGGTTTTTTTCGGGCGGCAGGTACGGCGAATCTTCTTCAGTCGTCTGCTCAGCGTAGATGGGCGGGTGCGTGAAGGCTTCGCCGCGCATCAACGGTAGCAGGCTGACGCCGGCGGCGTCCTGCGGGTAATCAAGCCCTACGGCATTGAGGATCGTCACGCCAAGATCAATCGAGCTGACGTAATCGGTGATGCGGCGCGGCGCGACATCGGGCACGTAAATGATCATAGGGATGCGCGACTGTTCGTTGTAAAGCTGCGACGAATGTTTGTGGACGCCGCGCTCGCCGAGCGATTCGCCGTGATCGGCCATAATCACGATCATCGTATCTTTCATACGGCCCGCCTGCTCCATCCAATCAAACAGCCGACCGAGTTGATGATCGTCGTAAGCGATCTCGCTGTCGTAATGATCGGCGTCAGTCGCGCCAAAGTCGAATCCTTCGTGCTGGCGATAGGGCCGGTGCGGATCGGTGGCGTAAAGATAAGCTGCGAATGGGCGATCCGTGGGCGCTTTGCTTAACAGATCAATGGCCGTGTCAATCGAGCCGGCGAAGGTGCCATCGGGCGCGTGCGGCGCGACCGTCATGCCTTTGACGTGACGCAAGATGGTAACGATGCGGCGCGGAAAAAGAATAGCGTTGTAGTTGTTCTGCGCGAGCTGTTCGGTCCACGACGGCGATTGCGCGTCCCAGTAAGACGACTGCATGAATTTCGGCAGCGCCTCGAAGGTGTTCGGCGCGGGCGTGTAGGCATTCTCGAAGACCGTAGCGCGCGCCGCCAGCCGGTCGAGATTCGGGCTGGTGGTTTTACTGTAGCCGTACGCGCCGAGGCGGTCAGGCCGCAGCGCGTCGATGAAGACGTAGATGACGTTCAATCGTCGCGCTGAAGGTGAGGGCGCGAGGTGATGCGACTGGCGGTCGCGCTTCCACCGCTCAAGGTCTTTGCGCGTCAGGTCGCCGCCGATGCAGTTGTTATCCGCGCCGTCGGCAACGATCTCGGTCTGCCCCGGATTGATGTCGGCGCGGCTGTCGTTCTGATCGCCGCCGCCAAGCAACGCCGAATAACCGTCGCGGTCAAAATCCATCGCCCACTGGATCAACTGGACATGCTTTTTCGCCTGCACCGTGCGCGAAAAGATTTGCACCTTGAGATTCTGATTGCGGTCGAAGTAGACAAAGCTGAACAGCACGGCGGCGACGAAGAGAGCCAGCGCGCCTGTGGCGACAAGCCGTCGCTTCATCGGTTGTAAGCCGGTCCACGCGGCGCGCAGGCGCGGTAAACTCGAATAGATCAACCCGACGAGCGTCATCGCCGAAGCCATCGCCAGCACGAACATCAGTTGATGAAACGAGTGCTCGTAGAGCAAAGGCTCTGTGCGCGAGTCTGCCGCATAAGCGCCCACCGCAAGCAGCGCGAAGACAACGATGAGCGCGATGTTGAGCCACCGAGGGAAATGTGCGGCGGCGCGTGCGAGCCAGCCGAGCACGGCGGCAGCGACGACGAAAGCGAACAAGATCAGATAAGAGGTCGAGCGTTCATGATTGAGCAGCGTCGCGTTCAGGCTCTCGATCTTCTCGGCTTCACGAATTAGCGTCATCGCAAAGCGATGCACATACCATTGTTGATTGAGCGCAAAGGCGAACAATCCGCAAGCGAACAGCGCGGCAAGTAAGCGATGCGGCCAACGCGTTGAGCCACGCGATGCAAGCCGCGCAAGCCGGTCTTGCAACGTTGCGCCGATAAGCAACGCGACGCCGACCGCGAGGCCGATCACCGCGCCGCTCAAGAGATTCAGGCTGAAGTAAGCCGTAAAGATCAGGCGTTCGCCGAACGAAGCGAAGACCGGCGTGAGCTGTAGCTCCGCGTCCACCCATTCGATGAGCGCGAGCAGCAACGCCGCCGCCAGGCCGGCGAGCGCGTATCGCCATAGCCGCCGCTGTAGCGGCAGTGATTCATCGACAGGCACGACATCGGGCGATTCATCATCGTGTGCCCGGCGAGGTTTCGATGTAGACAAGACAGATGCTCCCTTTGCTTGAGACTCGCTCTCATTCACGCGCCGTGCATGTAATAAAAAGGCATCGAGCGTCAAACGTCTAAGCTAACAGAGCAACAAAACGCTTCACAAGCCGATCAACGTTGACCGCGCGTGCGGGTGGCGTATTGCATATGGAGCAGCGACGCGCCAATATACAGTTGCGCGGCCCGTGCGCCGCCGCAGATCGTTTCAGAGAATCGAATGAAGACCATCGCGCCGCCCGCATCAGCCGAATCGTTGAACGTCAGTCGTGCCGAATCGCTCAAGGACACCACGACATTGCTCGCTGTGGTCGCGGTGACGGCGCTTGTTTACGGCGCGCTGTTCAACCGCGAAAGCGTGCTCAGCTATTCCATCGGCTATAACCTCTACAGCGCCGAACGCCTGCTCGCGGGGCAAGTGCCTTACCGCGACTTCCACACGCTCTATCCGCCGGCGACGCTCTACCTGAACGCGGCGTTGTTCAAGTGGCTGGGCGTGTCGCTGTATAACGCCTTGCTCGGCGTCTTCGTCTTCAAAACGCTGACAGTGATGTTTGTCTACCTGAGCGGGCGCGTGGTCTGCTCGCGCGGGTGGGCGATGGCCACTGCGTTGTTGTCGCTCGTGTGGCTGCGACCGAACGGGCCTTTCAAAGCCGTGCCGATGCATTACGGCGCGCTGTTTCTCGCCATTGCGCTGTGGCTGTTGTTGAAGGATTCACGCGCGCCGCGCTCGGCGTTGCTGTTTGCGGCAGGCTGTGCGCTCGGCGTGCTGGCGACGTTCAAACATAACATTGGCGCGTATGCCTTGATCGGCGCGCTCGTCGTCGCATTGCTTGACAACGAGCAGCGTTCGCTAAGGCCGTCCGTGCTGATACGACACTGGCGGCGCGGCGCAATTCTGATCGCAGGTTTTCTGCTGCCGGTCGTGCCGATGCTCGTGTATATGAAATCGCAGCACGCGCTCGGCGCGATGACGCGAGCCTTGTTGTTCGGCCCGGGCGAGTTCTTGTTGAATCGTTTGGCCGCCGTGCCGTTGCCGGACGTGCCGTTACTTTGCGCTATCGTGCTCGCGGCGCTGTTCTTCATCGTCGCGCGGCTGCAAGCCAATCAAGCGAATGCGATGAATCGACGAGTGGCCGACATTATCGTCGGCGCAGCGATTGCCGCGAGCCTGGCGCTGGTCTTGCTCGCCCCGCAGAGCGCGATAGACAAGCTGATCTTTTACCTGCCGGTCTTCGTCATCATCGCGGCGGTCGCGGTCTTCTTCTTCAACGAAGAGAGGACGCCGAGCGAGCGGCGCGCGTTGCTGACTGTGACCGTCGCGGCGGCGGCGGCGTTTATGGAAGCCTTCCCGCGATTCGCCCGCGAGCAAGCCATCGCCGCGATGCCATTCGTCTCTCTGCTCGTCGTCGTACTGTTGCGCTTTCTGCTCCCGCTCGTGAAGCGACGAATGAATCTAGCCAGGCCGTTCGCGGTGGCCCTGCTGTGTTTTCCCGTCATCTTTGGATTGATCGGGGCGCGGCTATTGTTCAACACCGCGTTCGACGCGGGCCTGCGATTTCGGAGCAACACAGAACTGAAGATCGCGCGCGGGCGCGGCGTCTACTTCCCGGCGGCGCAGGCGCGCGAAATCGAAAGCGTAGTGGATTACATTCAGCAACACGTCCCGCCTGAGGGGTACTTCTTCCCGCAGTCTTACGCCGGCTCGTCTTATCTTTTTCTCGCCGACCGCCGCAACCCGTCGGGCGCGCAGTTCTGGGGCGGCGTCGGCGTCAGCGCCGCCGAACGCGCACGGACGCTCGACGCGCTCGAACGCGAAGGCGTCCATCTGATTGTGACCAGCGAAAAAGATATGGCAGCGGAACGTTACGCGCCGCTGCGTGATTACATCGAGCAGAACTTTAACGAGTCGGCGAGGTTCGGCGAGGTCGTCATCCTTGAGCGCTCCGCTGAGTCGCTGATGAGGGGCGGCTGGTTGTACGTCTTCCAGTAATGAACGGCTTCAGCCGCCGCGCACCCTCAATGATGCCCCGCGTCATAACAAAGAGCGCCACAGCCGCCAGCACGAATAAGAAGAAATGCATAGCGAGAATGTAACGATACTCCGTGCTGAAGGCCGGGTGCGTGAGCAGGTAATAAACCGGCACGGTGAGTAGCATTACTAATACCTGCCAGCGGCGGGCGAAGACCAGCAACACCAGCCCGCACCCGATCAGCACCAGCATCCTTGCCGTCGTATACACATTCTTCTGCACGCCGCGCACTAAGGGTCGCAGCCACCGCGTCCACGCCTGCGCCGTTCGTCCTTGCTCGTACAACTCGACCGCGCCGACTTCCGCAATTGCTTGCCCGCCGTTGTTGCTCAACACTACCCGCACCTGTTCGTGCGACCCGCTCGCAAAAGCGATCTGCGTTACGCGCAAGCCCGCTTGATTGGCGGCGTCATCATCGGCGTCGGCATCACGTCCTCTGCCCGGCAAAGGCGCGTCGCTTAGACCTGCGCCGGCCAACACGGCCTGGCCCGCCGCGTCGGTCACTTTCGCAGCGAGCTTGCCCGCTTCGACGCGCACAGACAAGGCCACCACGTAATCTGTATTGCGGGCTACATTAATTCCGGTGGCCGCAAGCTGGTCGCCAAAGCTTGAATCATCGCCGGTCAGCTTAAACGTCGCGCCGTCAGCCGCGAGTTCCGTCGTCGCTTGTGGCGCAATGTGACTGGCTTGCATCATCCAATCCTTTGCCGTCAACGTCCACACGGGCGCGGCGTCCGCACTCGTCATAAGCGAGTGGCTGAACGCGGCGCGCGCCGCAACAGGCGGTACAGTCGCCGTGCTGAAAGGCCAGTCGCGCACCGTTGTATCGTTGTAGTGGAGCATGAACGCGGCGCGGCGCAGCATCGCGCCGGCAAACCATCCGGGGTTTTCGCGGATGATGGCAAGGCCGCGCTCGGCGCGATAACGGTCACGCTCGATACCATCAGGCGACCAGAGATTCTTCGCGTAATCAGGCCGGTTGTGCCACTCGATGTCTTTCTGCAAGGCGTCAACGTCGGTGCGCGGCATACCGAAGCGCCCTTCCCTATCCATCTCGGCGATGCCCTGCACCAGATTCAAGCCGCCCGGAACCGGCAGCAGCCCGGCCTGGTGAAAGAGCACGCGATTGCGAATGATGAGCGGCGACATCGTCACGACGACGGCGGCAATGAAGACGGCAGCATCGCGCCACCGCCTGTCGCGCTTCAATGTGAACGTGGCCAGCGCAAGGAACGGCGCGAGCAGCAAGGCGTTAGCGCGCAGCCAGCACGACAGGCCGAGCATCACGCCCGCCGCGATGAACATCAAGAGATGTGGCCGCCGCCTGACGCGCGCCAGCAAGTAGACCGCAATCAGGATCGGCAACGCCGCGAGCGAGTCGGGAGAAAGCTGGAGCGCGTAATAACCGAATTGCGGTGAGAGTGCCGCAATCGAACCCGCGGTGGCGGCAACCGCAAAGGGCAGGAACTCGGCAGCGATGAGCAAGATCAGAACGCAGCCGAGCGCGTCCGAGATAATTTGCAGCCAGCGCAGCGGCGCGTCCCGCTCGCCGAACGCTTTGAAGCTGACGGCCATCAGCAGGGCATAGCCCGGCGGATGCACGAGCAGCATCGCATCATCAGGATCAACCGCCTCGTTGGGAAAGAGAATGCCGCCGCCCGCGAGCATTCGCAGAGCTTCGCGCCGGTACTGCCGCGCCATGTTTTGTCGCAGCGTGTCGTGCTCGGAAAGCTCAAGCTGGCGGTCTTGCCAGTAGAGCAACCGCACGCCCGTAGCAGTCACGAAGATGATCGCACAGGCAATCAGCAACCGCTTGTGCGTCGTCGCGGCGGGCGGCAGCAGTTCGGCGGCGAACCAGTCTCGCGCTCGCTCAGGGAGAGTCGGCATAGCAGAGTTCCACTGAAAAACGCCCGCCACCATTCAGATGATGAAAGGCGGGCGGCGATCTTGCTCAAGTCTTAAATGATTGCGTGTCGCTGCGATCTTCGGCTACTCAAGCGCGATAGCTTTGCACGATGCGAGAGGTTCTGGCAAGCGCGCGTCGCAACCCGGCAGCCACCAGCGCGCCCGCAACGTAAAGGGCTGTCGCCGCCACAATGAAGAGAAAATCATGCATTGCAAGAATGTAGCGATACTCTGTGTGAAGCGCCGATTGCGCGACGAGGTAATAGAGCGGAACAGTAAGCAGCATTACTAATACCTGCCGACGGCGGGCGAAGACCAGCAACACCAGCCCGCACCCGATCAGCACCAGCATCCTTGCCGTCGTATACACATTCTTCTGCACGCCGCGCACTGCCGGTCGCAGCCACCGCGTCCACGCCTGCGCCGTTCGCCCTTGCTCGTACAATTCGACTGCGCCGACTTCCGCAATCGCTTGCCCGCCGTTGTTGCTCAACACCACCCGCACCTGTTCGTGCGACCCGCTCGCAAAAGGGATTTCAACAATGCTCATTGATGAATCGTGTACGTTTGCATCTGCCGCGCTCTCTTCGTCGCGGCTGGCGCGGCGCTCGGCTTTCTTCGCTTCACGAGTCGCGGCAGGGATGATAGCTGACGCCAGCGCCAGGCGGCGGTCGAGGCTAGTGACTTTCGCGGCGAGCGTCTCGCGTTCCGTGCCCAACGTGAGTCGCATCACATAATCGCTATTCTTCTTTACCGCGAGCGGCGCAGAAACAAATTGATCGTCATAAGCCGAGCCGTCGCCCGTGAGTTGCCACCGGCTCTGATCGATGGCAAGTACCACGCTCGCTTGCGGCGCGACGACTTCGCCAGTGCCCAGCCACTCTGCCGGCGCATTCGACCACACGGGCGCGGCGTTCGGCGCAACGTTGATTGAATGGCTAAAGCTCGGCGCAGCAGTGATGATCGGCACGCTGGCGGTATTGAAAGGCCAATCGCGCGGACGCGAATCGTTATAGCTCAACATCCAGGAGGCGCGGCGCAGCATCGCGCCGGCAAACCACGCCGGGTGCGAGCGAGCTACTGCAAGGCCGCGCCGCATCCGTTCGCGGTCACGCTCAATACCATCGGGCGACCACAGGTTGACGGCGTAATCGGGCCGGTTGTGCCATTGCGCTTCCACCTGCGCGACTTCGGCATCCGTGCGTGGCATATCGAAGCGCCGCTCGCGGTCGTAATCGCCGATGCCTTCGATCATCGTGATGCCCGCGCCGAGCGACAGCGGCACGAAGCGATGATAGAGAAGATAATTGCGAATCGTGATCGGCGAAATAACCGCGAGCGTCGTGATGATGAAAGCCGCCGCGTATCGCCAGCGTCGCGCCCGCTCAAATCGCAGCAGCACGATTGCGCCGAGCAGCAGCGCAAGCAACAAGCCGTTGGCGCGCAGCCAACACGACAGGCCGAGCATCGCGCCTGCAACAACGATCAGCGCCCACCTCGGATGCTTGTCGGCGCGGATCAACAGAAAGACGGCAACCAGTATCGGCAACACGGCGAGCGAATCGGGCGACAGCCAGAGCGAGTAATAAGACAGGTGCGGCGAAAACGCGGCGAACAGGCCGGCAATTAAAGCCACCATCGCGGGCAATAGTTCGGCGGCAATCACAAAGACCATCACTGCGGCCAGCGCATCGACGAAAATCTGTAGCGTGATGATGGCGCGCTCGCCGTTGCCCGTCGCGGCTTCGAGCGCGGCAATGAGTAAGGCGTAGCCCGGCGGGTGAACAATCAAACGGGCATCGGTCGGCTCATCGGGTTGACGCGGCAAAAGCCACCCGCCTTCGCTCAACATCCGCGCCGCTTCGCCGCGATACGACGCGCCCATCGTGATCATCATCGAGCGGCCCTGCTGCATTTCAACATTGGCTTCCGACTGATGCAGCCAGCGCACGCCGAGCGCAGCGATGAAGATGACCAGCGCCGCAATCAGCTTGCGGCGTCGCGCCAACGCGCCACCAGTCGGCGGCACAAGCCGCGCCGTTAGCCACACGCGGGCGCGGTCAAGAGGTTGAGTCAGAGCGATGAGCATCAGTCTTGTTTGATGGATAGCTTGAGGCGCGCGCTCTCAATCATCGCCCTTACCATATCGTTGCGCTTCAGCGGAATCAAGAAGCAACCACAGATGAACACAGATAAACACAGATGGAAAGATAGAGAGTGTTAATGCCCGTTCTTTTATCCGTCTTCATTTGTGTTCATCTGTGGTTGCTTCTTCTTTGACCCTACATCACGCAAGTCCGCTTGCTGAAGCCGAGCGCGCGCCTCTACAATGAACAGTCTTAAACCGATGTCAACCCAAGCTACCGAAGCAACTGGCCCCTCTCTTTCACCATTCACACTGCCGCCGCCGCTGCTGAGACTGACCTCGGAGCGCGCTTTGCTCGTGCTGGTCTTCGTCTTCGCGGCGGCGTTGATGCTCTTCTACCGTCCGTTCAGCCAGCTCGAAGGCGGCGATTCGGCGATCTACGATTACATCGCGCAATCCATCTTGCGCGGCCAGTTGCCCTACCGCGACGTGGTTGACATCAAAGGGCCGGCCAGTGTCTATCTCAGCGCCGCAGCGGTAGCGCTGGGCCGACTGGTCGGCGTGTCTGACGTGATAGCGATACGCGTCTTTCACGTCTTGATGGTCGGCCTGCTTGCCGCGCTGACCTTTCGCGTCGGCGTCGTCTACTTGCGCAGCCGCGTCGTCGGCGTGATCGCGGCGCTGCTGCCATACGTTTCGCCCGCCGTCGCCGAGATGTTGATCGGCGGCACGCAGCCTAAGCTGCCGATGGTTATCTTCGGCCTCGCCGCGCTGCTGCTGATCGCCAGAGACCGTCCGTTCTGGTCAGGCTTTTGCGGGATGCTGGCTTGCCTGTGCTGGCAACCGGGCTTGATGTTTGTCGGCACGGCGTTCCTCGTCTTCTCAAAATACCTGACGACGTGGCGTGATCTGCGCGCTGTCAAAGTCATCATTGGCGCGGTCGTGCCGCTCGCTGTCGTCGTGATTTATTTCTACCTCGCGGGCGCGCTCAGTGACTTCTGGAGCTACGCGATGGTTTACAACTACAGCGTCTTCGGGCCTGAGGCGAAGAAGCCTGTAGCCGACGCCGGCAATCATCTGTGGAAGATCATCCGCCGCGTCTTCGATGCGAAGACCGTGTTCCTGATTATCGCGCTCGGCGGACTTGTAATCTACATCGCTGAACGCGTCGTGGTGAAATTCCGGCGCGGCTGGTCCGACGAGCTGTGGCGCGACGCGGTCATCTTTCCGGCGCTGGTCTACCTGCTGTTCGCGTTCATCAACTTTCAAGCCGGGCCTGATCTGATTCCCTTCCTGCCTTCCATTGGCCTGTTCGCCGCGTGGGCATTTGCGAAAGCGGGCGAATGGCTGGCCGCGCTTGCGCCCTCACGACTCGCTTCACTCAAGCCGCAGCTTGAATGGCTCGTCCCGCTCGCCGCGCTAGTCATCGTCGCGGCGCTGGTCGTGTGGCCGGCGCTGCGTTATCGCGTCGGCAACGAGACGCTCCAGAAACAGATTGAAGAAGTGAACACAGTCGCCGCGATGTTGCAGCCGGACGACGCGATTTATTCGCACGGCACTATCGGAATGCTGGTGTTGATGAATCGACCGAACATGAACCCTTACGTTTTTCTCGATTGGGATATGGACACATTCATCGCCGCGCGCAAGTACAATGGCTCGTTCCAGGCGCTGATCGACGAGATGGAATCGCGCAAGCCGAAGCTCGTCGGTATGTCCAGGTTGCGCGCCGTCACGCACGGTCCCGAATTCGAGCAGTGGCTCACCCAGCATTACGAAGAACTGCCGCTGCGCATCAACAAAGGCGTCTACGTCCGCAAGCCGGATTGATTGCGCGAACCATAAAAGTATTATGGCGACCAGTGAACAGGAGATCGAATCGAAGCCGCCGCGCTCTGCTGTGCGAACGTTGGCCGACGGTCTGCCGTTGCTGGTCACACTGATTGCGGGCGTCGTCTGCTACGGGTTGTTTTATCGTCGCGGGCTTGGCCTTGCCGTCATCGGTTACAGCATTGCGCCGACCGAGCGCGTGCTTCAAGGCGAAGTCCCTTACCGCGATTTTCTCTTCAACTACACGCCGGGCATTCTGTGGCTGAACGCGCTGTTGATGAAAGCGTTCGGCGTCACGCTGCTGACGGTGCGCGCGGGATTGCTCGTCACCAAGCTCTCGACGCTGGCGCTGGTTTATCTGCTGGCGCGGCGGCTGACGAACAGCCGGCTGGCGCTGTTGCCTGTGGCTTTGACGCTGGCGTGGCTTGGTTACGAGCACATCTTCAATCCGTACCCGGATGTCTATTTTATGGTTCCGGCGCTCGCAGGCTTGCTCTGCGCGTTGCGTTACGACGAATCGGAGCGCGCCCGCTGGCTCTTGTTGATGGGATTGATGGCAGGCGCGGTCTTTCTGTTCAAGCACAACGTCGGCGTCTTCGTGATGGGCTGTGGATTGATTGCCCTGGCGCTGCGCGAATGGGCAGCGGGCGCTTACCCCTCGCGCCGCGAATTTATCAGCGGACTTGTGAAGCGCGCGATCATTTACATGCTCGGCTTTGTTGTTGTCGTCGCGGCAATGATGGCTTACCTCTACTCGCAGCACGCGCTCGGCGCGATGATCGAGCACTTCCGCCACCACGCCGCCGCTTACAGTGAATCGCGCGCCATCGCTCTGCCGTCGATCAAACAACTGTGGCCCGTCGCGCTCGCGCTGCTGATCGCAATCGTCGGCGCGGTCGTCGTGGCCAAACAAGCGCCGAGACTTTTAGTCACCTTCATTACAGTCATCGTTTTGTTGACGACTGCGCTGATGCTTTGGCCGGGTCGCGCCTTCATCTTCAAGCAATCGGCGACCGCGGCGGTCGCTTACCTGCCGCCTGTGTTGTTCGCTCTCGCTGTCGCGGCGGCGCTGTGGCCGGGCAAGTGGCCGCTGCAATCAAACGATGAAAGAGTCACGCTAGGCGAGCGATTGAAGGCCGGCTGGCGTTCGCTTGCAAACGGGTTTCAATCGCGTGAGGCGCGGCGCGAGTGGTGGCAGCGCAATAATGCTTCGCTGACGGTGATGCTGTTCGCGCTCGGCGTTTACCTGGAGATGTTCCCGCGCGCCGATTACTATCATCTGGTGCGCGTGCTGCCGCCGGTCTTCTTGTTGTTGCTGGTTGCGTTGATGCGAACGCGGGCAGTGATCGGAGAGCGATTGCGGCGATTGAATGTTTCGCCGCTCGCGGCATCGTTGATCGTCTTCGCGCCGATCTTTCTGCTCGTCGTCATCGGCTGGCAGGCGACGTGGCGACCGCAATTCGATGGCCGCTTCCGTTTCGTGGATCGCAAAGAACTCGCGGTCGAACGCGGGCGCGGCATCCGGGTCGGCCCGCAGCAGGCGGCGCTGGTGGACGGATTGGTGAAGCTGATTCAAGACAACAGCGCGGCGGATGAGCCGATCTTTTCGTTTTCACAACGCGCCAGCGCGCTCTACTTTCTGGCCGCGCGCCGCAACCCGACGCGCTTTCTGTGGTGGCGCTCGGTCGGCATCAGCAAAGCGGAACGCGACGCGGTGATGCAGATGATTAGTGAGCGACAGCCGAAGCTCGTCGTCGTGCAAGAGATTGCCGCGACCGAAAAGATGAGAGAGTACATTGGCCAGTATTATCACAGGCTTGGCGCGGTGGCCGACCTCGCCGTTTATGAACGTGACTAGTCAGGATTCAGGATTCAGTTTAGCCGCTAAAGGCGATAGACTGTCGCTGAATCAGATTGCTTGCGAGCAGCGCAGCAACCCTGAATCCTGAATCCTGTATCCTGCTTATGACGAGTAAAGAACCGAGTGCAGACGAGATTCGCCTTGACCGCTATGTGCTGGCGGTGTGGCGGGCGAAATGGTGGATCATTTTATTGGCGATTATAGCGACCGCCGTCGCGGCGTTCATTGCTAACCGGCAGCCGGCGACTTACGAAGCGACCGCGCTGGTCGAGGTCGGGCGGGTGTGGAATCAACCGCTCAAAGATTTGTTCATCACCGCCGAGACGGCCAACAGCGCCGGCTTCATTCACGAGCTTGCCGGCAAGCTCAACGTGCCGCCGAAACAACTGACGCGCGCCGTGCAGGTCGAGCCGTTGGTCAGCGGCGTGCCGCACGCGCGTTACGCCATCTTGATTCGCATCACGGCGACGACCGACAATGCCGAGCAGTCCGCGCGCTTCGCGCAGGCGATGGCTGACGAGATCGTCAGTTGGCACGAGCAGATTTATGAAGAAGCGATGCGCCCGCACCGCGAACGTCAGCAACAGCTCGAAGAACAGATCAAGCAAACCTCGGCGGCGTCGCGCGACGCGGCCATCAAACTGGAATCGGAACTCGAAGAGGTGAAGGTCAACAACACGTCGCCGATAGCGACATCGAAAACGCATCTGGTCGGTCGCATCGTCGCCAGCGGCGCAAGCAAGCCGCCCATCTGGCGCAACGCCGCGAGCTGGGGCTTGCTGGCCGCGCTTGCGGGACTGGTCGTCGCGCTTGTGATCGGCCACAGGGTCCGCAGTAAGGCAATCGGCAGCGGTGTTTCAACTCAGGCGTGAGCGAACACGTGCGCCTTCATCAAGTCGAACATAGAATGCCCTTCAACCGACGAATTTATAGCCCAGTCCGTGAACGGTGAGAATGTATTGCGGGTGGCGCGGGTTGGATTCGAGCTTTTGCCTGAGCCACGCGACGTGAACGTCCACCGTGCGCGTCGAAGGCATCGCGTTATAGCCCCACACTTCATTCAACAATGCATCGCGTGTAATCGCCGATTCGCGGTGCTCGATGAAATAACGCAGCAGCCCGAACTCGCGCGCCGACAACTCGACCGGCTGGCCGTCACGCGTCACCTCGGCTTTGCGAAAGTCCACGCGCACGGGGCCGAATTGATAAATCTCGGTTGATGGCGCGGCGACAAGAGGAGCGCGGCGGAGCAGGGCTTCGACGCGTGCCAGCAGCTCAATCATCTCGAACGGCTTGGTGAGGTAATCGTCCGCGCCGAGCTTTAAGCCGACGACTTTATCAATCACCAGGCCGCGCGCCGTCAGCATCAACACGGGCGTCTGGTTGCCGCGCTGACGAAGGTCGCGGCACACGTCGAAGCCATTCTTGCGCGGCAACATCACGTCGAGCAGGATCAGGTCGAACGTTTCGGTCGAGGCGCGCTCGAAGCCGCTCTCGCCATCGCGCGCGGCTTCGACCGCGAAGCCTTCTTTGCTCAGCCGGTCGCTGAGCGTCAACACCAGCCCCGGCTCGTCTTCGATGAGAAGAATGCGTTTCATCAGTCGCAAGGATTCCGGAGTCAGGAGTCAGGATTTCAATGGCGCAAGATGTGCCATTGAAATCCT
>JBJMGV010000132.1:0-112675 GCA_045807725.1 Blastocatellia bacterium | reverse complement strand
GGCGCAATAGGTGATCGGTTATTGCGCCCTTTCAGGGCTTGGCGGTTAGCCCCGCCGCTCACCCAGGGCGATGCCCTGGGCTGTCGAATCGCGCCCCTTCAGGGCTTTCTTCACGCTGACCGTCACGTTGCCCGGCAGGCATCGATGTCGAATCGCGCCCCTGCGGGGCTTTCTTTGGCTTTTCAGACACGCTCTATCATCCTTTCAACTTACGTCATTAACTCGTCAACTTATGCGATGAGTTCATCGGCTTATGACGTACATTCGTCAACTCGTATCACAAGGTCGCGGCTTTATATGCGAGCCTGCGTAATCGGTTGATGACGAAAAAAAGAAGCCCGCCCGGATGAACCGAGCGGGCTTCGTCAGTTTCAACTCCTCGCGGAGTCGATGCTTAGAAAATGAAACGGAAACCGAACCGCACGCTGCGCGGATCCTGGAAGCCGTTCGCCAGGCCGAAGGTGCTCTGACGACGATCCGGGCGGGCCGGGTCGTTGATGAACGCATTTACCGCAGTGGCGATGCCGCCGTTGAAGATCTGCGTGATCGTGGCGATTTCACCACCGCCGCAGCTCGGACATCCGTAGGCAACCAAGTTGCCGCCGGTGATGTTGTTCGGGCTGACGGTCGTTTGATAGGTCAACACCCTCGCCTCGTTGAAGAGGTTGAGGACGTCCATTTCCGCGATCAGCATCATGCGCTCGCTGCTGCCGAGACGCATCTTGTGGCGGATGGCAAAGTCGGTCTGGGTGAACATCTCTGTGCGGCCCAGATCGCCCTGGCCGTTGACGATGGTCGGGTTCAGGTTGTAGAGCGTGATCACGCTCGTCACCGGGGTTCCCGACTGCGCTGTCGTGAAGGTCGAGAACTCGGTTGTGCTGCGACCGCTGAACCGTGCTTCGTACGCGCCGTAGAACTTGAACACGTGCGGACGATCCGTCGGCAGCAAGCCTTCAATCGACTTGCCATTCAGCGTGAACGGCTGATACGGCAGGTCGAACAGGCGGCTGACGTTCGGGCTGACGCGACCGAATTCAAGCGAGCTAGCCAGACCGGAGTAGTTGCCCCACAGCCGGCTGTAGGTGTAGTTCGCGTTGAAGAAGTAGTGATTGGCGAAACGCTTGTCGAGCTGAACCTCGAAGGCGTTGTAACGGCGCGACGCCTTGGGCGTCTGGAAGCCGAGGCTCTGTCCAACGTCAGCGGACAGGCCAAAGCCGGGGTTGCCAATGATGTAGGCTTCGCTGCCGAGCGGCGTCGGGAAGCCGATATCTTCAATGGCGCGATCCAGAACCTTGCGCGTGAAGCGTGCGCGCACCAGGAAGGTGCGGCTCAGTTCGTGCTCGCCGCCGACCGTGAATTCATGCTGACGCGCGGCCTTGAGATTGGGATCAACCGCGCCGCTGTCGAAAATGTCGCCGCCGACCAGATTCGACGGGATGCGGAAGTCGAACTGGCAGCGTGACAGCGCGCCCGGCGCAATGCGGTCAGCCGGGTTGTTGCTCGCGCAACCGCCGCCGCCCACCGGGTCGGTGAAGCTGCCGACGATCTGCGACACGGTGTAAGAACTGTAGTTCACACCCGGGAAGAGGTCGAAGTAGTCGCGGCGGAAGAAATCACCGCCGAACGAGCCGCGCGGCAGCTCATACTTGAAGCGGTCATAGAACCAACCGTAGCTGGCAAACACTTTCGTCTTGCCATTGCCCAAAAGGTCGAACGCAGCGCCGAGGCGCGGCGCAGGCTTCGAACCCCAGTCAAACGTGATGCCGGGGTTGGCGGCGCTGAAGCTCGGCACGGTCTCTTTTTCGAGGCGGACACCGACGTTCAGTGACAGGCGCGAAGTCGGCTGCCAGCTATCCTGAATAAAGACGCCCTGGTTGGCGCTGCTGGCCGCGCCAATCGTGCCAAAGCGCTGAAGAACGCCGACGCCAATCGCGCCCGGAGCCGGGGCTTGACCGGTCTGGTTGGCGATGGTCTGCGTGCCGTAGATCAGGGTCAACTGGCCGAGGTCGGCGTAACCCTGGCTGGTCGTATTCGACAAGCCGTTGTACTGGTAGCCGCCCTTGAACTGGTGGCGGCCTAACAGGTTGCTCACCAGATAGCTGGCGTCTGCATCGACCGTCTTACGGGTCGAGACGTCGTAGTCGATCTGGAAGTTGGTAGAGAAGTTCTGCTGGCCCGGAACGCAACCGGCGAGGGCGGCGGCAGAGGCGCTGCTGGCCGCGCTGCACAGGACGCGCAGTGATGTCGGAAGGCCGTAAGCGCCGAGCTTCTCGTTGAGGAAGGTGCGACCGCCACGAACATTGACGACCAGCTTGCTGGTCGGCGTCCACACGGCAGCGCCGGTCACGTTGTTGGAATTCTGGCGACCGCCCTGCTGATCCAGGAACTCCGGCCCGCGCAGCGTCGTGCTGCCGAAGGTGGCCTGCTGCGGCGTCGCGGTCGTTTCGCCGAAGCCCGGCAGCGCGCCTTCGTCGTGGATCGGCGCCCAGATGAAGCGACTGCTCACGTGCAGCTTATCGCCCACTTGCCCGTCCAGACGAGCATCGGTGTAATCGCGGACGCGCTTGAGATTGTAGGTCAGCGTCTGGGTCGTAACGCGCGAGCGCGGATCAGACGAGATGTAATCGAGCGTGCGGTGATAGTTCTCGATCTGCGGCGAATAGCTGGCAAAGAACCAGAGATGATTCTTGATGATCGGGCCGCCGAGGTTGGCGGTCGGGAAGTACAGGGTACCTTTGTCCTTGCGCGGCTGAATGTATTCCGGCAGGTCGAGGAACGTGGACGGGGTGGCCGTCGCGCTGCCCGTGCGGAAGTTGCGCAGGAACGGGCGCGGCTTCGACTGCAAGCCGCTCGGCGAAAAGCCGGAGCCGAACTCGCCGTGCCAATCGTTAGTGCCGCCCTTGGTGACGACGTTGATGACGCCGCCGGTCGCGCCGCCGTATTCGGCCTCGAACCCGGAACTCTTGACCTGAGTCTCCTGGACGATGCTGAACGGCAGGTTGTCGTTGGCGCGCAGGACGCCGGTGCGGAAGTGGGTGACTTCCTGGCCGTCAACGATGAAGGTATTCTCAGAACCCGACGCGCCGTCAACCTGATAGCCGCCGCTGAGCGCTTCGGGACGGGTTGACGGGGCCACCTTCAGGAGACTGGCGAAGTTGGTGCCCTTCGGCAGCAACTCGGCAATCTGGTTGGTGATATTGGTCTGAATCTTGTTGTCGGTCGGGTCGATGCGGGCCACGTCGCTGGCCGAGACTTCGACCGTGTTGGTCGCGCCGGCGACCGGCAAGGCGATGGCGACTGGCGTGGTCTTGCCAAGCACGACCTGCACGTCGTCAACCGTCGAAGCGCCAAAGCCGGCGGTCGAGGCTACACTCACCGAGTAAATGCCGGGCGGCACTTCGTTGAAACGGTAGAAACCGTTGCTGTCGGCGGTGATTGTGCGGCTATAAGCTTGCGAGGCGTCCGGGCGCGCGCCAGCGGTCGTCGCTTTATTGACGATGGTCACTTTCGCCCCCGGCACAACCGCGCCGTTGGGGTCTTTGACCTCGCCTTCTACTTTGCCTGTGGTCTCCTGCATGGCGAGGGCCGAAAAGGCCGAGCCGGGGCCAAAGACCATGGCCAGCAACAATAGAAGGCTTCCGATGAACCGGATTCGCTCCCTATTGGTTTTTAATGACTTCGGGGTCATGTGCTTCCTCCTAAGTAACAGTGTTGGTTTGTTTCGCTCCGTCGTACTGACGCGAAGCGAGCGAAAGCGCAACATCTACATGTCGCGCTGTCCAGATAACTCACCTTATGTGTGCTCTGGGGTACAACAGCCTCTTTGTGGAGTGAGGCTGTGATGGAAACGGTTGCAGGCGGTTTGGTGCGTGCCGAAACCGCTCAGATGCGATGATTGCCAACTTATGTAAAACATGCTTTCCGTGCAAGGAACGACTGTGCATTAATGATTCTCTGCTGACTTCTTAAGATTGAAACCGTGTGGAGACAGGATAATCTGCAAACGCTATACCGCCTGCCGTGCATCCGCCTGATTCCGGGTAAAGCTTATAACTGCCTCAATTAAATCTCGCAACGCGACGCCCGTACAAGGGTGCGGGCGTCGCGCAGATTGGAAATTCTGGATTTTCTTCCGAAAATTTGAACGTTACTGAATAACGTCCGAAGCAGCGTCGGGCATAATCATCGGGATGGCCGAGGCGTGGTGCAGCACCATCAGCCAGTCCGCGTCGCGGCGCACGAAGAGGTTGGTCGCCGCCGCCTGCGCCGAATCGAAGCTCGATTCGTTGAAAAGCGTGATATTTTCGAGACAACTGACCCAGGCCAGATCGCCCAGCACTCGCACCGAAACCTCTGAAGGCGAGGCCCGCATATGCTGGCCGCCCTCAAAGATCGTCTCCCAGCTCTCGCGCACGCGCGACCAGCCGACGATCATCTCCCATCCCGGGTGCACGCAACGCACCCAGTCCTCGTGTGCCCAGACCGCTTCCATGCGCTCAAGCACACCCGATTCCAGCGCTCTGTAGAACGCCGCGTTCGCCGCTTCGACCTGGATTCTGATGTCGCCGCTCATATGCCGCGCAAGACTATCTGAAATTATGACGAGTGACAAGCGATGAGTGACAGGGGCGAAACCGCCATTCGCCACCAAACCTGCAAGTTTGATAGCCGACAACCGTCAGTGTAGAATTGTAAAGAGTCTATCGAGTTTATCGAGTCTGCCGAGTCTACTAAGTCCGCCTGGTTACTGAAATCATTCTGGATTCAGTAGACTCGATAGACTCGATAAACTCGGCAGACTCGGCAGACTTCATCTTTCGGCGGACAAGGTAAGGCGGATGAGCATAAGCGACGAACCCATCACGGTGATCGGCGGCGGCCTGGCCGGCAGCGAAGCGGCGTGGCAAGCAGCCTCGCGCGGCGCGCGCGTTCGCCTTTACGAAATGCGCCCCGTGCGCCCGACGCCGGCGCATCGCACGGCCAATCTCGGCGAGATCGTCTGCTCGAATTCGCTCAAGTCGGACGAGCCGGGAACCGCGCCCTACTTGCTCAAAGAAGAACTGCGGCGCGGCGGCTCGCTGTTGATCGACGTAGCCCACAGCGTCGCTGTGCCGGCAGGCGCGGCGCTTGCCGTTGACCGCGAACGCTTCAGCGATGAAGTGACGCGGCGCATCGAGGCTCACCCGAACATCGAAGTCGTCCGCCAAGAGGCGCAAGCCATCCCGACCGATGGTATTGTGATTATCGCCACAGGGCCGCTCACATCGCCGGCGCTGTCAGAGAGCATCACGCGACTGACCGGCTCGACGCGCCTCTATTTTTACGACGCCATATCGCCGGTCGTTGACGCCGAGACGATTAACACCGAGATTGCCTTTCGCGCTGCTCGCTATGACAAGGGCGGGGCCGATTACCTGAACTGCCCGATGAGTGACGCAGATTACAGTCGCTTTTACGATGCGCTCATCGCGGCAGAGTCTGTGCCGCTGCACGAGTTTGAGCAGACGATGTACTTCGAGGGCTGTCTGCCCATCGAAGAGATCGCGCGGCGCGGGCGCGACACCTTGCGGTTCGGGCCGATGAAGCCGGTCGGATTGCGTGACCCGCGCACGGGCCGGATGCCCTACGCTGTCGTGCAGCTCCGGCAAGAAAATCTGTTGGCCGACAGCTACAACCTCGTCGGTTTTCAAAACCATCTCAAGTTCGGCGAGCAGAAGCGCGTGCTGCAATTGATACCGGGGCTTGAGCAGGCCGAGTTCATACGTTTCGGCCAGATTCATCGCAACACCTTCATCTGCGCGCCGGCAGTGCTCGGCGAGACGCTGCAAATGCGCGACGCCCCGCGCGTTCTGTTTGCGGGGCAGATCGCCGGCGTCGAGGGCTACATCGAAGCGATGGCGACAGGCTTTATGGCCGGCGTGCACGCCGCGCGCCTGGCGCAAGGTCAACCGACCGAAGCGCCGCCGCGCCACACCGCTATGGGCAGTCTGGTGAATTACATTGCCCACGCCGAGGTGAAGAATTTTCAGCCGATGAATATCACCTTCGCGTTATTGCCGCCGCTTGAGCCGGATATTCGGCGACGGACGAAACGCAAAGCCGACCGCCACCGTTTACAGGTAGAGATGGGGCTGAAAGATTTTGACGAGTGGCGCGCACGCTATCTGGCCGCCGCCACCTCGCACGCACAAGGATGAGCATGGGAAATCAAAAGGCAGAAATGAAGAATGACACGGCGACGCAGCGACACGGCGACACGGCGACGCGACGCCGAGAAAGAGATTCTATTGCGGTTATCCATCTCTTGTCGTTTATTCGCGCTGTTCTGTCTCTCGCCGTGTCGCCGCGTCGCCGCGTCGCCGCGTCGCTCCTGGTCTTTTGCCTTTTGCCTTTTGCCTTTGCCCAGTCGGGGCGACAGCCGCAGCAGTCGCAGCAAACGCCGCCGCGCCCGCCTGCCGCGCCGAAGGCGACCCCTAAGGCGACGGAAGCGCCAGCCCAGGATACACGTCCGCGCCGCACCACCGATGAACCGCAGGACGATGGCCCGCCGCTGAAGTTGAGCGCCGATCTCGTCACTGTGATTACCTCGGCCACCGACGCGGCGGGTAATCAAGTCAATGACCTTTCGCAAAGCGACTTCCAGATTTATGAGGACAATCAACCGCAGGACATCGCCGGCGTCTACCGCGAAAACCAGATGCCGCTGCGATTGATCTTCCTGTTCGACACCTCAAGCTCGATCCGCCACCGCTTTGAATTCGAGCAGCGCGCCGCCGCGCAGTTCTTCCGCCAGGTGCTGCGGCCCGGCGACCAGGCCGCGATTATGAGCGTCTCGACCGACCCGAAGCTTGAGCTGCACTTCACTTCCGACATAGATCGGCTGGTGGCGGGTCTGGCCGGGTTGAAGGCCGAAGGCGCGACGGCGCTCTACAATGCCTTGATCGAAGCGGCGCGCTACATACGCCCCGCCGAGGGCCGCCACGTATTGGTCGTGCTGTCGGACGGCACCGACACGGCTTCAGCTTCGACGCTGTCGCAGGCGCTCGCCGAAGTGCAGAAATCCGACGCCATCATCTACGGCGTTCATTCGACCGGCATCGCGCCGTCGGCGAACGTGCAAGACTTGGCCGGCGAGTTCGCCCTGAAGGCAATGTGCGAAGACACCGGCGGCAAGGCGTTCTTCCCGCCCATCTATGCCGAGCAGAAGAAAGAGGCGCGCGACCTCGATGAAATCTACAGGCGCGTCGCCGCCGAAGTGCGCGCCCAGTACGTGCTGACTTACTACTCAAAGAGCGCGGCGCGTCCGAACACCTTTCGCGCGATTCGCGTCGAAGTTAAACGACCCGGCATACTGGTGCGTGCGCGGCGCGGCTATTACACCTCAAAATGAAATGACCGCTCTCGCATTTTGCAACCGACACCGGCCCGCCTATAATGCAAAACGCAACCGGCAATCTCGCACGCTTCTGAAAGGGTTTCATAAACTATGCTCGCATCACTGGTCCGCTGGTCAGCAGTCTTCTGCTTTGCCGCCGCTATCACTGCGTCATTGACGCTCGCCGATAACCCAATGTCATCCGCCGCGCAGCAGAGTTCAAACAACTCGGCCAAGCCGGACACGGCGGCCTTGCGGACGCGAGCCGAACGTCTGCACCGCGAAGCCATCGTCATCGACACACACAACGACATCACGACGCCGATGGTGGACGAAGGCTTCGATCTGGCGACGAGCGGCATCAACGCCGACGGCACAATGAAGACGCACACAGACATCCGCCGCATGAAAGAGGGCGGACTCGACGCCGAGTTCTTCGCCATCTACGTCGGTAAAGAGTTCGTTGGCAAGAGTGCCGCTGAAGGCGGTGGCCCGGCTCGCCGCGCCCTCGACATGATTGACGTGGTGCGCGAGCAGGTGCGCCGCCATCCCGAAACGTTTGAGATGGCTTCGACCGCCGCCGACATCCGCCGCATCGCCCGAAGCGGTAAGATCGCGGCGCTGATGGGCATCGAAGGTGGCCACGCCATCGGCGACAGCCTGCGCGCTCTGCGCTCGTTTTACGCGCTCGGCATACGTTACATGACATTGACGCACACGAACACCAACGACTGGGCCGACTCGTCGGGCGACATCAATGACACGACAGTTAAGCATCACAACGGCCTCACCGCGTTCGGACGCGAGGTCGTGCGCGAGATGAACCGCATAGGCATGATGGTTGACATCTCGCACGTCGCCGACAAGACGTTTTATGACGTGATCGAAACGTCGCGCGCCCCCGTCATCGCGTCGCACTCGTCGGCGCGGGCGCTGGCGAATCACCCGCGCAATATGGATGACGATATGTTGCGCGCCATCGGTAAGAACGGCGGCGTCGTGATGGTCAACTTCTTCGAGGTCTTCCTTGATCCGGCCAAGATCGAGTTCAACAAGACGGCCAACGCCAAAGCCGAAGAGCTGCGCAAGCAGTACGCCGACGATTCCAAGCGCGGCGAAGAAGAGTTCAAGAAATGGCAAGCCGCCAACGCGCCGGGTCGCACGCCGCTCGCGGTGTTGATTGATCACATTGACCACATCGCCAAAGTCGCCGGCATTGATCACGTCGGCATCGGCTCGGACTTCGACGGCATTCCGCTGACGGGCGCGCCCGCCGGTATGGAAGACATCTCGAAGCTGCCGAACATCACCATCGAGTTGATGAAGCGCGGCTATTCGGATGCTGACATCAAGAAGGTGCTCGGCGAAAACTTTCTGCGCGTGATGGCGGAAGTCGAGCGCGTCGCCGCCGATATACAAGCCAAAGCGCCGAATGCTATGACGCCGAAGTATCAGCCCTAGAGCGTGACTTGACTGAGGAGGCGCGTGATGAAATTCCGTTCTCTGCTCTTGCTCGGCCTTTTCTTCTGCGCGGCCCTGAGCGTCACGGCGCAGACCGGCAGCTACGACGGGCTGGATAATAATCTCAATAACCTCTACCGCGTGTCGGACGCCAAGACTCGCTCGATCAGCCCCGAAAATTTGACCGGCGAAAAGGGCAAAGGCGGTATGGCCAAGGTCGGCAACGCGTCGGAAGCGGCGCGCGATCTTGGACAAGGGTGGAAGGTCAACCCGTTCGTCATCATCGAAGCGAAAACGACCTTCACGCTCGGCGAGATTGACGGGTCGGGCGCGATCCAGCACATCTGGATGACGCCGACAGGCAACTGGCGATTTTCGATCCTGCGCATCTACTGGGACGGTGAAACTGAGCCTTCGGTCGAAGCGCCGGTCGGCGATTTCTTTGCGATGGGCTGGGGGCGCTACAGTCAGCTCACGTCGCTTGCGGTCTGCGTCAATCCCGGCAGCGCGTTTAACTCTTACTGGGTCATGCCGTTTCGCAAACACGCGAAGATCACGATTGAAAATCTCGATGACAAGCCGGTGCGCTTCTACTACCAGATTGATTACACGCTGACGCGAGTGGGAGCGGACGCGGCTTACTTTCACGCGCAATTCCGCCGCACGAACCCGCTGCCTTACAAACAGGTCTACACCATACTCGATGGCGTCAAAGGCAAGGGCCAGTATGTAGGAACTTATATGGCGTGGGGCGTCAACAACAATGGCTGGTGGGGCGAAGGCGAGATCAAGTTTTATATGGACGGCGATCAGGAATTCCCGACCATCAATGGCACAGGCACCGAGGATTATTTCTGCGGCTCATACAATTTCGAGAATCCAGAGAAGCGCCAGTATCAAGAATTCACGACGCCCTATTCGGGATTGATTCAGGTGGTCAAGCCGGACGGGTTGTACCAGTCACAGCAACGCTTCGGCTTGTATCGCTGGCACATCCCCGACCCCATCCGTTTTGATAATGACCTGCGCGTGACGATTCAAGCGCTGGGGTGGCGCAGCGGCGGGCGCTACCTGCCATTGATGGACGACATTGCGTCGGTGGCTTACTGGTATCAGACGGAGCCGCACACGCGCTTCCCGAAATTGCCGAGCAAAGATCAACTGGAAGTGAACTAATGGTCAAAGCCTTGCGCTGATGAATGATTGTAGGGCTGCGCCGCGTAGCGGCGGGTGAGTTTAGGCAGGCGTTGAAACGCCTGTGATCAATGAGGTGCAAAGTTGCGGCGTCGCGCTAGCGACGGTTGAATCAACGGGCATTCAACCGTCGCTACGCGACGCGCATTCACGTTTCACGTCGGTTCCGGGCGTTGAAACGCCCGGCTAAATTCATCCTGCCGCTACGCGGCAAGAGATTGCTGCCTAAACTCACTCGCAGCTACGCGGCAAGGAGGGCTTGCCTAAACTCACCTGCGGCGACGCGGCAATCTAAGCTACTGCCTCTCCGCTAACAATGTTTCTCCAGCACGAGGTAGCGGCTGAACCAGTCGTCGGCCAGTTGCTCGACCTGATCGAGCGCGCCCGGCTCTTCAAACTGATGCGTCGCGCCGGCGACCGTCACCAGCTCTTTGCGACAGCGCAACTGGTCATAGGCTTTCGTATTCATATCGCGCGCTTCTTCGTCGTTGCCGCCGACGATCAAGAGCGTCGGCGCTTTGACATAAGGCAGGTAAGGACCGGCCATATCCGTGCGGCCCGCGCGGCAAACGACCGCGCACGGCCCCGGCTCGCCGGTGATCGGAATGCCGTCTTGAATGCCGGCCCGCGCCGCCGCCATCAAGACGGCTGCCGCGCCGGTGTCCGCGCCGAAATAGCCGACGCGCAAGTCGGCCACACCGCCATTCTCTTCGACCCAGTCGGTCGCAAGCAAGACGCGCTCAGCCAGCAGGTCGGTGTCGAAACGCTTCTGTAGGTCTTCGGCTTCGTCAATCATCAACAAGTCCATCAGCAGCGTACCGAAGCCGCGCTCGTGCAGCGCCCGTGCCAGGTAGACGTTGCGCGGGCTGAGCCGCCCGCTGGCGCTGCCGTGCGCAAAAAGGATGACGCCTTTCGCGTCTTCAGGCATCGCCAGAATGGCTTCGAGATTCGCTGTGCCCGCAGGAATTTCAATCAGCTTTTCGTTATCGCGCATGGTTTATCGTGTACCTTTTCGCATCAACACTCCTCATCACGATGAGTCAGTGCAAGCCAGATGCCGAGCCGTAACATCACCAATCTGCCGCTCGTTTATATCTACTGTCGCAGGAATGCCGCGCGCTGAGCCAGGGAAGAGTGACGCGGCGACGCGGCAACACGGCGACGCGGCGAAAGAGGAACGGTAAAGCAGCCTATCAATCGCCCTCTTCCTCGCCGCGTCGCCGTGTCGCCGTGTCGCCGTGTCGCTCCTCTTCTAGCCAGTCGCGTGCGCGGAAGTAATCCCAGGCTTCGGCTTCGCGGCTGCCCGGCGCGGGTTGATAATCATAAGCCCAGCGCACCAGCGGCGGCAGCGATATCAGAATCGATTCCGTGCGCCCGCGCGTCTCTAGCCCAAAGTGCGTGCCGCGATCATAGACCAGATTGAATTCGACGTAGCGCCCGCGCCGTATCAGTTGAAACTCGCGCTGCGCTTCAGTGTAAGGCGCGTCACGCCGCCGCTCGGCAATCGGCACATAGGCCGGCAGGAACGCGCGCCCTGCCGCCTGCACGAAATCAAAAATGAATTCGAGGCCGCCCCCTTCACGTGGCGCTTTGTCGTCGGCATCGAGCAGCGGCCCTTCGCCCGCGCCGGTCAGGTAATCGAAGAAGATGCCGCCGACGCCGCGCGCTTCGTTACGGTGTTTGATGAAGAAGTATTCATCGCACCACTTCTTGAACTTGGGATAAAAAGCCGGGTCGAAGCCTTCACAGGCTTCTTTCAACGTGCGATGAAAATGCACCGCGTCTTCGTGGTAAGGATAGTAAGGCGTCAGGTCCGCGCCGCCGCCAAACCAGCCGCCCGTGCCGCGTTCAAGGTAGCGGAAGTTGGCGTGTACGGTCGGCACAAAGGGGTTGCGCGGGTGCAGGACCAGCGACATGCCTGTGGCGTAGAACTGCGTTCCTTCGCCTACGGACATGCGTTCGGCATAAGCATTGTCAAACTGGCCGTGCACAGCGGAGAAGTTGACGCCGGCACGCTCAAACAACGCGCCTTCTTCGAGCAGGCGCGTGCGCCCGCCGCCGCCGCCTTCGCGTTGCCACTCGTCTTCGCGGAAGCGGGCTGCGCCGTCGAGTTGTTCGAGCGCCGCGCAAATTTCGTCCTGAAGCCAGGCGAAGAAATCCGTCGCTCGCTCCCTGAGCGGTCTGTCGTTGCTCACCGACGCGCTCCTCTCTTGTAAAATTGTTGCATCCGGCGATCACCGGCAATCAATCATTGCGCCCACTTCAGACAAACGGTATCATAGAATCCATCGCACCGAAAAATGGAATAAACTTAAGTGGGATTTAGGAGATTCTAATGCGCGTGTCCCGAAGACTCTCATCCACTGCCGCCATAACGACGCTTATGGTTGGCGTTTTCACTTTACTGGCCGTCGCGCAAGCGGCGGAAACACCCGCCCGTCAAAAGGTCCGCATCAAGAACTTCGGCTGCATCAACGAAACCTTTTATCGCGGCGCGCAGCCCGAAAAAGGCGACTACGAAGACCTCGCGGCAATGGGCATTAAGACGATCATTGATCTGCAACGCGAAGGCGAAGCCAGAGAGCAGAAGATGGTCGAAGCCGCCGGCATGAAGTTCTATCGCATCCCGATGAGCGATAATGAGCCGCCCGCGCCCGAACAGGTTGCGGAGTTTTTAAAGCTGGTCAACGATCCGGCCAATCAGCCGGTCTTCATACATTGCAAAGGCGGTCGCCACCGCACCGGCGCGATGACCGCCGTCTATCGGATGACGCACGACCAGTGGGCCGCCGACCGCGCCTGGCAGGAGATGAAGCAGTTCGATTTCGAGCACGGCTACGGCCACGGCGCGCTGAAGGAATACGTCTTTTATTACGAGAAGCAGATGGGGCGCGACAAAGCGGTTGTGGTAAACACAGGCTCGAACAAGTAAGCAACCGGGCGAGCGGGTTAACGGTCTAATTCACGGGTTCCGCATTCAAGGGGAGCAGTACAATCATGACAAAGCAGATCGGACGTTTGAGCGCCGCCTGGTTGACGCTGGCGCTGTTGGTTTCTGTCGCCGCCGCGCAGCAAGCCGAGCCGCGCTATAAAGAGCTGCCGAACTTTCACCGCGTCAGCGAACGCCTTTATCGCGGCGCGCAGCCCACGGTTGGCGGCGTCAAGAAGTTGGCCGAACTCGGCATCAAGACGATCATCAACCTGCGCGGCGAAGACGACAACACGCGCGCCGAGCAGCGCGAAGCCGAAGCCGCCGGTCTGCGTTATTACTCGATAGCGATGCCCGGATTGAGCCGGCCCAGCGACGAGCAGGTCGCGCACGTCGCGGCGTTGATTGACAGCGAAGAGAACGGCCCGGTCTTCATCCACTGCAAGCGCGGCTCTGACCGCACGGGCACGGTCGTCGCGGTCTACCGCATCACGCACGAAGGCTGGACAGACGAGCGCGCTCTTGATGAAGCCAGGCGCTACGGTATGAGTTGGATGGAGTTCGGAATGCGGAGCTACATTGCGGATTATTACCAGCGCTTCTCGCAAGCCAAGCCGCAAGCCAAACCCGCCGTCTCGGCACAGCCCGCCACGACAACAGTGCAGAATTAAGAACGGACTTATCACCTCGAAGATTCGCGCCAAAGGCGCGGCGAGAAGGTAGCCAGACGTGCAACGTCTGGACATGAGACGTGCAACATCTGTAACACATCGCACACAGTCGCCGCGTTCTGAAGGAGCGCCACAACGTCTACCCGCGTCTTCAACGCGGGAATCATGGATGCCGCCGGTTCCAGAGGTTTCACCTCTGGCTACCTTCTCTGCGCCGCTTCGCGGCAGCGCGTAGTTTCTAAACACGCTTCAATTTTCTTTTCAAAGCCGAACTCTATAGAGCGAGTCTGAAAAGCCAAAGAAAGCCCTGAAGGGGCGCGATTCGACAGCCCAGGGCATCGCCCTGGGAGAGAGGCCGTGCAAACCGCCAAGCCCTGAAAGGGCGCAATAACCGATCACCTAGTGCGCCCTTTCAGGGCTTGCGGAATGGTCGCTAGTTTACCCGGCGCGTTGCGCCGGGCTATTGAATCGCGCCCTTTCAGGGCTTCTCAGACTCGCTCTATATACCCCGCCACCTGACCTTTCACGCATTCGGGAACCAGTGCCGGCTGCGCTGTTCGTTGATATGTTCGATCACTTCCTCTGTCCATTCACCCTGCGAACGACTGCTCGGCGTGTACATAAACGAGCGGCGGTCGTTGGAATGCTCGACGCCGAACAGGTGAGCGATCTCGTGCTTCAACGCCGTGACGAGCGCCGGGTGGCCCGCCGCGTCGGTCTTGTCGGCGCGCGCTTCGGCGTTGTAGATGAGGGCGTGGCCGTAATACGGGTGGCTGCTGCCGGCCAGCATATTCGCGGTCTCGGTGTCGGTTAAGTACGAAGCGTCTTCGCGGCTGGTGCGGTTTGAAAAGACGATGCGAATCTCGCCGCGCGCATGCAGGCGTTGCAGCAGAAAAGCCTGATCGAGCGGGAACAACGTCAGGTCGCCTCGGTACGGCAAGCTCTCGACGATTTGAAATTGGATGTTCAGCTCGCGCTCGTACTCGGCGAAGACGGCTTCGGTCAACGCGGCGATCCGTTCGGGCCGCACCGGCGCGCTGGCGTCGTTCAACACGCTGACCGTAATCACGCGGGCGGGCATCGCCGCGCGCCTCGGACTTACTTTGTAAGATGACTCACTGAGGCTTGAAGCAGCGACAGGCTCTGACTGTTTATCGGCGGATGCGGCTCGGCTGACGTTCGATGGTGCGCCTGCCGCCAGCGCGAAAGACAACATAAGCAGACACGTAAACACACGCATTCCCAATCCCCCTTGCTCGTTCGTTGCGGCGTCCGTTCAGCTATCAAAGAGCCGATAAATTGATCGAGTCTACTCCGTCTGCTCGTGATTTATGCAGGCCATATGCCAGTCTTGGACAGCGCGCTTTCACTAACGAAGGCAGGCAGGGCGCGGGCGTGAAGAGAGGTAATCCTCGAACAGTTACCGGGTAGATTGAGAGAAGAGATGCGCGCCGGTTCACGCGCAAGAGCGTAACCGCCGTGTCGTAAATTGCCCCAGCCGGTCGCAGAATGTCTGCGGGCTTTCCCTCAAGCGAATACCGCCGGGTCAACGTCTGTGAAGAAGGCGTCGTGCAGGCTTTCGACGACGCCCGCGACCTCGCGCTCGTCGGTCACGAAGGTCAGGTTAATTTCCGACGCGCCCTGGCTGATCATATTGATGGTCGTGTTGTGGATGGCGCTGAACAAACGACCGGCGAGGCCGGGCGTGAACTTCAGGTTGTCGCCGACCACGCAAATAATCGCCTTCTCGCGCTCGATGCTCACTTCACCGATCTGGCGCAGGTCGCGCTGAATCGCATCGAGATTATCGGCGCTGTCGAGCGTCATCGAAACGGAGACTTCCGAAGTCGTTACCACGTCGACCGAGGTCTGGTGCTTCTCGAAGACTTCAAAGATGGCGCGCAGGAACCCGTGCGCCATCAGCATACGCGTCGAGGTGACGTTGATGATCGTGACGCCGCGCTTGAAGGCGATAGACTTGATGAGACTCTTCGACGCGGGCGGCTTCGAGACGATGAGCGTCCCTTCGCAGCTTGGATTCAGCGTGTTGAAGATGTGCACGGGAATGCCCTGCTCGACCGCCGGCATCACCGTTGATGGGTGCAGCACCTTCGCGCCGAAATACGAAAGCTCGGACGCTTCGGCGAATGAGATGACGCGGATGCGCCGCGCCGATTTGACGGCGCGCGGGTCAGCGGTCATCAACCCATCAACGTCCGTCCATATCTCAATCGCTTCTGCGCCGAGCGCCGCGCCGATGAGGGCCGCTGAATAATCAGAGCCGCCGCGACCAATCGTTGTCGTCAGACCATCAATGGTCGAGCCGATGAAGCCTTGCGCCACCGGCACACAACCCGATTCAATCACCGGCAGCAACACGTCGCGGGCGCGCTGTCGCGTCGCCGCCATATCGGGCGCGGCGCGCGTGAACTGTTTATCCGTGACGACGAACTGGCGCGAATCAACCAGCTCCGCCGCGATGCCCCGCGCCGCAAACGCCGTCGTCACAATCACCGAAGACAATCGCTCACCGAACGAAACGATGGCGTCCTGGCTGCGCGGCGTCAATTCGCCGAGCGTCGCCACCGAACGCGCCAGCCCGCTCATCTCGTTGAACTGGTAATCAATGCTACGTTCAGCCCAATCGAGCGAATAAGCGTTGGCGGCGTCGCGGCCCGCCATCAACTGGCGGGCGGTATCGAGATGCCGCTGCCGCAATTCTTCGATGACGCCGGCGGCCTCTTCATAACGTCGCTCTGTAGCGATGTGCGCGACGCGCAGCAGCCCATCGGTGACGCGCGTCATCGCCGAGACGACGACGACCGGCGCGCGCTCAAGCTTGCTCTTAACAATCTCTGCGACTCGATTGATGGCGACGGCATCGCCGACGGACGTGCCGCCGAATTTCATAACGATCATAGTCCCCCGGACAGAGGCTAGAGGCTAGAGGCTAGGGACTAGCAGAAGAAAGGCGTGGATTGTTCCGGCTCCTGCTAGTCTCTAGCCTCTAGCCTCTAGCCTCTACGTAGGCAGCGGCACGCTGATGTGTTCGTGAACGATCAGCCACTGATTGCCGCGCCGTTCCCAGATGGCGGTGTGGCGCGCATTGAGCGTAGTCGCCTGGCCGCCGCCCTTCGGTGTCGAAGTCAGACGGAAGGTCAATGTCGTCCAGGCGACGTTGCCGCGCCGCGTCACTTTCAGATCGTCCAGATTCGGCGTCAGCTTGGCGGTGTCCGCACCATCGAAGAAATACTTCTGCACGCCATCGTGATACTCTTTCCAACTGTTGTACTTCATCGGCGCGATGTCGTAGAAGATGAGGTCGGCGTCCTTGGCGTAATACTTCGCCGGCGTGTCCGCGCTCAACTGGCTCCACGCGGCGTAGTAATCGACGATGAGCTTCTTGAATTCGGCGTCTGCCGCCTGCGCGCGACGCGCGGGCGCTTTGGCCTCGACGACGTTAGCGAGTGCGACCATCAACACGAGCGTCAAGGCGAGAATGGTTTTCACGAATCTGTTCATCTGTGCGTCTCCTTCGCTGGTCTGCCCGTCAGAACAACGAGCATTAAGGTAATCTCGAATCGGCCAAACGTCAAAGCGTGCGACCACGCGCAGCGCGATGAATGGCCACTCAGTCTACGCGCCGTCATCAAGACAGGATTCGTTCCGGCTTATTCATTATTTTGGTCTTTTGCTTTGGCCTTTCGTCTTTGGCCTTTTCTTGACACCCCATGTGCGCTTTGTTAGATTCGCCATTTAGGAAGTACCGGCGAGAGTTGCGGCTCGACACGCTATGAATAAGAAAGACCTCTGGTTTCTCCTCATCGCAGTGGGCGTCATCGGACTGTTCACATTTCTATGGGCCGTCAGCCGCAAAGCGCCGCCGCTCGATCAGCCGAATCAGCCGCGACCTGAGCACACGGGCGTGACCCGCGATACTAAACGCGAAGAGTGCTGGGCCTGCCACGCGCCCGATTCCACGGTTGCGCCGATGTCGGCCCGCCATCCGAAAAAGGGCAAGCCGCCCGACCAGACGACGCCGTGTTATGTTTGTCACAAATACCCAGACCACGAGGCTAAACCCGCCATCTTCATCACACCACTATCAAGGGAGGTTAGTTCAATATGGCCAAGCCAGCAAGCAAGGTGAAATCCGAAACGCATCGCAATTATATTAACGGCGAATGGGCCACGCCCTCGTCGAATGATTACATCGAAAACCGCAACCCGGCAGACGCGCGCGAGCTGGTGGGCCGCTTTCCGGCTTCGACTGCCGACGACGTAGACCGCGCCGTCCAAGCCGCCGCCGATGCCTTCACAGGGTGGCGCAAAACGCCTGCGCCGCGCCGCGCTGAAATCCTCTACCGCGCCGGCGAATTGTTGGTCGGTCGCAAAGACGAGTTCGCCCGCCAGATGACGCGCGAGATGGGCAAGGTCTTGAAAGAGACGAGCGGCGATGTGCAGGAAGCGATTGATATGACCTACTTCATCGCCGGCGAAGGCCGCCGCTTGCGCGGCTACACGACGAAGGCCGAGCTGCCGAGCAAGTACGCGATGTGTACGCGCGAACCCATCGGCGTCTGCGGCTTGATTACGCCGTGGAATTTCCCGATGGCCATTCCGTCGTGGAAGATTCTGCCGGCGCTGGTCTGCGGCAACACGGTCGTCATCAAGCCCGCCGAAGACACGCCGCTTTCGACTTATAACTTTGTCGAAGTGCTCACCGAAGCCGGCGTGCCGCCGGGCGTTGTCAACATCGTCAGCGGTCACGGCGAAGAGGCCGGCGCGGCGCTCGTCAATCATCCAAAAGTTAAGCTCATCTCCTTCACAGGCTCGACCGAAGTGGGCCGTATGGTCGGCCAGGCGGCGGCCTCTAGCGATAAGATTTGCTCGCTTGAGATGGGCGGCAAGAACGTCGTGATGATTATGGAAGACGCCGACCTTGACCTCGCCGTCGAAGGCGTCCTGTGGGGCGCGTTCGGCACGTCCGGCCAGCGTTGCACTGCCGCTTCGCGCGTCGTCGTGCACAAGAAAGTGGCGAAGCGATTCACGCAGATGCTCGTTGATGGGGCGAAGGCTTTGCGGCTGGGCAATGGCTTGAGCGATAAGGCGGATGTTGGCCCGGTCATCAACGAAGCGGCGATGGAAAAGATTTTAGGCTACGTTGAAATCGGCCAGCGCGAAGACAAAGCGAAGTTGCAGTGCGGCGGCAATCGCGCCGAGCGCGGCGACCTGAAGTATGGCTATTTCATCGAGCCGACCGTATTCGCAGGCGTGCAGCCCGGTATGCGCATCGAGCAGGAAGAGATCTTCGGCCCGGTCGTTGCGGTCATCGAATGCCGCGACCTCGATCACGCGATTGAGATTGCCAACGATGTTCGCTATGGCCTGTCGGCGTCGATCTACACGCGCGACACCAACCGCGCCTTCCGCGCGCTGGAAGATGTGCAGACCGGCATATTCTATATCAACGCCTCGACTATTGGCGCGGAAGTCCACCTGCCGTTCGGCGGCACCAAAGCGACGGGCAACGGCCACCGCGAAGGCGGCACGCAGGTGCTCGACATCTTTTCGGAATGGAAAGCCGTCTACGTAGACTATTCCGGCAAGCTGCAACGCGCGCAGATCGACACCGTTACCAGTGGAATTGGGTAAGAATAGGAGTCAGAAGTCGGAAGTCAGGAGTCAGAATAAAAGCGGAGGCGCAGCCGCACCGGCTTTCTTATTCATTCTGGCTTCTGACTTCTGACTCCTGATTTCTACCTACAGGAGACATCATGATTGTCGGATTACCGAAAGAAGTGAAAGACAACGAGTATCGCGTCGGGCTGGTGCCTGCGGGCGTCAAGGCGCTGACGGATGCCGGCCACAAGGTCTTCGTGCAGAAGAACGCCGGCGAAGGCTCAGGCATTATGGATGACGAGTTCGTGCGCGCCGGCGGCGAGATTCTCGACACCGCCGAAGCAGTGTGGTCGCACGCCAACATGGTCGTCAAAGTCAAAGAGCCGATTGCGCAGGAGTACGGCTTCCTGCGCGAAGATTTGATCCTGTTCACCTATCTGCATCTCGCGCCGGCGCGCGAGCTTACGAAAGCGATGGTTGACAGTGGCGTCATCGGCGTGGCTTACGAAACGATCACCAACGATCTCGGCCACCTGCCGCTGCTGACGCCGATGAGCGAAGTGGCGGGCCGTATGTCTGTGCAGGTCGGCGCATCTTATCTGGAGAAGATCAATGGCGGGCGCGGCGTGCTGCTGGGCGGCGTGCCGGGCGTCGCGCCGGGCCGCGTGACGATCATCGGCGGCGGCGTCGTCGGCACGAATGCGTCGAAGATGGCCGTCGGGCTGGGCGCGGCGGTCATCATCATTGACCGCGACCTTGAGCGGCTGCGTTATCTCGACGACATCTTCGGCAGTCGCATCAAGACGCTGGCCTCGAACCCGTATACGATAGCCGATTCGGTTGCGGTGTCTGACTTAGTTGTCGGCGCGGTGCTGGTGCCGGGCGCGGCGGCTCCGAAACTCGTGACGCGCGAGATGCTCAAAGGCATGCCGCGCGGTTCTGTCATCGTTGACGTGGCGGTCGATCAAGGCGGCTGCATCGAGACGACCAAGCCGACGACGCACAGCGCGCCGACCTACTACGTCGAAAACGTCTTACATTATGGCGTGACCAACATGCCCGGCGCTGTGCCGCGCACTTCGACGTTCGCGCTGACCAACGTGACGCTGCCGTTCGCTTTGAAATTGGCGAAGCACGGCGCGGAAGAGGCGTTCAAGCGCAACCCGCACTTGAAGCACGGCGCGAACACCTACAAAGGCAAAGTGGTATACGAAGCCGTCGCCCAGGATCAGAATCTTCCGTACACGCCGATAGACGAGTTGATCTAAGGCGCAGCCTTCAACCATTCGCTTGACCGTGCGCGAAGAAGCTGACTAGCGAATTGACCGCGACAGTCGCGGCAACCGTCGAGTCAGCCGCTTCGCGCACTTTCGTTTTATCAATGCGTGCCTTGATGAAAGTTCGAGCGCGGCAGCCAGCGCGGATACCAGACGCCTTCGCGCAACGCTTCGATGAAGTCGGCGTGGCGGCGATAGTGCATCGCCGCATCATCGCCATTGGGGATGCCGTGAAGAAAGGCCGGCAACATCAGCAACAATGATGCAGCTAGGATCAACAGGCACGGGAGCAGGTACGCACGTAGCGACACGCGCGCGGCGACTGGCCCCCGGTGATGAGCGGCGCTCTCACGCTCAGGCCGCTCGCCTGCGTCGCCATCCATTGGCGCGTCGGGCTGAGTTGGCATGGCGCATCAGTCTAAACAACGGCCAGGCGATTTGCCAACCGCTGCCCTCGGCTAAAGCGACATCGTCCCGGCCTTCTGTTCGCTGGTCAGAAAAGGCGACGAGTGGACGGCGCTGTCGAGATTCGCCCTGAGATTTAGAGCCTGCGCCGACACCATCAAGCCGACAGCGAAGAAGACGAGGAAGACCACGCCGGCGACCAGCAGCGCGACGATGGCGGCAAAGCCTTTCTCCATGTAATCGGTCTTGATGCCGAAGCCGAAGACCAACAGCGCGGCCAGCGCCATAAGCACGGCGAGCGCCTTGAACAAGTGTCCGGCCATGTCCGTGAGCCGGGCGATGCGGTAAGCGCCTCCGTAACGTTTCATCGCCGCCGCCGACCATTGCGATGGCGAATCGAGCCGCTCGGTTGAAGTCGCCTTCAGGTTGGTTGTCGAGATGGCCGCTTCCCTGACGATAGGCTCAGTGACCGGCTGCGTGTTGTTGACCGGCTTAGAGGCGACCGCCTCGGTGCCGGAGGGCTTCACGTCCGGCTTCTCGGTTTCGACAGCATTTCCGCACTGCCCGCAAAACCGGGCCGTCGCGGCAAGGCTCATACCGCAAATCGGGCAAAAGATCGGCTGCATTGATAAGCCTCCTGTGAGAAGAGAGGTTCAGGTGCACAGCAGGCGGCGATTATATCATCAGAGGCGGCGTGGTCTGGAATAAGTTTGTTTTTCTTGCATAGGCTTTCGCCGCGTCCGCTACAGATGTTGTGTAGACAGATCATTGACCGAGAATCACTGTTCTTTCGTCCTTGCCATTTTTCCCGTCTCCTCAGATTATCAAGGTGTAGACAAATGTGTAGATTTGTCCTGAGTAAGACAGGAGGACGCCTGCATCCGATTGATTTCCATCGGCGTCAGAATTATGGCACAACAGAACACCTTCGATGTGGTTTCAAAAGTTGACCTGGCGGAAGTCAAGAACGCCGTCAACCAGGCAATGAAAGAAGTCAGTCAGCGTTACGACTTCAAAGGCACCAACTCGGACATTGAGCTGAACGAGAAGGAGCACAGCATACAGCTTGCGACCGCAAGCGAGTTCACGCTGAAGTCGCTCAATGACGTGCTGCAACAGAAGCTCTTGCGGCGCAACGTCTCGCTCAAGGCGCTCAGTTACGGCAAGGTCGAGCCGGCGGCGAAAGACTCGGTGCGGCAGACGATCACGCTGCAACAGGGCATCCCCATCGAGAAGGCGCGCGAGATTGTTAAGGTCATCAAGGACAGCAAGCTCAGGGTGCAGGCGCAGATCAACGGCGATTTTGTGCGCGTCTCGGGCAAAGACCGCGACACGCTCCAGCAGGTCATTGCCTTGCTGAAGCAGAACGACTTCGGCATAGATATGCAGTTCACCAACTATCGCTCGACTTGAGGGGGCGAGTCGGAAACGCGAACGGTCTGAAGACGAGGCACTGCGCGACGAGCAAAAGAGAAGGCCGCCGGCTCGGCTGCTATCGAGCGCGGCGGCTTTGTTGATGGCTTTCCAGGAAAATTTATTGGCCGAGCTGGCTATCAATGATGGCGGCCAGGTCGTTGACGAAATCCGAGTTCGGGTTGAAGCCGCCGCGCGGCTGGCCCTGCGCCTGTCCTTGCTTGTTGAGCACGACGACGGTCGGCAGTTGCGGGCGCTTGCCGGTCAGTTGCTTGAACGCCGCCTGGTTTGAATCGCGCGCGAGAATCACTGAGCCGAGCGGGCCGCAGGCTTGCTTCAAGCTGGCGTCGCTGGCGTCGCCCGGCGAGTTGACGCTGACCAGATAGATGCTGACCGGCTTGCCCTGATAACGTTCGGCCAGTGATGCCAGCGCCTGCGCGGCATCGTGGCACTGCGGGTCTTGCACGCCGCTGAACAACAGAACGACGACCTTGCCGCGCAGCCCCGCGAGACTGACCGATTGCCCTTCTAACGTGGTGAGCGTGAAATCCTGCTGCGCGCTCGCCGGCGCGGTCAAAGCGATCATCAACGCAAGAGCGGCCAGTATGGCTGTGAATCTTCTGGTCACGGGTTCCCTCAACTTATTGTTTGAAATCATTCGTGAATGAGATGCATCTGGCGACGCCCGCGTTCGATGTTCATTTTCACGTTCGGCCTTGCGGCGCAGACTCTTTCAATGCGGCTGATGCGCTTGCGTCTGCGGACAGTTTATCAGCCCGCCGCAGCCGGTCGCAATCAAGGCCAAAGTGAGCCGTTTGCCGGCGCTCTATAGCCCTACCGAGAGATCGATTTTTTGCAAAGGGAGAAGCCCCATATTCTGTTCCGCCCAGGCAGCAGCCCTGGCGTTGAGCGGGCTTTTGATGTTGTAGCTTTGATAACAGAGCATCTCGGCAATGCGGACGATCAGGTGGGCCAGCGATTGGCCGGCGCTCCAGTGGTCGCCGATGCAAATCTTCTGCGGGTCTATGTTGGGGTGAAAGACCGGGCTGGTCATACGGCAGAAAGGTGGGCGGCGCGGATAATCCAGCGGCAGAAAGATTTCGGCGCGATGCGTCGCCCCCAGGCTGACCTGATCGCCTGCACCCGGAACCATGCTCATAACTTGAAATTCAAACGTGTAGCGGTCGGGCGGGTTGCCTTCGGCGTTGAGCAGGCGAATGTATGGGTGCCCGCTAAACAGCGCCGACACTCGTTCATAGTCGGCATTCAATCGGCGCAATCTTGCCTGCATAATTCAACTCCTGATGGTGACTATGCCTGATGCGAGGCCGAGTAGAAAAGCAGCACCAAGGCGACCAGCACGCTCTGGCCGAGGCCGACGCTGAAGCCGATTTTGGCCAGCCCCGCGTAAAGCGGCGGCAGCGCGTTGACCGCCTCGCGGTTGGCCAGATACCAGATCAAACCGACGACGCCCGCAATCAGCGCCGTGCAAGGCAGCGCCCCGAAGATGAAGAGCAGCACCGCCGTGCGCCGCAACTTCGGCAGCCGCGCACTGATCTCCTCGCGCTTGTTGAATTCAGAACGCTCTTCAGGTCGGCTCGACGAGAACACCGCGCCGCAATGGCGACAGCGCATCGCCGCCGCTAGAATCTGCCGGCCACACGATGGGCAAGGCTTATCCTCTTGTCCCCAGTAAGCGGCGGGGATTTCGAGCGCGGCGCGGCCTTCGGTCGCCGGCACCTGCGCGCAGCCGTAGATCGCGCAGCCGCCGTTCTCCTGCCAGCAGTCGGCGTGGTAGAGGCTCTGGCATTCGGGGCATTGCTTCAGCTCGCCTTGCGGCTCCAGCGGCGACTGGCAGATGGCGCAAAGCGAGCCGGCGGGCGGCGGATTCGTTTGCATAGCTCACCCCTGACGTTTCTGGAATAAAAAGACCGTGCGCCCGATGGTGATCTCGTCGCCGTGCCGCAGACGGGAGCGGCGCACCGGGCGACCATTGAGCAACGTCGTCGTGACGCTCTCCTGACTGTCAATCTCGCATTCGTCGCCGACGGCGCGCAGAGTCGCGTGATGGCTGGCGACTTCCGGGTCGTTGAACAGGTAGATGTCCGACTTGGGCGACGAGCCGATCTTCATCGTGTCTTTGAAGACCAGGAACTCTTTGCCGGCGAGCGGCCCCTGCGTCATTCGCAGCCACGCGTCGCGCGCGAGCAACTCGACCAGACCGATCATCGCGCCGACGCCGGCCCCGATGACGCCGAAGCCGATGAAGCGACTCCAGTGCGAACTCGGCTTATCCGCGCCGAGTATGAGCAGGTCAATCGGATCGAAGAGCAGGCCGCCGAGCAGGCCGCCGAGCAAGCCGCCGGCGACGCCGTAGATCAACAGCCGCTTCGAGCGCAAAGCGATGCCCTGACCCAGCCCCATCGTGATGCCAGCCAGCGCCCACGCCAGCGACCGACCGAGCAGTTGCAGCAAGAACCCGAAGGTCGTCAGCGAGCCAGCCCCCGGGTCGCTCTGCTCTAAGGCCAGGCGGGTGAGCGGCGCGTAAATGATATTGGCGAGAATGCCGGAAATGAAGCCGCCGAGGAAGCCGACAATCAGGCCGACGCCGCCGGCAATCAGGGCTCGGCGCGGCAGGCGACAGACCGCGCCGTCCACCGCGCCGATGGCCAGTCCGATCAAGCCGCCGGTCAGCCCGAACAGCAATAGCCCGGCGGCATGCGTGCGCGCCGCCAGCTCTCGAAACGTGAGCAGCGCTTTGGCCGGCGGCGGTTCTGTAGGCGACATTACAATATAATAAGCCAGGGCTATCCCTTCGCCGTCCGCTTCGGTGTATTCGGCATAGACGCCGACTGACTGTCCCACCTGCAAGCTCAACTGGTCGAGCGGTTCTTTCGTGCCGTCCGCTTTAATCGCGCGGGTCGTATCAAGCAGCCATATCTTCTGCTTGCGAATCGTGATGGAGCCGTGCCCAGCCACGCTGATGCTGTGAGCTTCTTCGCCCGCGCCGAAGCGTTCCGGCACGCTGTCGAGCACGCTGACCTGCTCGATTGGGCCTTGCACATAAGGCAAGTCGTCAAAGAGCGGCTCCAGCAATCCCCAGGCTGCCACTGCCGTCAGCCAGCCGGTGATCATAAAGACGAACCAGTTCTGAAAGTACCAGTGGCGTCCGTGGTCGCGCGTCACGCCGGCCTCGCCGCGCAGGCTCTTCTGTCGCCGGATCAGGTCATCGACGTGCGCGCTCATCGCTTCATCGCGCGAGATGCTTATACGGTCGCCGCGCGGTCGTTGGTCAGCAGGCTGCATGGTCACTCTCCTACGGGTTGGCGTTCTGCGGCGAAGTGGGGTTGGCCGGCGACTGCGAGTCAGCCGGGCGTTTATCGGGTGCGGTAGCGGGCGTCTCTTCTTGTTGAACCTTCGGCACCAGTTCAGGCGGCACTTCCCAACTAACAACGCCGACGCCGAGCACGACGGTCTTGTCGCCGATCTGTATCGGCACGGGCGCGAAGTTGCGCAGTTGCGGCGGGCGCAAAGGGTGCGCGTAGCTGTTATACATCCAGTAGCCGATGCCGAGAATGACGCCGACGCCAACCATCATGCCCAGAGTCAAAGCGAAGCGGTAGATGGTCGTGCGCAGTTCGTCGAGCGCCTGAAGCGTCTGGTTAAGGCGATGCTCGACGGCTTCGAGTCGCTCGTCTGCGGCTCTACTGGCGACAGTTGATGAACCGGCAGCCGCCTGCGCAGACTGCGGCACGAAGCATTTCTGCTCGCGCCCGTCTACCCAGATTTGCCCAATGTATTTGATCCTATCATCGGCGTTGATGCAGACGCCGAGTTGGCCGCCGAGCGGGTCGGTCACTAATCCAATCTGCGACGGCGCGGAGAAGAAGTTTTTCTGAATGAACGTGTCCATCTCGGAAAACTCGACGCCATAGCCGGGATGCGAATGATACCAGCCGACGATTTGCATCTTCGGGTAGCGCGTCTCCATCGCCTCGTGTATCTGGTTCCAGGTCTCCTGCGTGTAGGTGACGTGCGTGCTGCCTTGTTTGGCGGCCAGTCCGCGAATGATGGCTTTGATGTGCAGGAAAGGCCCCTCGTCGTCTTCGCACACATCGCCGACCAGCACGCCGCAGACTTCGCGGTCGAGCGACTCCTTAGCGTGCGCCGTCAGCTCGGCGAACGGCTCGCGCTCAACAGCGACGCGCAGCGCCACGTCGGCTATGCGCGGGCCGGAGAAGGTGCGATACACGGGCCGCTTGTGCCCCGTCCATTCGCCGACCGTCAGCGCATCGGCGGGCGGCGGCACATCAGGCGGCGGGCCGCCGGGCTTCTTCGCCTGTGATCCAGATTCCTTTTTTCCTCGTGCCATAATCGAGCCTCCCTTTGCGGAAATGATTAGAAAAGAGGCTAGAGGCTGGAGACTAGAGGCTGGCAAGAGAAAAGACTGCTTCCATTTCCGTCTAGTCTCTAGTCTCCAGCCTCTAGCCTCTGCTCTCTATCGCCCGCCACCTCGATGCCGAGCATCGCTTCGCCGCGCCTGACCCAGAGGATGTCCCAGAGCGGCAGGCCGATCTCGCCAATCGTCATAGCCAACAGCTCGCTGCCTTCGGCTATTGAATGAAAAAAGTGTGGCGTGCGTTCCGCGCCGCAGACGGGACAGCGCGCCTGCTCTTCGCTGATCTTTTCGGCGGCGGCGAGCAGCCGGTCGCGCCGCCCGCAAGCTGCACATTCGAGGCTTTCAACCAGTTCGCGGCTGAAGTCAATCGCATCCACGCCGCCGAGCCGTTCGGCGGCAAACCGCCAGACCGTTTCGAGCCGCGTCGCCGAGCTGATTTCCGTCGGCGCAACGACCGCTGCCACAGGGTCGTGCCAGGTGCAATCGGGCGAGATTGTATAGCTCACCGTGAAAGAGTTGTGTGTCTTTCCTTCAAAGACGAAGCCGCGCCCAACCAGCGCCTCCAGGCCGTGCAACTGCTTGACGACTTCCTGTGCCTGTATGCCGGCGATAATAGAAGCGACGGTCGGCGTTGTCGGCGTGCCGCGCTCGGCCAGCGCGCGCCGCGCCAGCAGCGAACACGACCGCCGCCGGTTCAACAATTCCCAATCCACCTGGCTCATCGTGCATTCGTAGCAAGCGCTCGCGGGCGGCGCGAAGCCGCGCACGATGCCTTGCAGAACATCGAGGCCGCCGTCGAACCAAGTCCGCGCTGTGCGGGCGCAGGCGCTGTTGACGAAGACGCGCGCCTCGCGGTTATCCAGAGCGCCAACGACAACGTCCGCCCAACGAAAATAACCCAGCCCAACGTCGGCCATTACGTTGCCGACGATGGCCTGCGCGCGAATGTCTGGGTAGAGATATCGAGCAGCCTGCGCCGCGCACTCGGCCTTGGGCTTGCCTTCGTCCTCCGCGCGGAACAGCACCGAGCGGCTCAGGTTGCTTAACTCAACCCGATCCATGTCAACGACGACAAGGTGGCCGACTCCGAGCAGGGCGAGGTTCTTAATCACTTCATTGCCCAACGCGCCCGCGCCAATGACCAGCAGGCGCGACTGGCCGAGCAACGACTGGTCCCACCACTCGATAGCTTCGAGCCGCGCGAAACGTCCTTCGGCGAGCACCAGTTTTTGCGGGCGGCTATCGCTCATCGCTTGGTCGCGTTCGCGCCCGCTGTGATTTCGGGTTGCAGCCGCAGCTCGTCGCCGTCAGCCACGCCTGCTTCCGCCAGCGTCTGCGCGTCGAGCAACTGCGTGCCGGTGCGGCGCAGGTGTAGCTTGTAGCTCATCAACTGGCCATCGGGACTATTGAGCGGCAGGTTCATGCGTTCGACCAGCAAGACGAGTATGCGGTTGATCGCCACATCATCTGGCGCTTCAACTTCACAACTACGGCTGCCGGTGACATCCAGCACCCGAACGGTAACGGCTCCCATAGATCGTCTCCAGGCGAAGGGCGGCGGCGATAACCGGCGGCCCGTCAGGTCAGATTGCCGATGATGATCAGGATGATCAGGATGGCCAGGATAACTGAATTCCAGATCATGGCCGCCCAGACCGATGGCGGGTTGGCGAGCTTGCGGTCGCGCGCGCTGACGCTCAGCGCCGTGCCGGCAATCGAGGGAATGAAGATCAAAAAACTGAAGATAAACCCGATGAATTCCTGCTCAGCCTTCGATTCGGCCAGACCGGCAAGCGCGCCGGCAAACAACAGCGCCAGCGCCACCGTTGACCACGCCGCCAGGATGTAGGAGAGAATCAGGTTGCGCTTGCGGCCCGGTGACATCTCGCGTTGCGGAGCGGTGGCGCAGCCGGGACAGACGTGAAAATAGCCGGGCAGCTCAAAGTCACAGGTCTGGCACATCGGTGTGTGGCATACATTACAACGCCGAACCGCATCGACCTCGGCGTGGCGAGAGCACATTATTCCTGCGCCGAGCGGCATGGCCTGGCGTGCGGCGGCTCGCGCGCCTGCGCCGGCGCGGTGCGCGTTTATGCAGTTCGGACAGAAGTGCCTGTCTATGCCGATCTGCAACATGTTGTGTTCCTGCCGTGGGGCCGACACGACAAAGTCGCAGGTCGAGCAGAGGGCGACGCCGCAGGCAGCGCACTTCTGCGTGGCGGCAACCGTCGGATGTTGAAAGCAGACCGGCGCAGCGGATGGCGGGTCAGCAGCGGACGGCTCGGCGCTTCGCGTCGGCTCAGGCGATGCCTGAGCGGCGGTCGCCGGTTCGGGTTGACGAATCGGCGCGAAGGCCGCTGCATCCATCGCTGGCGCAGGTGGCAGCGACGCAGAAGACTCAGGCGCAGATAGTCCGGGCGCAGATAGTCCGGGCGCAGATGGCTCTGCGGTCGAAGCGACCGCCGGCGCGTCGGCCAGCAAATCGCGTCCGCAGTTAAAGCAGAAACGGTTCGCCGGATCGCCGACAGTTCCGCAGGTTGGACAAAGCTTGGTTTCCAACAAAGCAGCCTCCTTTCTTTGGCGGCACGACTCCTCACCGACGTAGAGAGGGAGCACTGGCGAGTTGCCGGCCTTAGGGCAGATTGCCTGACGACGCCCAGCCTGCCGCCGTTACCGGGTCATTGTTTGAGTATCAATCTGAATGCGGTCGCGCGGACGGCCCATTCTCGCGGTCGATTACCTCAGCGATGAAAATCTGGCAAACAACCCCAGTATCCAAAGCCCCAGGCCGATGATGGCGATGATGAGCGCCGCGTTGGCTTTGCCCTCGCCGGTCTGTGTCGGGTCAGTAGCGATCTCGCGCTTGGCGCGCAGCGCCCGGGAAATCGCCATCGGTTCGAGAACGATGCCGAAGCAGACCAGACCGATCAGCGCGTACTTGAGCGCCTCGCCGGCGGTCGCATTTTCGACCGTTGCCTGCTCGATCAGTGGCTGGCCGCGCAGGGCCATAACTTTGCACGAGCCACAATACTTCTGGCCCTGAACGTCAACCATACAATTCGCGCAGAAAGGCTCTGCACAGCCGACACAACGATCTGCTGCCGGCACATCCAGGTGATTCTTGCATTGTATCGCTTGCATATCGTTTCTCTTTCTCTTCAAGCTCGACGGCAACGTCGGATCATCTGCGCCGCAGACGCCGGGCGCGTTCATCAAGGAGTCAATGCGTCGTTAGCCTGCTGAATGAATCCGCGTGCTCGTGACAGACAACCTGGGTATTTTCGTTAAGCCGGCGAATCATATCATAATTACTCTTCAATGCAAGATTGTTCTGCGGCGCGACGACTCGAAAACTGCCGTCGCCGGCAGCCGGGTTAATAAAAACAAAAGGTGCGAGCCTCGGCAGACTCGCACCTTTGGGGACTGTGGCTGTCGGATTCTTTACTGCGAATCGCGCACTTGAATCTTGGTGGCGACGACTGAGCCGTCGCTCATCATCATTCCTTTGACCTTGACGCTGACGCCGACAGCGAACGCGCCGTGCTCGCGGTCGCGCTTGGTCGAAGAGACGACGTGAATCGTGCGCCCGTTGACCGTCCAATCGCCGGTCAGGTCAGCCGTAGCGGGTAGCGCCTGGATCGTTCCTTTGACGGAGGCGGGCTGGCCTTCATCGCCGCTCGTGCTGCCGCCGCCGGTCGGATTGACTTCGATGCGCGCGGCATTGATCGAGCCGTCGGTCTGCTGCGTGCCGTGGATTTCGACCGTCGCGCCGACCGCGACCGCGCCGTGCTCGGTGTTGATGACGGTCGCCGCCGAAACGTGAACCGTGCGCCCGGCCACTGTCCAATCGCCGATGAAGCCCGGCGTGTTCGGCAGACTGGTGATCGTGCCTTTCAACTCGTCGCGGCCATCGCCGCCCGCCGGGTTCGATTTGACTTCAATCTTCGTGGCATTCATCGAGCCATCCGCGCGCAACGTGCCTTCGATTTCGACGAACGCGCCGATGGCGACCGGCCCATCGTTCGTCTCGATGCGTGTCGAAGCAGTGACGTGAATGGTGCGCCCGCCGACCTGCCAGTCACCGACGAAGCCGGCAGGGAAGCTCTCAATCGTGCCTTTGAAATGCGGCTGGCTGCTGTCGTCTCCGCCGCCGCTGCCGCTACCACTTCCACCACTGCCGCTACCGCTACCGCCGCTGCCACTGCCGCCGCCCGAACCGGCCTGGCGCAGCTCGATCTCCGTAGCGTTCACCGAATTGTCGGCCAGGGCGCGGCCTTCGACCTTGACCACCGCGCCGACGGTGATGTGACCGTCCTCTTCGTTGATGAGTGTTGAAGCAGTGACGTGAACCGTGCGCCCGTCAACCGTCCAATCGCCGATAAAGCCGCCGCTCGGCAGGCTGCTGACCGTGCCGGTGAATTCGGCTTCGTGCTTGACGGCAGCCAGAGCCGTTGGCCAAAGACTAAACACCAGAGCAGCCAGTGATACGATGCTGAAAATTTTCCTCTTCATCATAACCTCCTCGTAATCCTTTCGTGCTTGCATTACAGGAGAGCCGCAGGCAACTGAAAAAATACATTACGAGGAGGCTGAAAAATCTTTACTGGCACGCACCTGCCTTATGCGACGCAAGAATTGATGCGGCTTGGGCCGGCTCTTATTTTACTTCGCCGCGCTTACTCGTACCGCCGCGCGCTCATCGGATCAATCCTGATCGCTCGCCAGGCCGGGACGCCGCTCGCCGGCAACGCTATGAGTGTGAGCAGCGCGGCCACTGCCGCAAAGGTCAATAGATCGGCAGCGTTGATTTCAGCAGGCGAGTATGGTGAGATGGCAAGGCCGCATTAGCAGTGGCCCGCGAACAGCGATAAGTGACAAGCAGGAGATTGAATGATGGACTGTCCACAATGTGGAACAGAGAATCGTGGGGCGTCGAACTTCTGCCGGTTCTGCGGCTATAATCTGGCAGCCAGCGAGGCTCAGCCGGATTCCGGTTATGTGCCGTCAGTGCCGCCGCCCGAAGCGACCGAGTTCAAAAGCGCCTACCCGCCGGAAGCCTATCAAGAGCCGCCGCCTACCTACGTGCAGCCGCAGCCGCAGCCGGTCTATGTGCAGCCGCCGGCGTGGGGACAACTCGTATGCCCGCGCTGCGGCAACACCAGCGTGAGCAAGGGCGGCACGCCTGCTTGGGCCATCATCCTCGCGGTGTTGCTGGCTCCCTTCACCTGTTTCCTGTCGCTGCTTTTGCTGCTCGTCAAAGCCCCGCACCGCTGTTTGAGCTGTAATCTCGCGTTCAAGTAACAGGCGCTGATACGAGCCGCTCTACGACGAGCGCTTTTTGGCTGATGGGCGTTTGCGCTTTGCGGCGTAGGCTTGCGGCGGCGTCAGTTCGTCGCTCACATTGTAATGAAAGACATCGCCGTCGAGTCGCAGGAAGAGAAAGATCACATCTTGCGCGGGATCATAATCGCGGATCACTTCGGCCACTTCTTCATTCGGCCAGCCGCCGCGCCGCGTCAGCTTGTCGCTGCCTTCGGCCACATAAACCGTCGGCACGTTGATGGCTTTACCTTCAACGCTGGCGCGGCGCAGATCAACAACAATCGCGCCGCGCCCTTCGCTCTGATACTTCTCCCACGCGAAAGCGGCGAACACGCGCCACTGCGACTTGATGAATGTGCCGTGCTGGTCGGGCGTGTCGAGCGCCAGGATTTGCTGCGATGGTGAAAGGTGCGACATAAGACTCAACGCAAAACCAGTAGCCGAATGACCGCGCTGCTATCGAATTATCGCGGCAGCGGTTCGGGCAGATTGGCGACGGTGTAAGCAAGCAGCGTGAGCGCCGCCGCATTCTCGGCCAACTCGCGCGGGTTGACTTTATCGAGCGTGTCGGCTGCCGTGTGATGGTAGTCGAAATACTGGCGCTCGTCCTGAAGCAGCGCAAACGTGGGCACACCCGCCGCATCGAGCGGCGAGATGTCCGCGCCTTGCGACCCTTGCGCCTGACGCAAGATGCCCGCGCCCTGACTCTGTAGAATCTGAGCCAGTGGGCGCAGCATCTCGATGGCGGCGTTGCCGGCGTGAGCCGACAATCCCGTCGGATGGCCCGGCCCCGAATCACTTTCAATGGCGGCAAGGTGGTTGCTCGTCTGCGCCGCGAAATCTTTCGCGTACGCCAGCCCGCCGCGCAGGCCGTTCTCTTCATTCATCCAGGCGATAATGCGAATGGTGCGCTTCGGTTTGAGCTTGAGCTGGCGGATCAAGTTGGCCGTCTGCATGGCGACGGCGACGCCCGACGCGTCATCAATCGCGCCCGTCCCCAGGTCCCACGAATCAAGATGACCCGAAACGATGACGACCTGTTCGGGATGCTCGCTGCCTTTGATGTCGGCAATAACGTTGTAGCTTTCGACATCCGTGAGCGTCTGCGGCGTCAGCGTCAACCGCATGCGCAAGCGGCCCTGCGCCGCGAGGTAAGCCATCAACTCAGCATCTTCGGCGGCTACTGCGCCACCGGGGATGCGCGGCGCGTCGTCGGCATAACGCAGCCCGCCGGTGTGCGGCAGACGATAATCGGCGCTGCCGACCGAGCGAACCAGCGCCGCGACCGCGCCGAGTCGCGCCGCTTCGCTCGCGCCATTGCCGCGATAGACGACCGCCTGTCCGTACGCCTCAAAGGCGAAGCCTTGCACGGCCATCTGCTTATCGTAACGGGCATTGAAGAGGACGATCTTGCCACTGATGCGCTCGCGCCCAAGCGCGTGCAGCTCATCGAAGTTATTGACGACGACGACCTCTGCGGTGACGCCTTCGGGCGGCGTCGCGACGCTGCCGCCGAGCGCCGTCAGCACGACCTTCTGTGTCGTGTCCGGCGCTTGCCCTTTGAACTCGACCAGCTCGCCCGCCTCGACGCCGCGCACCCAGTGCGGCACCAGAACTTTCTCAAGCTGAACGTCGAGTCCAAGCCGGCGCATCTCGCCGGCGACATACTCAACGGCACGGGCGGCCTGCGGCGAACCGCTCAGTCGCGGGCCGATGTTATTGCACAGGTACGCGACCTGACGGTAAGCGTAATCGCTTTCGAGCGCGGCCTGCTGCAACTGCCGAAGTTCAGCGATGAGTTGCGGCGGATACGATGGCCCCGCGCCATTGGCGGGACGCTGCGCAACAGCCGTAAGGCTCAACGCGGACGAGAGAAGCAGAACAACCAGGAGACGTGCGGTAACGTGGACTCTGTTCATGCCGTCTGATTATACGCAAGGCCCAAGGCTTGCGACAGGCGAACAAAAAAATTGGGCGGCTCGCAGTGAGCCGCCCGTCCGCAATCTACAAATGTAATCCGCGCCTCATTCAATCAAATGAAGCGGGGCGTTCGAAAAGACTTACTCCAGCGTCACGGTTACGAAGAGCAGGCCGACGCCGGCGCGCTCGACTTGCAGAACAACGTCCTTGTTGCTGCCGAGAGAAGCGACCGCGTTCATGAAGTCCTGGCGGTTAGTCACCGGCGACTGGTTGACGCGGTGAATGACATCGCCGCTCTGCAAGCCCGCGTCATCGGCGGCGCTATCAGGCTGCACCTTGCTGACGACAACGCCCGAAGCAACGTGCAGCTTCAAGCGGTGCGCGAGTTCCGGCGTGACATTGGTGATAGACACACCGAGCTTGCCGGGGTTCTCGCCTTCGTCGTCATTGTCGTTAGCCGGCTTCGCTTCGTCTGCCGTGGGACGCTCGGCGAGCGTGACCCGCGTCGTCTCAGGGCGACCCTCGCGAATATACTTGACGGCCACCGTCTTGCCGACCGGCAGGTCCGCGACCGTTTCGGTCAACTGCTTCGGCGAGGTGACTTTCTTGCCGTCTACCTCGACGATGATGTCGCCGCTGCGCAAGCCCGCACGCGCCGCCGGGCTGTCTTCCGCCGACACCTGACGGACCAGCACGCCGCCTTCGCCATTGTAACGCGCCACACGCGCGATGCTCGGCGTCACTTCCTGCGGATTGACTCCGAGGTAAGCGCGCGTCACCTTGCCGCTCTTGAGCAACTGCGCGTAGACCTTATCGACGAGGTTCGACGGAATAGCAAAGCCGATGCCTTCGTTAGCGCCCGAACGCGAATAGATGATCGCGTTGATGCCGATGACTTCGCCTTGCATATTGACCAGCGGCCCGCCCGAATTGCCCGGGTTGATCGAGGCGTCGGTCTGAATGAAGTTGGTGAACGTTCCGGCTTGAGGCCCCAGGTCGCGGCCCGTCGCCGAGACGATGCCGGCAGTCATAGTCTGCTGTAAGCCGAACGGGCTGCCGAGCGCCACCACCCACTCGCCTTGCTCCAGCTTCTCGGAATCGCCGAGCTTCGCGTAAGGCAGGTTGGTCGCGTCAATCTTAATCAGCGCGATGTCGGTCTCTTTATCCGTGCCGATGCGCTTGGCTCTGAACTCGCGCCCGTCGGCGAGCTTCACCTTGATCTGCTCGGCTTCGCCGGCAACGTGATTGTTGGTCAGAATGTAGCCGTCCGCGCTGATGATGACGCCCGAACCCGTGCCGCGCTGGCGGCGCGGCTGCGCGTCGCCGAAGCCCGGAATCTGCGGAAAGCCTTCGGGCAACTGCATACTCTGGCGCTGCGCCTTCTCGACTACGTCGATGTTGACGACGGCGGGCTTGACCTGCTTGGCCACGCTGACGAAGGTGCGTGACAACTCCGCAGGCGAAGGCAGCGGCTGTTGCTGCTGCTGCTGCGCCGAAGCGCGCTGCTCAAATTCAATTCCCAATCCCGATGCAATGGCCAGCGCCATCGCCAGGACCAACGCGGCCACGCCGCGCCGTGTTTGCTTGATTTTGCTTGGATTCACACCCATTGGTTCAACCTCCGAAACACCATTCTTAAACTTGAATCGAATCAGCCAAAGACATATCGGTGAGCCGTGCGCGCAAAGCCGTCCGGCCTTTGTTCGCCACGGAGATGGCACTGTCAAAATGGCTTGCGATGATTTAACGCCGTTGGGCCGGGTGAGTTCATTTTATCTCGCCCGGCCTGGCGAATGACTTAGCGCTCGTTTTCGACGCGCAGATTATTGGTCACTTGAAAGACGCCCGGCACCTGGCGGGCCGCCGTATAGGCCAACTGACTGTCCATGCGGTTCGACACCACGCCTTCGAGCGTCACACGGCCACGACTCACAACGATGTGAATCGAAGGGTTCGCGCCCATGAAGTAGCGGTACAAGCCGCCCGACCGCGCAATCGCTCGATAGGTCTGCACGCGGATCGTGTTGTCAAAGCCCGACACCGGCAGGACCTGGATGTTGTTGACGACGCGCTCGACGCCGGCGATTCGCTTCACGCGGCTCTCGGCGTCCTTGCGTGTGATCGCATCGACCACCTGCCCATACAGAGTAACGGTTCCGTCTTCCACTTTATATGCAAGGTTATCGAACACGCCGTAGTACGGCAATGTAACGAGTTCCTTGCGCACCTTGTTTGCCGTGCGCGCTTCGTCTTGCGGCGAACGCGCCGGCGCGGCGATGGCTGCCGACGCGGCAATAGCGAGGGTCGCTACCAGCGCCAGAACTTTACTTTTAATCGTACTCATCTCTTACCTCCTGAAATCTCTTTCTCTTTTTCTTCTTAGTCCCACTCTATTCTGACCTTGCGACTGGCGTTCCCAATCTTCCACTGACTTGATTCCTTAGATGCCGCCGCGACGGGCGGGGCTGCCTGCGCCGCGCCGCCACTGGCTTCAGCATCCGACTCACGCACGGAGATTACGACCGGCGCGAGCGGCGCGGATGTTTGCGGTTGCAGCGAGGCTTCAAACTGCTCAAGCGCACCGACCATCTTTGACAATGCCAGGACGATCTGCGCGCCTTCGAGGTCGTCAAGAAAAGTAAGCGCGCCGCTGATGATCCGGTGGCGGCGTTTGCGAAAACTCTCGACCGCCTGCCTGCCGCGCTCCGTCAGCGCGATCATCACCGAGCGCCGATCCCCGTCGGCGGCGCGGCGCTCAATCAACTGTTTGCGCACGAGCCGGTCGGTCAACTGGGTGACGGCTGGGGCAGAGATGCCGAGGCTCGCAGCCAGGTCGCCCGTCGAAAGCGGGCCGCTCATCAGTAGCTTTAAGGCTTGCGCCTGCGGCAGTGTCATCGCCATTTCGACGGCTTGACGCTGATGATGATCCAGCATCAGCCGAAACATCGTCTCGGCAAAGCGATCCAGCACGGCTTCGACTTCCGGTTCGTGTTTGATGCTCATTTATTTCATCAATCTTAATATTTAATTTACATTAATTATAATAAACAATAAGATCGTTTCTGTCAACAAGGGGGCATCCAGTTGACAGTCGCGCCGCCCAGCGTTTAAGCTCACCGCAGAACGTTATTCCACCGGGTTGGACTTGATAATCGAAAGGTCGGCAGATGACTCACGTCCGTTTCTCAGGGTTTTCGGCGGGGCTGTTTCAATTTCTCTCTGCGCTCACTGAGCACAACTCGCGGGAATGGTTCGATGAGAACCGTCGGCAGTATCAAAGCGAAGTCCTCGTGCCGGTCAAATCTTTCGTCGGCGATCTAGGCCCGATCATCCACCTGCTCAACGACGCCTTTGAAACCACGCCGCGCGTCGGGCGGACGATCAGCCGCATCAACAACGACCTGCGTTTTCACCGCAACCGCCCGCCATATCGCCCCTGGATATATGTCACTTTTGCGCGGCGCGGTGAGAAGTGGACTACGGGGGCGGTGCTTTTTGTCGGCCTCGAATCGCACGGCGTGTCAGTAGGCTTTTACCCCGGCGGCAAACCGTCGCGCGCAGGAGCCGTGCAGGAAGGCATACGCCGCAACCTGCGCCTGTTCGAGCGCTACCTTGAAGAGCGACAGATCGCCGAAACCTACTGGGAGTTGGCCAACAGCGAAGCCGGCGGGGTGAAGAAGTGGCCGCTGCCGGCATCTTCGCGGCGCTGGGTCAAGCTCGACAGCTTCATCGTCGGCGAGCACTTCACGGCCAACGATCCGATCCTGTCGCGCCGCCGCTTCCTCGACCGCGCGCAAAAGATACTGCTCGACCTCTACCCGCTCTGGCTGTTTGCGACGAGTGATAATGTTAGAGACGACTACGAGCTATACAACGAAAACATCCACTCGCTGGCCCGCCCGCTGACCCGCGCCGCCGGTTAATCGCACAAACGGCACAGTCTTTGCCAATACCCACAGCATCATAGAATCGCGCGCTTATCAGCGGGCCTGCGCAAGAATCGAGGAGTGGGAGACATGACAGACAATCACCGAGCGATGCATGCGATGAAGGCGTTGGCGGCGGCAGCACTGGCGGCTTATGGGTTTAAGAAAGGCGGCCTGGTCGGCACGGCGCTTGGCGTCGTCGGCGCGGGGCTTGGCGCGACCGAGGTGGCGGCGGTGGCCGGGCTGCCGCTGGCCGAATCCGCGCCGCAAGAGGTGCGCGAAGCCATTGTTGTGAAGGCTTCGCCGGAAGCGGCTTATGATCTGTGGTCGCGGTTCGAGGACTTCCCCCGCTTTATGAACAACGTCGTCGAGGTACGACCGACGAGCGCCAACACCTGGCACTGGACGGTTGCGGGGCCGCTCGGCCAGCACGTCGAGTGGGACGCGCTGGTCGCCGCCGCCGTGCCGGGTGAAGTAATCGCGTGGCGTTCGACCACCGCCGACGTGCCGCATCGCGGCGAGGTGCGTTTCGAGCGCACACCAAATGGCACGCGCGTGCTGGCGACGATGCGCGTTGCGCTGCCCGCCGGGCCGCTCGGCTCGGTTCTAGCGCGGCTGACAGGAAATGACCCGGCCAGAATGGTGCGAGAAGACCTGCGCCGCTTCAAGCAACTCATCGAAGCCGATGAGATGGCTCGCGCTGCGCAAGTCGTGCCGCCCGAAGCGGTGCGGCTCACCGCGCCGATAACGGAATAAGTCAGGCGGTGACAAGAGCCGCCGTCAGCCGACGGCTTCCATAACTTTGCCGCCATCCCAGACCAGCACATCGCCGACCAGCGGCAAGTCTGCCGGGACGTTGGCGGTCGGCGCTTGTTTCAAGAAAGGCGCGATGCGGGCGTGGAAGGCGCGCACGGCGGGGTTGGCGACGTAGTTCGAGAAGATATCGCCAAACTCGCCATCATACTCGAAGACCGCCGCGAACATATTATGCCCCTGGCAGATGGTGACCTCTTTGATGCCATCGATCCGGGCGAGCGCGTCGGACGGAAAACTGTTCTTCATCTCCTCAAGCAACTGCGCTTCGAGCCCTTCCTTGAGTTCCGTGATGAAAATAACTTTGCGATTTGCCATCTAATCTCTTCACCTCCAAAGTCGTTGTCCGTAGCCACTGCTTTTATGCAGCTTCCAATCGTGATTGATTCGATTCGGGTTCTTTCAGCGTCTTCGGCTTGCGGGCGGCGTTCTCGATTTCCGAATTGATTTCGCCGCCGACCAGCAGCACCAGGCCCATCACGTAGAGCCATAACATCATCGTCATAACCGCGCCGAGCGAGCCGTAGGTTGCGCTGTTGCTCGGCGCGACGCGCAGGTAGATGGAAAAGCCGAGCGAGCCGAGAATGATCCCTATCGCCGCGAAGACCGCGCCGGGCGTAATCCATCGCCAGTCTTGTTCGAGGTTCGGCCCGAAGTAATAGATCAACTGAATGCCGAGGAACAGACAGGCGAGGCCAAGCACGTAACCGACAATGCTCGACGCGACGGTGAAGAAAGCGCCGAGACCCAGCAGCGTCGCCAGCCACTGGCTGATTTTGTCCGCGAACATAATCAAGCCCGCGCCGCCGGTGATCAGCAACGCCAGGCCGATGGTCAGGCCAATGGCCATGAGCCGCACTTTCCAGAATGGCCGCCCTTCTTCGACATCATAAGTGACGTTGAGCGTATCCATCACCGCCGAGACGCCGCTCGACGCCGCCCACAGTGTGGCGAGCACGCCGAAGCTGAGCAGGCCGCCGCTGCGGTGTTCGACTACGTCGTGCATAAACTGATACACCAGGGTCATCGCCTGGCCGGGCACAACCTTGGCAAGCATGTTGATGATGTTTTCCTGTGCGCCGGGCAGAAAGCCGAGCAGGCTCATCAGGAAGATGAGCATCGGAAAAAGCGCCAGCAAAAAATAATAGCCGAGCTGGGCCGCGCCGCCCCAGACGTTGTCTTCATTCGACTCGCGCCACGTCCGCCGTCCCAGTTCTTTGATCGTCAAGCCGCTAAGCATTTGCATACTCATACCCGCTCCCCTTGTTCGATAGTCGTGCAAGAATCCTCTTCATCAATTCGATGGGCAAAAGCAATGCCACAAGGAGAGTGCTGAGCCTGAGTCTTGAGTCTTGAGCAGGACGCGCAGATGATCGAGTGAGGCCAGAATCCTTGCTTCTCAGTCTCAGCGTTCAGCGCTCAGCACTTTCTTTGTTTGACATTCGCGGCGCGGCGGTTTTCAATGAATGCTCTGAGCGCATCCCGAACCTTTGCGACGAATTCGATTTGAACATGGAAAAAGATGAAACCATTGCGGCGCACGAGAAGCGTCGCCAGCAGGTCTACGCCGACGAAGACGATGTGCTCGTGCGCGTCCTCGATATTCCCGAAGCCGCCTATGAATGCGTGATGGTCAATCAATCATGGATTGAGCGTGGCCTGCTCGAAGGCGACATCATACTGTTTGCCGCCCGCGATAATCCCGAAGAAGGCGAGATCGTCTTGATCGAAGAAGACCAGTACACGCGGCTTGGCGTCGCCTCGGTGTCGGGCTATCTGGAGACCGGCCAGGGCCGCCGCCCGCTCGAATGGTCCGAGCGAATCATCGGCGTCGGCGTTGCGCTGGCCCGAAAGCTCAGAGCCGTGAACAACGCTTGAGGCGCGGGCGACAGCCGATTCAATTTCTCTTCCGTGTCTGTCTGAGCGTCGGCACGCGCCGGTAGCACACAGTCAGCCACGGCCACAACGTCACGCTTGAGCGGATGATGCGGCGTAAGTCAAGCTGTTTGCTTAGGCTGTTTCGTTGTTGTATTCTGCTTGCGGGCAAGCCTCTTCATTCGACAATAAGCCTCGCCCATCTTTTTCGCACTTGATTGATCTTGACTAAGCGATACGCAGATATTGCTTGTGCTGTGCCCTGGTTTCGAGCTTGTAGAGTGAGCAATGGCGGATTCCCCAGGCTTCAATCCAAAAGACCCGCAGAACATGAATTCCGAGATGTTTGCGCGGTTCCTGGAATGCCTCGCACCTGACACAGAAGAGGCGGGCCGCCGCTACACACGCCTCCATAAAAAGCTCACCGGCTTTTTCCGCTTGAAAGGCATCTCCGACCCTGAGAGTGCGGCCAACGAAACGATTGACCGGGCCATATTAAAGATTGCCGCCGGCGCGGGCGTGCCCGACGCCGACAAATACTGCCTCGGCATCGCTCGCAACATCGCCAAAGAGAGGTATCGCCGCGTCTACCGCGAAGACCTGGCGCTGCACAAATTCATCCAGGACTTGAGCCATTCTTCCGTCGAGCAGGTCGAAAGAATCTACGGCATTCTGAAGCCATGTTTCGAGCAACTGGCGACGGACGATCAACAATTGCTGCTCGCCTATTGCAAAGACATACAGGGCCGCGCGCGCGCTCAACACCGCCGCGAACTGGCCGAGGCGCGGAACATCTCCGTGCTGGCGCTGCGGATACGCGTGACGCGCCTGCGTAACAGCCTGACCGAATGCGTGCGCAGACGGTCGCGCGAGTTTCAAACCTCCAACCCGGATATGTAACGAACTTGATATTAGAGCATATACTCATGAGCAGTGGCGCGATGCAGTGGGCAATACCGCCTATCAGATTTGGCTGGCGTTAGAGAATGACTGACGAACGAATCATCGCTTATTTGTTAGAAGAACTGCCCAAAGAAGAGATGGAGCGGTTTGAAGACGACTGCTTCGCCGAAGAGGAGTGGCCCGATCAGATCGCCCTGGTCGAAGACGATTTGATCGAAGCGTATTTGCGCGATCAGCTCACGCCCGAACGGCGGCAGGGCTTCGAGCTAAATTATATGGTGACGGAAGCCAGACAAGAACGTGTCGCGGTGGCGGCGGCGCTTTTGCGCTGTCTTGACGAACGCGACGCCGCGCTTCAGTCAGGTGGCAGTGACGCTGCGCCGGAGCCAAGCTGGTCCGAGCGCTTCGGCGCGTTTTGGGGCCGCACGTCGTGGGCGGCGCGCGCGGCTGCCGCCGTGGCCGTCGTCATTCTCATCAGCGGCGCTTTGTGGTTCTTCCCGCCGCAACCGCCGCGCACATTCGCCACGCTGACCCTGACGCTCAGCCAGAGCAATCGCGCCGAAGGAGCGCCGACAGATACGATCAAGCTGGCGTCGAATACCGACGCCCTGCGCGTCACCATGATCTTGCCGCAACCGCCGCCGCAGGCCGCGCGTTATCGGGTCGAGTTAGAGAATACCAATGGCGAGAAGCGAGTTGTGGAGATCGTCGAAGAAGACGCTCAGTCGGTGCGGGTCGTCATTCCGGCAGCGCATCTCGCGCGCGAGCAGTACGCGTTGAAGCTTTTCGCCATCCGAGCCGATGGCAGCGAGCAACGCATCAGCGGCAGTTACTTTTTCGTCATCGAATAGCTAATGATCGCTTGCGACCGCTGGCGGCGGCGATAAAACCACACGGCCATCAAGGCCAGCAGCATCAACCCCCCGATTACTATTCCCCTTCCATATAAACCGGCAGCGCCTGTGGCAGAAGCGGGGCGGATGACGTGAAGATATTCCCCCTGCAACGTGAACCCGGCCCAGTAATAAGGCGAGCGCCACTCTGGCCTTTGACGAATGCTATTCTGCGCCGCGCGCAAAGCCGCCGCCGGGGGCATTCCCTCTTGCAGCATATTGACGTAAGTCTGGCGCATCAGCTCGGCGGTCGCTTCGTCGTCTACCTTCCACAGACTGGCCATTACACTGGATGCGCCGGCGTACATAAACCCACGCGTGAGGCCGAGCAAGCCTTCGCCGCGCGCGTCTTTGCCGAGCGCCGTCTGACAGGCGCTCAGGACGACCAGATCAACCGGCGCGCGCAGGCCATAGATGTCTTGCAACCCGACAAAGCCGTTCTGCGCTTGCCCGTCACGATTCACCGTTGATAGCAACAAGCCGGAGTTTTCGGGCCGCTTCGGATCGAGCAGCCCGTGTGTGGCGAAATAAAGAATGGCGTATTGCGACAGGTCGGTGTGCAGCAGTTGTTCGCGGCTGGCAGCGAAGCCCGACGAGATGGCCGTCTCGCCGCCCGCCGCCGCATCGCGCAACGTAGCCAGCTCGCGCTTGGCATAAAAGAGCGGCTTGATCGCTGCGGGGTCGAGCGTGTCGCCGTTGGGTCCGGCGTTGAGCGCAACGTCGCGCAGAGCGTTTTGCCAGCGCGCCATCTCAAGCGATTGCATAGCGACCACAGGCCCGCTGCTCACGCCGCTGGCCTGCGCATAGTTCGACGCGAAGACCGGGTCGCCGAACGCGGCCAGCATTTTCGTCGGCTGCCGCCGCGTTGCCTCCTGGCGCAGCTCTCCGAGAATGGAGGCCGAAGGGATGTTGATGATTTCGTAATCGGCGACAAGCGATTCGCCGCCCGGCTGAGGCGTAGGCAACGCCTGAAAAGGAATGTAATGTAGCGCACTATCGGCGACAATCAGAATCCGGCGCTTGTTTAGCTCAGCGGCGACCGGCGACAGAACCATCGCGCTCAATTCCTGAAGCGCGTTGTTGAGATCATTCGTCTGATTCGGGTCAGGCGGCACGGCCAGCAGCTTATAGACTCTTTGCGCCGTTTCATTGATGAGCGCCCCGGCGGGCAAGCGATAACTCTTGATGCCCTCGCGCGTGACGGCCCAGGCGTAGCTCTGGTCTGAGCCGAAACTATATTCCAACAGCACCGTCTCGTCGTCGGCAACGACCTGCTCCTGAATTTGCTGTAGACTCCAGGCCACCGGGCGAGTCACCGGCCCGTAAGCAGGATAGCGCGCCTGTATCGCTTCGCCGACCTCTTTATACTCAGCCTGCAAGCGCGTCAGGTCAGCGTCTAAGGCAACCAGTTCTTTCGTTTTATAGGTTTTGCTGAGCAGAGTAACTTTGTCGTCTTCTTTGACCCGCAGCAGCAGACGGAGCGACTTTTCGCGCTCGGCCAGTTGCGGGTCAAGGCCGGGCACAAGGTTGGTTTCGGTCGCCCGCAGCAGCTCGGACAACGAACGCCCGCGCGCGACATCGCTAGTCTCGAACGCGCGCACGAGCAGGTCAGGCGCTGGCCGCGCTTCATACTCTTGCATCAGACAGTCAATATACTTTTCGTAGCGGTCGTAGACGGTGGCAGAAAAGGCAGCCGTCAGGTCCCGGCTCGTGGAGACGCGGCGGATGTTCTCAGTCACTTCGATGGACTGGCGCAAGTAGTCTTCCGCCAGATTTAAGCGGCGCTGCTTCAACTCCAGGCTCCCCAGCGCATAAAGAGTAGCCGACTGGTTAATCTGATGCGAGAGGGCGCGGAATGTTTTCAACGCGCTTTGGTAAAACGCCCGTGCCTGTTCAACTTTCCCTTGCTGCTCGTAGACCTGTCCTATCAAAGCGAGCACGCGCGCGGCCTCCATAGGGCTAGCCGCCTGCGTATACAAGTTGAGCGCGACCTCGTAATAGTGCAGGGCGGCGGTCTGGTCATTCGTTGCCCTCGCGGTCTGTCCCAAAAAGTCATTGCACAGGGCAGCGATCTTGTTTTCTTTGATGGATTCAGCCTCTGCGAGCGCGTTCTCTAAATGGCGACGCGCTTCCTCATAGTTGCCCAAAATGTAATTAGCCCTACCGATGCCCCAGATCATCGCCGTCACAGCGCGCCGGTTATGTGTCTGGTTATAGTCATCAAGAGCTTGCATGTACTTGGCCAGCCCGGTCTCTGGCATGCCGCTTTCGATAAAAGCATTGGCGAGGCCGGCATGAATCTGGCCCATTTTGTAAGGCTCGGCCTGTTCGTCGAGCAACGCTTGCGCTTGCGTGAAAAACGCGAAGACGTTTTGCCAAGCCCCTCGGCGATATTCAATGTAGCCGAGGCTGATGAGCGCCTCGGCCTGCTGGTCTGACAGCTTGAGTTCGCGCCAAAGATTCAACGCCGCTTCATAGCTGGCGGTAGCCTCAGGCAAGTTGTTCTGATCGAACTGATACTCGCCGACAGCGGCATAGGATTTAGCGATGCCCCATTTATGGTCTATAGACTGGAAGAGCGCGAGCGCCTGCTGCGCCGTTCGCAGCGCCAGCGCGTGATCGCTGTAGGTCTGACAATCACTTAGTATGAGCAACGCTTCGGCTTTGCCCGCGACGTAATCGCTCTGCTCGCTCACGACGATAGCCTGTTGGAGAAAGGCTTGCGCCTGATCGCAGTCGCCCAGATGCTTGTGCGCTGCGCCCAGGCCGTTAAGGCTATCGGCCTTGATAGCCGGGACGAGCGACTGTTCGGCAAGCGACAGCGCTTCCTGGTAAGCGGCTACGGCGTCGTGCGGCGAGCTGAGTTGGAGATGCAAGCGACCGGCGCGATTGAGAAAGCGCGCCGCCTGCGCCGCCTGCCCGGCTTCACGCATCTGCTGTGAGGCGGCCAAAAGCGCCGTCAACGCGCGCTGTCGCTCTGCGATTGTCGTTGCGCTCTCATCGCTCTCGCGGGTCAGCACGTCCTCGTCCTGCGACCGCAAAGCAGCGGCGGGCAGCAACAGGATAAGCATCAACAGCAGGAGTAGACGTCGTTTAATCATCGCTTGCACCGCCGGCGAGCGCGAGCCACGCGCTCGCCGGCAACAGGACAGCCGCAGTAGGCAAAGCCAGCCGGGCGGAATCAGTCCGCCGAGGCCAATACTTCTTGAGCTGCGGCGGTGATTTGCTGATCGATCTGGTTTTGGAGGGCGCTCTTCAGTTGGGTAACGCCTGCCTTTTTTCTGGCTTCCTCCCACCGTTTTCTCAGATCCCTCTCGTCGGGGTAGTTCTTAATTGCCAAACAGGCGTAATCAACTCCGACTGACGGGTCCGGTTTGTCGAGTGACGGATCCGGCTTATCCCTGGATAAGAGGCCGGCCAACGCGCCGAGCGGTGGACTGCTTCCCCTACTGCTTACAAACTTCGGTAGGAGCGGCGTGCCATCTTCTTCCTGGCGGAACTTGCGCTTGGTCACCTCGAAGTAGATGTCGAGGAAGTCGAACCAGGAATTTTCCTTGTCCACCTTCTTTAAGTCTTGCGTGAAGGCATACTGCTCATACCGTTCCCAAATTCCCATGCCTTGTTTTTCATATCTCTCTTTAGGCCGTTCGGGGGCGGTGGACTGGTTATTGTCGCCACTTTCATATTGCTTCTTAGTCTCATCACTCTCCGTCTCTGCCGCCGTAGCCGGCTTTGACCAAGGGAAGAAGATCGAGAGGCCATGCGAGTACTGCACCTTCGAGCCGAAATTGTGTGAAAGGACGACCGCTTTGAGCGCACTCATCACATCGCAACACGCCTGCGCCAGCTCATCCTCCGGCTTGCAGTGTTCGCGCAGGCAGCGGCAAAAGTCGTAAAGGTCGGTGTAGCTCTCGCCCCAGTAGCTTTGTGCCTCCCAGTGGGCCAGCAGCACCATCTCTTTGACGCGCTTGCCGCGTTCGGCGCGCGCCTTGACCTTATCGTTCGTCTGCTTCAGTCCCTTGTTGAGCAGAACGATCAACTGGTGGAGCGCGGTCATGAGCCGATTTATTTTTCCGGGGTTAAGACTACAAAACGCCAGATCGTGAGAGTAGCCGGCAAACAGAAAATCAACCGCGTTATACACGGTCAGGTAATAGAGCTTCTTGACCAGGGCCGGGGCCTTGATGATCGGGAGGATCACCGCCTTAGCCTGACCCGCCTTCATCTGCGCGGCCTTCTGCTGCGCGTCTTCCACCGCTTTTTCAGAAACGTTGAAGGTCTTGATCAACAGGTGGCGATAGGGCCAACTGCCGACGAAGGCCGGGCCTTCTGAGGCCATCATAGACTTCGCTGTGCCTTTCAGCTCGTAGGCCACTTCGATAGCGCTCATCGAGCAGCTATGTAGAGCCAGCAGTTCCAAAGAGCTGTCCTTTCCTAATGCCTTGGTGAAGCCTCTCACAATCCCTCCGAGTCTGCACAGAGTGATGGCGCTCATCGGATGGTCATCCGGCAAAAAGGCATCATTGCCGACCACCAGGCCGTGCCCGAGAAGAAAAAGCATGTAGCGTTTAGCCGGATACTTCTCGCGGCAGAAGCCGAGAAAAGTTTCTAACGACTCTTCCGCCATCACCTCATCTGGAAATTTGAGCATCCGGGACATTTTCTCCGTGAACGTGCCGGGAACGACCTTCATCTTATCCAGGTCAACAGAGTCACTCCTCATGTTATGCACGAAGGGGTCTGTGCCTTGACCGATTTGCGCTTTCTTCCTTTTCTTGCTGCCATGGTTCACATTGAATATGCGCGTCGGTACGCCCAACTCGTTAGGGTCGAAATAGACCAGGACATCGGTATCCGGCTGGGAGCCGGCGTCTTTGATCTCTTTGAGCAGGGAGACGACAAGGGGGGCTAGATTGTTATCGCCTGCGAAATAGAACATCAGAGTCCATTCTTTCGGTTCGCTCATCGGTGCTTACTCTCCTTTTTGTCAGACTGGGGCTTTGAACGAGCTGGCTCCGACAGCGTGTCCGGGGAGGCGGCGCGCCCTGCCGGTAAAACTGCCAACCATTCTTGAATGCTCAAATACGAGAAATCATTTCGAGTAAACTCGCCTGGCGTTGAAAGTCTCGACCCGCCATTCACCGTCGCGGCGGCGAAACGCCGTGAAAGTGACCTCACAACGGCACGCCATCCGGGCGCGTTTCGTGCTCACCTATGGCGCTGCGATTTGGGCCTGACACAGAGAGACGCGAAAGCCGATGCGCGATGCGCTCCGTTACCTCGCAACCGCTTCGTTGTTAGCGTGACAGCCCGGGGTTACGAGCGGCAGACCTCGCTCCGCTGCCTGACAGGATCATCCCCGGATGATTTAATCGAACTTTGCAATTGCCTTTGATTGAGGCCGGCCCGCGTTATTCATTCCGCACGGACGATGAAGCGCGGCTACTCTACGATGGTCTTCTCGTTATGTCAACCTCGATCTTAAACCACGGTCCTCCGTATTGGACAATGGACCGGCTGGATTCCTGAGTGTCTAAATCGAAGCAGATGAGATGGGGACAGGGAAGATTGGCCACAGAGGCACAGAGACACCGAGCGGGAATAACACATGTTGAGAATATCAGGACTTCTTTAGTGATCTTCTCTCTGCCTTTGCGCCTCTGTGGCCAATGCGTTTGGGCCTTTCTCATGCGGTCTGATTTAGAAGCGCTCTTAGTTTTGAATTCATCTGCTGAGTGGAGGTATAGTAGGTGCCTCGCAGAGTCGTTTGCTGATCCGTAGCACACCGATTGGAGGCCCATGCTACAGCAGGCAATAGTAGCGATAAGAGCAGCCCAGGCGGCTCGCCATTCACTAAGAGAGGGCGTCATTCTAGGTCTGAGCCTGATGATCCTGGCGCTCTCGGCTCCCGCCGCTTATCCGCGCACAGAGGCATCTCGGCTGCAACGATCCGGCGAGGCGAATGGTGCCGCGCCACAGGATCAAAGTAATGCCGGCGTGCTCGAAGCCGCTAAGCCCATCGAACGAGGGCTTAACGGCGGAGAGACACATTCGTATCAGCTTAGACTCGCCACCGACCAATATGTTCAGGTGGTCGTCGATCAGCGCGGCATCAACGTCGCGCTGGCGGCCTTCGCTCCAGATGGCAAGAAGGTCGTCGAGTCAGACGGCTTCAGCATAGGCGAGTTGGAACTGGTGACGTTCGTAACCGAGGCGGGCGGGAGCTATCGGCTGGAGGTGCGGTCGCCCGACCCAGCCGCCCCGGCGGGCCGCTACGAGATTAAGGTTCAGGAGTTGCGAGCCGCGACCGCGCAGGACAAGAGCCTGGTCGCCGCTCAGGGGTTGATCGCTGAAGGCATACTGCTTGGCAGGCAAGCGACCACCGAGTTGCGGCTGAAGGCTATAGAGAAATACCAGCAGGCTCTCCCGCTCTGCCAGTCGGCTAAAAACCCGGCATGGGAAGCCACCGCGCTCTACCTGATCAGCTCCGCTTACATTGGTGCCGGCGACAAGCAGAAGGCGCTCGACTTCTCGGAGCGCGCCCTGCCCGTTGCGCATGACGCGGCCCGTCAGCCCGGCGAAGAAGCGCGTCGCCTGGGGCAGAAGGTCGAAGCCATTACGCTCGACATCACCGGCCAGGTCTACATCGAATTCGGGGATAAGAAGAAAGCGCTTGAGCTATTCAATCAGGCGTTGCCGCTCAGGCGAGCGAGTGGCGACCGCGTCGGCGAGGTCGGCACGCTTAATAATATAGGCATGGCTTATGGGTACATGGGCGACTGGCCGAAGGCGCTCGACTTCTTTGACCAGTCGCGCAAGGTGCTGGCCGCGCTGGGCGACGTGCGAAAAGAGGCCTCGCTGCTCAATAACCAGTGCGTGATCCACAGCGACCTCGGCGAGTATAAGAAGGCGATAGACCTCTGTCAGCAGTCGCTTTCAATCAGGCGACAGTTGAATGACCGTTCGAGCGAGGCGACCGTCCTCAACAACATGGGCACGGCCTATTCGGGCCTGGGCGATTATCAGAAGGCGCTCGACCTCTACACCCAGGCGCAGGTGATTCACAAGCAGCTAGGCCCCGCCCAGAGCGACGCCATCGCGCTCAATAACATCGGCTGGGTCTACGGCACGTTGGGCGAGTATCAGAAAGCGATTGACTTCTACAATCAGGCGCTAGAGATCTTTCGCGCCGCCGGCGACCAGTATCGCGAGGGGAACGTCCTCAACAACATCGCCGTCAACTACGCCGACCTGAAAGATTTTCGCAAGGCGCTTGAGATCAACCAGCGCGCGCTCGCGCTACGCCGCGCTATGAATAACCGCGACGGCGAAGCGGTCTCGCTCAACAACATCGCTAGCTGTTACACGAACCTCGGAGAGAAGCAGCAGGCGCTTGATTATTTCAATCAGTCGGTTGCCTTGCATCGCGCCGTCGGCAATCGGCGTCAGATGGCAAGCGCGCTCAAAAACGTCGGCGCGCTCTACCGGGAACTGGGCGAGCCGCAGAAGGCGCTCGATTGCTTTAACGAGGCATTGGAAATATCGCGCGCCATCGGCGATCCGAACAATGAAGCGGGAGTGCTGGCGCATATGGCGCGGCTCGAACGTGATCGCGGCAACCTCATTGAGGCCCGCCGTCGCATCGAGGCGGCGCTGGCGGCGGTCGAGTCATTGCGCGTCAACGTCAAGAGCTATCAACTGCGCGCCGCCTTCTTCGCGTCGGTTCGCAAGTCGCACGAGTTTTATGTTGACCTCTTGATGCGCATGCACAAACAGCAGCCCTCGGCAGGCTTCGACGCCGCCGCCTTACAGGCGAGCGAGCGGGGCCGTGCGCGATCCCTGCTCGAAATGCTCGCCGAAGCCAGCAGTGAAATTCGTGAAGGGGTTGATCCGTCCTTGCTTGAACGCGAGCGGCTGCTAAGACAAGCCATCTCCGACAAGGCGGACGGCCAGATGCGCCTGCTCAGCAGCAAGCACACCGAAGAACAGGCGGCGACGGCGGCTAAAGAGATCAACACGCTCACGACAGACTACGAGCAGACCCAGGCGCAGATACGGCAGATCAGCCCGCGATACGCCGCGCTGACTGAGCCGGCCCCGCTGACCCTCGAAGCGCTTCAGCACGATCTGCTCGACGAGCAGACGCTGCTGCTGGAATACGCGCTTGGCGAAGAGAAGAGCTTCCTCTGGGCGGTGACGCCGGCTTCGATACAAAGTTTTGAACTGCCCAAACGGGCGGAGATCGAAGAGGCGGCGCGGCGCGTCTACGAACTGCTGACGGCGCGCAACCAGTCGCCCATCGGCGAAACCCCGGAACAAAGGCGCAAACGAATAGAGCAAGCCGCTACCGATTACCCGCAAGCCGCCGCCCTGTTGAGCCGTATGCTGTTAGGCCCTGTGGCTGCCGAACTACAGAACAAACGGCTGGTCATCGTTGGTGAAGGAATGCTGCAATACACAGCCTTCGCGGCTCTGCCCACCCCGCGTCCCGGCGCTGTCTCGTCGCCGCTGATCGCGGATCACGAGATCATCACTCTCCCTTCGGCGTCCGTGCTGGCGGCTCTGCGGCGAGAGATCGGCGGGCGCAAACCGGCTGACAAGGCTGTCGCCGTTTTCGCCGACCCCGTCTTTGATAGCGATGATCCGAGAATCGGACGCGCGAGCAAGAGCCGGGCGACGGCGGCCTCAGAGACGACGGGCGATGTCAACAGGTCGGCCACCGAATTGGGGCTGCGCGGTTTCGTCAGGCTGCGCTTCAGCCGACAGGAAGCCGACCAGATCATGCGCCTCGTGCCCGAAAGCAAGAAGCTCGAAGCGGTAGACTTCGCCGCCAACCGCGCGGCAGCGACCAGCCCCGAACTGGCCCGCTATGCCATCGTTCATTTCGCCACGCACGGCTTGATCAACAACCATCACCCGGAGTTGTCCGGGGTAGTCTTGTCGCTCGTAGACGAGCAGGGCCACGCACAGAATGGCTTTCTGCGGCTTTACGACATCTATAACTTGAAACTGCAAGCCGACCTCGTGGTGCTCAGCGCATGTCAGACGGCGCTCGGCAAAGAGATCAAAGGCGAAGGGCTGGTGGGGCTGACGCGCGGCTTTATGTACGCCGGCACGCCGCGCGTCGTGGCGAGCCTGTGGCAGGTTGACGACCGGGCTACGTCTGAGTTCATGGGGCGTTTCTATGAAGCGATGTTGAAGCAGGGACTCAGGCCCGCCGCCGCCTTGCGCGCGGCTCAGGTCTCGATGTGGAAAGACAAACGCTGGATGGCCCCTCACTACTGGGCCGCCTTCACGCTTCAGGGCGAGTGGAAATGATCGGACGCGGAGGCAGCGATGGAAGGGCTGAGCAGGGGAGACATCGAAAGCGAATCGGCAGCTACGCCGGCGGCTTCCGTGCCGCGCCTCAGGTGGGCCTTAACGCAAGACGCGTTCGATAGGTTGCTGGCCGCTTTCGGGGAAGACCGCGACAGCGCCGGCGAGAAATACCTTGAGGTTCGCGGCAACCTGATACGATTTTTTGAATGGCGCGGCTGTCCGTTTCCTGAAGACCACGCCGACGAAACCATGAACCGTGTGGCCAGAAAGCTGGCCGCAGGCGAAGAGGTTCGCACCCCATCCGCTTATTGTATGGGCGTGGCGCGCTTGCTCCTGCTGGAGATCGGCAAAGAACGGGCCAGGGAGCAACAGGCGATGAGTGAGATGGCCAACTCGCAACCCCTCGCCGACGATGCTTCAGAGTCGGAAGCGCCAATTGAATGCCTGCGCCAATGTCTGGAAAATCTGCCTGCCGATAACCGCGAGTTGATCATCGCCTATTATCAGGGAGAGAAAGGAACCAAGATAGAAAACCGCAAGCGGCTGACCGACCGCTTCAAGGTCCCGGTCAACACGCTAAGGATGCGTGCGCTACGTCTCAGAGAAAAGCTCCAGGCATGCGTCGAGCAGTGTCTGGAAAAATGACGCGCCTTGTGATGAATAGGCGGTTTTTGCCACTTATTCTATAAAGGGACATTTTAAGCATGAGAGTGGATTCGTTCAGCGAAGAGTTGCTCGTTCGCTACCTGCTTGGCGATCTCACGGAAGAAGAGCAGGTAGAGGTCGAAGAGCGCGCCTTTCAAGACCCGCTATGCCTGCGAAGCATAGAGGCGGCAGAGAGCGATTTGATCGATGCTTATGTGCGAAGGGAACTCTCTGAGCGCGAGCGCGGGCAGTTCGAGGGCCGCTTTTTTGCCTCGGCAGAGCGACGCCGAAAGGTGGAATTCGCCAGAGCTTTAGCCCGCGTCGCGCCTGAGTTCGCGGTAGTAGAGAAAGGGGCGCGACAGTCGGGCGTTAAAGCCTCCATCACATGGCCGGGCGTTGTCAGAGCCTTTCTGGCGGGACTCAACCCGGTGGCCAGATACGCGCTAGCCGCCGCCGCTGTGCTGGTCATGATCGGTGGCGCATGGCTGATTACAGATAGCGTTCGCCTGCGCGCGCAGCTTGCGGGGCTTCGCGCAGAGCAACAGGCGCGCGAGCGCGACGAGCACGCTCTCCAACAGCAGGTCGCCGACGAGCGGGCGCGCCGCGAAGAGATGTCCACCGAGCTTGAGCGCGAGCGCGACGAGCGCGAGCGCAGCCAGCAAGTGATCGGTGAACTCCAGCGCCAGTTGGAAGAATCCACAACCCGCCCCCCGCCTGCTGCCATCGTCTCGCTGGCCTTATGGCCGGGCCTCTCACGCAACGACAGCGCCCGCCCGAAGCTGATACTGCCTCAATCGGCGCAAAGGGTGAAAGTCGAAGTCGGCATCGAGCCGGAAGATGAATACCGAAGCTTCGGCGCTGAGCTTCGCGCGCCGGGTGGGGCGCAGGTCTGGTCGCAAGGCGATTTAGCGGCGCACCGTGTGCGCGCCGGGCGAGCCGTCATCTTGAATCTGCCGGCACGCCTGCTCAAGGCCGGCGATTACGAGTTGCTCCTCAAGGGAATGACCAGTCAAGGAACAACTGAAGAGATTGCCTACCACTATTTTGAAGTGCTGAGAAAATAGTCTTCGCGAGTCTGCCGGAGAGCGCCCGCCAAAGCCACATCCTGCTCGTAGCCGGTACACATTCCTCGCCTTCGATAATCCACCTTGACCTCAAGCGCTTAGGCAGCCTGAAAAGGTTGGCCGGCGCGCCTTGCCGTGTCCATCTCACCCGCCGCGCCGCCGCGCCTCTGCATCCTCCTCGCCGATGGCCTGTGAGCTTCAGCAAAAAACAGGGTGTGATGTTTTTCGATTGTTGACCACTCTAGAGTGACAACAGGCTTGAGCAGGTCTTGATGACCGGCTCAGCGCCAGGGCGGAAGTATAGAGGAGCCACAAGTATGGTTAATTACTCTATGCGTCACTCGATAGTCAGTACGTAGCTAATGAAAAGGAGAAAACAGATGAGACGATTTTCAACGATGCGAATTATCACGGTAATCACCCTCTTGCTGCTGGGAGCGATCCCCGCCGCAGCCACCGAACGCCCCTTTGCCCTTAACGGCAACGGAGTCGCGTCCTTTATCACAGATGAAGCGGGCCACATAATCGGCGCTAACGTCACCGCTTCCGGCACGGCTACCCATCTTGGTTTGTGGACCACCACCGGGACCGTCAATTATGGCCCGCCCGACGCCAACGGCAAGATACCGTCCAGCGGCACAGCGACAGTCGTTGCCGCCAATGGCGATAAGCTGAACATGGTAGTTCAAGGATCATTCGATCCAACCATAGGTATTGATCACGGGATATTCCACTTTGTCGGGGGCACGGGCCGGTTTGCGGAGGCGAGCGGCAGCGCCGACTTCGTGGTGACCGTTAACCCGCTCACTGGCGGTTTCGAGTTGACCCTCGTCGGCACGATTGATTACTAGCGCGAGCCGCAAGGCATATCGCTAACCGCGCACGAACGCGACAGTCAGGGGCGGCTTGCTGTAGCCGCCCCTGATTAATTACAGACGGAGACGGTAACGAAAATGACGAATGGATTGCTGATTAACAGAACAACACCAAGCCTTCGGCCACGCCAGTCGAAAGCGTCTCCAGCGCGGCGGTTGTTGGGACACGCGGCAGGGCACCTCTGGACAATAGTCCCGGCGCTGCTCTCCCTGCTCCATCCACCGACAAACTGCGAATCTCGCGCCTTTCAGACCGACGTTGCTGACCCGGTGATGGGGCCTGTGCGCCTGACCGGGCTGCTCTCCGAGGTCGAAGGGGCCGATACGATTGTCCTGATCGTGCATGGCCTGTCCGGCAACGCCATGAGTCCTTACTGTGCGAGCGCCGCGCAGGCCGCTACGCAAGCTGGATTCTCTTGCTTGCGTCTGTCGCTGCGCGGCGCGGACTTCTCCGGCGAAGACATCCTCCACGGCGGCATCACTCAAGACCTGTGGGCGGCGCTGGCCGCCCCTGAGGTCGCGCGCTACAAGCATGTTTTGCTGCTCGGCTATTCAGTCGGCGGCCACATCGCTTTACGCGCCGCCGTCGAGCAGGCGGACTCGCGGCTGCGCGCGGTCGCGGCCATCTGTCCGCCGCTGGACCTGCATCACGCGACGAGAGCCTTCGACCATCCCACGCGCAGGCCCTACCGGCTTCACATCTTCAGCAGTTTGAATAAAGCCTATGCCGCCGCCGCCGGGCGCGGTCGTGTGCAGATACCTACGGCAGTGGTCGCCCGCGCCCGCTCTTGCCGAGAGCGAGACTCGCTGACCGTCGTGGCTCGCTTCAGCTTTCGCAGCGCCGGAGACTATTACGAACGCGAAAGCGTGGCAGCAAGGCTACACCGGCTGCGTATCCCGTCGCTGGTCGTGCAGAGCCGACATGATCCGCTTGTGCCACCCGAAACCGTAATACCGGCCATCGCCGGGGCTTCCCACGCGCTTTCCACTATATGGGTCGAGCCGGGCGGCCATATCTATTTCCCGAAGCGCCTCGATCTTGGCCAGCTCAGCCCGCCTGGTCTGGAAAATCAGGTGATCGGTTGGCTCAAGCAACAGATTTAGCTGCCGTCAATCAGTAGGAGCAATTCTCAGGAACGAATAGTTAAAGTGATCCGCTGGCCAGAGCCGGTCTGCTGGAGCGACCCTGCGCCGCGCACGACATACAGAGAAGGAGATTATTAAAGTGCAAAGTATCAAGCTACCTGTAACGGCGAGTGTCGAGAGAGTTGAGCCGCCCGCACGATTGAAACAGATCATAGATTCCCTGGCCTCTAGCCTGCTGCCCGACACGGCATTCGAGCTGGAACTTGATGGAGCGTTGCGCCGCATCGGCAATGGGGCGGTCAAATTCCGAGTCGCCATCCATAACCAGCGCGGCTTAGCAGCCATCACTTCTATGGACGAGAAGCGAATCGGCGAAGCCTACCTGGATAGCGACATCGGCATCGAAGGCGATCTGGTGGCGGCGCTGGATCTTCGCACACGGCTCACCGACCGCCACCCGCTGCTTTACCTCTGGTCAACTTATGGGCAACGCTTGCTCTTCGGCCAGGTGGAGCGCGACAAGCAGTGGATCAGTGAGCATTACGACAGCGAGTCGGATTTCTATTTGCTCTTTCTCGATCAACAACACCGCTGCTATTCGCACGGCTATTTCGAGGATGACGCGGAGCCGCTGCACAGCGCCATCCGGCGCAAACTGGACACGGCCATCGCCGCTTGCGGCATACGGCCCGGCTGGCGCGTCCTCGACATCGGCGCGGGCTGGGGCGCGTTTACGGAGTACGCCGGCAAGCGCGGCGTGCGCGTGACCTCGCTGACGATCTCAGCCGAGTCGGAGCGTTACGTCAACGATCTGATCGCTCACGAGAATCTGCCGTGCCAGGTCGTCCGCGAGCACTTCCTCGAATACGCATCCGAGGAGCGCTTTGACGCGATTGTGAATCTCGGCGTCACCGAGCATCTGCCGGACTATGCCGCCACCCTGGCGCAGTATGAGAAATTATTGAAGCCGGGCGGGCGCGTATTTCTTGACGCATGCGCCGCGCGGCAAAAGTACGCCTTCTCCTCATTTGTGCTCTCACACATCTGGCCGGGGAACACGACGCCGCTACAACTGACGGATTACCTTGACGCGGTTGTGAAGACGCCCTTCGAGTTGATTGAGGTGCGTAATGACCGCCACAATTACTTGCTCACGACCAGGCACTGGGCCGAGAACCTGGACCGTCACCGCGACGAAATCGTCGCCCGTTGGGGCGAGCGATTATACCGCCGCTTCCATCTGTATCTGTGGGGCTGTGTCCACGCCTTCTCGACCGACGATGTGACGGCTTATCGTCTTCTGCTCGAACTGCCGGCAGACATTCAAGCTCGCGACCGATTTGCCAGCGGGCGTTTCTCTCGATCTCGGAACCCGCTGGCCGGTCGGATGTGGAATGCGCTCCGCGATTCATGGAGGTCTCATCGTGCGCAGTGACGCGGACGAATGGAAGGTCATAGTCATTCATCATCACTGAAGGATGAGCCGATTCGCCAACCGTTCTCGCGTTATAGATTGAAGCCTGATGCAGGACCCGGAATCGTTCGGCTTGATCACCATAGAGGGCGGAATTGAAGAAGTCCTGATCTTCTCAACATGTTTTATTCCCGCTCGGTGTCTCTGTGCCTCTGTGGCCAATCTTCCCTATCCCCATCTCATGTGCTTCGATTTAGAGCAAGCGCCGCCCGATTTCGGCCCGCTGCTATGCAAACGGCAAGGCTTTCGTTCAGCAGAACTTCGTTCCCTTCACCACAGGCTCGACCATCGGATAAGGGTTATAGCGGCCAGACAGGTCGCAGGCGAACGTGATGCGATCTGTTCCTTCGGCTTCGTTCTGATCGGTCAGGCGGACTTCCAATGTGTGCTCGCCTTTGGCCAGCGTGTCACCGGGGATAGGAAAATTCCACGTCATCCCGCCGATCTTGCGCATCTCGCTCCAAGCGCCTTCATCAATGCGCGCACGCGCCGAAGTGATGGGCACAGCAGACCATCCACGCACCTGGCAATCTGTCGGCCCCGTGACAATATGCGCGGCCCTGGTTGCAAGGATGATGCGTCGCGGATGTGTAATTAGCACGACAGGCCCGCTGTCTTCAATGGTGCGATAGGTCATAGCCAGATCGTCGCCATCGAGATGAATGATGGCGTAGCCGGCGGCACCGCCTTCGGGGTCGCCAATAGATCGCGTCGCCACATAAACATTGCGGCCATCATTTGCCACCTGATCGTAGTGCGTATGACCGGAAAAGAGCGCCGTAATCGGGCGCGTCTGCATCACCTCGCGCCACGCCTCCATGCCCGGCCCGGCGAAGTCTTCCCAGACCTGAAAAGGATAGTTGTGCTGGAAGACAATGGCGCGCTCGTTGCGCGCGAGGGCCGCGTCTACTTCGTAACGAAACCAGATGACCTGCTCCTCGCTCATACCGAGCGGCTTATACTGATTCGTGTTCAAACAGATGAAGCGATAGCCGCCGACGGTGAAGGCGTGGTAGGTCGCGCCGACATGCGACTGGTACGAATAACAGCCGGGATCATGGTGCGCGTCGTGGTCGCCGACCAGCGCGTGAAAGGGCATCTTCAATTTGTCGGTCACGTTCTTGAAGAGGCTCCATTCGTTCTCGCGGGCGTGCTGCACATTGTCTCCGGCGAACTGAACGAAGTCCGGTTGGACCAGCTCATTCACTTCATCCACCATCCACAATGCGGTCTGGTAATTTGGCCGGTCGGTAAACTCCAGGTGGAGATCACCCGGCCATACGAAGACGACTGGTTTTGTGCTCATCATTATCCGGCTTCCTCTCTAAGTGGCTTCGGCGCTGCGCACGAGTTCGGCGAAGACGCCACGGCTTGCGACAAGATCGTCAAAAGCGCCTTGTTCAACAATGCGCCCCTGGTCGAAGACGAAAATACAGTCGGTCTGATTCAGCGTGGTCAAGCGATGGGCGACCATGATGACGGTGTGCGTCTGCCGCGCGTGATCAATGGCGGCGCGGACGCGGCGCTCGCTGATGTTGTCGAGCGCCGACGTTCCTTCGTCAAGGATGAGGACGGGCGGATTCTTCAGAAACATCCGCGCCAGGGCGATGCGCTGGCGCTGGCCGCCGGAGAGATTGCCGCCGCGCTCTGTGAGCTGCGTGTCATAGCCTTGCGGCATTTGCAGAATCTCTTCGTGGATGTGGGCGCGTCGGGCGGCCTCTTGAATGTGATCCAAGCTGACAGCGCCGCAGCCATAGCCGATGTTTTCCGCGACCGATCCCGAAAAGACAAAGGGCACCTGGCTGACATAGCCGATGGATTTGCCGATGTCTTCGCGGGAGAGAACGTTGATGGGCACGCCGCCAACCAGGACTTCGCCCGCCGCCGGATGAATCAAGCGCAGCACGCAGCGCAGCCATGTGGATTTGCCTGAGCCAGAGCGCCCCGCAATGCCGATGGTCTGCCCCTGATGAATCTTCAGCGTCAGCCCGTCGAGTATGCGCCGCGACTGGCCGTCGTGCGCCGTGTAAGCGGCAACCAGCTCTCGGCATTCCAGCAACGGAATGCTGCCATCGAGACGCGGCGGTCGGACAGTGACCACATCGAAGGATTTATCCAACGGCTGATTCAGCATGTCGAGCAGCACGCTGACCTGCTGGCTGCTGTCGTAAGTTTCGTCGAGTATGCGGTGGACTTCTTTCAGCGGGCGCGCGATGTTGAGATAGAGAAGCGAGAAGGTAATCACCTTGCCGTAGTCGATCTCGCCGCGTGAAGCGAGCACGATGGCGTAGCCGATGATGGCGACGTGAAAAAGTCCCTCGTTGACGGATTTGGCCCAATCAAATCGCGCCATCGCGAAGCCGTGTTTAGTCTCACGCTCTCGGCGCGCTTCGGCAGCCGTCTTGATGCGCGCCACTTCCGCTGGATAGGTGTTGGCCGCGCGGATGTATTCGAGTCCGCCCAGTTGCTCGACCACTGTGCCGTCCAATCCTTCTTTGGCGCGCAGGAGTTTCTGGCGAATGCCCTTCTGCGAACTGACCTGCCAGATCGTAATGATCAACGAAACCGGCACCACGCTGACCATAACGAGGCCAATCTTCCAGTTCGTCTTGAGGCCGTAATAGATGGCGACTCCGGCAGTCAGAATCGCCGGCAGAAAATCAGTTAAGACAACGCGCAGGAATTTGCCGAAGCCTTCGACGCTGCGCGAGATGCGTCCGTGTAATGACCCGACGCGCTCACGAGCGAGCGCGCCGAGATCAATCTTGAGCAGGTGAGCGACGAGCCGTACGGTCATGCCGGATTCGATGCGCGTGTTGGTGCGAGTGACAAGCCAGCGCCTTATGAGTTGCAAGGACTCTTTGCCGAGGTAGAGGGCCGTGAGAATCAACAGCGCACGGAACACGAACGACCGCATCTCCTGTGGCCGCGCCGCGATGTTCGTCACGTCGTCGAAGAACGTTCCGAGCAGCAATGGGATTTGATTTTCAACGAAGGCGATGGTCGCCATGATGAGCAGGCTCGATAGAAAGCTGAGCTTGTCGGCGCGACCAAGAAGCCGCCATATCTGTTTGCGCCGCGCCCAGACGACCGCGAGGTCGCCGAGCAGTGGTGAGGCTTTGGCTTTGCGAGGTTGTTTCGTCATGGCTAACCGGCTAATGCACGAGCGTGAAGTAGAGGCTGTAGAAAACGAGCATCAGCAGCGAGAACGGCAGACCGAACGCAAGGTAGCGGCTGAAGGTGATGGCGTGTTCGGGGTCGTTAAAGCGCTGGCTCTCTTCGGCCAGAATGATGCCGGCAGACGCGGCAGTGACCAGCGAACTGCTGCCGGCGCAGATTCCACCGCCGAGCGCCCAGGCCGCCGCATGCGAAGGGGCGAGTTGAAAAATAGAACCGGACACGGCGGTCGCCCACGAAGCGGCTTCGGTAAAGGTCGTGCCAAAATAGCCGGTCACGGCGATGCCCCACGGCGCGCCTTTCACGGCCATCAGTTGCTCGTGAAGCGTCTTGCCGATCCACGAATGCGAGACGCAGCCGGCGAGAACGAAGATGGCGGCGAAGGCAAGATAGACATCGAAGCCGAGCGCAGTGAGCGTGTGATAACGCTCCTTTTTTCGGTCGAGCAGGACCGCAGTGACAATCGTGATCGCACCGATGGCGATGGCAAGCTTGGTGAAGATGACATGCAGCACGATGAACAACAGCAGCATCACGAGGCCGACCGTGAGCAATCGGTAATCAATGGCGAGGTCGGCTTTCGCCTGCTTCCAATCGGCGGCGGTCTGCGCGACTCCCAACGTGTAGAACGGCACCTCAGACGCGCCCGCGCCAGCCGCTCGGCTCCGTTTCGTGATTCCGCGCTGGGTGAGGAGCGTAGAGACGCCGATCAACATCGCCAGCACGATCAGATTCGCGGGCAGGACTTCACGCATGAAGTCGCCCGCGCCCAAGCCCCACGTCGCCGACTCGATGATGTTGGGCGTGTCGCCCCAGCGCGTCGAGAAGCCGCCAAGGTTGCTGGCAATCAGCGCGGCGCTGAGTATCCAGCGCGACGGCACCTGATAAGACGCGCACAGCCGAATGATGACCGGCGTCATAATCAGAATCGAAGTGACGTTGTGCATCAGCCCTGCCGTGACATACGTGGCAATGAGCAGGATGCCGACCAGCAGCGGCGTCGTCAGGCGCGGGCGGCGCAGGCGGATTTTGCCCAACTGGTGGCCGAGCCATGCCGCGATCCACTTGAACCCTTGCGAGCGCTCAATCATGTGCGCGGGGACGGCGACGGCAGTGAACAACACCGTGATGGGCGCGTAATGCTCGAAGCCTATGCGAAGGATGTGCGGCGCGCTTTCCCACTGGATGACCAGGAACGCCAGGCTGACGAGACTCATCGCCAGGGGCAGCGGAACCTCGTACTTCGTCATAGCGAAGAAGGCGCTGAACAACAGCACGAGCATCAGCACACCAGCCGGCCAGGTCATCTCCCATGAATCAATGATTGGCGGAGGAATAGCCTGCGGCATCACGTCTGAGGCGTATGCGGGTGCGCAGAAAATAACCAGCAGGGCCATCACGCCGAGTGAGGCAGCAAAGCGCAGAGGGAGTCTCATATGAACGAAACCTCCGTTGTCGGTTGAATCTGAACATCGCCGGGATTGCGGTGTGGCCGCAGATGAGCGATCAGGCGGATGTCACCCGGCAGCATCTTCGGCTCCAGCACGTCGGCTACCGCCATCTCTGCGAACAGCTCGCCGCCGTCGCGGAAGGCTTCAAAGACGAGCACCTGCATCTCCTGCGCTTTCGCGCGGCAAGCGCGCGTACCTTTCACCGCCTGTTCCGAAAACTCGTGTAGCGCGCCGTGCGCAGGCATCTGGCCCGGCTCCAGATAGGTCGCTTCGGTGACAGGAAGAAACAAGGTCGGCAGGTGCGGTGGCAGGGGAAGAATGAGTCCTACCTTTTGACCGCGACAGCTCGCCAGCAGTTGACTGTTCCGTTTATAGGCGAGCAGGCGCAGGTGCACGCTGATCGCATCGAACGAGAGGTCCAGGGGAATGTTCTCTGCTTCAAGAACGCGCAGTCGCTCTTCGGCTTCAGGAGCGCCATACTGCGTCGCGTACTTGAGCAGGTCGGCAGTGGTCTTGACCTTCCCGGTTTCGACTAACAGGCTCAGGACTTCGAGCAGGCCGATCTCGTCTTTAGCCGAAGCCTGCCTTCCCGGCGATTTAACTAATAAGTCAGACATAGATTCCTCCTGGCCCGCAGGATGCTCAAAGGCATGCGGGTCGTTAAGCCGTACTGATTTCCAGGCGTCGGCAGTTTGGCGCACAACTAGGGCGCTGCCGGGGCGCGGTCTTGTAGTAGAAACCCTAGATCGCCGGGGCCAAAACCATCAATGCGAAGGCGCTGGCCTTCACGCAAGACTTCCAGCCAGCCGCCGGGGAAGTTCCCTGCGGCGACCCATGCCTGCGCGCTTGTCACCGGCTTGCCGTTGGCGGCGACCAGTTGATCGCCGGGCTTCAGCGCCGCCGATTTCGGTTGCTCCGGCGACGGCGTGATGCTGGTGATGATGACGCGCACAGAGTTGAGAACAGTTCCATTGCTGCGCGTGTGCGTGACGCTTTGCAGATTGCCGCCGGAAAACTTTGCTTCACGCGTGCTGAACCCAACCATGTTCTCGTCGAACCCGGTTTCATAGACGCGCTGCCGCTGTTCGTTCGCATCGAACTCTTCTTCTTTGTGCGCGCCGTAGCCACTGGGAAGCGTAGATAGCGGCTGGCGATTGGCATCGCAGAACTGCTGCACACGGCGCTTCATCTTGCCGTTGGCTTGCCACTCGGTATCGAGGCGCAAGAAGGACGCGCCATAATCTTTCGGGTCGCTGAAGGTTCGCCACTCGGCGAATACTTTGCCGTTATCATCGTAAGTAACGTCGCTGGCAATAAAGGTCAGCCCGGCGTTGGCGGCCAACTGTCCCTGAGCATCTTCGTAGCGGTTTATCATGTGACGAAGCCGGCTTTGCGGGTCATATTCCGGCTCGCTGATAAACCGATAGTACTTGAACCGCGCCGGGTCGTATTCGGCATAAACCATCTGCCGCAACGCCCCGGCAACATCGTATTCGTTAATCAAACGATGATAGCCGTCGCTGTTAAACGTCTCCGCGCCGTTCGCATCGAAGTAGGTCTGCTCGACACGAAAGCCCTGCGGCACGGACGTGTAGGTGAAGCGGGTGATCGCATAACCTTTATCATTGGCGACCGGCTGGCCGTTGGCATCGAGCGTCTTCTCCTCTGTGATGTTGCCCTTCTCGTCGCGCTGCCAGGCCGTCCACCCTGCGCCCGCGCCTATCGTTTTCATCTCTGACGGGTGGCCGAAGTCGTTGTAGCTGATGTCGTTTTGTAGTATCTGTTTGAGCGAGCCGTCGGCGTCGGCCTTGAGATAGATGCGCTGGGTCAGTTCGTCATGCTCGTTGCGCTTCAGTTCGATTGCCGACCAGGGCGCTGCCGCATCGCGCACCGGCTGCCCATCCGCGCCGACATTGATCGAGCGCATCGCATTGCCCTTATCATCGAGTTCAAACACGAAGGCGGCGATTCCCTTCCACAAGGTCGGCTGCCCATTGCCGTCGCGTATTTCTATCCAATTCTCTTTTCGTCCATTGTTCTCTATCCCCCAACGGATGGCGAACTCGGTCAGCCCTATACGATTCGGCGCAGGCTGGTCATCAGGCCCCAGGTTGATCAGGCGGGTGATGTGGCCCGTGCCGTCACGTTCGAGGGTGCAGCCGTAGACGCCTTCACCATTGGCGGCGGGCTTGCCGAAATTGTTAAAGAAGCGAATCTTCACATCGTGGCCTGCAGCGTCGCGCTCGAATTCCATTTGCGACGCGCCCCCGCGACTGGCGGCATCAAAGCCGCGCGCGTCAACGAAGCGCGCCCGCGCCGTGCGCCCTGAAGGGCCAGAGTCGCTGCGATGGTCGTAGAGAATACGCCAGTTGATGTGAGCGTTGCGGTCACGCCCGACCGCTTCCACCGCGTTATCTTTATCGTCATACAGCAGCTCGACGATGTTGGTCTCCGGGCGTGATTCGGAGTAGGGCTGCGCGCCCATCAAACGCTCGATGTAGACCGGCAGCATGTCATCAACCATTATTTGACGCAGCACGGCGGGGTAGCCGCGCGCATTCAAGGCTTCGACTTTGATGATGGGACCGTATCGGCCACGCCGCGTCAGCCGCAAGTATCCGCCGCGCTGTGAGCCGCTCTCCAAACTAATCCTCTTGATAGGCTCAAGGCTGCCATTGGTCCAATCAACCAGCGATGCATATTCCAGATGCGGGCGCTGATAAAGCTCCCACTGCGCGAGCCGCACCGAGCCGGCGACGACCAGAAACAGCACCATCACCACCGCAACAAACTTCCACGGGTGCCGCCGCACCCACTTGATGCTGCTGCCGATGGTGCTCGGCGGCCTCGCGAGAATCGATTCATCATCGAGAAAGCGGCGCAGGTCTTCGGCCAATGCCGCTGCGCTCACATAACGGTTGCGCGGCTCTTTCTCAAGGCACTTCAGGCAGATCGTTTCGAGGTCGCGTGGAATCTCTGGCCGGTGCCATGCCGGCGAAACCGGGTCCTCGTTCAAGACACGCAATGTAATGGATGTCTCACTGTCTTCCGGCAGGAAAGGCGGGCGGCCCGCGAGCATCTCGTAAAGAATCGCGCCCAGTGAATAGACATCCGCCGTTGGCCCGACGTGCCGGCTATTGCCTTTCGCCTGTTCGGGAGCCATGTAAGTCGGTGTCCCAATCACTGCGCCGGAACGTGTCAGGTGGCTGTCATCCATCAGCCGTTTCGCGATGCCGAAGTCGGCAACCTTCGGCACGCCGTCGGCGTCGAGCAGCACGTTGGCCGGTTTCATGTCCCGATGGATGATGCCGTTTTGATGAGCATAGTGCAGCGCGCGAGCAATGTGGATCAACAACTGTGCAGCCTGACGCGGCGAGGGCAACGCTTTGCGCAGACTATCTGCCAGCGTGCCGCCCTCGATGTATTCCATCGAGAAGAACGGCGCGCCTTCAAACTCGCCCACTTCATAGATGTGCAGGATGTTGGTGTGATGCAGCCCCGCCGCTGTCTCGGCTTCTTCCTGAAACCGACGCAGCTCGTCCGCCCCGTAGTGGCCGGTTAGCATCTTGAGCGCGACCCGGCGGTTCAGCTCAACCTGGCGGGCCAGATAAACGACCCCCATGCCGCCGCGCCCGAGTTCCCCTTCAATCTCATAACCGCCGAAGGGTTTCAACGACGCCAGCCGCGATGTCAGCAGTGTGGGTTGAGTTACGCTGTATTCGTCCATAGCCTTGTGTCTTGATGCCTGTTCGGCTGAAGCGTTTGATCACACCAAACGCTTCAGCAAGCAGGCTGTGTTATTGGTCAATCCGATCAGCAGCGATGAACGAATGACCGGATGAACCGCAGCAGGCCGAGATGGTGAGCGGACTCACCGCATCAGTCTTTGTCTTTGTCGCCGTGACTGAACGGGTTCAGCTTCTTCAGCTTGCGAAAGATGCCGCCTTTCTTTTCTTCTTTCCGCCCGCCCTGTTCTTCCTTCTTCCCGTCGTTGTTTCCCCTGTCGGTCGCCGGCGGCTTCGCGCCATGATCGGGCTGAGAGCTTGAGCGACGAACGCGACCGGGTCGCGGCAGCGATGGCGACGTGTCGGGAGATATCGTGCTGCCAGAGACCGGTGGCAAGGGTTGATCGTTGCTCGGCTTTGATGGCGGCGCTGACTCAGGTTTCGACGTTGGCGCTGTCGTCGCATTCGATTCCGTCGTCGGTTGCGGGCGCGTCGTCGTGGCTGGTTGCGAAGCAGGCCGCTGATCGGGCTTGCTCACCAGCAAGAAGGGAACGCTAAAAATCGCCAGCAATAGTGCGCCAAACCCCGCGTAATGACGCCAGTCGAGCTTCCCTAAAATCTCCGCAAAGGCGTTCCCCGATTTCCGCCCCGGCTCGGCTGCACCCGCCACTTGAACGACGCCGCCGGATGAGCGCGGCGAGCCAATGGCCTGGGCGTGGTGAGCTTGCCAGTGTTGTTGGCCTGCGGGTAGCGGCGCATCCTCGGCTCCCAATCGTGTGGTTTTGATTACAGGCTCGGCGGATGTCGGCATCTGGCCCGTTTGACTTGCGGTCGCCTGTGGGGCGACGGGTGCAACAAGCGAGGATGCCACGCCATCGTTTGCCAGCCGTGTCTCTTTCAGGTTGTCCGGCAACGGCGCGCTTGCCAGTGATGCGCTTGCGGCATTCAACCGGGGGCCGTTAGCGAGAGCCTGACTCTGCAACTGGCCAGTCGCGGGAATGGATGTGAGCAGCGCGGCGCGGAACTCGGCGGCGCTTTGGAATCTCGCGTCGGGCCGCTTCGCAAGCGCGCGCATCAATGCCTGTTCGATGTCGAGCGGAATGTGCGGCGCGAAGTGACGTGGCGGCGGCGGCGCGGCCTCGACCTGTGCGCGCATCAATTCGTAATCGCTGTCGCTTTCAAACGGCAGGCGGCCCGTCAGCATTTCGTATAGCAATAACCCCAGCGCGTAGATGTCCGAGCGCACATCGCCGCCGGCCCCTTGAATCAACTCCGGCGCCATGTATTCAAGCGTGCCGATCAGATGGCCCGTGCGCGTCATACGGCTGGCGCTCAGCGCCCGCGCGATGCCGAAGTCCATCACCTTGATCGAACCGTTGGGCGTCAGCATGACGTTGGCCGGCTTGAGGTCGCGGTGAATGATGCCCATCTCATGCGCGTGATGGACGCCTTCCAATGCCTGGCAGAATAACCCAAGGGCTTGCGCACAGGGCATCGCCCCGAGTCTCGAAATGGCGTGGCTCAACGTTTCACCGCGCACATATTCCATCACCATGAAGTAGTCATTGGCTTGCCGAATGAAGGCGTAGAGCATAGCGATGTTCGGATGATTCAGCCGCGCCAGCGTTACGGCTTCGGCGCGGAATCGCTCGACGATCTGCGGGTCATTGGCCAGTTCGGGCCGCAGCATTTTAATTGCGACTTCGCGGTCGAGCATGATGTCAACGCCGCGCCAGACCGATCCCATGCCGCCTTCGCCGATCTTTTCGAGGACTTTGTAATTGCCGATCAGCCGCCCGATCATTTCTGCTACTCCAGTCCGCTTGCCGCTTGCACTTCGCGGGTTGCGCGCGCCGTCGGCGCTTCACTGCTGCTCGCCGCCGTCACGCTGAGCACGCCGACCGTGATGTTGTCATAACCGCCGCGCGCTTTGGCCAGTTCGATCAAGCTCTCGCAGGCCGCGTGCGGGCTTTGACTGATCACCGCTTGCTTGATCTCTTCATCCTCGACGAGATCATAAAGACCGTCCGAGCAGAGCAGAAAACGGTCGCCTTCCCTGATCGGTAGCGCTTCATTCCAGACCGTCACCTGCACGTCGGCGTGGCTGCCGAGCGCGCGCAGAATGACATTCTTATCGGCGTGGTGGCGCGCTTCGCCTTGCGTCAACATGCCGCGCTTGACCATCTCCATCACCGCCGAATGGTCTTCGGTGAGCACATAGATATTGCGGTCGCGCACCAGATAAAGGCGGCTGTCGCCGACGTGCGCGCAGATGGCCTTGCCCTGGCGCAGCACCAGCGTCGTGCAGGTCGTACCCATGCCTTCGAGCGCACGGTCGTTTCGCGCGGCCTCGAAAATCTGCCGGTTGGCCTCGCGGAAGGCGCGTTTGAGCGCCTCACCCGCCTCTGCGTCGTCATCATAGTAGACGCGGTTGATCACTTCGGTTGCGATGCGACTCGCCACGTCGCCGGCAGAGTGACCGCCCATGCCATCAGCGACAATGGCAAGCAAGCCCTTGTCGGCCAGCACCCGCTCATCGCGCGGATAGACGTAGCGCCCGGAGTCTTCGTTGACTTTGCGGCGGCAGCCGATGTCTGTGAGCAGACTCGCGATGACTTCGTAGCGGGCGATGGAGTCGTGCCCGTCGCGGACCACAGCGCTCGGCAGAGACAGCTCGCCCGTCTGCGCGATGACCTCAGGCCGGCTCGGCTCCGCCGCGACCGTTGAAGATTCATCTGTGCCCGACCACCGGCTCATCAGTTTTTTCCATAGCGTAACCATGATCACATGCCCTTTCTCTGGCGGCTGGCTGGTGCAGTCACAGCCGCTTCATCGTGATGGTGTACTCTTTCTTGTTTTCGGTGATCGTGAAATCGAGCGGCTCATCCTGATAACCGGCGCGCTTCAACGTCAGCCGCACGCGCTCGCCGAGGGGCGCGCTGATTTCGTAAGGCGTCGAGCCGATAAGCTGGCCGTCGCGGTAAACATCGGCGCGACCTTCAAAGGTATTGACGCGCACGACGCGCATCTCACTGCTAACGGTCGCCGGAGCGGCGGCTAGTGTCGGCGCGGGCGCGGGCGATGATGGTTGCGGCATCGTCGCCGTGCCGCTTGTCGCCGGGCCGCTCGTCATCAGGGCGACGATAAGGATGACTATAATCAGCGCCATCGCGGCGATGGTCGCCATCTGCCAGTTGGTTTTCAGCCAGGGGGCCGGCGAGGAAATGATGCCGGGCGCAGGTTCGATGGCCTGCGGGTCGAGCGCGGTCATCGCTCGTTGCACATCGTCTAAAAGCTCATGCGCCGACCTGTATCGCGCCGCTGGGTTTCGCTTCAGGCAGCGGGTGATGATCGCTTCGATTTCGCGCGGCACGCCGGGGTTGAGTTGTGATGGCGATTTGTAGTCGCCTTTACATATCTGTTCAACGAGCCGCCCGATGGTCGTGGCATCGAATGGCACGCGGCCTGAAACCATTTCGTAGAGCAGCACGCCGAGCGCCCAGATGTCCGAGCGGGCATCAGCAGAACTGCCTGTGAGTTGCTCTGGCGACAGGTATTCAAACGTGCCGATGACATCGCCGAGCGCGGTCAATTGCGGCGAAGTGCCGGTCTTGGCGATGCCAAAGTCCAGCAGCTTCACTTCACCCTTCGAGGTCAGCTTGACGTTGTTGGACTTGATGTCACGATGCACGACGCCGTTGTCGTGCAGGTAGCTGATGGCCTCGACGATGGCGCGAAAGATCAGGAGCGTCTCGACGAAAGGAAAAGGGCCGACCGCGCGTATGCGGTGGTCGAGCGTCTCGCCATCCAGGTACTCCATGATGATGCAGAGATGCTCGCCGTTTTCGACAAAGTCGTAGAGCCGGGCAATGCTCGGGTGCCACAGTTGCGCCTGAATGCTCGCTTCGTTGCGAAACCGCTCGATCATGTTCGGGTTGCGGCTTACACGGCTGAGCGTTTTGATGGCGACGACGCGGCCCGTGCGGGCGTGGACGGCGCGGTAGACTTCGCCCATGCCGCCCGCGCCGAGAAAATCGACCAGCCGGTATTCGCCTATTGAGGAATTCAGCATCGCCGCGCTTTTCATGAGCGTTCTCTTACCGATAAGGAAGCCGGGCGCAAAGGTGGCAGCGTCCGCGCGGACGCCGCCCGGTTAGTTTTGTTATCTACTTTACAACAGGGGTAATGCCCATCAGTTCTTTGGCAAAGCGAATCGGCACTGCGCCCGACGCCTGGAAGTCGCTGCCCAGGCCATAGGAATAGAGGCCAATGACGCGGCCTTGATCGTCGAAGACCGGGCCGCCGCTGTTGCCGCCGCCGGTCGTGTTGATGGTCAACTGGTAGATGTCGCCGAAGGTGCTGTAGACCGCATCTTTGCCGCCCGTGCCCTCTTGATCGCGCAGCGTGCGCGAGATGTAGCCGACGCTCAAGGTCGCATTCGGCACAATGCCGACCTGCGGCTGCTGATACCAGTCGCCCTTCGCCTTGTAGCGGATGACGGCGACCTGCGGCGGCGAGCCGCCCGGATAGCCGAGCACGAAGGCCGGGTCGCCGGGCTTGATCGTGTCGTAGTTGTCATTCAGCTCGACGTACTTCAACGGCTGCGGGATGTCTATCTTGAGCATCGCGGCGTCGTGGCGGTCAGAGGTGCGCGCCAGCTTGGCAGGGATACGCAGCTCGGTCTTCGGGAAGGTGACATAGAGCGAATCGTTGCGCCCTTCGGTAGACGGACGACCGAGTTGCGAGCCGCCGAATTGCTTGGTGTCTGCCGGTATCCAGCGGAACGGGCTGATCGCCACAGGCTGCCCATCCTGCCCGGCGACGGGGTTGCCGCGCTCGTCAACCAGCACGCCGGGAAAGGCTATGTCGTCAAAGTGGTAGAATATCCTCCAGGGCGCGGCCACATGCAGGTTGGTCAGGATGAAGCCGTCACTGGTGACGCAGAAACCGCTGCCGGTGATTGATTTGCCAATGGGCAGGCCGAGCGCGTTTGAGTCCGTGGTCAGGGCCGGCTCCAACGCCTGTCCGTCGCCGGTCTGCACCGCCCGATAAGCCGCCACAAAGGGCTTGCCATTATTGACCAGGGGTTGCACCTTGCCGGTTTTGTCTTTGTACTGGTTGGGCAGGTAACGATGGAAGAGCGGGTTGCCGCTGCTATTCTCGATGAGCTGCCACGAAACCTGTATATAAACCGTCGCGTCGGTGAAGCTCGAAGCGATCTCGGCGGGCGTCATACCAGCCGTGCGCTCTTTGACAGAGCTGAGACCCGACCCTAACTTCGCCATCTCCTCGCTGTTCATCTGTCCGCTCTTGGCGATCTGCTGCTCTGTGCGCTGCGCATCAACGCGCGACTTGTAGATGAGCGCGGCAGCGACGACAGCGACGACGATCAGGATGCCGCCGATGGCCATCAACATGACCTTGTTCGACTCGCCTTTGGTCTGCGAGATCATGCGCTCGACCGTCGCTTTGCCGACGCGCGTGCCGCCCGCCGCCGCTGTGGCGACATTGGCCGATTGCGACAACGGAGCCATGGCGCTGAACGTTCCTTCGCGGGTTGGCGGCAGCGAACTGGCATCATCGCCACCGGCAATGCGCGTCTGGCGCATGGCATTTTCGGGGCGCGGCTCAAGGTCGAATTGAAACTCTGGCCCGCCCGGCCCCAGTTGAATCACATCGCCGGGATTGATGCGCGCGCCGCCGACGATGCGCTGCTTGTTGACGAAGGTGCCGTTGCGACTGCCGAGGTCGGTGATCGAGAACTGCGCCGGGTCGGCTGCGTCCTGAGCGATGCGGGCGTGCGCGCGACCGACCAGATCATCGCGGTCGGGGTCATACTTGACGGTCGAGGACGGATCGCGACCAATCGTGAGTTCCTGAAAGTGGTTGAGAGGAAATTCTTCAACCTGATTTGCTTTCGTGCCATTGAGATGCCTCAGGACGATGCGTTCCATAGTGATCTCCTTCTGATGATAGTTAAGAGCTTGATCGTTGAACCTGAGGACATCATTTGTCCTCAGCCAACTAACGCGAGAAAAGAATCCCGAAAAGCTCAGACCGGCTCACAATTTTTCGGCAGCGCGCGTGGCGATGGTTCAATCGAGGCAGTAATGATTTCAATCGTCTCCTGGCCAGAGTTCGATGTGGTTTCGGTTACGATAAATAGCTCGTTGATTTCCATTGGTTAATCCTTCTTCATCTGGTTGCGCAGACATCTTCACGCTCTCCTTCTGGCCGCCGTGAGCCGGCCTCTTTGTTGCTCTTTCAATGTTGCTCTTTCAATAACGCGAGAAGAAACTCTGAATCGGCTCACGCGGTCACAGGCTCTCGCGTTGCGCCGGCAGGCTGCTCCTCAAGGCGCAGGGAGATTGTGATTGACAGGCTTTCCGTACCCTGTATATGCTCAGTGGCTCTTTCAGAGCTGATTCGTTCACATCAGAGGCATCAATGTCATCTTCACCAAGTGATGTCACGCTCTTGCTGGTGGACTGGTGCAAGGGCAACGAGTATGCGCTTGACGAGTTGATGCCGCTGGTCTACAACGAGCTGCACAGGCTCGCCGCGCGCTATCTGCGCCGCGAGCGTCAGGGCCACACGTTGCAACCGACGGCGCTGATCAACGAGGTCTATTTGAGGATCATTGATCAGCGGCAGGTGAACTGGCAGAACCGCGCGCAGTTCTTTGGCGTCGCCGCCCAGATGATGCGGCGCATCCTCGTAGACCATGCCCGCGCACACCTTTACGCCAAGCGTGGCGGCGGGGCGCAGAAGTTATCCTTTGACGACGCGATGGCCGTGCCGGTGGAACGTGACCTTGACCTCCTGGCGCTGGACGACGCGCTGGCCAGCCTGACCGAAATGGATCCGCAGCAAGGCCGCATTGTCGAGTTGCGATTCTTCGGTGGTCTAACGATTGAGGAGACGGCGGAAGTCCTCGACATCTCACCGGCGACCGTCAAGCGCGACTGGAACTGGGCAAAGGCATGGCTCTATCGGGAGATCAAGCGGGGCTAACGAAGCTACCGAGAGCAGTCAGGGTGGCAATCCCAACATCAGGCAGTCATCGTTTGATTCGATGACTCCGTCTTTGGCCGCTGACAGAGGCATGATTGATGAATCGCTATCATCGCGCAAAAGAGCTGTTTCAAGCGGCGCTCGACCACGATCAGGGCGAGCGCATGACGTTTCTGGCCGACGCCTGCGCGGGTGACGCGGAGCTGCAACAAGAGGTCGAGCAATTGATCGCGCACCATAACGAAGCGGCCAGCTTCATTGAATCGCCTGCGGTCGAAGCGGTGTTAAAGGCGCTGCAAGGAAACCGGAGTCCGTCGCTTGCGGGCCAGCATATCGGCCCTTACAAAATCATCCGCGAGATCGGGCGTGGCGGCATGGGCGCGGTCTACCTGGCTACGCGCGCCGATGACACGTTCAAGAAGCGCGTCGCCATCAAGCTGATCAAGCGCGGCATGGACACCGAAGACATCCTGCGCCGCTTTCGCAACGAGCGCCAGATACTGGCCTCGCTGAACCATCCTAACATCGCACGACTTGTAGATGGCGGCACCACCGAAGACGGCCTGCCCTACTTCGTGATGGAGTACATCGAAGGGCTGTCGCTGCTGGATTACTGCGATGGCGCGCGGCTGTCAACGGTCGAGCGTTTGCACTTGTTCCGCAAGATCTGCGCGGCGGTGCAGCACGCCCATCAGAACCTGATCGTTCACCGCGACCTCAAGCCCTCGAACATACTGGTGACTTCAGACGGCGAGCCGAAGCTGCTCGATTTCGGCATCGCCAAATTCCTCAACCCGGAGATGTCGCCGCAGACGATTGCGCCGACCATGACGGCGATGCGGCTGATGACGAGAGATTACGCCAGCCCGGAGCAAGTACGTGGCTTTCCCATCACGACCGCCTCGGACGTTTATTCGCTCGGCGTTCTGTTGTACAAATTACTGACCGGCCATCACCCTTACCAGTTCAGGACGCCGCTGCCGAGCGAAGTCGAACGAATCATCTGTGAGACTGAACCCCAGCGACCGTCAGATGCGATCAGCCGCATCGAGGAGGTCGAGATGGCCGATGGCACTTCGGCCATCATCCGCCCGGAAACCGTGAGCATCGCGCGCAACAGTCAACCGGCGAAGCTGCGGCGTGTGCTGAGCGGCGATCTCGACAACATTATCCTCATGGCCATGCGCAAGGAACCTGTGCGGCGTTATTCGTCGGTCGAACAATTCAGCGAAGACACACGCCGCCACCTCGAAGGCTTGCCGGTCATCGCCCGCAAAGACACCTTCGCCTATCGCACCTCAAAGTTCGTCCACCGCCACAAAGCCGGGGCAGCGGCGGCTCTGCTTGTGTTGCTCACCCTTATGGCCGGCGTCATTGCGACGTTGTGGGAGGCGCACATTGCGCACGTCCAGCGGATGAAAGCCGAGCAACGCTTCAATGATGTCCGCCGGCTGGCCAACTCTTTCCTCTTCGAGATTCACGACTCGGTGCAGAACCTTGCCGGCTCAACGCCCACACGGCAGTTGCTCGTCACGCGGGCGCTCGAATATCTGGATAGTCTCGCGCGCGAATCGGGCGATGACCCGACTCTGCAAACGGAACTGGCAACAGCTTATGATCGGGTCGGCGACATCCAGGGGAACCCTTACACACAAAACCTCGGCGATACGGAAGGAGCGATGTCGAGCTACCATAAAGCGCTGGCGATTCGTGAATCGCTCAGTCACTCTGCTCCCGGCAAGGAATTACAACTCGGTTTCGGCCTCAGTTATCGCGCGATTGCCGACATCCTCGAACAGAAAGGCGACCTCGCCGGCTGCATCGAAAACTATCGCCGGTCGCTGGAGACCTTTGAGCAGTTGGCCGACGCCAATCCCGATGATGTGGGAGTTCGTGACGAATACGCCAGAGCATACGAGTGTCTCGGCGATGGCCTGACCCGGACAACCGATCTCAACAGCACGATGAACTGCTATCGCAAAGCGCTCGCCATCCGCGAAGACATGCTCAATCGAGACCCTGCCAACATCCGCATGCGCTTAAGCGTCGCCACCTGCTCGATGAAACTCGGCGGAGGCTGGGTCTTGGATCGAACGGAAGGGCTGAACAGCTATCGCCGGTCCATCGCCCTGCTAGAGGCGATGACGACCGCCGACCCGACCAACGCCCGCGCCTGGCGCACGCTGGCGATGGCGCAGTTCTACTACGGCGAAGCCTTGACGGCGACGGGCGACTACAATAGCGCCCTTGACGCGCTGAACAAGGCGCTGGCGATTCGCGTTGACCTGTCGGCAAAAGACCCAACGAACAAGCAGGCACTTTTTGATCTGGCCGGGGTGCAGGCCGACCTCTCCGAAGCGCTGTCGAAGTCCGGGCAAGCTGAGCGCGGCAAGGAGATCGGAGAGAAAGCGCTCGCCGAATTTCAGAGCCTGGTTTCGCTAGACCCCAGCAACATGGTTTTCCTCCGCAACTTCGGGCTGTGTCAAAGTATTGTCGCGCTCGCCCATGCGACGCTGGCTGCGGATTCAAAGGCCGCTGGCGGTGTTCGCTCGCAGCAATGGGCCGAGGCCCGCGACCTTTACCAGAAGGCGCTTGAGGTATTCTCCGACCTGCAAAAACGCAATGCCTTACGACCGACCGACAGCAACAGGGCGGCGGAATTAGCCGGCAAGGTCAAGCAGTGCAACGAGGCGATGCAACGGTTGCGGACGCCTGATTCCTTGAAACCCTCGGTCAGGTAAGATTCAGGCGCAGGCAATCCGCGCTTATTTTCAAGATTATTCTTTTGAATTTTACATCGCGGGCGCGGGTTGGTATTTTCTCAGTATCACCTGAGCAGTCATGATTCCCGCGCGAGGGTAGATCAGCACCCGATACCCGAACGCTGACGAGAAGGGTCTTTGATGAATATCCTGGTACGCGCTTACAGTTCTTCGCTCGGCAAAAAGTATGTTATGGCCATCACCGGCATCGCGCTGTTTGTCTTCGTGATCGTCCATATGGCCGGCAACCTGCAAATCTATGCGGGCCGCGACGCCATCAACAACTATGCCGCCTTGCTCCAATCCAAGCCCGGCCTGTTGTGGACGGCGCGCGTCAGTCTGCTGGCCCTCGTCATTATGCACATCGTCGCGGCGCTGCAACTGGTCTCGGCCAACAGCGACGCGCGGCCTGCGAAATATGCGATGGGTAAACCGACCGCTGCGAGCTACGCCTCGCGCACAATCTTCATCAGCGGTCTGGTCATCTTCGCCTTCATCATTTACCACCTGATGCACTTCACGCTCGGCGTCACCAACCCGGAGTTCATGAATTTGAAAGACCCCGCCGACCCGCTCCATCACGACGTGTACGGAATGATGGTGCGCGGCTTTTCCAACTGGGCGGTGTCGGGCTTTTACATACTGGCAATGGCGCTGCTCTGTTTGCACCTGAGTCACGGCGTGTCGAGTTCGCTGCAATCGCTCGGCCTACGCAACAAGAGTAATGTCACGGCCATTCACCGCACGGCGCGCATTGCCGCGCTGATTATTTTTCTCGGCAACATCTCGATTCCCATCTCGATTCTCGCCGGATGGGTTAAGTGAACCGTTATGCTAACGACTACCTCGCTCGAATACCATATTGCCGCCGAGCCGCTCAACGGGCAGACGCCGCCAGGGCCGCTTCAAGATAAGTGGCGGCGCTACAAAGATCAGGTCAAGCTGATCAACCCGGCCAACAAGCGCAAGTTCGACATCATCGTCGTCGGCTCAGGGCTAGCCGGCGCGTCGGCGGCGGCGACGCTGTCGGAGCTGGGCTACAACGTCAAGTGTTTCTGCTATCAAGACAGCCCGCGCCGCGCGCATTCAATCGCCGCGCAAGGCGGCATCAACGCCGCGAAGAATTACCGCAACGATGGCGACTCGGTCTACCGCCTGTTCTATGACACGATCAAGGGCGGCGACTACCGCTCACGCGAGGCCAACGTCTATCGCCTTGCCGAAGTCTCGGTCAACATCATCGACCAGTGCGTGGCTCAAGGCGTGCCGTTTGCGCGCGAATATAGCGGCTACCTGGCGAACCGCTCGTTCGGCGGCGCGCAGGTGTCGCGCACCTTTTATGCGCGCGGCCAAACGGGTCAGCAGTTGTTGCTCGGCGCGTATCAAGCCTTATCGAAACAGATCGGCCTCGGCGGCGTGAAGATGTACCCGCGCACAGAGATGTTAGACCTCGTGTTGATCGACGGCCACGCCAAAGGCATCGTCGTGCGCGATATGGTGACGGGCCAGATCAGCTCGCACGCCGGCGATGCTGTAGTCTTAGCTACAGGCGGCTACGGCAACGTCTTCGTCCTTTCGACCAACGCCAAGGGCTGCAATGTGACAGCGCCTTATCGGGCTTTCAAGCGCGGCGCTTACTTTGCCAATCCGTGCTACACGCAGATTCACCCGACCTGCATTCCTGTCAGCGGCGAGTATCAATCGAAGCTGACCTTGATGAGCGAATCTTTACGCAATGACGGGCGCGTCTGGGTTCCGAAGCAGCCCGGTGATAATCGCCCGCCGCACGAGGTCGCCGACGAAGACCGCGACTATTACCTTGAACGCAAGTATCCGAGCTATGGCAACCTCGCGCCGCGCGACATCGCTTCGCGCGCCGCCAAGCAGGTCTGCGACGAAGGGCGCGGCGTCGGGCCGGGCGGGCGCGGCGTCTATCTCGATTTCCGCGACGCCATCAACCGGCTCGGCGAGAAAGTGATCCGCGAGCGTTACGGCAACCTCTTCGAGATGTACGAGCGCATCACCGGCGAGAACGCCTACCGCGTGCCGATGCGCATCTACCCGGCGGTGCATTACACGATGGGCGGGTTGTGGGTCGATTACAACCTGATGAGCAACATACCGGGCCTGTTTGTCATCGGCGAAGCGAACTATTCGGATCACGGCGCGAACCGCCTGGGCGCGAGCGCCTTGATGCAAGGATTGGCCGACGGCTACTTCGTCCTGCCTTACACCATCGGCAATTACTTTGCGAGCGAGAAGCCGGCCAAGTCGAGCGCCGGCAGCCCGGAGTTCCGCTTCGTCGAGGACGAAGTTGCAGCGCGCATACGGCGGCTACTGGCGATTCAAGGCCGGCGCACGGTGACAGAGTTTCATCGCCACCTGGGCCGCATCATGTGGGAGAAGTGCGGCATGGCGCGCACGGCTGAAAGCCTGAAAGAAGCGCTCGAAGAGATTCCGCCGCTGCGCGAAGAGTTCTGGCAGAACGTCTCGGTCTTAGGCGATGGCGGCGAGTTGAACCAGTCGCTCGAATACGCCGGGCGCGTTGCTGACTTTTTAGAGTTCGGCGAGTTGCTGGTCTTTGACGCGCTGCACCGCAATGAGTCGTGCGGCGGCCATTTCCGCGAAGAGTACCAGACCGAAGACGGCGAGGCGCTGCGCGACGACATCGATTATTCGTACGTCGCGGCGTGGGAATATCAGGGCGTCGATGAGCGCCCGGTGCTGCACAAAGAGAACCTCGATTACGAAGAGGTCCACTTCACGCAGCGGAGCTATAAGTAGTCTATCGAGTCTGCCGAGTCAGCCGAGTCAGGAGAACGTTTCCCGACTCGATAGACTCGATAGACTGTCAGAAGGAGTTGCGAGCCAACATGAATCTAACCTTACGAGTGTGGCGGCAGAAGAACGCGTCGGATGCCGGCCAGTTCGTCGAATATAAAGCGAATAATATCTCTGAGCATATGTCGTTTCTGGAGATGCTCGACGTGGTCAACGAAGGGTTGATTAAAGAAGGCAAGGAGCCAATCGCTTTTGACCACGACTGCCGCGAAGGCATCTGCGGCATGTGCGGCCTGGTCATCAATGGTGTGGCGCACGGGCCGCTGGCGGCGACGACGACTTGCCAGTTGCATATGCGCCACTTCAAAGACGGCGACACGCTGACCATCGAGCCGTGGCGGGCGCGGTCGTTCCCCGTAATCAAAGACCTCGTTGTTGACCGCTCGGCTTTTGATCGCATCATCCAGGCAGGCGGTTATATTTCGGTAGCGACCGGCGGCACGCCCGACGGCAACGCTATCCCTGTGCCCAAGCCGGATGCTGACCGCGCGATGGACGCGGCGGCCTGCATCGCTTGTGGCGCGTGCGTCGCCGCTTGTAAGAACGCCTCGGCGATGTTATTCGTCTCCGCCAAGGTGGCGCATCTGAACACGCTGCCGCAAGGCAAAGTCGAGAAAGACCGCCGCGTCGTCAACATGGTCAAGGCGATGGATGCCGAAGGCTTCGGCAACTGCACGGTGATCGGCTCGTGCGAGGCGGTCTGCCCGAAAGAAATATCGCTCGACTTCATTTCGCAGTTGAACCGCGAATATCTGCGCGCCTTTCTGCGCGCCAAAGAATAATTGGCGCGAGTCGAGCCGAGCAAGGTAGGGTATTCATATGAGTGAACGTAAAGACGACCGTGACGCCAAGAAGTCTTTAGACGAAGCGACCGACAATCCATGGGAGGCCAACGCGGACGGCTTCGATCAGCAGCCCGCCGAGTTGCAGACCGACGAGCAGGGCGAGCGCGACAACCCGAATCGCTTTGCGCCCGACCCGGCTTCAGACAAGCAGCAGGCCGACCGCACGCCGCTCGATGACCACGACGTTTCGCTCCGCGAGAGCAAAACGAAAGTTAAAGAGCCTTGAACTATTCGATGTTTAATTATAGGAGAGATCAATGACAATTAATGAAGCACTGGCCGCAGAATTGAAGGCCGAAGCGGCGACGACGCGAAAGCTGTTGGAGCGCGTGCCGCAGGATTCGCTGACCTGGAAGCCGCATGACAAATCCATGACGCTGGGCCGCCTGGCCGGGCACGTCGCCGAACTGCCCGGCCTGTTTGCAATGGTACTGACCGAAGACGCGCTGGACTTCGGCTCAGGCAAGTATCAACCGTTCAATCCTGAAAACGCGGCTGAGCTGGTGACGGTCTTCGATCAGCGCGTCGCCGGCGCGCTCGATGCGTTGAGCAATCAGCCGGGCGAGGCGTTCGCTAAGGCGTGGCAGATGCGCAACGGCGAGCGCGTGCTCCTCGAACTGCCGCGCGCGGTCGCGCTGCGTTCAATCGGCCTGAATCATCTGGTCCATCATCGCGGCCAGCTTTCCGTCTACCTGCGGCTTCTGGATATTCCTGTGCCGTCCATCTATGGCCCGTCGGCTGACGACAGCGCCGGCTTCTAGCGCGATGGGGATGTGCCCGGCGATTCACACATTGCCGGGCGCGTCATCAGCCCTGCCGTTTCGGCGGCAGGCAGTCAAAAGAAACTCATTCGGCGGACAACGCCAAGGGATGTCTTGCGCATCCGGCTGATGGCTGAGTCCGCTGTTCAGACTCACCACTCACGAACCGCTCATTCAAACTCCGGAGGACAATAATGAAGAAGAAACTGACGAGTTTCTTTCTGACGCTGTCGTTCCTCGCCTTGCTGCTTCCCGTCGCGGCATCGGCGCAGGAGCGATACGGCAATATCATCAGGCGCGACAAGAATGGCTATCGGGTAGGCGACAGCCGGATCACCTTCTTTGATGGTCCGGGCATTGTCAATTACGAGTACCGCCATCGCTGGATGCCCGGCCCTGGCGGCGCGGCTCTGGTCATCGGCACTGGCGCGGGAGCCGGCGCGGTGGTCGGCGGCGTCACCAAAGGCAAGAAGGGCGCGGCGATTGGCGCGGCGGTTGGCGGCGGCGCAGCGACCGCGCTGTGGCTTTACAAGAACCGGCGCGAGCGTCGGCGCATCTTTTAACCGATCAAGCCATCATCGCTTTGCTAGCGAGCAAAGTTTGTTGTGCCTGAATACCACACGCCTTTATTCGTGTGGCTGAAAGGCCGGCGCTGACCAGAATGTCACAGGTCAGCGCCGGCCTTTTTATCGGTCGATGCTGGCTCAGGCAGCGCATCACGAATTATTGCAGCAGATCAAATCTGCCGCGCGCGCGCTGTCGCTTTGGCCCGCCTGTTGCTCTCCTAATCCAAGTAAACGGACGCACGAACCGACAACCATTGAACGTTGATTCTTTTTTCAACTTCACAGGAGGATAAATGAAACGAACGCTGATTCACTTGATGGTTTTGTTTCTACTGGTCGGCAGCATCTTCGCATCGTCGGCCCTGGCTCAACGCGGACGCAGATACCGCGACGACACGAGAGCTTGTGAAGCCACATACAGAGACGCCGTTCGCTCGGCGCGCGGCCTCCCCTATCGTCAACGCCGCATCCGTATGAACGAAGCGCGCCGCGAGCACAACGACTGTATGCGTCGCGGACGGCACTAAAGCGGATTCACATCAGGTTGGAATTGGCAAACGACACCGGCTCGGCACACAAGCGAGCCGGTGTCGTTTCGTTATTCGGCAAGTATCTCGCGGTAGACCGCCGCGTCCACATTGCCGCCGCTGATGACGCAGCAGACGCGGTGGTCGCGGAACCGCTCCGGCTCGGTGAGCAATGCGCCGATTGAGAGCGCCCCGGTCGGCTCGGCCTTCAGGTTCGCAAGCCCGTACAGCAGCCGCACGCCTTCGCGGATATTCTCTTCGGGCACTTCGACAATGCGGGCCAGCCCGCTTTCGAGAATCGCCCAGTTGTGCTGGCCGACGCTGACCGTGCGTGCTCCGTCGGCGATAGTCTGCGGCTCGGCTTCGTTGGCGACAATGTGACCGGCGCGCAACGAACGCGCCGCGTCGTTGCCCATCAACGGCTCCGCGCCGACGACACGCACATTGCTTCCCGCTTCGCGCAAGCCTGTGATGAGTCCCGAAGTCAAACCGCCGCCGCCGACCGGCGCGATCACTTCGTCGAACCGATCACGCCTGGCGGCAAGCTCCGCGCCGAGACTGGCGTTGCCTTCGATGACCAGCGGGTCGTCGTAGGCGCTGGCGACATAAGCATCCGAATGCTCTTTTGCCAATTCGGCAACGCGCGCGGCGCGGCTGATCTCGCGCACGTCAATCAGATCAACCGTGCCGCCGAACTCGCGCACAGCGTCTACCTTCACGCGAGCCGATGTGGCCGGCATCACGACCGTGCAGGATTTGCCGAGCAGCCGGCAGGCGTAGGCCATCGCCTGTCCGAAGTTGCCCGACGAGGCGGTGATGATCTTCTGCTGGCCGACCTTTGAAGCCAGGTTATAAGCGGCGCGGAATTTGAAGCTGCCAGTAAATTGAAACGTCTCGCTGGCAATCGTCAATTGCACGCCGAGCCGTGCAGACAAGCGCGGCGCTTCGATAATCGTCGTCGGTCGGATGACTTCGCTGAGTGGTCTTGATAAATGCATAGTCGGGTTCACCCGTCTGAACTATGTCAAAAGCGGCGGCGGGTGACAAGCACATCACGCTTTAGTATGATGGTGGCACATTCTCGGTCGTTCGGAGCGGCTCTATGACGACACATGCCACAAGTCTTCTCGATGCCATTGCGCATCTGCCGGCGGGCGGCAGGCTGATCCTGTACGACATATCGTGGGAAGACTACGAGCAGCTTCTTGATGAACTGGGCGACAGCGCTCTGCGCGTCAGCTACATTCGCGGGAGGTTGGAGATTATGAGTCCGTCATTACCGCACGAGCGGCCAAAGGACATGCTGTTGCAACTGGTCAGCCTGTTTGCGCAAGAGATGGACATAACGCTTGAGACCGCCGGCTCGACGACCTTCAAAGACGAGCAACTGGCGATGGGCGCAGAGCCGGACACCTGTTTTTATGTGCAGAACGCGGCGGCGATTATCGGCAGGGATGAGATTGACCTGATGACCGACCCGCCACCCGACGTTGTCGTTGAGATTGATATCTGGAGCGAGTCGGTCGGCAAGATGGAATTTTACGCTGCCATCGGCGTGCCCGAATATTGGCGCTATCGCAAGGGGCGGCTTTACATCTATCACTTGTCTGAGCAAGGCTTCGTCGAAGCGGCAGCGAGCCGCGCCTTTCCGTTGCTCAACGGCGAAGTCCTGACCCGCTTTCTTGAGCAGACCAAACGCGAGGGGCAAAGCGCCACCTTGCGCGCCTTTCGTGAGTGGCTGCGCTCCGCGCGCTGACTACTGATCAACTCTTCTCACTCGTCGCCACTGAAAACTGACCGCTGGCCACTGACAACTGACCACTGCGGCGTGTACAATCCCCGCGATGTTCGCAGAGGTCGCAGTTCCGGTTCACATCAGGCAAACCTTCACCTATCGGCTGCCGGGCGATATGGCCGAGCGCGCGCAGGCCGGCTGCCGCGTCGTCGTGCCGTTCGGCAAAAAGTTGCTCACCGGCTTCATCGTCGCGCTGCACTCAGCCCTCGCCGGCGAGTTGGCCGAAAGCGACATCAAAGAGATTGAAGAACTCGTAGACGAATCGCCCATCGTTGCGCCCGACATTCTCGACCTGACCCGCTGGATGAGCGATTATTATCACGCGCCGTGGGGCGAATGCCTGCGCACGGCATTGCCCGCCGGCGCAACCGTCGCCACCGAACAGATACTGACGATCACCGAAGCCGGGCGCGCGGCGCTCGCGCAAGTCTCGGCAGGATTCAGTTGGTCGTCGTCAAAGCTGCAAGCCCTCGAACTGGTCGCCACCAGCGGCCACATCGGCTCGCGCGAGCTTGAGCGGCATCTGTCCAAATCGCACACCTCGGCGCTGATTCGCCAGCTTGAGCGCGCCGGCTTCGTGCGCGTCGCCGAACGCATCGGCGAAAGTCGTCTGAAGCCTAAATTACAAAACGCCGTGCGGCTCACCGAGCGCGCCTTCAACGGCGGCAACGGCGACGCCACGCCAACGCCCGCTCAGCAGCGCGTGCTGGAAACGCTTGAAGAGAGCGACGAGCCGCTCGCCTTCAGCGATTTGCTTGACGCGGCGGACGTGTCGGCGTCGGTCGTGCGGACGCTCGAAAAACGCGGCCTCGTCGAAGTCTTTGCCCGCGAAGTCCGCCGCGATCCGCTCTCGCACATCGAGCAGCAAGAGTTGAATCTCGTCACGCTCAATGACGATCAGCAGACGGCCCTCGACCGCATCACGGCGCGGTTGGACGAGCATCGCTACGCAACATTCTTACTGCACGGCGTGACCGGGAGCGGCAAGACCGAAATCTACATCCGCGCAATGCGTGAAGCGACGAGGCGGGGCCAGGGCGCGTTGATGCTGGTTCCAGAGATTGCGCTGACGCCGGTCTTCTCGCGCCGTCTGCGCGCCATCTTCGGCGACGCCGTGGCGATCCTGCATTCGAGCTTGAGCGAAGGTGAGCGCACAGACGAATGGCGGCGCATCAAGGACGGCGAAGCGCGCGTCGTCATCGGCACGCGCTCGGCGGTCTTCGCGCCGATTGAAAACCTGGGAATCATCGTTGTTGACGAAGAGCACGAGACCTCGTACAAGCAGGACGAGACGCCGCGCTATCACGGGCGCGACACGGCCATCGTGCGCGCCCTGCACGCGAAGGCCATCGTCGTCCTCGGCTCGGCGACGCCTTCACTCGAATCCGTCCACAACGCGACGACGGGTAAGTACGAATACATGCGGCTCGACGCGCGTTACGGCAACCGCGCGCTGGCGGCAGTCGAAACCGTCGATATGCGCGAAGTCTTCAAGCGGCACGGCAAGCAGGTGACGTTTTCAGATGAGATCAAGGCGGCGATGACCGAAACCTTCGAGCGCGGCGAGCAGGTGATGGTCCTGTTGAACCGGCGCGGCTATTCGTCGTTTGCGATGTGCCGCTCGTGCGGCGACGCGATTCATTGCCCGAACTGCGACGTGACGTTGACCTATCACCGCTATAACCAGAGCCTGCAATGTCACTACTGCAACTACATCAGGCCCACGCCGCGCGTCTGCCCGGCCTGTGATGGGCAATACATTCAGTACGTCGGCGAAGGCACCGAGCAGCTCGAAGCCAAGCTGCGCGAGCTGTTCCCCGACAAATCCATCGCTCGCATCGACCGTGACACGACCCGCAGGCGCGGCAGCCTCGAACACCTATTGATGGAGTTCGCCGCCGGCTCGATTGATCTGATCGTCGGCACGCAGATGATCGCCAAAGGCCACGACTTTCACAACGTCACGCTGGTCGGCGTCATCTCGGTAGACGCGGGGCTGTGCCTGCCCGACTTTCGCGCTGCCGAGCGCACCTTTCAACTCTTAACCCAGGTAGCGGGTCGCGCCGGGCGCGGCGACCGACCGGGACGCGTCGTGATTCAAACCTATCATCCCGAACATTATTCGCTGGTCTGCGCGAAGGCGCAGGATTACGACGAGTTCTACCGGCGCGAGATTGAGTTCCGCCGCTCGATGCATTACCCGCCGTTCAATGCGCTGATCAACATCTGTGTGCACGACAAAGAATTCGACCGGGCCAACAACACAGCGACCGACCTCGCCAAAGAGTTGCGCAGCGCCGTGCGCGATTCCGGCTTGCGCGTGCTGGGGCCTGCGCCCGCGCCCATCTCGCGCATCAAGGGCGAGCATCGCTTTCAGATATTGATCAAGGCGCGCAGCCGCGCTCGCGCCCGCGAAGCCCTGGACGCAGCGATGACGCGACTGCTTGCGCGCGGCGCGAACCCGCGCTCGATTTCAATCGAAGTTGACCCGATCAGTCTGATGTGAAAGATGGAACCACAGATGAACACAGATCAACACAGATGGAAAGAATGTAGAGATTCACGTTTGTCCTTTTATCCGTGTTCATCCGTGTTCATCTGTGGTTTCTTTTTCCTTGATGCAATGGTTGACGATTAATCAACAAGGAGACCCGCTATGAAATGTCAACGATGTGGCGCGGACGTTACGCCCGACACCAGATTCTGTACCACCTGCGGCAACCCCGTGGGAGCGCCCGACGCGCCGACGAATTATCCGCCGCCGGGTTATCAACAAGGTCCGCCGCCGGGCTATCAACAGGGACCCCCACCCGGTTATCAACAGGGGCCGCCCGGTTATCCTCCGCCACCATCACCGCCACCCGTTTATCCGCAAGGTCCGCCGCCCGGCTACGGCCAGGGCGCACCGAATTATAATCAAGGCCAGCCGAATTATGGCGGCGGCCAACCCGGCTACCCGCCCGGTCAAGGCATTCACATCGACGCCGACGGGCGCGGGTCGGGGCGCGGTTACAATTACGAGATACTGCATCAGCCGGCCTTCTCGCTGGCGGTTGTGCAGTTGCAGCCCGAACAGTCCATACAAGCCGAAGCCGGCGCGATGGTTTCGATGTCGGCCAATGTTGAATTGCAATCGCAGATGAAAGGCGGATTGATGGGCGCGTTCAAACGCGCGGTGGGCGGCGAATCGGCCTTTGTCTCGACCTTCACGGCGCGCGGCGGCCCCGGCGAAGTGACCTTTGCGCCCGGCTCGCCCGGCGACATCGCCGCCCTTGAGATGAGCAACCAGATGTTCTACGTGCAGTCCAGCTCATACCTCGCGGGCGACGGCAGCCTGATTGTCGATACGAAGTGGGGCGGCGCGAAATCTTTCTTCGGCGGCGAAGGACTATTTGTCCTTCAGGTGCGCGGCACGGGCTTGCTGCTGGTCTCGTCGTTCGGCGCGATCCATCGCAAGACGCTTGCGCCCGGCGAACGCTACATCGTTGACACCGGCCATCTGGTGGCGTGGGAAGGCACAACGCAATACAGCCTGCGCAAAGCCGCGTCGGGTTGGTTCCGCAGTATGGTGAGCGGCGAAGGCATCGTCGCCGACTTCATAGGACCGGGCGAGTTGCTGATTCAAACTCGCAACCTCGCCGCCTTTGCCGGGCTGATGAAGCCGTTCTTCCCGAATCAATCGAGCGGCGGCGGCGGCGGCTTCAGCTTCGGCTCAAGCTAGGAAGGAGAGGTCAGGAGGAAGAAGTCAGAAGTCAGAAGTCAGGAGGAAGAAGTCAGAAGTCAGAAGTCAGAATGGAAAAGGAACTCGGCGCTTGCTGCGCCTCCGCTCTTATTCTAACTCCCGATTCTTTCCGCTTTCATTCTGACTTCTGACTTCTGACTTCTGACTTCTGAATACTTTCTTCTGACTTCTGACTCCCCCGCATCTGGTGAATTATGTATATTGATTCGCACGCGCACATCGAGAGCGAAGACTTTGACGGCGACCGCACGGCGATGATCGAGCGGGCGCGAGAGGCTGGCGTCGAGATCATCGTCGCGGTCGGCAATGGCGACTTATCCAAAGATTCGCACACTGCCGCACAGCGCATCGCCGATAAATACGACTTCATCTACACCACCGTCGGCGTTCACCCGCACGAAGCGCGCCTGCTTGATGACCAGATGTATGATCGGCTGGCCGAACTGGCCGCGCACCCGAAGGTGATTGCGTGGGGCGAGATCGGTTTGGATTATCATTACGACAACTCGCCGCGCGACGTGCAGCGCGCGGCGTTCAGAAGACAATTGCAGATGGCCCGCGAGCGCCGCTTGCCGGCAGTCATTCACACACGCGAAGCCGAAGAAGACACCTTGCAGATTTTGCGGGAGGAATGGCAGAGCGCGGGCTTGCCGGGCATCATTCACTGCTTCACCGGCACGCGAGCATTTGCCGAAGCGGCGGTCGAGATGGGCTTTCTGATTTCGTTTTCGGGCGTCGTCACATTTAAGAAGGCCGACGACCTGCGCGAGACCGCCCGCGCGCTGCCGGTGGATAAGATTCTGATCGAAACCGACGCGCCGTTTCTCGCGCCTGTTCCCTTTCGCGGACGGCGCAACGAGCCGGCTTACGTCATCGAGACGGCGCGCTCGATTGCCGACCTGCGCGGACTTGCAGCCGAAGAGATAGGCCGCGCTACTTCCGCAAATTTCAAACGGCTCTTTAACCTCGAAGGTGCGAGCCAATAAGCCAATCACTGCCGCGCCGATTTGCTCGACCGTTCGGCGCGGGCTTTGGCGACCATCTCTTTAATCTCTCTCAGCAGCGTCGGCCCGTGATAAGGGATACCATCCTTGATCGTCCATTCGACGCCGCCCGTGTGCGCGGTCTTGCCGTCGCGCACTTCGTCAACGCCGGTCGCGTAGAGCACTTTCAAGTTCTCAAGCGGGTTGCCGTTGACGACAATCAGGTCGGCTAAGTACCCGACGCGCACGCGGCCCAGCCGCTCCTGTTCGCCGAGTATGCGAGCGTTATTGCCGGTCGCGTGCTCGATCACCTTCAGCGGGTGAAAGCCGGCTTCCTGGTGCAACTCAAGCTCGCGGATCAGGCCGAAGCCATACATCTGATAGATGAAGCCGGCGTCTTCGCCCGCGCCCACCGTGCCGCCGCGCTCGGCGAACTCGCGCACGGCGCGCATCCACAATCGGTAGTTTTCCTTCCAAAACGTTTCATCAGTCGAAGTCCAGCCGAGAAAGTATGAGCCGTGATTTTTCGGGTTGGGCCGAAAGAACTCTTCAAGCACAGGGTGCAGGTAGTCTTGAAACCAGGGCTGATTCTGCGCCCGCATCAGGTCACGGCTGGCTTCGTAAATGTCGAGGGTCGGGTCCCACGCGACGTTAGCGGCAATCATCGCGTCAAACAGTTTCATCAGCCGTTCCCAGTCGGCCTCGCGCCAGAGGTGACCGGCGTAGCGGAAGCGGTCCACTTCGTTGTCGTAGTTGTAGCTCGGCGGGAAGTCCTGCCTGCCGCTCACGACTGCGGCATCGGGGATGCCGTACCAGTGCTCGATGCTGGTTGTGCCGAACTTGATATCGTCCCACGCGTTGGTCTCGGCTACTGCCGCGTGATGCGCCGTGCGTAAGCCTTGAATGTGCGCTTCGTCGAGCATCGCCTGCATCAAGTCGCGGTCTATGGCAAAGAACTTGATGCCGTCAACGCCCATCGCTTTCAACTCGCGGACACGATCACGGGCGGCTTCTCTGGTCGTCGGCAGCGGCGGGTAGTTGTAGACGCCATAGATGAAAAAGCGCGGCGCGGTGATTTCGCCTTTGCGGCTCTGCTCGCGCCAGGCGAGCGACTTCTTCGTATCGCCGCCGACTTCGCGCACAGTGGTGATGCCATTGGCAAGCCATAGCTTCCAGCAATACTCGACGGGCATCGGCACGCCGCCGCGCTCGTCTTGAATGTGGCCGTGCAGGTTGATGAGTCCGGGCAGGACGTATTTGCCGGTGGCATCAATCTCAACATCGCCCGCTGCGGGCCGTCGCGCCGTGCCTTGCAGGGCCGAGATGGGATCGAAGCCAATGATGTCAGTAATCCGGTTGCCTTCGATGACGATGTCTTTCGGCCCCGACGCCGGCGTGCCGTTGCCATCAACGACCATCGCGTTGCGTATGACGATGCGGTTATAACGCTTGCCGCTCGCGGGCGATTTCGTCGCCTGCGCGAATGTGGATGTGATGAGCGAGCAGGTAAGCAGCGAAAACATCAGCAAGCAACAGGTGATGCGACGAGCAGGATGAGTTGACATAGCTTCCTCACAAACCAGATTTGCCGCAAAAGGCGCGACGTGGCGTCATACCCTTTGCGGCTCGCGTGAGACAACATGCGCTTCAATGCACGCGCTTTTCGTAGCCTTCCCAGTACTTCTCGCGCAGCTCTTTCTTAAGGATTTTGCCGGTGCCGCCCTTAGGCAGTGCGTCGAAGAACTCGATGGACTTCGGAACCTTGAAGCCCGGCAGTTGCGTGCGGCAATGCGCGATCAACTCTTCTTCGGTGAGCGACTGGCCGGGCTTCAACACGACGAGCGCCTTCGGCACTTCGCCCCACTTCTCATCCGGTATCGCAATCACCGCGCATTCGAGCACCGCTGGGTGCGCGTAGACCGCCGTCTCAATCTCAATCGAAGCGATGTTCTCGCCGCCCGAAATAATAATGTCTTTCTTGCGGTCAACGATCAGCACGTAGCCTTCGTCGTCAATCACCGCCATATCGCCGGTGTGGAACCAGCCGCCGCGCATCACGTTGGCCGTGTCTTCGGGCTGCTTCCAGTAACCGGCCATCACATTGTCTGCGCGGACGACGACTTCGCCGACGCTCTTGCCGTCGTGCGGCACGGGCTTGTCGTTCGCGTCAAAAATATCCAGCGTGACGCCGGGCATCGGGTAGCCGGCCATCGCCTGTCGGCGGTAGCGTTCGTCGTCGGGCGCATCGCTCAGGTGCTCTTTGATATGCGAGAACGTCAGCACCGGCGTCGTCTCCGTCAGGCCGTAGCCGCCGTAAGCGCGGAAGCCCAGCTTCTCTTCGATGGCGCGCATCAATCCGGCGTGCGAGGCCGCGCCGCCGATGCCAACGTATTCGACGCTCGACAGGTCGTACTCGGACGCCTTCGGATGATTGAGCAGCGCCACGGCCATCGTCGGAACCATCGAGAAGTGGGTGACGCGTTCACGCTGAATGATGTCGAACACTTCGGTCGGATCGAACTTGCGCACGATGATGTGACGCGCGCCGCTGCCGGTGACCGTGTGCGGCGTGCCCCAGCCGTTGACGTGAAAGAGCGGGATGGTGTGAAGCTGCACGATGGTATCTTTGATCGCGTTGCCGGCCATCACTTGCAAGGCGTGCAGGTAAAGATTGCGATGCGTCATCATCACGCCTTTGGGATTAGCCGTCGTCCCCGACGTGTAGAACAGCTCGGCCAGGTCATCATCTTTGATGTCAACGGGCGGCGTGAAAACGGCTCCGGCAGCCGAAAGCAAGTCTTCGTAATAAACGTCACTCGCGCCTGATTCGAGCGCGACGTAATGCTTGACGCCCGGAACCTGCGGACGCAGGTCTTCGACCAGCGGCGCGAAGTCGCGGTTGTAAAACAGCGCCACCGTCTCCGAGTCGTTCAGGATGTAAGCCAGCTCGTGCGGCGTCAGTCGTATGTTGAGAGGCAACAACACCGCGCCGATCTGCACGACGCCATAATAAGCTTCGAGCAACTGGTGGCTGTTGTAACCGAGCCACGCCACACACTGACCGCGATGGATGCCGAGCGCGCCGAGCGCGTTCGATAGCTGATCGCAGCGATTAGCGTATTCGTCGTAGGTCAATCGCACGTCGCCGTCAACGATGCCGACCTTCTTGCCATACAGCGCTTTCGCACGTTCGAGAAAGCGGGTTGGACTTAGCGTCAGATTCATCTCGTCAATCTCCCGTCTGGATTAAGTAAGCATTGCTCGCGTCAGCCGACGCGCCGCTCGCGCCCTTGCCAGTAACGTTCGCGCAATTGTTTCTTCAGTATCTTGCCGGTTCCGCCTTTCGGCAACTCGCCGGCGATGATTTCAATCGAGCGCGGCACTTTGTAACTGGCCAGTCGCGGGCGACAGAATTCGATCAACTCGTCATCGCTTGCCGGGGTGTTATCTTTCAATGCAACGCAGGCGTGCACGGCTTCGCCCCACTGGTCATCAGGCACAGGAATGACCGCCGCTTCTTTCACCGCCGGGTGCGCGTACAACACGGCTTCGACTTCGGTTGAGAAGACGTTTTCGCCGCCGGTCACGATCATATCTTTCTTGCGGTCTACGAGGTAGAGGTAGCCTTCCTCGTCAACCGTGGCCAGGTCGCCGGTGTGCAGCCAACCATCAATAACAGTATTGGCCGTGTCATCGTCGCGCCGCCAGTAGCCGCGCATAATGTTCGGCCCGCGCGCGATGATCTCGCCGACTTCGCCAGGCTTCACGTCGTTGCCGTCAATATCGACCACGCGCACCTCGACGCCGGGCACGGCCTTGCCGCACGACGCCAGCAGGTGTTCGTCGCCGTTGATTGCGCGGCGATGATCGTCGGCGTTCAACCCTGTCAACAGCGGCGCGGCTTCGGTCAGCCCGTACCCTTGCCCGAAGTTGCAGCCGAATGCTTGCATCGCGCGCCGCAACACGTCGGGCGCAATCGGCGACGCGCCATAGGTGACGTGAGCCAGCGACGATAGATCGTAATCCGCGAGATTCGGCGCTTGCAGCACGAAGTTAATCATCGTCGGCACGAGCAGCGCGTGCGTGACGCGTTCGCGCTCGATGGCCGCGAGTGTCGCCTGCGGCTCGAAGCGCGGAATGAAGACCTGCGTCGAGCCGCGCGCCGCGTTAGTGAAGACCGCCGCGCCGTCGGCAAGATGAAACATCGGCGCGCTGTGCAGGTAGATTTCGTCAGGCGAATAATGATAAGACGCTTCGACGTGGCGAACGTTGGCGATGATGTTGTTGTGCGTCAGCATCACGCCCTTCGGCTCTCCCGTAGTCCCCGACGTGTAGAACAAGCCGAGCAATTCGTCATCATCAATCGCCGGCGCGGCGTATTCAGGCGCGGCGTCGGCCAGCAACGTTTCATAACTTAAATAACCATCCGCCGGCGCGTCGCTGATCGAGATGAAATGCTCGACGGTTTCAAGCTGTGGCCGTATCTGATCGACCAGCGGCGCGAGCGCGGCGTCTACGAAGAGCGCCCGCGTGCCCGAATGATCGAGAATGTAGTTGACTTCGGCGGGCGGGATGCGAAAGTTGATGGGCACGAGGCAAGCGCCCATCTGCGGCACCGCATAATAGAGTTCAAAGAAGCGGTGGCAGTTGAGCGCCAGCACCGCAACGCGGTCGCCCGCACCGAGGCCGAGTTGGGCGAGCGCACTCGACAAGCGGTTGACGCGCTCGACGGTTTGCCTAAACGTCAGCCGCGTGTCGCCGCAGACGGCGGCGGTCTTTTTCGTGTACGAGGCCGCCGCCTCGCGCAGTCCTTTGACGATGCTCATCTCCGCACTCTCTGACGGTCGGCGTTTGTCCGAGCCGTAAGACTTGATTTATGCTGTCGGCGATAACGAATCGCTGAACGTCTCGGTCAATGTGCGGGTACAATCGCACAACCCGCGCGGCGTTGTAAAGGCGGGCCGCGCACGCGGAGCGGCGAGAGACAAGTTTTTGCAAGTGGCTCTAACTTTTTCGCGCCGCGCCTCGTAAGCCCCTATGGCTCACGCGCGATTGACCCGGAAATAATTGCCGGTTATAACGGCATTGAGTGTTATGGCAACGACCTCCATCCCACACGCGAATGAAGACCGCCGTACCGCGAGCGAAGACCGTCAGGGGCACGCCCGATTCTTCGATTACGTCGGCGTGGCGCTCGACTCGTTGCGCGCCAACAAGCTGCGCTCGTTTCTGACGCTGCTCGGCATCACCATCGGCATCAGCTCAATCATCGCCGTCATCTCGCTCATTCAAGGGATGGATCGCTACTGGAAGACGAAGGTGTCGAACTTCGGGCCGAACACGTTCGTCGTCAGCCAGTTTCCCATTATCACTAACTTCGATAAGTTCCTCGAAGCCCTCCGCCGCAACCCCGACGTTCACGCCACGGACGCCGAAGTCTTGCGCCGCTTCTGCTCGTCCTGCGAAGGCATCGGCGTCGAAACGCACCGCAATGTTCGCGTGCATTACGGCAAAACCTCACTCGACACTATCGATATGGGCGGCATGACGGCGAACATCTTCGACATCGAAGGCAAGAAGATTGACGAAGGGCGCGGCTTTCTCGAATGGGAAGATGACCATTCACGCTACGTCACGGTGATCGGCGCGGACATCGCCGACAAGCTCTTCCCCGGCTCCGACCCCATCGGCAAAGAGATACAGATCGACGACAAGTGGTATCAGGTGATCGGCATCGGCGAGCGGCGCGGCGCGGTCTTCGGCTTTTCGCAGGACAACTACGTCAAGGTGCCGCTCTCGACTTACGAGAAGAACTATGGCTCGCGCCGCTCGGTGAACATCTCGGTCAAGGCGCGCGAAGGCGAGATGCAGCAGGCCGAAGATCAAGTGCGGCTCGCTATGCGTACGCAGCACAAGCTCGACTATCACGAAGAGGACGACTTCGGCATCATCACGTCAGAAGGCGTCAACCAGTTGTTCGCCATGCTGACGAACACCATCTTTTCGGTGTCGCTGTTTGTCGTCGGCATTTCGCTGGTCGTCGGCGGCATTGTCATTATGAACATCATGCTCGTCTCTGTAGTCGAGCGTACAAAAGAGATCGGCATACGCAAAGCGGTCGGCGCGCGGCAGCAGGACGTGGTCAATCAGTTCCTGGTCGAGTCGGTCGTATTGTGCTGCGCCGGAGGACTGGCCGGCGTGCTGATCGCGGCGGCCCTCTCGTGGCTGATGGCGACCTACACACCGATGCCCAGTTCGTTCCCGCTGTGGGCGCCGCTGGTCGCGTTCGCGCTCTGCACGATCATCGGCGTCTTCTTCGGCATCTATCCGGCCCGCCGCGCCGGTCGCCTCGACCCGATTGAAGCGTTGCGCTCAGAGTGAGCGCAGGGGCCGGGTGTCGGGGCCAGGGGTCAGTCGATAGTTGAAAGTTGATAATTCCCAAAGCTCCGTCAGGAGCGCAATGTGTATAGATATAGCTGAAGGATGTGACGAAGCTCCGTAGGAGCGCGATGTTTATAGACAACAATGCGATAGATGAAGCAAGCTCCGTCAGGAGCGAGATGTCAACATTGCGCCCCTACGGGGCTTCGTCGCATCCTTCAGCCATAACTATAAACATCGCGTCCCTACGGGACTAACCAACAACCGGCAACTGACAACCGGCAACTGACAACCGACAACGGACAACCGGCCCCCGGCCCCTGACCCCTGACTTATGAATTTATCGAGCATCAAAGAGAACACGCAGTTGGCGATGGCGACGCTTGTGGCGCACAAGTTCCGCGCCGCGCTGACCATCCTCGGCGTCTTCATCGGCGTGCTGGTGATCGTAGCGATGGCGGCGGTGTTGAACGGCTTTCGCCAGACGGTGCTCGACCAAGCCGAGAGCTTCGGCACGCGTAACGTTTATGTCTGGCGCTACCCGTTCATTATGACGAGCCGCCCGCCCGCCGAAGTCCTTAACCGCAAGCCGCTCACGCTCGAAGACGCGCAGGCCATACACGATGAAGTGGCGGCGGTCGAGCACGTCTACGCCGGATTGATCTACGGCATTCCGCTGCCGGGCGAAGCGCCGCCGCTGCCGCCTGAAGCGCGCTACAAAGATCACGTTACGCGACGCACGCGCTTCGTCGGCAACTTCCCCGTCGCCGAGCTGGTGATGAACGTGCCGGTCGATCAAGGGCGCTACTTCACCGATTCGGAAAACCAGCACCGCGCTTATGTCTGCGTGCTGGCCTTCAACATCGTCGAGGCGCTCTTTCCCGGCGAAGACCCCCTCGGCAAGACGATCAACGTCGGCGGCCAGGAGTTCACTGTCGTCGGCACGGTCAAGAAGCAGAAAAGCGGGCCGTTCGGTTCTGAAAACCAGGAAGACAATGATGTCTTCGTGCCCTATTACACCTTCCACAAGATGTACCCGAACGTGGACGATCACTTCATCATCATCCGTATGCGTGAAGGCCGCATGCAGGAAGGCATACGTGGCATCGAGCAGGTCTTGCGCCGCCGCCGCAACCTGTCGCTCGGGCAAGATAATAATTTCGAGATCGGCACACCGGAATCTTTCATCTCGACGTTTGATGACATCGTGCGGCTGGTCTTCGTGGTGATGATCATTATGTCGATGGTGGCCTTCATCGTCGGCGGTGTTGGTGTAATGAACATTATGCTGGTCGCTGTGACCGAGCGCACCAAAGAGATCGGCATACGCAAAGCCGTTGGCGCAAAACGCTCGGACATCATCTGGCAATTTTTGACCGAAGCCGTGACGCTGACGGGCGCGGGCGGCGTCGCGGGCCTATTGATCGGATGGGGATTAGCCAAGCTGGTCTCAACGCTGGTTCCGGCGCTTTATATGGTGATCCCGCTATGGGCGGCGGCCTTCGGCTTCTTCGGTTCGGTGGCGGTCGGTATGATCTTCGGGTTATGGCCGGCGATAAAAGCCGCGCGCCTCGATCCCATCACAGCGTTGAGACACGAATGAAACCACAAAGGCGAAAGAATGAGCAATCGATTGGGCGTGCGTTAATCGCCGCTCGCGCTCTTGCTGGTTTTCGCGCCGCGCTGTCTGGCGACAAGATTGGAAGCGTGCAGCAGGCTATCAAAGGTGCCGGCGTCCGTCCACCAGCCGTCGATCACGTCCCACGTCAGGTCGCCCCACTCGATGTACTGGTTGTTCACATCGGTGATCTCAAGCTCGCCGCGCCCGCTCGGCTTCAGCGTCTTGATGATGTCGAAGACGCGGTTGTCGTACATATAAACGCCGATTACCGCGTAAGGCGACTTCGGTTCGGCGGGCTTCTCCTCAATGCGCGTGATGCGGTCGTCTTCGATGATCGGCACGCCGAAGCGATGCGGGTCGGGCACTTCGCTCAACAGGATCTTCGCGCCTGAGCCTTGATGGCGGAACTTCTTGACGAAGGTGGCGATGCTGTTTTCGAGGATGTTATCGCCGAGCACGACGCAGACCGGCTCGCTGTCGGCGAACGATTCGGCCAGGCTGAGCGCCGCCGCGATGCCGCCTTCGCCCTCCTGGTAAGCGTAATGGATGCGGCTCAGGCCGAACTCCGCGCCGTTGCGCAGCAGCTTCAGAAAATCGCCGGCGCTGTTGCCGCCCGTGACGACGAGAATGTCTTTAATGCCCGCCTCGACCAGATAGCGTATCGGGTAATAGATCATCGGTTGATCGAAGACCGGGAGCAAATGCTTGTTTGTGATGCGGGTCAAGGGCGAGAGCCGTGTGCCGAGTCCGCCTGCCAGTACGATGCCTTTCATATCTTAGCCTCTGATAGTAAATTTCAGCGAAGACCAATGATATTCGAGCGATGACCTGCGGGCAAATGCTGTGATAGACTCGGCGCGATCATTCATCACTTATCAGGAGGCCGAAACGTGGAGCGATTGCTTGAAGGAAAAGTTGCCATCATCACCGGCGCGGGGCGCGGCATCGGGCGCGCAACGGCGGAACTCTTCGCCACTCACGGCGCGCGTATCGTGCTCAGCGACATCGACCCCGCGCCCGCCGAAGAGGCTGTGGGAGCCATTCGCGCGGCTGGCGGCGAAGCGATGAGCCTGGTCGGCGACGTGACCGACCCGGCCTTCCCCGACCTGATCGTCAACGACGCGATTGTTCGGTTCGGCGGTCTCGATATCATCGTCAACAACGCCGGCTATACGTGGGACGCGGTGATTCACAAGATGAGCGACGAGCAGTGGGATGCCATTCTCGCCGTCCACCTGACCGCGCCATTCCGCATCATTCGCGCAGCGTCGGCTTACCTGCGCGAAACCGCCAAGCTCGAAAAGGCCGAGCACGGCGACGCGCGCGCCCGCAAGATCATCAACATCAGCTCGACTTCGGGCACGCGCGGCAATCCGGGGCAGGCGAACTACGCATCGGGCAAAGCCGGCGTCATCGGCCTGACCAGAACGCTCGCCAAAGAATGGGGCCAGTTCAACATACAGGTGAACGCCGTCGCCTTCGGTCGCATCGACACGCGGTTGACGCAAGCGAAAGAGAAAGGCGAATCGATCCTTCGCGGCGAGGCAGAGATCGCCATCGGCATACCGGGCGAGCGGCTGGAGCGCACGACGCCGATGATCCCGATGGGCCGCGCCGGCACAGCCCGCGAGGCGGCAGGCGCAATCTTCTTTTTCGCTTCGCCGTTTTCCGATTATGTGTCGGGCCAGGTGCTCGAAGTCGCCGGCGGGTTGTGAGTGCTTATGCCAGAAGACCATTCGCGCTCGGCGGAAAAGCGGTGGGATGCGTCGCGTTATGACGCGGGCTATTCGTTCGTCTGGAAGCACGGCGCGGGCGTCATTGAATGGCTCGCGCCGCAGGCAAGCGAGCGCATTCTCGACGTGGGATGCGGCACCGGACACCTGACCGCGCAGATTGCCGCCAGCGGCGCTGATGTTGTTGGCATCGACCGCTCGGACGAAATGATCGCTACGGCGCGGCGCAACTATCCGCAGTTGCGATTCGAGTTGGCCGATGCCGAGAGCTTTCGTTTCGATGAGCCATTCGACGCAATCTTTTCAAACGCGGCGATTCACTGGATGAAAGACCAGCAAGCGGTGGCGTCTTCGATCTGGCAGGCGTTGAAACCCGGTGGCCGCTTCGTCGCCGAGTTCGGAGGCCGTGGCAACATCCATCACATCGAGACAGCGCTGCGCCGCGCCTTGCGACAAGCCGGTTACGAAATTAGTAACGAACCTTACTATTACTTTCCGACCATTGGCGAGTATGCTTCGCTGCTTGAACGCATCGGCTTTACGGTGACGTTTGCCGCGTGGTTCGAGCGCCCAACGCCGCTTGAAGGCGGTGAAGCCGGTTTGCGCGATTGGCTCGCGGTCTTCACCGATCATTTTATGAAGCAAGTTGATGTTGCTCAACGTCCGGCAATTATCCAAGCCATCGAAGATGCGTTGCGCCCCGTGTTGTTCCGCGACGGCACGTGGCACGCCGACTACTGCCGCCTGCGCGTCGCCGCTGTCAAATAAGATCATCCACGAAGGGCACAAAGCACACAAAGGATGGGAAAGGATAAAACCTTTCTTGCCTTTTGTGTGCTTCGTGCCCTTCGTGGATTTTAGCCGAGGAATTTATAACCGACGCGGTGGACGGTGATGATGTATTTCGGGTCGGCGGGCACGGCTTCGACCTTCTGCCGCAGCTTGGCGATGTGATTGTCCACCGTGCGCGTGAACGGGTAGTTGTCATAGCCCCAGACATCGTCCAGCAATTGATCGCGCGTGATCGTCTCGCCGCGATGCTGGATGAAATACTTCAGCAGCTCGAACTCGCGCGGCGACAGCTCAAGCCCTTCGCCGTTACGGGTCGCCTCGTATCGTTTGAAGTTCAAAGCCACGTCGCCGAAGCTATAAGATTCGACTTCGGCGACCTGGCGCGTGGCGCGGCGCAACTGTGCGCGGACGCGCGCGAGCAGTTCTTTAATGCTGAACGGCTTGGTGACGTAATCGTCAGCGCCCATCTCAAGGCCGATGACTTTATCAATCTCCTGGCCACGCGCCGTCAGCATAATGACCGGCGTATCCAGCCCTTGGTTACGCAGTTCGCGGCACACATCGAGGCCGCTCATCTTCGGCAGCATGATGTCGAGCAGGATCACGTCAGGCCGCTCACTGACGGCACGGGTCAAGCCTTCGCGGCCATCGCGCGCCACCACCACGTCATAGCCTTCGTACTCGAAATTGTCCTTGAGGCCGAGCACCATGTCCGGCTCGTCTTCAATGATTAGCACCTTCTGCAATCGGATACCCTCCATCAAACTTCACTGGCCTGGCCGCCGTCTCGACGTTGCCCGCCGGAATCAATATCGTGAAGCGGCTGCCGCGACCGGGCGCGCTCTCAAGCTGAATCTTGCCTTTGTGCGCTTCGACGATGTGCTTGACGAGCGCAAGGCCGAGGCCGCTCCCCTTCGTGTCATGCACGAGGCCTGTGCTGACGCGGTAGAACTTCTCGAATATCTTTTCTTGCTCTGAGCGCGGAATGCCGATGCCGTGATCGGCTACTTCGATGGCGACGAAGCCGTCGCGGTGGCGCACGCGCACGTTGATCTTCTTCACATCATCGCAATACTTGACCGCGTTGTTCACGAGGTTCAAGACCGCTTGCGAAATCGCGTCGCGGTCAATGGCAACCGGCGGCAGGTCGGCGGCGATGTCCGAGGTCAGTTCAAAGCCGTCGCTGGTGATCTGGTATTCGTAACTCTTCAGCACCTCTTCGACGACTTCGGCAACATCCGATTCGACGAACTGGTATTCTTTGCGGCCCGCTTCGATCTTCGAGAAGTCGAGGATGTTGTTGATGAGCTGCGTCAGCCGCCGGCTCTCGCTGTTGATGATGCGGTGATACTCGTGCGCCTTCTCGGCATTCTTGACGCGGCCCAGTTCAAGCGTCTCGGCGAACAGACGAATCAAGGCGAGCGGCGTCTTCAGCTCGTGCGAGACGTTGGAGACGAAGGTGGATTTCGCTTCCGCAAGCTTCATCTCGCGCGAGGTGGCGCGCAAGGTCAGGATGATGCCGAGAATCAAGATGGATAACAACAGCAACGTCAGCAACAGGTTCTTGGTGAAGTTGTCGCGCGCCAGTTGCTCGATGGTCGTGTTCTTGTAACCGAGCGCCAGCTTCCACTGCGGGAAGGCGGGCGCGAAGCTCATCTTCACTTCGTAATCGCCCTGGCCGGTGCGGTTGGTGAAGACTTCGTCGCTGGTCTCGTCGAAGATGCCGAGCGCAAGCGCCGAATCTTTGTCATCAATATCACAACTGCGTAGCAAGGCCGGCATCATCTGCGGCAGGTAGGTGTCGGCGATGTAACCGGCGTTCAGCGAGAAGCCCGAAAAGGCGATGCAGTCTTTCGTCTCGCAGCACAGCAGCGGGCGGAAGATGAACTCCTGAAACTTGCTGCCGTCTTTGTTCGCCGAGTCCTTGCAGCACGAAGTCTGCCAGAACAGATAATCGGCCTTCGAGTCGGGCGTGCGCGAAGCGAAGGCACGGTTGAACGCTTTGTAAGCGGTCAGCGCCTCCGGCGTCATCATAATGGCCGGCCAGTCCAGATGCCGCAGCCCCGCATCCGTGTAGAAGAGGCAGGAATACTGATCGGTATCCTGGCAGAGCGAGAAGGCGAAAAGCGTTTCGATCTCCGGGTGCTCGCGCTTGACGGCGGCAAAGCGGCGTTCGAGCGACTGGGTGTTCTTCGGCTCGATGTCCGCCATTGGAATATCGCCGAGGTTCTTGCGCGCCAAGCCTTTCAGGTTCTCTTCGACCTTGCGCGAGAAGGTCTGCAAGGTCTGCCGCATATTCTCTTGCACGGCGACTTTGGTTTTGTCTTCGAGGTCAACCAGCGAGCGGAACTGCACGACCGATAGCACCACGGTCGGCAGCAGCAGGGCAACGACGGCGATGGCGATCAGCCGTGTTTTTGAAGACAGGTTGACTTTTGGCCACTTGCGCATCACCGAGAGTATACACGGAAATCTCCGCAGCGCGTCGGCGCGTTCTGTAAAAAATTGTCTCGGCGTCGCCCTTCCGTAAAGCGCCGCGTTGGCTTATCATGCCGCCGGGAAAGGTCACTCAGGGGGTAAGCTAATGGGACAAGCGGGAGTCGCAAACATCCAATCACGAATGATGCAGCCGGGGGCCGAGCGACGGGGCGCGTATACGGCGCTGCTGCCCGGTCAGACCGTCTGCACGATGAAGAACGAAAAAGGCAACCGCTGTCAGGGCCACGTCAAACAGTGGCAGACCGCGCCGCCCGACGCGCTGAAGCAGGCCGCGCCCGGCAACACGCTACACCGTTGCCAGCGCTGCTACACCGTCTACGAAGGCCCGCCGCAACAGTACCTCTACCCGATTGACAAAAAGTAACGCGGGCCACAAATCTTAAAAAGGTGAAATCGCATGATTGCTCACACAAAAAGCTGGACGCGGCGACTGGTGGTAAGCGGCTTCGTCGTGATGTTGCTCGCTTTGTGCGCCGCCGCTCGCACTGCCGACGATAAGAAAGGCCAGCCGATGATTAAGCACGACTACGTCGAAGTGAACGGCGTCCGCCTGCATTACGTGACGGCGGGCAATGGCAAAAAGCTGGTTATGTTCCTGCACGGCTTCCCGGAATTCTGGTACGAGTGGAAGAATCAGCTCCTCGACTTCGGCAAGGATTACACGGCGGTTGCGCCCGATATGCGCGGCTACAATTTGTCATCCAAGCCTGCTGAAGTGGATCAGTATCAAGTCAAGTATCTGATCGAAGACGTGAGGGCGCTTGCCGACAAGCTCGGTCACAAGAAGTTCATTCTCGTTGCGCACGACTGGGGCGGCGCGATTGCGTGGGCGTTTGCCATCGCTCATCCTGAGTACCTGGAGAAGCTCGTCATCATCAACGCGCCACACCCCGGCGTCTTTGCGCGCGAGCTGAAAGAGAACCCGGCGCAGCAGAAGGCGTCGCAGTATATGCTGATGTTCCGCAGCCCGCAGGCCGAAGCGACGCTCTCGGCCAACAACTACGCCACGCTGGTCGGGGTCGTGCTCAGCGAAGGGTTGAAGAACGGCACGTTCACTGAAGAGGACAAGAAGGCGTACATCGAAGCGTGGTCGCAGCCGGGCGCGCTGACGGGCGGGCTGAATTACTACCGCGCCGCGCGCGTCGGCCCGCCAACCGCAACGGACAAGGAAGGGACGAGCATCGCTGCAAACTTCCCTTCGTTTGATGTGAAAGTGCCGACGCTGGTGATCTGGGGCGAGAAGGACACGGCGCTACTGACCGGCAACCTCGAAGGGCTGGACAAGTACGTGCCTCAGCTCACGATCAAGCGCATCCCCGAAGGCACGCACTGGGTCATCCACGAGAAGCCGGCGCTGGTCAACGGCTACATCCGCGAGTTCGTCACGGCCAAGTAGCGAGATAAACATTTACCGCAGAGGACGCAAAAGGCGCAGAGTTGGATAAGCCTTTGCGTTCCTTTGCGTCCTCTGCGGTAAACCAGAGCCAACGCCACACACTCAATTCGCAGAATCACGTATGAGCGAGCAGCCGCCATCATCCGACCAGTTACACGACGAGCCGGAGACGCGCACGTTGCCGGCACACGCCACGTCATTCGCAAGCGGGCGCGATTACCTGAATCAACTGCTCTCGGAGCGCAACCAGCACGCCGCCCGCGCCGCCGACATTGATCGGCAGATCACGCAAACCTTCGGACAACGAGTAGCGATTCTGGCGATGGATATGTGCGGCTTCACCCAACTGACGATGGCGCACGGCATCATCCACTTCCTCGCGATGATCCGCCAGATGGAAGAGGTGGCGCGGCCCGCCATCAACGGCAACGGCGGGCGCGTCATCAAGCAGGAGGCCGACGACATCTTTGCTATTTTCAGTGAGCCGGCGCAGGCGCTCGAAGCGGCGCTCGACATCCTGCGCGCCTTCACCGCCATCAACAATGTGCTGCCGTCCGAACGCCACTTGCACGGCAGCATCGGCATAGGCTTCGGCGACACGCTGGTCATCGGCGACGAAGACATGTTCGGCTCTGAGATGAATGTGGCGTGCAAGCTCGGCGAAGACATTGCCGAAACGGATGAGATACTGCTGACCGAGGCCGCTTATACCGCGTTGCCGGCGGGTCGCTACGTTTTGAAGCCCGTCCGCTTCGCGCTCGGCGCAATGGAGATTCACTGCTACCGCTACGAGCAGTCGCTGTTCGCGTGACCGATGCCTTACGCGGGCAGCCCAACGCGCCACCGTCGAGTTGCTACCCTAAGGCAGTGGCCAGTGGTCAGTGGTCAATGGCCAGTGGCCAGTTGATAGTCGTTCGTTCGACCAAGCTCCGTCAGGAGCGCGATGTTTATAGTCAACAATGTTGTTGATGATCCAAGCTCCGTCAGGAGCGTGATGTCAACATTGCGCCCCTACGGGGCTTCGTCACATCCTTCAGCCATTTCTATAAACATCGCGCTCCTGACGGAGCTTGAGAATCTAATCGTCTCGTTGACTATAAACATTGCGCTCCTGACGGAGCTTGCTTCATCTATTGCATCGGTAACTATAAACATCGCGCTCCTGACGGAGCTTGGGGAACTATCAACTGACCACTGACCACTGATCACTGACCACTGCCTCCTGCTTCCTGCTTCCTGTATCCTGAATCCTGAATCCTGAATCCTGTTCAAATCCCGACGCGCGTGGCCAGGTCGCGCAGGCGTTCGTCCTGCCGCAGAGGGTCAAAGACCGGGCTGACGTTCAGGTAAGCGAGAAAGCCATAGCGTTCCGCAAAGGCGCGTTCGAGCCACGTGAAAGCCGCGTCCGCGTCATTCAAGCCGATCTCAATGACGGCGATCAGGTAAGACGGCACGTAGCGGCTCCTGGCCGATTCGATCAATCGAGCGATGATTTCGCGGGCGCGGTCCGGCTCGCCGCCTGCGGCATAAGCGTGGCCGAGCGCGGCCAGCGTTTCGACATCATCGGGCGCAAGCTCTAAACACTTCTCGTACTCGCGCCGCGCCTCGGCGAACATCTCGCGCGCTTCGTAGACCTGACCCAACCGCCGGTGCGCCAGCACGAAGTCGCGGTCAAGCTCAAGCGCCTTCTGTAATGTATCTCGCGCTTCGTCGTAGCGGCGCGCCAGATAGAGTATCCAACCCTTGTTCGTTAGAATCGGCAGCGACAGCGGGTCGAGTTGTTCGGCGCGGCGGATTTCGATGATGGCTTCATCCATACGCCGCATCGCCGCAAGGTATAACGCGTACCATTGATGCGCCACCGCGTAGCCGGGGCTGAGTTCGAGCGCGCGCTTGAACTCGCGGTCGGCCTGCGCAAAGTCCCACGAATAGCCGAACGTCACAAACGCCATCGAGGCGTGCGCTTCGGGCAATCGCTCGTCCAATTGCAACGCCCTGACCGCCGCTGCCTGCGCTTTCGGAAACGCTTCGTCGGGGGCCGACGCGCTGTAGCTCGCCAGGATGTTGTAGGAGTCGGCCAGGCCGGCGTAAGCCATCGCGTAGCTCGGATCAGCCGCTATGGCCTGGGTGAAATAATCGATGCCGCGCCGCAGGCTGTCGGGCGTGCGCTTGTTCCAATAAAAGCGGCCCTTGAGATAAAGCTGATAGGCTTCCGTATTGCCGGTGTGGCGCTTCGTCAGCTTCTGCTTCTGCGCGCTGCTGAGCTTCAGGCGCAGCTTCTCAGAGATGACGCTCGAAATGTCGGACTCGATGGCGAAGATGTCGGCCATCGGTCGATTGTAAGTTTCACCCCAGACGTGCGAGCCGTCGCCCGTGTCCACCAGCTCGACTTTGATAATCAACTGGTCGCCGCGATGGAGCATACGCCCGACCAGCACGGCGCGCACGCCAAGCTCAATGCCCGTGCTGATGGGATCAACGGCGCGGCCTTTATAACGAAAGACGGTCGAACGCGCCATCACGCGCAGCTTCGGTAGCTGCGACAGGTTATTGATGATCGATTCGGTGATGCCGTCGGCGAGATAATCGGCTTCCGCATCAAGGCTCTCGTTGGCAAGCGGCAGGATGGCCAGCGAATCAATAGCGCGGCGCGTTCGCGTGCGGCGCACTGAAGCATTCGTGAAGCTCTGCGTCAACAGGCCCGATGTCGAGAGCGCGCCCGAATCAAGATCGCGCTTCAGGTTGCGCAGGTCAATGGCCAGCTCGCGGGCCGACTGGTAACGACGGTCGCGGTCTTTCTCCATGCACTTGCGGACGATGCGCTCAAGCTCCGCCGGCGTGTTGGCATTGAAGCGCGACACCGCAACGGGTTCGCTGTGCAGGATGTGGTCGATGATCTCTGTGGCGCTTGTTCCCGTGAAGGGCAGCCGCGCCGTAAGCGTCTCGTAGAGCACGACGCCTAAGCTGAAGAGGTCTGTGCGCCCATCGAGCGGACGGCCCAGCGCCTGTTCGGGCGACATATACGTGACCGTGCCGAGCACGATGCCGGCGGCGGTCTGCTGGCCGAGCGGCGTCGTGTAGTCGCTGCTGTCAGATTGAGCCGTAGGAATCTGGCTGAGTTTCGCCAATCCAAAGTCGAGCATCTTCACCAGCCCGCGCGGCGTCCAGATCAGGTTGGCGCTCTTGACATCGCGGTGGATGATGCCGAGGCTGTGCGCTTCATCAAGCGCGTCGGCAATCTGCTCGCCGACCTCGACGGCTTCACGCGGAGCCATTGCGCCGCGCTCGACGCGCGCCGACAGCAATTCGCCTTCGACGTATTCCAGCACCAGAAACATCGTGCCGTCCTGTTCGCCGATGTCATAGATGGCGGCGATGTACGGCGAGCGCAAGGCGGAAGCGGCGCGCGCTTCTTTGAGAAAGCGGGCGCGGCGGTCGGCGTCATACTGATAAGAAGCGGGCAGGAATTTGAGCGCGACCCGCCGGCCCAGCCGCAGGTCTTCGGCCAAGTAGACCTCGCCCATGCCGCCCGCGCCGAGCTTCCTTTCGATGCGGTAATGCGAAATCGTTTCGGCCATCGCTCGTATCACTCTGGCACTACGCGGCGGGCGCGGCTCGTGGTTTTCGGTCAATCCTCGCGGGTCGTCTTTTCGCGCGCCACCGGGCGCGGTTCATCGCTCTCTTCACTGTGCGGCGTTGGCAAGTGAACGTGCGTGATCGCTTTTTGCAGAATCTCGCGGCCCTTCTCGATCATCTCTTTCTCTTCTTCAGTCTCGACGAAGAACTTCTTCTCTTCTTCGATAACCTGGCGCTCGAAGCGGCTGATGACGTAGACGGTGGCGATGACGATCAGCGCGATCAGCAGGATGATCTGTATGCGATGGAGGTCGCCTATTAGCTTCTCAATTCCGGTTGCAAACGAGAAGCCCAGGCCGGCAAGCAAGCCGACCCAGACGCCACAACTGGCCAGCGTGAGGGCGGCGAATTTCAGGTAGCCGAACTGCGCCAGTCCCCAGAAGATGGCGCTGGCCGTGCGCAATCCGTAAACGTATTTGACGATGAAGACCGACAGCACACCGAAGCGGCTCATCAGCTTTTCGATGCGGGCGCGGGCTTTAAGAAAGACCTTGAGATTACGGGCGCGGTGGCGAAAGCGCGCGCCAATCAAGTAACTGAGCGAGTCGCCGACGAAGCCACCCGCCGTGCCGACCAGCAGCGCTTCGCTGAACGTAAATGCGCCGGTGCGCGCCAACACGCCCGCCAGCAATAGTGTCAGGTCGCCTTCGACCATTGTGCCGAAGAAGACCGCCCACAACCCATACTCTTTGAGCAAATCCCACATTCGTTCTAACTTCTGGTTTCCGGTTCCTGGCTGCCGGTCACTCGTTCTCCGCGAGGCCACGTTGGTGACAAGCCAAGCACGGAGTCTTTGAGAACCGGAAACTGGAAACTGCCCGGTCGAGCCTGTGGATTGTAGCCTAACGTGGCGAAAATTGACATCCCATTCGCGGCTTTGTTATTCTCGGAAGGTTGATTCATTGCGCAGTTTGCGGCTCAATCACAGTCTGAGGATGTCACCCCGGACGCCGTTACGCAGGCGTCACTTCTGGACAGGCATCCCCTTAGCGAACCGGGCATCTGTTTTATGACAACACTTCCCACCAACGAAGCTGTCTTCATCGGCCTTGACCTCGGCGGCACAACGCTGAAAGCCGCGCTGGTTTCGACAACCGGAGAGATTCTTTACGAAACGCGCTACGACACCGAACAGGAGCGGGCCGACCGCCTGTTTGCGCAGATCGTCGAAGCGGCGCTCGCCCTGCGCGATCACCCGCAGGCCGGCGGGCGCGTGGCGGCTGTCGGCGTCGGCGTCCCCGGCCTGGTCAATCGCCAGACGAACCGCATCGAAGTGCTCACCAACCTGCCGGAGCTGTCGAACGTTGATATTATCGGCGAGCTATCGGCGGCGGTGGGATTGCCGGTGGCGATGGACAATGATGCCAACGCGGCGGCTTATGCCGAATTGCAAGTCGGCGCAGCGCGCGGTCGCCGCGATGTGTTTTTCGTTACACTGGGAACGGGCATCGGTTCGGGCCTGATTATCAACGGCGAAATCTATCGCGGCGCGGCTGGCTTTGCCGGCGAGTTCGGTCATATGACCATCGACCCGGAAGGCATCGAATGCGGCTGCGGCAATGTCGGCTGCCTGGAGACCATCGCGTCAGGGCCGAACATCGTGCGGCGCACGCGCGAGCGGCTCTACCGCGACCGCACCTCTTCGCTCTCAAGGCTGGCCATCCCGCGCGACCGCGAGTTCACCGCCGAAGACATCGCGCGGGCCGCCCGCGAAGGCGACGAGATGGCGCAAGTCATGATGGAGCGCACAGGCATGTTCTTAGGCATCGCGCTGGCGGCAGTCATCAACCTGTTGAACATCGAGATGGTCGTGATGGGCGGCGGCGTGATGGAGGCCGGCGATTTAATCTTGAAGCCGACCATCAAAGAGACGCGCCGGCGAGCCTTCCCGCCGTCGTTCAATAGCTGCGAGATCGTCATTGCCAAGGCCGGCCCCGCCGCCGGTATGATCGGCGCGGCGCTGCTCGCCCGCGACCAGGCGCGATAACGACAACCGCCTATCTCAACTCTATGAGACACGAGAGACGCTTTGAATCTCTCGTGTCTTTGCTTTTTCCGGCTTCTAGGTTCTCACCAGGAGTTCGTGTACACTAGAACATTAAATTCGGAAGTTAAATTTCAACATGGTAGATCACTCGAAGATAAGAAACTTTTCCATCATCGCCCACATTGACCACGGCAAGAGCACGCTCGCCGACCGTTTGCTCGAAGTGACCGGCGCGCTGTCGGAGCGCGAGATGTCTGAGCAGGTGCTCGATGCAATGGACCTGGAGCGCGAGCGCGGCATAACTATCAAAGCCCACGCCGTGCGCTTGAATTACATAGCCAAAGACGGCGAGCAGTACTTGCTCAACCTGATCGACACACCCGGCCACGTCGATTTTTCTTACGAAGTCTCGCGCTCGCTCTCGGCCTGCGAAGGCGCGCTGCTGGTGGTTGACGCCTCGCAGGGCGTCGAGGCGCAGACACTGGCGAACACCTATCTGGCGCTCGACCACAACCTGCAAATCATCCCCGTCATCAACAAGATCGACCTGCCCGGCGCGGAACCCGAACGCGTGATGGAAGAGATCGAACAGAGCATCGGACTTGAAACCGACAATGCGCTGCTGATCTCGGCCAAGCAGGGCCTCGGCGTCGAAGACGTGTTGGAATCCATCGTCCGATTAGTGCCGCCGCCGGCGGGCGATCCCAACGGGCCGCTCAAGGCGCTGATCTTCGATTCGTGGTTCGACAGCTATCGCGGCGTCGTCGTCCTGATGCGTGTGATTGACGGCACGATTCGCACAGGCATGCGTGTGCGATTGATGAACACCGATAAAGAGTATCAGGTGGACGCGCTCGGCGTGCTGACGCCGAAGCCGCGCGAGATTGATGAGCTGGGCACGGGTGAAGTCGGTTTCTTCACCGCTTCGATCAAGACAGTCGCCGACGTTGAGATCGGCGACACCGTGACGGAAGCCGCGCGTCCGACGACGACGCCGTTTCCGGGTTTCAAGCGCATCAAGCCGATGGTCTTCGCCGGCCTCTATCCGGTCGAATCGAACCGTTATGAAGAGCTGCGCGACGCGCTCGACAAGCTGCGCCTGAACGATTCGTCATTCTTCTACGAGCCGGAATCTTCGGCGGCGCTCGGCTTCGGCTTCCGCTGCGGCTTTCTCGGCCTCCTGCATATGGAGATCGTGCAGGAGCGGCTCGAACGCGAATTCGATCTTGAGTTAATCACTACCGCGCCGAACGTGCGCTATCGCGTGACGACCACTGCCGGCGAATCGTTCGAGATCGACAGCCCATCGCGGCTGCCCGACCCTGGCAAGATCGAGAAGATCGAAGAGCCGATCATCCGCGCGATGATTATGACCAACGACGAGTTCGTCGGGCCGCTCTTCGCGTTGCTCGAAGAGAAGCGCGGCACGCAGTTGGGCTTTGAATACATGACGACGAAGCGCGTGCTGCTGACCTACGAGTTGCCGCTGTCAGAGATCATGCTCGATTTCTATGACCGCTTGAAGTCGTCATCGCGCGGCTACGCGTCATTCGATTATGAGTTGACCGGCTACCGCGAAGGCGAGCTGGTGAAGCTCGACATTATGGTGGCGGGCGAGCAGGTGGACGCGCTGTCGAGCATCGTTCACCGCGATCACGCTTACGGGCGGGGCCGCGCGCTGGTCGAAAAGATGCGCCAGTTGATCCCGCGCCAGATGTTCGAGGTAGCCATCCAGGCGGCCATCGGCAGCAAGATCATCGCCCGCGAAAGCGTCAAGGCGATGGGCAAGAACGTGTTGGCGAAATGCTACGGCGGCGACATCTCGCGCAAACGCAAGCTGCTCGAAAAACAGAAGGAAGGCAAGAAGCGCATGAAGCGCGTCGGCAAAGTCGAAATTCCGCAAGAAGCCTTCCTCGCCGTGCTGAAGGTCAACGAATAGGATACAGGATACAGGATTCAGGATTCAGCTTGGAACTCGAAGAGCAATTTCTCTACGCTGAATCCGACAGACATATTGCGATTGCGTGGCATCCCTGAATCCTGAATCCTGTATCCTGTATCCTGTCATGCATCTCAAATCTGAAAACTTCACCGCGAATGCTGAAGCGGCGGTCGCCGATACGGCGTTGCAGAAGCGGCTGCGCGTGCTTAATACGTTCACGCAGCGGCGCGCGGCGGCCTTCGCTGAATTACCCGACGGCGACGCCTTGCGCGACCGCGCCCGCCAGATCAAAGCGCACACGATCAATCATCTCGATCAGTACCTCGTTCAGCTTGAAGAGAACGTTGAGCGGCTGGGCGGTCACGTTCACTGGGCGCGCGGCGGCGACGAAGCCTGCCGGATCATCCTCGACATCGCCCGCCGCAATCAGGTGCGCCGCGTCGTTAAGAGCAAGTCGATGGCGACCGAAGAGATTCACTTGAACGCGGCGCTCGAACGCGTTGGCATCGAAGCGGTCGAAACAGACCTCGGCGAATACATCGTGCAGCTTGCCGACGAGCCGCCTTCACACATTCTCGCGCCGGCCATTCATAAATCGAAAGCCGACATCGCCGCGCTGTTCAACGAAAAACTCAACGCCGCCAATCTGCGCGAAGCCGAAGAGATTGCCGCCGTCGCCCGCGTCCGGCTGCGCGAGCGTTTTCGTTCGGCGGAGATGGGCGTTACGGGCGCGAACTTTGCCGTCGCCGAAACCGGCACCATCGTGTTGCTCGAAAACGAAGGCAACATCCGCTTGAGCACCAGCCTGCCGCGCCTGCACGTCGCCGTCGTCGGCATCGAAAAGCTGATCCCGCGACTGGCCGACCTCAGCGTCTTTCTGAAAATCTTGGCCCGCAGCGCGACGGGGCAAACGATGTCGAGTTATGTATCATTCATTACAGGCACGCGACGGGCCGGCGAAATGGATGGCGCGGACGAGTTTCATCTCGTGCTGCTCGACAATGGCCGCACACGCATACTCGCGGACGAAGCGAAGCGCGAATCGCTTTACTGTCTGCGCTGCGGCGCGTGCTTGAACGTCTGCCCGGTTTATCAAAAGATCGGCGGGCACGCCTATGGCTCGGTCTATCCGGGGCCAATCGGCTCGATCATCACACCGTCGCTGGCGGGGCTTGAAAAGTCGAAAGACCTGCCGTTCGCTTCGTCACTGTGCGGCGCGTGCCGCGAGGTCTGCCCCGTGCGCATCAACATCCCGCGCGTGCTATTGAGCCTGCGCGGCGATTGGAGCGAAGGCAAAGGCGAATCAGGCGAGCCGCGCTCGCGTCCGTCGCGGATCGAACGAATGGTGATCAAGGCGTGGGCGTTTGCGATGAAACACCCGCGTCTCTACAACTGGTCGTTTCGTCTGCCGGCGAAGCTGCAAGGGCCACTGTTGAAGGATGGCCGCTTTCAACGACTGCCGCTGGCGGCGAGCAACTGGACGCGCAACCGCGATTTCCCGGCCATCGCGCCGAAGCCTTTCCGCGCGATGTGGCGCGAGATGAATAAACGATGACGGCGCGAGACGAGATTCTGGCGAAGGTAAAGAATGCGCTTGGCCGAGGCGACGCCGCGCCCAGTGATCGGCTGTCGGATGATTCGCTGAATAATCATTCGCCTCTACCTTTGCCGCATCACACGTTGCTTTCGCCGCAACAGGTCGCGCTTGAATGTGAAACGCAGCGCGATGTTTTAATCGCAGAATTCGAGGCGATGCTTACGCGCGCCGGCGGATACTTCACGATTGCTAATCAAGCGCAGACGGTTGTTGAATATATCGCCGAGATAGGCGCTCGCGTGAAAGCAAAGAAAGCGGTCGGCTGGCATTCGCCTTTGCTTGAACAACTCGGCGTGGCTGCACGTCTCGCCGAGATGAACATCGAGTGGATTACAGATGTGGCAGGCGCGGACAAAGCGACCTTCATTCGTGAAGCCGCCGACGCATCCATAGGCATTACGGCGGTGGATTACGCGCTCGCCGACAGCGGCACGCTTTGCCTGCTTGCGGGCAAGCGCCAGCCGCGCACGGCATCGCTGCTGCCACCGATACACGTTGCCATCTTACGGCCTGAGCAAATCATTCGCGGCCTCGACGACCTGTTTGCGCTGCTGCCAACAGGCGACGACTTGAGCAGCGCCGTTACCTTGATCACTGGCCCCAGCCGCACGGCAGACATTGAACTCACGCTGGTCGTCGGCGTTCACGGGCCGCAACAGCTTCACGTCATCCTCGCAAACGACTGACCGCCGCCGCACCAAAGGCGTGGCGACGACGAAAGGAATCTGTGATGTCATTGATGCTTGATGAAATCGCCGAGCAGCCGGCGGCGCTCCAGCGCACCATCGAACAGGAGCGCGACAAGGTCACGCGACTCGGCGCGCACCTGCGCGGGCGCGGCGTTGATCTGATCGTGCTGGTGGCGCGCGGCAGCTCGGACAACGCGGCGCTATTCGGGCGTTACCTGCTGGAGCTGACGACCGGCATCCCCGTGTCGCTGGCCGCGCCGTCGGTCTACACGCTTTATGGCGCGCGTCTGCGCTTGAATCGCGCGCTGGTCATCGGCGTGTCGCAGTCGGGCGAAGGCGAAGACATCAACCACGTGCTCGAAGTCGCGCGCGCCAGTGGCGCATACACTGTCGGCATCACCAATGAGCCTTCGTCTTCGATGGTCGGCCTGGTGGATGAAACGTTGCTGATGCACGGCGGGCGCGAGCGGTCGGTGGCGGCGACCAAGACCTTCACCGGCCAGATGATGCTGTTTTATATGTTGGCGGCGGCGCTCGCTGATACGAATAGTGATCTACGCTACGAAGCGATTCCCGGCCACGTCGCCAGTGCGCTTGACGAGCGCGAAACGATTCGCCAGATGGTCGAGCGTTACGTCTTTATGGAGAACTGTGTGGTCGTCGGGCGCGGGCTGCTCTACGCCAACGCGTACGAACTCGCGTTGAAGCTGATGGAGACGTGTTATGTAGTGGCCGAGCGTTTTTCGTCGGCGGATTTTTTTCATGGGCCGCTGGCGATTGTCGAGCGCCACTTCCCGATCATCCTGTTTTCGCAGCCGGGCGCGACGCGGCGCGGCGTCAAAGAGTTGATCGAGCGGCTCGGTGAATTGCGCGCCGATGTGCTGACGATCACCGACGACCGTGAGCTTGCGGCAAAGAGCACGCGCAGCATTCCAATGGCATCTGAGATTGATGAATTGCTCGCGCCGATTCCTTATATGGTTCCGGCGCAGTTGTTCGCCGCCCTGTTGGCCGAGGCCAAGGGCTTGAACCCCGACACGCCGCGCTCGCTGTCAAAGGTCACGCGGACGCTTTGAAACAGGATGCAGGAGTCAGGATTCAGGATTCAGTTCAGACACCGAATGCGACCTGTTGTCGCTAAAGCAGATGATTTGCGAATTGCAATTCCCTGAATCCTGCATCCTGACTCCTGTATCCTTGCTTAAGCTACGCCGAGGGCGAACTGTTCCTCTTCGGTCGAGCCTTTCAGCGCCGTGATCGACGACTCGCCGCCGGCAATCACCTGCGCCAACTGATCGAAGTAGCCCGTGCCGACAAACGACTGGTGCTTGACGGCACGATAGCCGCCGCTTT
>JBJMGV010000131.1:0-23041 GCA_045807725.1 Blastocatellia bacterium | reverse complement strand
GTGGCCGGCAAGCTGAAGCAGTTGGCCAGGGAAGTCTATGAGAAGTGGGACAGGGTATGGCAGGCGACCAACAATGCGACCGAAGCAGCGATTGGCTTATGTCTGAAGATCAGGTCAAAGGTGATGCGCGGGTACAAGGTGGGCGAGCACATTGGCGGGTTTGCGCGCTTGCGCGGGTGGATGTATGAGCAAGGCGAGCGCATTGAGTTAGGCAGACTACTGTAAGGCTGCATCAACTCCCGGCGGAGACATCGTCCTCTATTTCTCTACACCTTATTTGAAACGATTACCAAAAGCCCTTAACAACCCGCAGAGTAGGCAGAGGGGCGCAGAGGACTAACCAATCCTCTGCCCCCCTCTGCCTACTCTGCGCTGAATACGTCTTACTTCGCGTAGTAACCGCGCCGCGTGCGGACGGCGGCGGCGTTGCGGTTGACCGTCACGCGAACGCGGCGGAACGTGCCGTCGCGCTCGGCGTTCGTCGGATAGTAACCAATGCTATAAACCGTGCGGATGGCCGCCGCCACCTGCTTATAAACACCCGACAGGTCGCCGACCTTTTCGGCTTTGAACATCTGGCCGCCGCTGATCTCTGCCAGCCTTTGCAACTGGTCGCGCGACACCGCGTAGGCTTCGCTCGACGAGTTCCCGCGCTCGAAGACCTCTTCGTACTCGGTGTCGAGGTAGACGGGAAAGACCAGCACATCGCTCTCTTCAAGCCGGTGCGCGAGCTGATTGAACGACACGCGCGAAGGCAGCGGGTTGTAGCGGTCAAGCGAGCTGTCTACGCCGTCAGTCATCACAACGATGGCGTTGCGCTGCCCCTTTGTGCCGCGTAGCGTGTCGAGCATTGAAAACCACATCGCTTCATAAAACGCCGTGCCGCCGGTGGACTGCGTTACCGCCTTGATGCGCCGCCGCAGTTCGTCGCGGTTGCCGGTCAACTGCGAGATCACGCGAATCTCGTCCGTGAACGTAACGACCGCTACTTTGTCATCAGGGCCGAGCACGTCGAGAAATTTGAGCGCCGCCGACTTCACGACTTCGAGTTTGTCTTTGATCGAACCCGACAGGTCGAGCACGAGCACGAGGTTGAACGGCGCGGTCTGCGGCGCAAAAAATTCGATGCGCTGCCCCTGGCTGTTTTCAGCGACGGCAAAGTCATCTTTCTTGAGACTGGCCAGCGCCTGTCCTGAGCGGTTCGTGACCGATACGTTCAGATTGACCAGCGCCGACTTTAACACCACCGCGTCTTCATCTGTGTTTGCCGCAGTCGTCGCGCTCGCCGGTTGCGGCGAATCAATCGGCTCAGTGTCGTCATTGCGATGCAGAGAGGGCGGCTGCGTTCCAGTCGCACGGCGCGACGCAACTCGTGATGAATCGCTGCCGGGCAGGTCCGGCAGCGGCGTGCGGCGTTGAGGCTGCGCCCGCTGAATGTCGTAAGCCGATGACCGCGCATTGGTCGCGCCTGTGTTGTCAGCGTCAAAGACCTTCGACGACTGATCGTTATTTGAATTACCGACGTTTGACGGATCGGCAGTCGGCGCGTCGGCATCGCCGGGCGCAGGATAGATCGAGCCGCTCGCATCGCGCGACGGACTCAGCGCGCGGCCCGATGGAATAATGCGAACGCGCAAGCCGCTGTTGCCGCTGCTCGCCTGTCGTTGCTGCATCGGTCTTGAGAACTTGCCGGATTTATACTCAGCCGCCGAATCGTTGCTGCGATCCGAGCCGGCGAAATCTACCATATTGCTGCCGCTCGATGAAGCGCCGGCGCTGGCATTCGGATTCACCGGATGTGCGCCTAACGAGATGTCTGAATCATCTGCCGCATCCACATCGCGCCGTGTTGACCGCGCATTGCGCGATGTGGTCGCGCCGCCTAACGAAGCCGTTCCGCCATACTGCGGCGGCCTCGCAAACGAAACCGCTGAGTCAGAGGCGCGAACGTCATTCGTTTGATTGTTCGCTGCGTTCGCTTGATTGTTCACAGCGTTGGCGCGGCGTAGATTGTCTATCGCTTTGGCGGCTTCGCTGATATTGGCGGCGGGCGTCAGCGTGATGTTGCCGGTTTCGCTGTTGAGAATGATTGGCGCAGCGCCGTTGCCGAGCCGCCCTTCAATCCCCTGTGCGCCGCTGCGCGACAACACAGCAAGCGGCGCGGTCGAACGTGCAAGCCCTTGCGCCGTCCGCATTGAAACGGTCGCGTCATCGTTAGCCGGTATGCGGTAAGCGATTGCGCCACTCGTCGTCTGCACCACCGCGCCTGCGAGCGCGCCATTGACTTCAACCGGCCACGCGCCGCCGACGACTTGCAGTTGGCTCTGTCGCGGCACAGTGACGATCAAATCAACGCGGCCCGCACGATTGGTCTGGCGGCACTGTATGGTGATCGTGTTCTGTATACCCATCAGCAGCAATTCGTTCGGCTCAAGAGCCGCGCCAATGGGCGCTCGTTTTTCAGCGACGACGCGAACGGTAGGCATCTCCCATACGTCAACGCGAACCGCGCCGCGCATATTCTCGATGCGAACCAATCCGCCGGGATTCAGGTCGAACGATTCAATGCGACTGGCGCTGCCCTGCGCGCGGGCTGCCGGTTGTTGGGCCACGATCAAGATCAAACAGATCAGTGATGCGACGCTGATGAAGCGACGCCGTGTGGGAGTTGGAGTAAACATTGCCTGCCTCCGATGCTGCGAAGTGAAGGACGAGTTCTTCGTCGCTACAACGAGTCCACTAGCGAAGCGAAATAATCAGGTGCTGATGGAGATTGTCTGACAGGCAGAAAATAGAGTCAATCACACAACCGCTCACCCATTCAGGTGAGCGGTGTGTTAGGAGAGGCTGGAGGCTGAAAGCCAAAGGCTAGGTGCGTGAAGGCGAACCCATTTCGCGCGCGTTGTAACCGCGACGGTGGCGCACGGCAATGTCATCGCGCCCGTTGACGCGAATGCGGATGGCGCGATAGCCGCCATTCGATAGCGGGTTCTTCGGATAGTAACTAATCACATAAACGTGGCGCAGTTCGTCAGCGATGCGTGAAGCCAGGCCGCTCATATCGCTGACTCGCTCGGCATCAAAGACCGGGCCGCCGCCGGCTTCGGTGATGTCCTTCATAAAGTCTTTGCCGCCCCAGCTTCGACCGCCGCCGCCACCGCCGCCGCCATACGGCCCATTGCGCCGCGAGCGCGGCCACGGGAATGGCAAGGGTAGCTGAATGCCCGGCCATGGGCCGCGCGGGTACGGGCTGCGCGGCCACGGGTTTGAATAGCCGCCACCGCCGCCGCTCCCCGGGTAGCGCAAGCCATAAACCAGCACGTCGGATTCGGTGACGATGTTGATGGCGTCGTCATAGCTCGCCCGGCGGCTTGTCGTGTCTTCGCCATCAGAAAACAGGATCAGCGCCTTGCGCCCTTCAATGCCACGCAGGCGACGCGAAACCGTTTCGTAGACCGCGTCATAAACGCTAGTGCCTGAGCCTGTGCGAACGCGCCGGATGGCATACTCAAGTTCCTGGCGATTGCTTGTGAAGTCGGTCAGGTAGTTGATGCCGCGATCAAACGACGCGACCATCACCCGATCCTGCGGGCGCAACTGGCGCACGAAAGCGAGCGCCGCGTCCTGTATGCCTTCGATGTTGCCTTCGACGCTGGGGCTGACATCGAGCAACAAGGCAACGCTAAAAGGAACCTCTTCGCTGCCGAACGAAGCGATCTCTTGCTGCACGCCGTCTTCGTAGAGCGTGAAATCATTCTTGCTCAATCGCGGGATGTAACGGCCTGAACGGTCGCTGACCAGCAAGGGAATGTTGACGAGAGTTGATTCGAGCTTGACCACCTGATCGTCACCGCCATCAGCGGGCTGGCCCGGCTGTTGCCGATCAACCTGGCCACTCGAACGGCGCTGTTGATCGGGCGCGCGTTCTTCATCCTGCGGGTCAGACGGACGGCGCAAGACGGGTGCGCGGTCACGGTTGCGGCCCGATGAATTGGCCGGATCATTGCTGAAGACCGCATCATCGCCCTGTCGGTCAGATGAAGTCTGTCGAGACGACCCGCTGCGACTATCCTGGCCCGACGGGCGACGCAGAATGGGCGGCCCGGACGAGCGCGAGGTCGAAGCCGACGGCGAATCGCTCGAACGCGACGGCGCGCGGCTGGCCGAGGCATCAGGCCGGGAGCCGCTATCAACGGTTGTCTGCGCGTTGCGGTCAGACGATGAAGACGCGCTGCCCGGATTCATCGGCGGACGGTCAAAGGGCGGAGGCTCAGGCTTACGGCTGGTTGATTGCGGCGGCGATGACGGCTGCGCGTTGCGTGAATCGCCTTGCGCGCTCTGGTCCGATTGAAGCCCCGAACGGCTTGCGGGTTCAGGCTCAACCTCATCCTGGCTCGGATCGGCGGGCGCGTCGCGGTCTTCGGCGCGGCGCGAGGGTGTCGTTTGAGCGTTGCGGTTAGCCGGCTGCGATTCCGTGCGGGCCGCCGTGCTGCCGTTTTTGCCGCGACGCGCGGTCTGTGCAAATGAGCGAGCGTTCACCGTAAGGGCCGGCCACAACGAGGCGACGAAGGCCAGAATGAGCAGCGATGCGAGAGCAGACCGAAGCGATAGGCAGCGCATGATGAATCTCCGTGTTACCTGATTTCGGCGGCGCGATGAGCCGGCGTGGCGGGCCAGCAGCCGGGAACCTACAACTCCTCCCGTTGCGTCTGACCCACGGAGTTGGATGTGTTGAAACCACGTGCGCGTGGCCTGTCGCCACGAAAGAATGTTAAGCGGGATCAGCGAACTTGTCCATCAAGGCTTGCCTGTCGGATGCGGGCGCTGTCACAATCTAGTCCTGATCAATCATCGGGGATGAAATTATGCCGGAAATGTTGAATGAATTGAAATCCGTCGAAGACCTCAGCCGCGCCCTTGACGAATCGAGCGCGCGGCCTGTCCTGTTGTTCAAACACAGCACCACGTGTCCCATCAGCGCCCGCGCTTATCGGGAGTTCCAGTCTTATCTCGAAGAAGCCGAGCCGCAGGTCAGCTACAACCTGATCACCGTGCAGACGGCGCGCAGCGTATCGAACGAAGCGGCGGCGCGGCTGGGCATCGAGCATCACACGCCTCAGGCCATTCTGGTGCGTGACGGGCGCGAGGTGTGGAATGCATCGCATTTCGAGATCACCGCGAGCAGCCTCGCCGCCGTCATCCAAAGCAACCTCTCATAGCCTTGATTGCGTGCTTGACCGGCCAGCGGCGGTTGACCATAATCATCGCCTATTGTGGACAAGCTCAAACCTCACGCCAACAAGCTGCTGCTTTGCGCCATCTTTCTGATCCTTGCTGCGTCCACTATCGCGTGGGTGCTCAAAGATCACACGCCGCCATCGTGGGACCCGTCGCATCATCTGTGCGCGGCTTATGATTATTACCGCCCGCTCGGCCACTTTGACCTGCGCGGTTTCGCGCGCGAGTTCTTTCAGACGAAACACTATTACGCGCCGCTCGTCCACCTCATCACCGCCGGTTTTTTTCTCATCTTCGGCGCGTCGAAGCTGAGCGGCATCGCTATAAACCTTCTATCGCTCGCCGTGCTGCTCGGCACGGTTTCGTGGATAGGCCGCCGACTCTATTGTAATGTGGATGACGCGAGCAACGCTTCCATCAACGCCGGCGGATTGACGATAGGCGCGCTGGCCGGATTGCTGACCGCGAGCTATCACTTCAATGCGTGGCTGCTGCACGATGCCTTTCTCGATTATCCGCTTGTCGCGCTCGTCGCGCTGACGTTCGCGTTGTTGTTGAAAGCCGACCGCTTTCAATCGCGCCGCGACGCCGTGATGTTCGCCGTCGCCGCCGGGCTTGGGTTCTGGGCAAAGCAGACGTTCGCTTTCTTTTTCATCCTGCCGGCCATCTACGTCATCAGCCGCGTGTTGATCGCGCGCAACCGCCGAGCCATCATTAATCTATTATTAGCCGGCGTAATCATCGTGATGATCGCGGCCATCTGGTATGGCCCACACCTGCAAGACGCGATTGCTATCTACCGCATCAACCAGCAAGGCGCGATAGACGAGCACGAGCCGGCGGTCTTCAGCCGCGACTCGCTGACCTTTTACTGGCACTCACTGATCAGCGCACAGATGCAGATGCCGCTCGGCATTCTCTTCGGCGTCGGCCTGCTCTACTCACTCGTGCGAGCGCGGCGCGAGAGCCTGATGCTCTACCTCTGGCTCTTGAGCGGAATCGGAATGTTCACGCTCGTCGCCAACAAAGATGTGCGTTACACCGTGCCGGTATTGCCGGCAGTGGCGTTGCTGTCGGTCTGCTGGCTGCGAGAGTTTTATCGCGCCGGTCAACCGGGCCGTGTGATTTCAAGTACAAACGGCAATAGGCGAAAGCCGCTGCTCGCTTCAAGGGCGATTCTTGTTGCTGCAATCGCGGGCTGGGGATTAGTCAGTTTCTTTAACGCGCAATGGCCTGCCGCCGGCCAGGGCAGTTATGTGGACACGCCATACTTTCGCTGGTGGGTTTTCGGGCGCAACTATTTCGTCTACGACCACCGACCGCTGGCGCACGATTGGAGCATTCCTGAAGTCATCCGCACCGTTGCCGAGTTTCCTTATGACGAATCGTCGCCTTCCGTTAAAGCGATGACGCGACCGATCATCCTCAGGCAAAAATATCCGTCGCTCGATCCGCACGAAACCGAAAAGTTCGAGAAGCAAGCCTACGGCAAAGAAGACCTCTTCGTTTGGCCGACGCTGGGCGTCGTCGTCAACCGCCCCTTCTTGAACTCATCCGCCTGCGCGTGGTCTGCGCGCACACAAGTGCCCGAACGCGCCGGCATGCCGCTGGTCACGATTGAATCAATCGGCAATGAGCGAGAGATGGCCGAACGCCTCGACCATTGCGACTACCTGCTGGTGCGAACGGGCCTTGACCACGCCGAAGACGTGCAGCCGGTCGAGCGAATGATTGAAGAGGCGGTGCGCAACAACCCGCAACGGTTCAAAGAGGCCGGCAGGTTCCCGACGCCGCTCGATGGCATTGATGCCGTGCTCTACAGGTGCTGGTGACGACCGATGAAACCGCCGCGCGAACAGTTCACTGCCGACGAATGGCAGCTCATCCAAAGCCACCGCACGCCGCTTCAGGTGCAGCGTTACCTGATGACCATTCCCTACAACCGCGAGCCGGAAGGCGCGACCTGTTTTTCATTCCGTCGCGCCCTGCGCGAGCGGCGGGCGCATTGTCTCGAAGGCGCGCTGGTCGCTGCGACGATTCTCGAACAGCACGGCTACCCGCCGCTGCTCGTCAGCATCGAATCGCAGGACTTGCTCGACCACGTTCTTTTCCTGTTTCAACAGCGAGGCAAGTATGGAGCGGTGGCGCGGTCGCGTGACGTGGCTCTGCACGGGCGCAAGCCGGTTTATCGAACGGTGCGCGATCTGGTGATGAGCTACTTCGATCCTTACATTGACGGCTCAGCCCGCATTACCGGCTATGCGACGGCGAGCCTGTATGAGTTGGGTAATTATGACTGGCGTTTTGCGATGCGTAACGTGAAGAAGGTCGAGCGCCTCTTGCAAGAGATACCGCACCGCCCGATTCGCGGCAGCGAGGCGAGGTGTCAACGCGCTCTGCGCCGCTATCAAGCCTTCCACATCGAGCACCCCGACCGCTCGCCCGATTACTTTCCCACAAGGCCGCTCTGGCTGCGGTGACTCGACGTGCCGGAAATGCCGCTGCGCTACACGTTGCCTTTGCCCAAAAGAATCAGCACAGAGACGACGGCGTTGTTGACGAAATGGATAACGACGCTCGGCAGCAGCGACTTCGATTTCGCGCGCACGACGGTCAGCATCAAGCTCAGCAACAAGAGGCCAGCAACCGAGGCCCAGGCTCCCCAGTATTGCGGGACGTGAACGCCTGCGAATAGCAACGTAACCAGCACTACAGTCGTCACGGCACTGAAACGTTTGCGCAGGCCGCCAAACAGCACTCCGCGATAAATGATTTCTTCGACCAGCGGCGCGCTGAAGCTGGCCAGCAGGGCGATGGCGATGCGCACCTGAAGCCCCGATTGAATCAACTCATCAAAGGGGGTCTTTTTCTGCGGCAGGATTTTAAGAAAGATCACATTCGCCGCGATGATCCCGACAAAGACGGCTAAAGCAATCAACAGCCAATACAACGGCGAGCGTCCCGCCCAATTCCAGCCCAGACTCTCAAAGAAGGGTTGCGAGCGCAGCCGTGTTACGACCGCCCAGCAAAGGAGAATGGTCAGCAAGTGAGCGGCAATCGTCGAATAGACGAGCGGCGCCGCTACATGAGGCAACAGCTGCCACGCTTCTAATGTCTCGCGGTCAGGCGTCATTGGCAGTACGCCGCGCCGCACGTCGTAAAAGTAAAGGATAACAGCAACGACGTTCGACACAACGAGCAAGGCAGCGACGCTGAAGACCCACGTCCCTATTCCCGTCCAGATGCCCCAACGCGGATGGTCCGGGTCGAGCACGGGCGGCGCAGGCGCGACAGATTGAAAAGGATACTGGTCCGCTGGCGGCGGATAAACTTGTATGTCGGGCTGCGACCATGCGGCGGGCTGCTCGGCTCCGCAAAATGGACAGAACCGGACTGGCGATTGCACAGATGGGTTGAAGGTTGCGCCGCACGAGCGGCAGGTGGCGGCGTGCGAAAGCGGTTCGATCATGCTCTTGCTCTCTCGATCATCCTTCTACTTTCGACTCTACTGTAATGGCAGGCGTGTGGCAAGCGCAGCACTTTTCCCGCGATGCTGAGAGCGCGTCTGTAAATGGGCCTGATGCCGCGAAGCGGCAGCGAGAAGGTAGCCAGAGGTGAAACCTCTGGAAGAGGGTAGCCAGAGGTGAAACCTCTGGGACCATCAGCTTCATCTTCCCCGCGTTGAAGACGCGGCAGACGTTCTGGCGCTCCTTCAGAGCGCGACAACATTTCATTGCTGCGGCTTTGCCCAAAAGCCTCCAAAAAACAATTCTTCCTAGAAAGTCACTGACTTGCCCAAATAGTTCAGGGGTTGCCCAAAAAGTGGGAGTATCTCCGGTCGTGGTTGGCGAGCCGCAATTTACAGGGATGAATTTGGCCGGAGGGGCTATTCATGGATGATGAACAGAACGACCATACGCCACCTCAAATGATTGTAAGAGCACTGTGGCCGGCATCGTAATACCTACCGGGGCCTTGATCCGATTTCCGAGAATGAATAGCCCCCGCCTGTTCCGCTATGCCTATTGACATCGCGAGTCCTTAATGATGTGATTTATCTCTCAGTGATCATTCCGGGTTGTTGCCCCGCACCGCTCACGGTATCGGGCAGCGAGGTTGTTCATTCCAACTCCCCCGTCTCATTCCCGCTCGCCGGCTGAGTCCCAGAACCACAGCCCAACGGGAGTAACTCCGCGCCCGACAGCATCAGGGCGTTGACAAGAAAGGAACTTTCCATGACGTATGACTTGTCCCCATTCCGCTCCGTTCTACCCTTACGGCGAGCGTGCTACGGCATACAAAGCAGAGGGTTTGTTCTCACAATCACTTGGCTGGCGCTGTTGACCGTCTACGGTCTGAGCGGAGCCCTGAGCACGACGCAGGCCCAGACGCGCGCTTACGTGGGCTACTCTTGCGCTGACACGATCACGGTCTTCGACACGGCGACCGCTTCACTGATCACGACTATCCCCGTCATTCGGCCCACCGTCGTAGCCATCACGCCGGACGGCACCCGCGCCTATATTTCGAGCGAAGCTAGAGGCACAGTCACCGTCATCGACCTGGCGACCAAGGCCGTGATTGCCACGCTCCCCGCTGGGGTTAATCCCAATCAGATAGTATTCACGCCCGACGGCACCCGCGCCTATGTCAGGCAGGACTTCGGGTTCACGGTCATCGACTTGGCGACCAACTCAGTGATTACCACGATCCCCCTCAGTGGTCCCAGTGCCCTAGCCATCACGCCGGACGGCACCCGCGCCTATGTCTCGGAGGCTGGCGCGGTCAATGCCATCGACCTGGCGACCAACACCGTGATTGCCAGGCTCCACCTTGTAGGTGGTGCCTCGCATATAGTATTCACGCCGGACAGCACCCGCGCTTATGCGCTGAGTGACGCCGGCGTCATGGCTGTCATCGACATTCCCACGAACACCGTAAGCGCGTTTCTTGTCCTTACTGCTTCCAAGGGAATAGCGATTTCGCCGGATGGCGCACGGGTCTATGTTACGGACTTCGGCTTTACTAACAACTCGGTCCTCGTCATCGACACAGCGACCAACACCGTGATTGCCAGGATCGGCGTCGGGTCTGCTCCCCGTTCTGTGGCCATTACAGCGGACGGCGCGCGCGCCTATGTCGCGAACATGCTTAGCGATACGATCTCCGTCATCGACCTGGCGACCAACACCGTGATTGCCACGATCCCCATCGGGTTTGATCCCGCTTTTATAGGCATCACGCCGGACGGCACCCGCGTTTATATAGAGGGTTTCGTGGGCACGTACACAGTCACTCTCATCGACACGGCGACCAACACCGTGGTCGCCACGTTGCCTGCTGCCGGCCCGTGTCTACCCACGGCAGCGTTCGCGCCGGCCCCGCGAGTTCCAAGAAGTAAGGATGAGTGCAAGAACGGCGGCTATCGGAATTTCGGCCCGCCTGCCGGCCCGTTCAGAAATCAGGGGCAATGCGTCAGCTACGTCGAGACGCACACGCACCATTGAGGACCGCGCACCAAGCGTTCGTCGCCGCACCAACTCCGAGAAGGGCACGGTCAAGATGCAAAGCATCCCAGAGGTTTCACCTCTGGCTACCTTCTTCTTGCGCCTCCGGCGCAATCGCCAATTGAAAGCCAGCGCTAAGATCTCAGCGCTAAGATCATCGAGCGGTGGGGGCAGTAATACCTGATGGGTGCGAGGGTGCGACGCGTGGCGCGTTAAGGTTGGCTTGGATGGCAGCGCGAACGCGGGCGATCAATTCCGGCAGTTGCTTTTCGCTGTACCCTTCAGTCGCAATCGGTTCGCCGATGATAACGTCCACTCGGCCCGGTCGCGGCGCGAGCGTCGTCTTTGGCAAAAGCTCAAACGTGCCGCGAATGGTGACGGGGACGATAGGCACGCCGGCGCGCAACGCGATCTTGAATGCGCCGGGCTTGAACTCTTGAAGGTAGCCGTCTGGTGTGCGCGTGCCTTCGGGAAAGACCGCGAGCGACTTGCCGCCCTTGATCCCTTCGATAACTTTCCGCAGACTCTTTGCCGTCTTGCGCCCGTCGCTGCGGTCTACGGGAAAGTTGCCCGAAGTCCACAAGTGCCAGCCCATAAACGGAATGTAAAACAGCTCTTTCTTGGCCATGATCTTGAACTGATAAGGCAGGTAGGCAAACAGCGCCGGCGTGTCGATCAAGCTCGAATGATTGGCCATATAAACATACGTCTCGTTGCGCCGCAGCTTATCCGTGCCGTGCACGCGTATGCGCGCAAAGATCGACCAGGCGACCAGGCGACACCACCAGCGCGCGCACCAGTGCTGCATCGCGCCGCTGCGGTCGAACGGCCAGAGCAGCAGCGACAGCGTCGCCATCACGACCGTGTGCGTGTACCAGAGCAGGTTCGCAAACGGCGACCAGAGATAAACCAGAATCGTCTTTAATGTTCGCTTCACGGCCAGTGCTTATCAGCCGGCGGCGCAGTGCGGCGCGGCGAGCAACAACGTGATAATCGTCTTCGCATCGTCAATCTCGCCTGAATGAACTTTCGCCAGCGCCTCGGCAAATGGCATTCGCACGACTTCGATCTCTTCGTCATCATCGAGCCGCTGCGCGCACGGCTCAAGCCCGCGCGCCAGGTAGACCCAGATGCGTTCCTCTGAGTAGCCGGGCGCGACCTGAAACTCTGAGAGCTTGATGAACTCGCGCGCTCTGAGGCCCATCTCTTCTTCAAGCTCGCGCTCAGCGGTTTCGGCGGGCTGATGGCCCGGCTCGATGCGCCCGGCGGAAATCTCCAGCGAGTAGCGACCGAGCGCGTAACGCCACTGCCGCACCAGCGCCACCGTGTTGTCATCAAAGACCGCCAGCGCGCCCGCGCCGCCGTTGTGATGAATCACTTCGATGTCAACTTCGCCGCTACGCGCCGATACGAATCGGCTCACCGAAAGATCGAGGATGCGGCCTTTGTATTTATAATCGCGTTTGACCAGTTCGTGTGTCATTATCTTTGTAAAAGGATTCGCCACAGAGACGCAGAGGCACAGAGCCAACAAAAAATAGATATTCGGATTTGTCTTTTCTATATCTGCCTCTGTGTCTTTGTGTCTCTGTGGCCAGCCCCCTTTCTGATTCAACTTTCGCGGTATTCGCCCAGCATTCGGCGCTGCGAATCTTCTTCTTCGAGCAGGTGCTTGACCGCGCCGACCAGATGCAGCGAGCCGGCAACACAGATCAGGCCATCAGCCGGTGTCACCGAGCGCGCCCACGACAACGCTTGCTGCACCGTCTCTGTGAAGAAGACGTTATTCGAGCCGCCGAGCGCCGCTTGCGCGATTCGCGCGCCCGTGGCCGAGCGCGGATCAGCGACGCGAGTCAGCACCACCGTTCGCGCTCTGCCGAACAACGAGCGCGCCATCGCCTGAATGTCTTTGTCGGCCATCGCGCCGAAGATCAAGGTCAACTCGCCGGGCCAGAACTCATCCAGATAAGCACGCAACGCCCGCGCCCCGGCGGCATTGTGCGCGCCATCGAGAAGCAAGGCCGGGCGATCTTCGATCCATTCGAGCCGGCCCGGCCAGGCGGTCGAGCGCAGCCCCTTGATGATGGCTTCGCGTGTGATTTTGAAACCCAGTTCGTTGAGCGTCTCGGCGGCTTCGAGGGCGGCGGCGGCGTTGTCGGCTTGATGGCGACCGCGCAGGCCGAGCGTGACGGCGCTATAAACGGACTTCGACGATTCATAATCGAAAGCCAGTCGGCCTGCTTCGTTGGCCGCGAGGTTGAGCGGCTCGTTGGCGAAGACCGGCAGCACATTCGTTTCAAGGCAGCGATGCATCAACACATTCGTCGCCGCTTCATATTTCTGCCTGCCGATCACCGCGCCCGCGCCGGGTTTTATCACCGCCGCTTTTTCGCGCGCGATCTGGCCGATGGTGTCGCCGAGAATCTGCTGATGATCGAGGTCAATCGTCGTGATGACGGCGAGCGCCGCGTCAACCGCGTTAGTCGAATCGAGACGGCCACCCAGCCCGACTTCGAGAACCGCTAGCTCAACCTCCGCTTCGGCGAAGTGGCAAAGCGCGATAGCCGTCACCTGCTCGAAGAATGACGGCGGACTCAGCAACCTCTTTTCGCTGACCAGCGTTTCTGCCGCCGCGCGAACTTTTGTAGCCAACTTCGCAAACGCCTCTTCGGTGATCTCGTGGCCGTTGACCTTGATGCGTTCGGTGATGCGGACCAGATGTGGCGAGGTGTAGAGGGCTGTGCGATGACCGGCGGCGCGCGCGATGGAATCGAGCATCGCCGACACCGAGCCTTTACCGTTTGTGCCGGCAACGATGACCGAGGCGAAGCGCTGGTCTGGGCGACCGACGCGCTCCAGCAAAAGGCGTATGCCCTCTAGCCCGAACTTGGCGGCGAGAACTTCGTGGCCGAGACTGTAGAGGTAGGCGACCGCTTGCTTGAAATCCATAACAACTAAAATCACGACGCGGAGACGCGGTGACGCGGTGACGCGGCGAGAGAAGGACACAAAAACGAATCGTTCATCTTTCCCCGCGTCTCCGCGTCACCGTGTCTCCGCGTCTTCCTTATGTGCAGAGAGCGTCAGCCTCGGCCCTCGGCTTTAGAGGTCGCCCCGATAGTTGACATGAAATCGAGCGAGTTGACGATGAAGGACTTGATGTCTTTGCGCTCGACCACCGCATCGAGCATACCGTGTTCGAGAAGGAACTCGGAGCGCTGGAATCCTTCCGGGAGTTTCTGGCGAATGGTCTGCTCGATGACGCGCGGGCCGGCAAAGCCGATCAGCGCGCCCGGCTCGGCGATGTTGAGATCGCCCAGCATCGCATAGCTCGCCGTGACGCCGCCGGTCGTCGGGTCAGTCAGCACAGAGATGAATGGCAGGCCGGCTTCATCGAGCCGCGCCAGCGCCGCCGATATCTTAGCCATCTGCATCAACGAGATCGCGCCTTCTTGCATACGCGCGCCGCCCGACGCCGAATAGATGATGACCGCCGCGCGCGATGGTATCGCGCCTTCGATGGCTCGCGTGATCTTTTCGCCGACGACTGAGCCGAGCGAGCCGCCGACAAATTCCAACTCCATCGCGCAAATGATGGCCGGATGACCGCCGACCTCGCCCTTCGCCGTGATGAGCGCGTCGAGCAGCCCGGTCTTCTTCTGCATCCCCTTGAGCCGTTCTGAATAGCCCTTCGTGTCCACGAAGCGCAGGGGGTTGGTCGAGCTTAGCCCGCTATCGTGTTCAATCCATTTTTCGTCGTCGAAGGTCAGGCGCAGCCGCTCCCTGGCGTTGATGCGGTTATGATGGCCGCACTTCGGGCAGACGTTGAGATTCTCTTCGACTTCGCGCTTGAAGAGCATCTGCTCGCAGCCCGGACATTTGACGAACAGCCCCTCTGTGCGGACGGTCTTCTCTTCGTCGGGCGCTACCTGTTTCGGTCGATCTTTTCTCTTGAACCAACTCATAGTGGCAGAGGCTAGAGGCTGGAGGCTGGAGGCTAGATTCAAACTCTCTGCTAGTCTCTAGCCCCCAACCTCTAGTCTCTAATGCGTCCTTTTGCTGAAATCGGTCATCGCTTCAGGAATGCCGGCGCGGTGATTGACGGCGCGCGCCAGAATGAACAACAAGTCAGACAGACGATTCAAATAAATGATCGTGGCAGCGTTCACGTCTTCGTGCTCGGCCAGCGCGACGACGCGGCGCTCGGCGCGGCGCGCGACGGTGCGCGCTACGTGCAAGGTCGCTCCCGCTTCGCTGCCGCCCGGAAGAATGAATTCCCGCAGCGGCTCAAGCTCTTTTAGAAAATCGTTTGATAAGGCATCGAGCGACTCGACAAACGATTCGTTGATACGCGGCACTTCAATCTCGGCGGGGCTTGCCAGGTCTGCGCCGAGCGTGAAGAGATCGTTTTGAATCAGGCTAAGCGCCCCGTCAATCTGTGAGTCCGTCAGCCGCGCACGCACCAGCCCAAGCAGGCTGTTCAACTCATCCACGTCGCCATAGGCATCGACGCGAGGGCTTGCCTTGCTGACACGCGCGCCGCCAACCAGCGAAGTCTGCCCGGAGTCGCCAGTGCGCGTCGTGACCTTTGATATGCGATTGCCTTTGGCCATCAGAATGAGTGTCCATTCTAGGCACGCGCGCCGGTGTTGTCAAAATCGAAACAGTTGCGCAAAGCGACGCGCTTCGGCTACGCTCTCCTATCCGCTCAGTCAGGGGAAGCTGAAGAGTAGCAGAGGTAAGTCAATGGCAAAGATAAGCGTCGGCGTGATCGGGCTAGGCACGGTCGGCATCGGCGTCGTCAAACTGCTGCAAAACGACCCCCGCTTTCGCATCAAGTGGGTCGCTGTGCGCGACAAAGCCAGGCCGCGCGAAGTTGACCTGTCGGCGATTCGCGTCACCGATCAACCATTCGATCTGGTCAATGACCCTGAGCTTGAAATTATCATCGAAGTCGCAGGCGGAACCAATCCCGCTTTCGAGCTGATTCGCAGCGCCATCGCGCAAGGCAAACACATCGTCACCGCGAACAAAGAGGTCATCGCCAAGCACGGCTCAGAGATTTTCGATCTCGCCAACCGCCACAACGTCACAGTGTTGTTTGAAGCGGCGGTCGGCGGCGGCATCCCGCTGATCTCGACTATTCAACGCGGGCTTCAGGCTAACGAGATTCAAAGCGTCGCCGGCATTCTCAACGGCACCACCAACTATATACTGACGGCGATGCAGGAGCGCGGTCAGACCTTCGCCGGCGCGCTCGCTGATGCGCAGGCGCTCGGCTTTGCCGAAGCCGACCCAACCAACGATATCGAATCATTTGACGTTGCCTACAAGATCACGATTCTGGCTTCGCTCGCCTTCGGCAAATTCGTTCACACGGATGAAGTTTACCGGCAAGGCATCACGCGCATCTCGGACACAGACATTGCGATGGCGCGCGAGTTCGGCTACCGCATCAAGTTGATCGGCCTGGCGCGGCGCGGCAACGGCTGCCTCGACGTTCGCGCGCACCCAATGCTCGTGCCGGCGCATCACCCGCTGGCTTCGGTCGAAGGCGCAAACAATGCCATCTTCATCAGAGGCCACGCCGTCGGCGAGGTGATGCTGGTCGGACCGGGCGCGGGCCAGATGCCGACAGCCAGCGCGGTTGTCGGCGATTTGATCAACCTCGCCAGCGCCCTGCGCTTGCCTGATTTCGCGCCATATTTTCAGCCGGTCATCGCGTCGGGCGAAGCCGCCCTTTGCAGCGTCGAGGATGCCGAGAGTTGTTTCTACATTCGCCTTGAAGCCGAAGACACGCCGGGCGTCATCGGTAACATCGGCCACGCGCTCGGCGGTCACGGGGTCAGCGTGCATAGCTTCCTGCAACGCGGCGTCGCCGTCGATGGCGCGGCCACAGTAGTGTTACTTACGCATCGAACAAAAGAACGTAATCTAATGCGCGCCCTCCGCGAGATCGAAGCACAGGCCAGCACCCGCGAGGTCGGCGTCGTGCTGAGAGTGTTTGAGTAGGATACAGGATACAGGATTCAGGATTCAGGCGCTTGGATTCAAGAATCCTTTTTCGATGGAGAGACTATGGCGAATGAGAAGAGAGCCGCAACACTTCCCTGAATCCTGAATCCTGTATCCTGTATCCTGACTATGATTGTTCAAAAGTTCGGAGGCACCTCGGTCAAATCGGTCGCGCGTATCAGGAACGTCGCCGGTATCGTGGCGCGCGCGGCGGAAAAGGATTCTGTCGTCGTGGTCGTTTCGGCGATGGGCGATACGACCGACTATCTGGTTAAGCTGGCCAATCAAATTTCAGAAGCGCCAAACCGCCGAGAGTACGACGCGCTGCTGGCAACCGGCGAGCAGATTTCGATTGCGCTGGTGGCGATGGCGCTCAATGATCTGGGAGGCAAGGCCATTTCAATGACCGGCGCTCAGCTCGGCATCATCACCGAAAGCGTTCACACAACCGCGCGCATCGTTGATATTAAGACCGAACGCATCCGCCGCTTTCTTGATGACGGCTACGTCGTCGTTGCCGCAGGGTTTCAAGGCATCACAGAAGATGGTGATACGACGACGCTGGGGCGCGGCGGCTCGGATACGACAGCGGTGGCGCTGGCGGCGGCGCTGAAGGCCGACGTTTGCGACATCTACACAGATGTGAGCGGCGTCTACACGGCGGACCCGAACATCGTGCCGACGGCGCGGCTGATGAAAGAGATCGCTTACGAAGAGATGCTTGAGATGGCCCGCGTCGGCGCACAGGTCTTGCACCCGCGCGCCGTCGAGTTGGCGCGCAAGAACCGTTTGCCGCTGCGCGTTCGCAATACCTTTGACCCCGATCACACCGGCACGATTCTGAGAGGAGCAGACGAGATGGAGATTTATCGCCCGGTCAGCGGCGTCACTGTCGATAAAGATCAGGCGCGGCTGGCGATTCTGAAAGTTCCCGATAAGCCGGGCGTCGCCGGCGAAGTCTTCAGCGCGCTGGCCAACCGTCGCATCAACGTGGATATGATTATTCAGGCGTTTCACGAAGAGCGTTCTGTAAATGACATTACTTTTACGGTCAAGCGCGGCGATCTGGCGGCAGCGCGCGAAGCGCTCGAAGAGATTAGCTCGCGCATCGGCGCGGAAGGCGTGATGGCTGACGACGACGTGGCGAAGCTGAGCGTCGTCGGCGCGAGCTTGATGGATCAACCTGATGTGGCGGCTCGGATGTTTGGGGCACTCGGACGTGAAGGCGTCAACATCAAGATGATTTCGACTTCCGACATACGCATCAGTTGTGCTATCAGCCGGGGTGATGCCGACCGCGCCGTGCGTCTGGTTCACGACCTCTTCCACCTGGATGAAAAGGAATAATTCGGCAATCACATAACCCTCGATAGCGCATCAAACCCGAATGAAGATTGCAGCAATAGACATAGGCTCAAACTCGATTCATCTGGTGATCGTGCAAGCCGTGCGCGGCCAGCATCTCGAAATCATCGACCGCGAAAAAGAGATGATCCGGCTCGGCTCTGTCACCTTGCGCGAGCACCGGCTTGCGCCCGAAGCCATCGCCCGCGCGATCACGACGCTGGCGCGGTTCAAGAAGATGGCCGAAGCCAACAAGGTGAACTTGATCATCACGACGGCGACAGCCGCCGTGCGCGAATCGTATAACGCCGACGAATTCATCAATCGCGTGCGCCAGGAAGTCGGCCTCGACGTGCATCTGCTGCCCGGCATCGAAGAGGCCCGCTTAATCGCGCTGGCAGTCTCTGAAGTCACCGATTTTAATAACCGCCGCGCCTTGATCGTTGATGTCGGCGGCGGCTCGACCGAATTTATTCTGACGCGCGGCGGCGAGCCGGAATACCTGCATTCGATGCGCGTCGGCGCGGTGCGGCTCACCGAGAAGTTCATCGCCACCGACCCGCCTGCGCGCGAGGAGCGCGAGCGACTGGTAGCAGACCTTCGGGCCGATCTGGCTCGCGTCGTCTGGGAGATCAAACGAATCGGCTTCGATTTCGTTGTCGGCACAGCCGGGACGGTCGAGAACCTTGTCAGCGCCATTATTCAAGCCGACGCCGAACCAACGCTTGAAGCGGCAAGCGAATTCGAGGGCTTCACCGAAACGGTGACGCTTGACCAGATTCGCAAGCTCAACCGACAGCTCGCGCAGATGACCGACCGCGAGCGCCGTCACGTCCCCGGCATTGAACGAGAACGCGCCGACATCATTGTCGCGGGCGGGCTGTTGCTTGAAACGATCCTCACCGAACTCGGTGCGACCGAGATAGCGAGTTGCGATTGGGCGTTAAGAGAAGGCGTCCTCCTCAACTTCCTGCGCAATCGCGCCGCGCAGCAGAAGAGTGATCGCCGCGCCCAGACGGCTTCGCTGGCAATGGTGACGCCGCTCGAAAATCTGGATGTGATTGATGAATCGACGCTCGACGTTCGCACGCGCTCGGTGCTATCCGTGGCGCGGCGCTACGGCTACGACGCGCCGCATTCGCATCAGGTCGCGCACCTGTCAGCGCGCATCTTCGACGACACGCGTGCGCTGCACGGCCTGGGTGACGAAGATAGAAAGCTGCTGCTTTATGCGGCGTTGCTGCACGACCTCGGCTACCACATCGCTCACAACAACCACCACAAGCACGGCCTCTACTTAATCAAGAATGCCGAGATGCCGGGCTTCACCGGCTCAGAGATTGCGATGATGGCGACCCTCGTTCGCTATCATCGAGGCTCGATGCCCAAGAACAATGACGCACGCGCGCTGAAGGAACACGAAGATTACTACTCACTCGACCGCCCAGACCGCACGACGGTTCTAAAGCTGGCGGCTATTCTTCAAGTTGCCGACGGACTCGACCGCGCGCACCGGCAGACGGTCAGCGACGTGCGTTGCAGTGTGAGCGACCATACTGTCTCATTCGCGGTCAAGGCCGCCGGCGAATGCGAGTTGGAAATCTGGTCAGCCGAGCGCAAGGCCGTCTGGTTCAGCGATGTGTTCAGCGTCGCCGTTCGCTTCGATTCCACGACCGCGATGGCCCCTGTCAATAGCTCGTTTCGCGCCACTTCGCCTGCGGATTAACTTCAGGTGTCGGCGGCTCAACAGTTATCGTAATGGATTGGCTGGCACGGGGTAACTCGCTGCAAGCGTGAAGCTTTTCCCATCAATTCAATTGACACTGGCATTGTGAATGCATAACATAAGGCGGGCAATGGGCAGTCGCCCACTGAAGTCGCCGGTTTCTTTGTGGAGGCTTGGCCGTGTGCTTCGATCAATCGAGCAAGGACGGGCAAGGCATGACAAAGGCCGATCTGGCACGCATGGTTTATGAGCGCCACGGCGGGATGACGAACCGCGACGCGGCGCATTATGTCGATCTGCTATTCGACCTCATCAAGAGGCATCTGGTCGAAGGCGAGAGTATTCACATCGTTGGTTTCGGCACGCTCGAAGTCGTGTCGCGCAAACCGCGACCGGGCCGCAACCCGATCACCGGCGAGCGCATCGAGTTGTCGGCACGCCGCGCTCTCGTTTTTCGACCATCACGCTCGATGCGCTCGGTCTAAAGCCGGCGGTTGAGCGCGCAACCATCAACGCGACGAGCGAAACAGCGCTTGGCTGAAAGGTGTGGACTAACAGCATGAGCACGCTCTCACGGATTCCTGAAAAGATCTTCTTCAAGATCGGCGAGGTCTGCGACCTGATCAAAGTGCAGCCGCACGTTCTGCGCTACTGGGAGACGGAATTCCCCATGCTCGCGCCGCAGAAGAACCGTGCCGGCCAGCGCGTCTACCGTCGCAAAGACGTTGAGATGGTGCTGCGCATACGCGACCTGCTCTACGAAGAGAAGTTCACCATCGCCGGCGCGAAGAAGAAACTGGCCGACGAGATGCGCGGCTCGACCCGCACGCGCCCCGCGTCGAAAGAGGCGCTGGCCGCCGAGCCTGAGCCGATGACTCCCTCCCCCGCCAATATCCCTCCGGCGACGCCGAGCGTCGAAGAGATGGCTGCTCCGCGTCAGGCCGAAGCGACTGAGCCGGAGGCCCTCGCCCCGCCACCCGCGACCCACGGCAAAGAGCTGCCGCCACAAGTCCACCGCGCCCTTCGCGTCGTCAAACGCGATCTGGAGGATTTGTTGACATTGCTTAATGCCGATGCTAGCATCAAGCCTTGATCATCGCAGCAACTTGCTTTCATTGATAATCAATACAACTTGCTCTCAAGAGTACGGGACGTGGCGCAGCCTGGTAGCGCGCTTCCTTGGGGTGGAAGAGGTCGCTGGTTCGAATCCAGTCGTCCCGAGGGCCACAAGTTAAGGAACCTGCACGTTGGTGTGGCCTGCACGCTTCAATGAGTGAAGCGACCGATGCCTTAACAACCTTCCTTTGTTTCACGACAATCCCTGCACAATCGTGATAACGACAAGCCGCCATCGTTTTGCGCTCGACTGACCAGTATGCGGAACGTATAATGACGCTTTAGATGAAGGAGCGATAAACGGTTTCCGACGTTTCCAACTATGCCCAAGATACTCGTTACCAATGATGATGGCATTCATTCAAAAGGCATCATCGCGCTGGCCGAAGCCCTGGAACGGCTCGGCGAAGTCGTCGTTGTCGCGCCCGCGCACGAGATGAGTGCCGCGTCGCATTCACTGACGCTGATGCGTCCGCTGCGCATCGAGATGATTGACGAGCACCACTACGCCGTCGATGGCACGCCGACCGACTGCGTGACGTTAGCGATGAATCACATCCTCAAAGATGACCCGCCCCAACTGGTGCTTTCGGGAATCAATCGCGGCGGCAATCTCGGCGATGATGTCAGCTACTCCGGCACAGTCGCCGGCGCGCTCGAAGCGTCGATGTATGGGTTGCCCGGCATCGCCGTCAGTCTGGTTCAGCGCGTTGAGTTTGATTTTACTGACGCCGCCCGGTTTGCCGCCGAATTGGCCGAGCGCGTGCTCAACGACGGCTTGCCGCAAGGCACGGTCTTGAACGTGAATGTTCCGCCCGGCCCGATTCAAGGCGTCCGCCTGACCCGGCAAGGCACAAAGATCATCCACCCGACCGTCATCGAAGGGACGGACCCGCGCCAGCGCAAGTACTATTGGGTCGGCGAAGAATCAATGACGTGGAATGAAGAGAAAGGCACGGATTACGAAGCGCTGCGCCACCGTCTAGTCTCGATCACGCCGCTGCGTACGGATATGACCGATTATCGCGCCCTCGATCAGATCAAGGAACGAAACTGGGAAGCCGTCCTGGGAACCCTGCCGCAATGAGATCAAACCGCCAGAGTAACGATGCTTACAGCGCCAGCCTTTACGCCTCTCACCGAATGAAGATGGTCGAGTTGCTGCGCAGTCGCGGCATACGCGACGAGCGCGTCTTAAAAGCGATGGTCGAGATTCCGCGCCACTGGTTCGTCCCCGAAGCGTTCGAGTCTCAGGCGTATGGCGACCACGCGCTGCCGATTGGCCACGAGCAGACCATCTCGCAGCCCTTTATGGTTGCGCAGATGACCGAGTTGCTCGAAGTCAACCGCGACTCGACCGTGCTTGAAATCGGCGCAGGGTCAGGCTACCAGACCGCCGTGCTTTCGGCTGTGGCCGGGCGCGTCTTCGCGCTTGAACGGTTGAGCGAACTGGCGCGCACGGCGCAAGCCAACATACGGCGACTGGGTTGTTATAACGCCACCGTTAAGTGGTTCGATGGCACGATTGGCTGGAGCGAGCATGCGCCTTATGATGGCATACTAGTTGCCGCCGGTGGCCCGGAGATTCCTGAGCCGCTCGTCCAGCAGCTTGCCGTCGGCGGTCGGTTGGTGATCCCCATCGGCGACACCGAGCAGCAAACGCTCGTTCGCGTCATCCGCACCGAAAGCGGCGTCGTCCGCGAAAATCACGGCCAATGCATGTTCGTCAAACTTATAGGTCGCTACGGCTGGCAGGCATAAGCAGGGGCTAGAGGCTAGGGGCTGGAGACTAGTCAGAGATTATTCAGCTAGCCTCTAGCCTCTAGTCTCCAGCCTCTGCCTAGAGCCTGTTATGAACTTTTGGGTATGGTAATCTCAGCGAATGAGCCGAAAACCATATCCCAGCGATGTGAGTGATGACGAATGGACGTTCGTCGCTCCCTATTTGACCTTGATGAATGAAGACGCTCCACAACGCCAACATCGCTTACGTGAAGTCTTCAACGCCTTGCGCTGGCTTGTTCGCACCGGTGCTCCCTGGCGCATGCTGCCGCACGATTTGCCACCTTGGGAAGCCGTTTATCAACAAATCCAG
>JBJMGV010000130.1:0-22308 GCA_045807725.1 Blastocatellia bacterium | reverse complement strand
GGCAGCCGCCGAACGCCTGGTGATCGGCGACATCGAACTGGACAAGGCAACGCGCGTCGCCGCGCGCGAAGGCGAGCTGCTGGCGCTCACCGGCGTCGAGTTCGACCTGCTCGAAGCCTTGATGCGCTCGGCTGGCCGCATCGTCACCCGCGAAGAATTGGTCAAGGCCATACTCGGTCGTGAGCTGACGCCCTACGACCGCAGCATCGACACGCACGTCAGCAACCTGCGCAAGAAGCTCGGCCACAGCCGCGACGGCATCGAGCGCATCAAGACGATTCGTGGCGTAGGTTACATTTATGCCCGCCCAGAGCGTAAGTGATCTTCAATGCGAAGCCTCTTCCTTAAAATCCTGGCGTGGTTCTGGCTGGCTTCGGCGCTGGTGTTGCTGGCGCAATTCTTCGTCAACGAAGTGACCCACCGCGAGGAACACCGCCCGCCGCTCCCTTCCTGCCGCGCGGGCGGCGGCCTGCTCATCGAAATCAGCCTTCCGGTGTTGGCCGAGATGCCTGCCTTGTGATCGCGGCCAACAGTTATTATTGACTTGCCATAGTCGCAGAACTAAACTGGCCGTGTTCCTAGTGTTAGCCGAATGCCCCCGCGACAATCACGCGATGCCCCGACCCCTTAGCGAGATGGCGCATGAAATTTCTTGCCATCCTGATGCTGATTTGCGCATCGGGAGTTCTTAACGCTACAGCGCGCGCACAGGAAGCGCGGCTTGCGGCGGACGCCGATACGGCAGGCGTGGCGCAGCCTGAAACGCGCACGCCGTCGCTGGTCTTAATCAAGGAAGCCGTCAAGCCAACGCTCGACACGAAGGCCGCCGCGACGAAAGCGCCGGTCACAGCGCCCGCGACAGCTAAGCCGACGCCGGCAATGGTCGTAACGCAGCCCATCGTGATGCCGTCCGGCGCGACGACCGGGCAGGCCGGCGCAGTCGAGCAGATCATCGAAACGACCGGCAATCCGAAGTACGACGAATACATCAAGCAGTCTGCCGCGCACAATGGCATTGATCCGAACTTACTTGTCGCCGTGATGCGGCACGAATCGGGGTTCAACTCGCGGGCCGTCTCGTACAAAGGCGCGACCGGATTGATGCAGCTAATGCCGGGCACGGCGCGTCGTTTCGGTGTCACCAACATCTATGACCCGCAGCAGAATATCGAAGGCGGCGCGCGATACTTGCGCTTCCTGCTCGACCAGTTCAACGGCGACATTAACCTTGTGCTCGCGGGTTACAACGCCGGCGAGAATGCCGTAGTCAATTCGGGCTACCGCGTGCCGCGTTACCGCGAGACGCAAGCCTATGTCAAAAACATCTCGGCCCGCTATGACCGCGTGAAAGGCCGCAGCCAGCGCGCCAAAGCCGCCACCGCCGGGCCGGTCGCGCCGGCTGTCGAAACCTTTGCCGGCGGGCGACTGTCGAATAACTATTAGGATTCAGGATACAGGATTCAGGATTCAGGCGGGGCATCTGGCACGGAAGGCTGCCGCTGAATCAAATGAATTTCGGCGCGCGAGTCTCCTGTATCCTGAATCCTGTATCCTGTATCCTCTACCCGTATGTTCAGGCGAGGGCGAAACAAGCTGATTGCCGATGCCGCTATCTGCGCGGTCGTCTTCTGCCTGACGGCGCGGCCCATCCTCAACGCAGCTAATTCCGATCACTACACGCGCAAGACCGGCTCACTGGCCGAGAGCCTGTTCGATTACGCCGACCAGTTGAGCCGCGCCCTGCACGAGCGCCCGCTCGAAGCGCGCGGCCTCACTGATTACCGCCGCGCGCTTGATGCTTACGCGCAAGTCCTGCGGCTCAACGCCGACGATTCTTACTCGGCCCGCGCGCTCGCCGAGCGCGCCGAGTTGCAGCGCGAGATGGCCGACGCTACCGGCAACGCGGCGCTCTATCAACAGGCCATCAAGACTTATCTCGAACTCGTCAACGAGCACGCGCACAGCGCCTTCGCCGGCCAGGCGCTCGTTCAGATCGCGCAGATTTACGAAGAGAATCTGCAAGACCTCGACGGCGCGGCCATCGCTTACCGCGAGTTGATTCGCTTCTTTCCCGATTCGATTCTGGCGCGCGAAGCCCGCGCCGTGCTCGCCCGCTTCGAGGCGCAATTGGCCCGCCGCCCGGTTGATGTAATGGTCGCTACAGAGCGCCGCGCCGACACGGATGAGATGACCGGGCCGCCGCGACTGGTCAACGTTCGCAGCTTTAGTGGCCCGGATTACACACGCGTCGTTATTGATCTGTCGGACGAAGCGCGCTATACGGCAGCGCGCGCCGGCAATCACCTGACTATCAGGTTGACCAATGCGCTCGTCGCGTCGTCGCTCTATGGCCGGCGGTTTATTGTTGGTGAATCGTCTTTGCTCAAACGCATCAGGGTCGCCGAGAGCGGCGCGGCCAGCGCGGCAACGTCGCCTAATCCTGCGGGAGCGACCGTTCAGGTTGATATCGAAGTCGGCGCGCTCGCCGATTACTCGGCCTTCCAGTTGTCGCAACCTGACCGCATCATCATCGACCTGCACGCGCCCGGCACGCTGGCGAAAGCGGAGGCTCACGGCGCGCAACGCGATGTGGATGCGGCGCGGCATCCGGCGAACGAAAGAGACGTAGCCAATAGCGCCGCTGCACGAGCCGAAACACGCGATGCGGCTGAAGCTCGACCGCGTCCGCGCGCAACGGATCGCACCACGATATTCAGTCTGCCGGAGATTACCGAGCCGATTCTGCCGATGAGTTCAATCGAGCCGCGCAAGGCGGCTGACGCGCAGGCGGCGGCGCAAGGCTTGAACGCGAAGGTGGACGAGAAGCAGGCCGAAGCGCCCATCAAGCGCATCGTCATCGATCCGGGTCACGGCGGCCACGACACCGGCACGATCAGCCCAAGCGGGATGCGCGAAAAAGACCTCGTGCTCGACGTGGCGTTCAAACTGCGCGCTTACATCAAGCACAAGTACCCGGACATCGAAGTGATTCTGACACGTGACGGCGACCGCTTCGTCGCGCTCGAAGAACGCACGGCTATTGCGAACTCGCGCCGCGCTGACCTGTTCATATCGGTCCACGCCAATGCCAGCCCTTCACGCGCCGCGTCGGGCGTCGAGACCTATTTCCTTAGCCCGGATCGCGCGCCGCAAGAAGACGCCGACACCGCCGCGCGTGAGAACGCCCGCGTCGCGGCTGAGAAGACAGCGGATAAAGAGAAGCCGGTCGTTGCCAGCGTCACGGTCGGCAACCGCGTCGCCGAATCGCGCGAGCTGGCGCGTTACATTCAATCGGGACTGGTGCGCGGCATCGGCGCGGCGTCGCCACGCACGGCGTCGAATCGCGGCGTCAAGCACGCGGCCTTTGTCGTCTTGCTGGGCGCGAGTATGCCGAGCGTGCTCGCCGAAGTGTCGTTCCTCTCGAACCCCAAGGACGACGCGCTGCTACAGACCTCACCATTCCGCGACCGCATCGCGGCCTCATTATTCGCGGGATTGAACGCCTACCTCAAACGCAACCGCCCAGTAGAGAAAAAGTAGAGAAGAAGTGACGTGTCACCGCGTCGTCGCCAGGTCATTAAGGCTCACATAACCGACGATGAAGCCGTTGGCATCAAGGACTATGGCGCGGCCCAGTCCATTCGTCTTTAACACCGACTGCGCCTGCGCGAGCGGCGTCGAGACATTGATGAACATGGCATCGTTGACCGGGCGCATCACGTCGCGCGTGAGCAATTGCGACCATTGATCTTCGGGCACGCGCCGCAACTCGTCGAGCAGTAGCAACCCGTGCAGCCGCCGATTATCAACCACCGGAAAGCTCGTGTGATGATTGTTACTTAACACTTTGTTGATGAAGTCCGAGACTTTCATAGTCGGCGGCACTTGCACGACATCGCGGTTCATCACGTCTTCGACGGTTCCGCGCCGCACCCGCCAGGGGCCGAAGTTGCGCCCTTCGGTCGTTCCCAGCATCAGCGCGATCATCAGCCCGACAGCCAGCGACCACAGCCCGGTGATGCCATAATCGGCCACAGTAAGGAAGGCTACAATTCCATAGATCACCAGCGCCAGCGCGATCATCAAGCCTGAGCGCACAGCCATCTGAGTGGCGGCGCGAAAGTTTTTGTTCAGCTTCCACATCAGCGCGCGGAAAACGCGCCCGCCGTCGAGCGGCAGGCCCGGCAGGATGTTGAAGCCGGCCAAAAACAGGTTGACCAGTCCGAGGTGGCGGAAGACCTGGCCGATGGCGCGGTGCGGCGTGCCCTTTATGAACAGGTCAACGATCAGGAATGAGATGATGGCGATAAAGAAGCTGGCCGCCGGGCCGACGATGGCAATCTTGAATTCCGAACTGGGTTGCGCCGGCTGGCCATTGAGCGACGCCAGGCCGCCGAACATATAAAGCGTGATCTCGCCCGTGCCCAATCCCTCTGCACGCGCCATCAGCGCGTGCGCCAGCTCGTGCGCCAGCACCGAAGCGAACAGCAGCAGCGTCGTCAACAATCCGAGCGACCAGTACTCAATGGGGCGCAGGCCCGGCGCTTGGCGCGGCAGCAAGCTATCGGCAATCGCCCAGACGTAGAGCGGAATGACCGGCAGCCACGAATAGTGCGCGCGAATCGGGATGCCGAAGATGCGACCGATGGAGAACGGCTTGAGGTTGAATGTCATGCTTTCTAAACCACGCGGCGCGTGATGGGCGCTCACTGGAAAGTGTACTCTGCCGCGCGCGACGCTCACAAGAGGTGGCTCGCGGCAACAGGCAATGCTAGTATAAACACGTTCGGAGGAATCAACAGCTATGCCGATCTTCGAGTATGTTTGTAAGAAGTGCGATCATCGATTTGAAGCCATCGTCAAGGCTTCGACGCAGGTTGAATGCCCATCGTGCGCGAGCCAGCGGCTCGAAAAGCAGCTCTCAGTCTTTGCCACGAGCGTCAAAGATCAGTCGGCGGCGCGGGCAACTGTGCCGGTCGGCCCGTGCGGCTCGTGCGGCGATCCGCGCGGACCGGGCGCTTGTTCGATGAACTGAACGCCGCCGCGTTTGCGGCTGCCCTTGCAAGCCGAATCGGGATTGCCGATTACGCATAAGGCAAAGGAGCGTGCCCGTTGGTCGTCATCGCGGGACTTGTCGGCTTAGTCACCGGCGTCATCATCTGGTACATCACGTCGCGCTGGATCGTTGCGTCGATCTTCTGGATCGAACAGCGCTACCCGCAACTGATCGGCACGCGCACGCTCCGCGTCAGCGAAGCCGTTGTCTGCGGTCTGCAAGTATTCGCCTCTCTGGGGATCGGCTTCTGGCTCGCCCACTTCATGGTCGTTTAGTTCTGCACAACCTTATTCCGTCCGCTTCTGCGAAAAAGTTACTGCTTCGCCAACTCCCGCTTCAATAACTTTCCGGTCGGGCCTTTCGGAATATCATCTACAAACGCGATGGTCTTCGGGCACTTGTAATCGGCGAGCCGGGCGCGGCAGTGCGCGATGATCTCCTCTTCGGTGGCGCGCTCGCCGTCGCGCAGCACGACGAACGATTTCACCTCTTCGCCATACGTTTCATCGGCCACGCCGACCGTCGCCGCGTCTTTCACCTTCGGGTGCTCGTATAGCACTTCATCGATTTCGCGCGGGTAGATGTTCTCGCCGCCGCGTATGATCATATCGCTTTTGCGATCCACGATGTAATAAAAGCCCTCGTCGTCTTTGTAGCCTAGATCACCTGTGTGGAACCAGCCCGAACGGAACGCCTCGCCCGTCGCCGCTTCGTTCTTGTAGTAACCTTTCAGCATGTTCGCGCCGCGCAGAACGATCTCGCCGACCTGAAACGGGGCGAGCGGCTGGTCGTTGTCGTCAACCACGCTCATCTCGTTGCCGATGGGTAAGCCGACCGAGCCGACCTTGCGCCGTCCGTCAACCGGGTTGAAGGTCGAGCGGCAGGTCGATTCCGACAGCCCGTAGCCTTCGATGACCGGGCAGCGAAACAGCGCCTCGTAGGTCTTCATCACTTCGACCGGCACTGGCGCGGAGCCGCACAGCGCGAATCGCAAACGGCTGGTGTCCAGGTCATCGGGCACGCCTTGCGGGTAGGTGTGATTCAACCGCGACAACATCGTCGCCACCGAGCCGAAGTAGGTCACGCCGTAATCACTGACCGTCTGCCAGTGGCGCGAGGCGCTGAAGCGCGGCGCGAGCACGATGCTGCCGCCCGCCCACAGCGCCGCCAGTCCGGTCGTCATCAGCGCATTGACATGAAACAACGGCATAATCATCAGCGAGCGGTCATCTTCGCCGAGCCGCAACCACTCGGCAATCTCTCTGGCATTCGTGAGCAGGTTGCCGTGCGTGAGCAAGACGCCTTTAGGCTTACCCGTCGTGCCCGACGTGTAGATGATGATCGCTTCGTCATCAGGGGCCGGGGGCCGGGGGCCGGGGGCCGGTTGGTTGTCTGTGATTGCTTCCGATGCCGCTCGCATGGTTATCGGTGCGCTGTCTGAAATCTGCTCGTTATCGTCAATGACTCGCCAGTCCCCGACCCCCACTACGTGACGCACCGACGGCAGGTGGTCGCGCACGGCGACGAGGTTGCTGTAAAGGTCGGGCTGTGTGATGACGGCCAATGCTTCAGTGTTTGAAACGATGAACTCGATCTCCTGCGGCTTGAGCAGCGCGTTGACCGGGCCGGCCCACGCGCCTAGCTCGAAGCAGGCGAAATAGGCGATCAGGTATTCGGCGCTGTTGGTGAGATAGAGGCTGACGCGGTCGCCACGGCCTACGCCAAGCGAGGCGAGCAGCAATGCGGCGCGGTTCACTTCGCGGTCAAACTCGGCGTAGGTGAACGCGCGCCCATCGCTTTCAACGAAGAGAAAAGGCTTGTCCCGGTACTGTTCAACGCGACGTTCGAGCAACTCGCCAACGCTGGCAAACGTGCCTTCGTTCATGCCAGCATCTTAGCGAAAACAGTTGCGCGCGCAAAGCATTGGCAGGGGTCGGCGGTTTGACTTTCGGTTCGCCGGGCGGCTACATTTTCGCCTGCAAAAGAGACCGTTGCGGAGGTGAAATGTCAATCAAGTCGGACGCGTGGATCAAGCGAATGTGTCACGAGCAAGGATTGATCGAGCCGTTTGAGGAAAAACTTGTGCGCGCTGTGGACGACCGCCGCATCATCAGTTGCGGCCTGTCGAGTTATGGCTACGATTGCCGGCTGGCGCGCGACGAGTTCAAAGTCTTCTCGCCGGTGACTGGAACCGAGATTGATCCGAAAAACTTTGACCCGAACAGCCTGCTCGACGTGCCGCTGCGGCGTTCGGCGGATGGCTCCGATTACTGGCTGCTGCCGCCGCATTCTTACGCGCTCGGCGTCACCATCGAACGCTTCCAAATGCCGCGTAACGTCACCGCTTTGGCCATCGGAAAAAGCACGTATGCGCGCTGCGGTCTGATGGCGAATACAACCCCTTTGGAGGCGGCGTGGTGTGGGCGGCTCGTCGTCGAGTTGTATAACGCGGCCAACCTGCCGGTGCGGCTTTATGCCGAAGAAGGCTTCATTCAAATCCTCTTCTTTGAATCCGATGAGGAATGCGAGACTACTTACAGTGATCGCGGCGGCAAGTATCAAGACCAGCAAGGTCTGACGCTCGCCAAAGTGTGAGCGGCGCTGAACCCATCACAACACATCAAGCCTGTAGCCTTGCGATATGAAGATTGCAAGGCCACGGGCTTGATGTTTGTTGAGAAGCTTATTGCGTCGGCGAACTACATCACTGTTTCGATGATGTAGTGGGACGGGGCGTCGCCGCTGGCTGCGCGGGTTGCGCGGCGGGCGGCTTCGGCAAATCCGGCATCGTCTCTTTGGTGAAGCGCGGCAGCATCTCGTCACGCATCGCCAGTTGATAGACCGCCGCTGCGATCACCGTCGCCGACGTTTTCGCGTCATCTTCGATAATCCGCTCGTAGGTGTCGAGGTTGGTGTGCCACGTCACCAGGAAGTATTCAATCGGGTCTTGCCCCATGCCTATGCCGGGCAATCCCGCTTGACTGAATGAGGTGTTGTCCGAACCGCCGAGCGCGCGGCTCTTCGAGGCAATGGCCCCGGCCACGCCGAGGTCGGCGAATGGCGCGAGGGCTTCGCGCATAACGGTCGCCGCTTCGGGCGGGCCGAAGACGCCCGCGCCGCGCGCTCGGCCCGTGCCCGAATCGATGTTGAAGTAAGCGACCAGCTTATTGAATTCCGGCTTCGGGTTCTCGAACGAGCCGAAGTGTTTTTTGACGTAAGCCTGCGAGCCGAGCAAGCCTTGCTCTTCGCCGCCCCACAAGGCGACGCGGATGGTGCGGCGCGGCTTGACGCCGATAGCTTTAAGAACGCGCAGCGCTTCCATCATCGTTGCGCAGCCGATGGCGTTGTCGGTCGCGCCGGTCGCCGCGTGCCACGAATCGAGGTGGCCGCCGAGCATCACCACTTCATCTTTTTTATCCGTGCCCGGCAGCTCGGCGACGACATTGTAAGAAGTCTTGCCTTCGGGGTAGACGCGATTGACGATGTTGAACTCCAGCTCGACCGGCGTGCCATCGGCGAGGATGCGCGAGATGCGTCCGTAATCTTCATTACGCATCACGACCGTGGGCAACGCTTTCGTCACGTCGAAGGTGCGGTTGTTGAAGGCGCGAATCTCGCCGTGATCCATACCCGCATCATTCACGCGGATGAGCGCGCCGCTTTCGATTAAGAAGCGGTCGAGCTGCTCGTCCATCTGCCGCGCCATCAGCTTAGTCGGGTCGGGCGTCGGCGGTTGCTGGCGCGCGAATTGATTGGCGTTCGGGTTGTCCGGGCTGTAACGCTCCTTAGCGGCCTTGTCATCCATTCGTTTCGGCGACGACTCAATCGTTACTTTGACGAACTGATGTTTGCCGGCCAGCACGATCTTACCTTTGACCTTGTCGCGTTGCGTGGCGAGATAAGCGGTGAACTCATCTTGCGTCGGCTTGTCGGGCAGGATCATCTGAACAGCCTGTGCCGTCACTGTGCCATTCGTGCTCGGCGTCCAGCCCAGCACTTCGCAGACCAGCGGGTCTTTGGCGGGCGAGATAATGTGCGCGGTCAGTCGTTCGTTGAGCCAGCCGGGGTGGCCGAAGTCCCAAGGCTCAAGGTGCGCGTTGCTCAGCCCCCAGGCCGTCAACTGCTTGACCGCCCATTCGGCGGCGGCCTTGTGATTGGGCGAGCCGGTCAGGCGCGGGCCGTACACGTCGGTGAAGAAATGCATCGTCCGCATGATTTGCGAATGCTCGTTGGCTTCTTTGCGAATCTGCGCGTTGGTGTCCGCTGCGGGTTCCTGCGCCAGCGCCGGCAACGCGCCCACGAGCAGCGCCAGGGATAAGAATAGCGTTAGGTATTTTCGCATGAGTTGATCTCCGCTAAGGGGTGTCATTCCACTGATGGGTGAAGGGGAATTATAGACGAGCCGCGCCGGTCGGTAAACCACATGAGAAATGCGGCCAGTGCAGCGGGCCTGTTGTGTTTGCCCATAGGCTTTGTTACCATCTCGCGCCGGAGGGACCGCACGTGGCCGCGCAGACCAACCCCGCAGCAAGCGACAATAGCGATTTCGTTGAACTCGGCGAAGACGTGTCGGCCAGTCCCTTGTGGAACGACGACCTTGCGCCTGTGCCCATCGCGCGTCGCAACTGGACGACCTATAACTACGCCGCGCTGTGGGTCAGCATGGCGCATTGTATCCCGACTTACATGCTGGCGTCGGGTTTGATCGGCGCGGGGATGAACTGGTGGCAGGCGCTCGTCACCATCCTGCTCGGCAACACCATCGTACTGATTCCCATCCTGCTGAATTCGCATCCGGGCACGAAGTACGGCATTCCGTTTCCGGTCTTCGCGCGCGCCAGCTATGGCACGCTGGGATCGAACCTGCCGGCGTTGATGCGGGCGCTGGTGGCTTGCGGCTGGTTCGGCATTCAAGCCTGGATCGGCGGGCAAGCCATCAACGTGCTGCTGCAATCATTCATCCCGAACTGGCACACGCTGCTGGGCGACAAGATTCAATGGCCGGGCATTATCGCCGGCTACACGCCGACCGAGCACATTTCGTTTTTGATCTTCTGGACGTTCAACGTCTACATCGTCTGGCGCGGCATGGACTTGTTGAGGCGCGTCGAGAACTGGGCCGCGCCGTTCGTGCTGGTGATGGCGCTGGCGTTGATGGCTTGGGCGCTGTGGCGTGCTCAAGGGCTTGGCGCGGTGCTGGCCGAGCCGGGCAAGTTCACAAACTTCGCTCAGTTCTTCAAAGTCTTTGTGCCGTCGCTGACGGCGATGATCGGCTTTTGGGCGACGCTCTCTTTGAACATGCCCGACTTCACGCGCTTCGGGCGCAGCCAGCGCGAGCAGATGGTCGGCCAGGTCGTCGCGCTGCCCACCACGATGACCGTCTTTGCGGCGATGGGCGTCATCATCACGTCGGCGACGACGATCATCTTTGGCAAAGTCATATGGGACCCGGTGCTGCTGGTCGGCGAATTTCATAATCCCATTATCATCATCGTCTCGATGTTCACCGTCGTCATCGCCACGCTGTCGGTCAACATCGCTGCCAACGTAGTCTCGCCCGCCAACGATTTCGCTAACGCCTTCCCGAAGCGAATCTCGTTTCGCGTGGGCGCGCTGATCACCGGCTTGATCGGTATGGCGATGCAGCCGTGGCGGTTGCTGGCCGACCCATCGGGTTACATCTTCAACTGGCTGCTCGGCTATTCGGGCGGCCTCGGCTCTATTGCCGGCGTGTTGATTGCGGATTACTGGCTGGTGCGCCGCAAGCAACTGATCTTGCCCGACCTCTACAAAGTCAAAGGCGCGTACACCTATGCGGGCGGGTGGAACTGGCGCGCGGTCGTGGCGACTTTGCTGGGTTGCGCGCTGGCGTGGGGCGGCGCGCCGATACTTGGCGACGGGCAGGCATTGATTCCGGCTCTGAGGCCGCTCTACGATTATGCCTGGTTTGTCGGCTTCATCGTTGCCGGCGTGACTTATCTCGCGCTGATGAAAGCGACCGCGCCGGCTCAAGCTGCGCAAGCGCAGACACAGGAATTTTAGAGCGCGATTGGCAATGAGTGCCGTAGGCACGCTATGTTTATAGACCTATGAGTGACCAACTTAATCAAGCTCCGTAGGAGCGCAATATTGACATCGCGCTCCTACGGAGCTTGGTTTTATTCGCGTATACTATTCTATAAACATCGCGCTCCTACGGAGCTGATCATTTCAAAACGTCATCTGGGATGTGATTTAATACTTCTATTCTCGTTTGATTTTGTGACCTGGCAAATGGGTATCCATATTTTTCAAAAGCTATTCGTTGCCGCATTCGTTCTCGCGCTGGGCGTCACGCCGGCCTTTGACGCGATGGCTGCGCAGGCCGTCACGCAAGCCGAGCCGGCCTACGAACGCGTAGTCGCCGGGCTGAAAGACAGCAGCGCGTCAACGCGGCGCGAGACGGCCAATCAACTCGGCGCGCTGCGAGCGCGCAGCGCCGTGCGTCCGCTCATCGATGCGCTCAAGGACAAAGACGCCGGCGTGCGTGAAGCCGCCGCCTTCGCGCTCGGCCAGATTGCCAACCCGGCGGCGGTCGATGCCTTGACGCGATTGCTCACCGACAAAGACGCCGACACACGCGCCGCCGCCGTCTTCGCGCTCGGTATGATCGGCAGCCGCAAATCGCTTCAGTCCATCGCCGACCTGCTCGATGATACAGACACAACCGTGCGCTCATCGGCGGTTATCGCGCTCGGCTTGATGCAGGACGAAACGGCGGTAGACGAACTCGTGCAGATGATGGGCGACGCGAACTTCGACCCGCGCTTTGACGCCGCGTGGGCGCTCGGCGAAATCGGTGAGCCGGACGCCGAAGAGGCGTTGCGAGCTACGGCTGCGACCATTGATGCGTTGCGATTGCCTGATATCTGGCGCGAGGCTTATCGGCAGACGGTGCAGAATGCGCTCACCAGCTTGCGCACGACCGAGCACGGCGCACCGTCGCGCCCGCGCCGCGCCACCGGCGTCATCGCTGAGCCGTTGCGTTATTCGAGCGTGACGCAGCCGGCCCGCATCCGTCAGCAGGTCGCCGCCGCGCCGACTGAAAAAGCGTTGCGCGCCAAAGCGCGTGGCGCGGTCGGCTTGCGATTGCTGGTCGCCGCCGACGGGCGACCGGCGCGCGCTTACGTCATTCGCCGGCTCGGCTATGGCCTCGACCAGCGCGCCGTCGAAGCCGCCCTGCAATACCGCTTCGAGCCGGCTACGCAGAACGGCCTGCCGCAATCGGTCTGGGTCGAGTTGGAAGTGAGATTCTAGAGGCTGGAGACTAGAGGCTAGAGGCTGGCTTTCCAAATTAGTCTCTAGTCTCTAGCCTCTAGTCCCTGCTCTGGAGGAGTTATGCCACGAATTGTGCGATGCGGATTGATTCAAGCGAAGAATGCCTGCCCTGTCGATCAGCCGATTGAGAAGATCAAGCAGGCGAACATCGAAACCAACTTGCGGTTTATCGAAGAAGCGGCCCGCCAGGGCGTCAAGATCATCTGTATGCAAGAGGTCTTCACGACGCCTTACTTCTGCGCCGAGCAGAACACGCACTGGTACGAGTCGGTCGAGCGCATCCCCGATGGGCCGACCGTGCGGCTGATGCAGGAAGCCGCTAAGCAATATGGCATGGTCATCGTCGTGCCGATCTATGAAGAAGAGATTACCGGCGTCTACTACAACACGGCGGCGGTGATTGATGCGGACGGCAAGTATCTCGGCAAGTATCGTAAGAATCACATTCCGCACACCGCGCCGGGCTTCTGGGAGAAGTTCTATTTCAAGCCCGGCAATCTCGGCTACCCGACCTTCGAGACCGCGTTTGCGCGCATAGGCGTCTACATCTGTTACGACCGCCACTTTCCCGAAGGCGCGCGAGCGTTGGGCTTGAACGGCGCGGAGATCGTCTTCAACCCGTCGGCAACCGTAGCCGGGTTATCCGAGTACCTGTGGGAGCTTGAGCAGCCGGCGCACGCGGTTGCTAATGGCTATTTCGTCGGCGCGATCAATCGCGTCGGCCACGAGCAGCCTTGGGACATCGGCGAGTTTTATGGCAAGAGTTACTTTTGCAACCCGCGCGGCAAGATCATCGCGCAGGCGTCGCGTGATAACGACGAACTGGTCGTCGCCGACTTGAACCTCGACGAGATACGCGAGGTGCGCAACATCTGGCAATTCTTCCGCGACCGCCGCCCCGAAAGCTACGGTCCGCTGGTCAGCGAATGAAAGGAGAGTAGTCAGGGGCCAGGGGCCGGGGGCCGGGGGCCAGAGCTTAGCGAACAGCCATCCGTTTCTTCAATCATTCGCGATTGAAGAGACCGATGATTGACGCTGCCTCTACCCCGGCCCCTGGCCCCCGGCCCCCGGCCCCTGGTATATGGAATTCGCCATCACGTTCAAATCCGACATGCCGCACGCCCGCATCGTCTCGCTCGCACAGCAAGCCGAAGCGGCGGGCTTCACCTATAGCTGGTTCTTCGACTCGCACATCTTGTGGCAAGACGCTTATCCGCTGATGACGCTCGTTGCCATCAACACCGAGCGCATGCATATGGGAACCTGTGTCACCAACCCTGCGGTGCGCGATGCGACCGTAACGGCAAGCTTGCTGGCAACGCTCAATCGCATATCGGGCGGGCGCATGGACTTGGGGATCGGTCGCGGCGACAGCTCGCGCCGCGTGATGGGCAAGAAGCCGACGACGCTTGAGCGGTTGGCCGAGACCGTGCAGGTCGTGCGTGACTTGTGCGCCGGCAAGGAGATCGAATACGAAGGCCGCGAGATTCAGATGACGTGGGCGGATGCGGGCGTGCCGCCGGTGTGGGTCGCCGCTTATGGGCCGAAGGCGCTGCGCTGCGCCGGTCGCATCGGCGACGGCGTGATCTTACAGTTCGCTGACCCTGAGTTGATTAAGTGGTGTCTCGGCTTTGTGCGCGAAGGCGCGGAAGAGGCGGGCCGCGACTTCTCACAGATTCGCGTGATGAGCGCCGCGCCGGTCTGGGTGTCGGATGATTTAACGAAAGCGCGCGATCAAGTGCGCTGGTTCCCGGCGCTGGTGTCGAATCACGTCGTTGATCTGGTGTCGCGCTACGAGCCGGCAGAGTTGCCCGAAGGCTTGACCGCTTACATACGCGACCGCAAGGGCTACAACTATCTGCATCACGCCGAAGTCGGCAGCTCAAATGCTGAGTTTGTCACGGACGAAATCGTTGATCGTTTCTGCATCGTCGGCCCGGCTGAAGAACACGTCCGCCGCTTGCGCGAGTTGCAGGAGATCGGCGTCACGCAGTTCAACATCTACTTGATGAGCGGCGATGAAGAAGAGACGGTGGCGGTCTACGGGCGCGAGATCGTGCCCCAATTAAGCCGATGACAAGTTGATGACGAGCCGATGATGAGCCGGTGAAGGGAGGGCGTGCCGATAAGCTCTACGGTGCTTTGCGCCACTTGCCGGCTCGTTCTTCTTCGGCTGAGACGGTGGTGGCGTAGGTCTCTTCTTTGAACGGCTTGAATCCGCGCTTCAGGTAATTGGGCAGCGCCGCCGGGTCGTCGAGCGTACAGGTGTGAAGCCACACGCGATTCGCGCCTCCTTGCCAGGCGCGCGTCACGGCTTCTGTCAGCAGATGCTTGCCGAGGCCACGGCCAAGGAATTCTTGCAGCAATCCGAAGTAAGCAATCTCGGTCGAGCCGTCCGCGTGGCGCTCCAACTCGAAATATCCTGCCGGCGCTCCTCCGACAACCATCAGCCAGAGCGTGATCTCAGGCCGTCCCAGATGCGCGCGAATTTCCGCATCCGTCCACGGCAGACGGTCTGTCCAGTGATAGGGCCGTCCCACTTCAGCGTAGAGATAGCGATAAAACGAGGCCGGGCAGTTGTGGACTTGAACGGTCTCGGCGCGGTCATCGCCGGAGTGCGCCGCGTTGAGTTCGCCGGCGTCGGTGAGTTGCAAATAGGTGCGCGTGACTTCGATCTCTTTGCTTTGGTCCATAGCGGTTCAAGAGCGGTACGAGTGATTTTAAGATGATCGTGAACGAGCGATGGTAACGCGTCGGCACGAGCGCCGGCAAGCGCCACCGCAAGCCTTGGCTTGCCGCTGCGTTCATCTGGCGAAGGTTGGCCTGTGCAATCTAAACTTCGCAATTGAGGATTGTATGAAACGACGTGCGGGTTATCTGCTGTTACTCTGTGCGCTGGCGCTGGCCATCAGCGCGCAGGCTGCCGAGTTGTCGGCGGGCAAGATCATCGAGCGATACAGGAAAGCCGTCGGCGGCAGTGCGGCGAAGCGCGTCAAAAGTACGTTTGCTACAGGCAGCGTGAAGACGGCGGACGGCGCGACGGGCCGCTTCACGTATCAAGCGTCTGCGCCCGAAAGCCTGCGCGTTGACATTGAAGCGGGCGAGTGGAAATCATCAGAATGTTTCAATGGCAAATCAGCGTGGCGGCTCGACGCGCGCGGCTTGCGAACGCTGCTTGGCGACGAAGCTAAACGGCTCCGCCTCGAAGCCGTCATCGCCAACTCGCGTTTGCAAGACCTGTCGCGCTATCGCATCACGCCGCAGCCGCCGGTGAAGACGACGCTCGATGGCCGCGACGTGTACCGCATCGAGTTTGTCAAAGAGAATGCCGTCGCGCGGGGCTTCTTCGACGCCGCAACCTTCCTCATCGTTAAACAGGAACGCGACACCGGCGACGGGCTGGAAGAAGTCTTCTTCAGCGATTACCGCGCTGTTGACGGCGTGATGGAGCCGTTCACGATTCGCATCAAACGCGGCGCAAACGAAGCGACGATCACGATAGACCGCGTTACTCACAACGCCGTTGAACTGGCCGCCTTCCGTTATCCGCAGATGGAAGGCGCGCGCCCGCTCCCTGACCTTGAGACGCTGATGAAGGCCATCGCCGCCAACCAGGAACAGATCGAAGGGCTGCGCGAAAAATATACTTGCCGCGAATACCAGACCGAGCGCGAAGTGGACGACAAGGGTCGCATCAAAGAGAAAGAGACGCGCCTGTTTGAAGTGACGCCGGTGGCGGGCCGCTTCATCCGCCGGCTCGTCAGCCGTAACGGTCAGCCGCTCTCCAAAGACGAGCAGGAGAAGATAGATCGCCGCGTGCAGAAGTTCGCCGAAGATGCGCTGAAGGCCAGAGAGAAACGCAAGGAGCGCGAAGAAGAACGCGAGCAGCGCGGCAAGACGGATGACGACGATGAGGACGACAATGGCCGCGTTACCATCTTGAGCTTTCTCCGATTGAGCGAAGTGACTTCGATGCGGCGCGAGATGTTTCGCGGTCACGAAGTCATCGCTTTCGATTTCGAGCCGAAGAAGAACGTCAAGACGCGCAACCGCAACGAGGCGCTGGTCAGCAAGCTCATCGGCACGATATGGGTGGACGAAGCCGCGCAGCAGATCGTGCGGCTGGAAGCGCGATTGAGCGATGCGTTTAAGATCGGCGGCGGGCTGCTGGCCTCGCTGTCATCACAATCGGCAGTCGTGATGGAACAGGAGAAAGTCGGCGGCGAAGTCTGGATGCCTTCATACGCCGAAGCCAACCTCGCGGCGCGCATCTTTCTCGTCGCCAAATTCAGCCGCAATATGATTACGCGCTACGGCGATTATAAGAAAGTCCAGATTAACAGCGATTACGACTTGAGCAAGCCGCAAGACGATAAAAAGCCCGAAAAACAGCCATAAGCCGCGCTGGACAAGACTCGAAAGGCGCTGCTAGAATCTTCAGCTTTGACAATGCGCGAAACAGGCGACCGAGAGCAGCAGGACGGCGACGACGCGCAGACGCGCGACGCGGACGAGGCCGACAACCCTGTGAGCGAAGACTACGCCGACGCGCTAACTGCGTCGCAAGCAGTCGAGCGCCGCGTCTGGCGCAACATCCTCGGCGTGCTTGCCGTCGCCGTTCTCGTCGCTGCTGTCTTCGCCGAGCTGCCGTTCATTCTGGGCCTGATTTTGGGCGGCGGGCTGGCGTTGTTAAACTACCGATGGCTGCATTCGTCGCTACGGGCCATACTCGACACGGGCAGCGCGCACGCGCCGCCGGGCACATCGATGAAGTTCATCGTGCGCTGGCTGTTGATTGCGACGCTCGGATGGGCGGCGAACCGCACAGGCTACTTTGACGCCGTAGGTATTCTGGCCGGGCTGTTCGCGCCGGCGGTGGCGGTGATGATCGAAGCCGCCTATGTGACTTATAAGATGGTTGCGCGACGCAACGGAGAACCATAAAGACATGCTGACTGCGCTACTGGCACTCTTACAGGAAGGACACACGGCCACGGGCGAGGCCGCTACGGAAGCGGGCGAGCACGCCACCGAAGCCGTGCAGCAGACGACCGAAGCCACAGGCCATCACGCTGAACCGTGGATTGCTGAACAGGTCAATCACCTGCTCGGCCCGGCTGTGCTGAAGATTGAAGAAGCGATTATGCCGACGATCTACGGCCTGTTCGGCAAGACCTGGCACGCGCCTGCGGCTGGTGAGCCGGTCATTCCTGAACACGTCATCTGGGCCGTGCTCGCTTTCATCATCGGCATCGTGCTGGTGCTGGTGCTGCGCCGCAAGCTTTCCGTAGACCGTCCATCCAAAGGTCAACAGTTGCTCGAAGTCATCGTTGAGCAGCTTCGCGGCCTGCTCAATCAAGTCATCGGCCCGTACGGGCAGCGTTACCTGCCGGTCATCGGCGGCTTCGCGGTCTTCATTCTGATCGGCAACCTGATGGGCCAGATACCCGGCATCGGCGCGCCGACCGAAAACATCAACGTGACGGGCGCGCTCGGCATCACCTCGTTCATCTATTACATCGGGATGGGCTTCCGGCAGCAGGGCATTCGTTATCTGAAGCACTTCACCGGCGGCCTCACCGGCGCGACGCTTTACGCGATGGGGTGGATGATCTTCATCGTCGAACTGGTCTCTAACAGTGTCCGCCCGGTCACGCTGTCGCTGCGCTTGTTCGTCAATATGTTCGCTGACCAGAAGATCGGCGAAGCGTTTTTAGGACTGATCGCGCCGTTCGTGCCGATCTTCACGATTGTGCTCGGCGTCTTCGTTGCTTTCGTGCAGACGTTCATCTTCATTATGCTCTCGATGGTCTATTTGTCGGAGACCGTGCCGCACGAAGAACACGATACCGAAGATCACGGGCGCGAAGGCGAACGCTTGGCCGAAGCGCACTAATTCGATTTTGGATTTTGGATTAGCAAAACAGGTCGCACAATCAGCGGCTGGTTCCTCAATCTAAAATCGGCAATCCAAAATCGCCTGGGTTATCATAGCTGCTTGAAAATGGAAGATTGTCGGGGCTGCTCATAAGCGCAACGCACGTCGCTGCTGGAGCCTTGCCGATTAGGGAGGGCAAGCGTATACCGGGCGCGTGGAAATTATCAGCGGGCTGCGCCGTCACGATCTTCTTCGGCTGACAACCTGAATCGCTCGCGCAGGGCAGGCGGCGGCAAACACCCGTTTTATACGCCGTTTATATTTAGTGTGATGTTTGCTACAATCGGCTGATGCGCGTGGTTCACTGCACTGCGGCTCACCTGAGTCGTTGGAGGATAGCGATGATTCGTTTCAGACTGTTTGTGATCTCGGCGCTGATGACCTTGCTGGTTGTCGGCACGGCGATGGCGCAGACCGGCAACGCAGCGGGCGCAACTGGTGGCACGCTGGACCTGAGGAAACTCGCGCCGTTCGCGGTCGGCATCGCGGCGTTCGGCGGCGCGCTCGGCGATGGCCGCGCGATTGCCGGCGCTTGCGAAGGCACGGCGCGCAATCCCGGCGCGGGCGGGCGCATCTTCACGATGCTGCTGCTGGGCCTCGCGCTCATCGAAACGCTCGTGCTCTTCACGTTCCTGACCCTGTTCCTCGTCTAATCGAACGCGAGCGAACAGACAACAACGAGGGGGGCCTGCGTGGCTCCCCTTTTTCTTGCCCGCAAAGCACTGGAGAAATGAAACCACAGATGAACACAGATAAACATCGATAGAAAACCGAAGCGTGTGCCATCCTTCTTCCTTCCATCGGTGTTCATCTGTGGTTGCTTTGAGAGGACGCTATGCAATCATTCAAAGAGAGCATCATCAAACTCATCACCGAAACGTCAACCAACCTGCCGCCCGACGTGCGCCGCGCGATGACGCGCGCGCTTGAGACGGAAAACCCCGCGACCAGCGCCGGCACGGCGCTTTCGGTCATCGCCAACAACATCGATATGGCTTGCGACAGCGAAGCGCCGATCTGTCAGGATACGGGAATGCCGACCTTCGAGATCACGACGCCCATCGGCGCGAATCAGTTGGTGATGAAGCAGGAGATTCGTGAAGCCATCGCTGAAGCGACGCGGCTTGGCAAGCTGCGGCCCAACTCTGTCGATTCGATCACCGGCGCGAACTCGGGCGACAACCTCGGACCCGGCACGCCGGTGCTGCACTTCGACCAGTGGGAAAATACGGACGAGATCGAAGTCCGCTTGTTGCTCAAAGGCGGCGGCTGCGAAAACAAGAACATTCAGTATTCGCTGCCCACCGAGTTGCCGCATCTGGGCCGCGCCGGGCGCGACCTCGACGGCGTCCGCAAATGCATCCTGCACGCCGTGTGGCAGGCGCAGGGGCAAGGGTGCAGCGCCGGCGCGATTGGCGTTTCGGTCGGCGGCGACCGCACGTCCGGTTATCAGCACGCGAAAGAGCAACTCTTCCGCACGCTCGACGACACCAACCCTGACGAGCGACTGGCGGCGCTCGAAGATTATGTAATGAATGCCGCAAACACGTTGAACATCGGCACGATGGGCTTCGGCGGCGGCGTGACGCTGATCGGCTGCAAGGTCGGCGCGCTCAACCGGCTGCCGGCCAGCTTCTTTGTCTCGGTCGCTTACGACTGCTGGGCCTTCCGCCGTCACGGCGTTGTGATTGACGCGCGCACTGGTGAGATCAAACGCTGGCTTTATAAAGATGAGCAGCCGGCCCGCGCGATGGCTACCGGCGAAGGCTTCCATCTGACAGGCAACGAACAGAGGCTGCGCGCGCCGCTCAGCGAAGCCGACGTGCGCGAGTTGAAGGTCGGCGATGTCGTCTTAATCTCCGGCGAGATGTACACGGGACGCGACGCCGTGCATTCGCACCTGATGAAGCACGCGCCGCCGGTCGATCTCGCGGGATCGGTGCTCTACCACTGCGGCCCTGTGGTGATGAAAAATAATGGCCATTACAAAATCACCGCCGCCGGCCCGACCACCAGCATCCGCGAAGAGCCTTATCAGGGCGACATCATCCGCCGCTATGGCGTGCGCGCCGTCATCGGCAAAGGCGGTATGGGCAAGCGCACGCTTGAAGCGATGAGTGAAGCCGGCGCGGTCTACCTAAACGCCATCGGCGGCGCGGCGCAGGTCTACGCGCGCTGCATCGAAGACGTGCTTGACGTGAACCTTTTGGAGTTCGGCATACCGGAGGCGATGTGGCACCTGCGCGTCAACGACTTCCCGGCCATCGTGACGATGGACGCGCACGGCAATTCGCTGCATCAGGATGTCGAACAGGCGTCGGCGCTGATGCTCGCTCGGCTTGCCGAGCCGGTCTTTTGATTCGCGTATGAACGAGGAGAATGCAGTGAAGAATGAGAAGCCGGCGCGGCTGGTCGAAGGCGAGGACTATTACCGCGAAGGCGGCCTGATCGTCTTCACGGCGCTCTATCATTTGAAGCGCGGTTATTGCTGCGACTCGGGCTGCCGCCACTGCCCATACAAAGACGCGCCCGACGCGCGCCGCGCTTAAGGCTTCAGCAAGCGAACGAAGCCTTCCTGCTCGAAGTGCCGGTCGGTGGTAAGGGCTTCAAGGATGCCGCGCTCGCGCATCAGCACGAAGCTGACGGCGTCACAAAGCGAATAGGTCTTATCTGCCCGCGCCAGGAGAAGCTCCACGGCCTCTCGGTGCAGGGCTTCATCAACCCAAACCAATTCAATGTCTCCGGCGGTCAAGGCTCTCAGGCTGTATGCCAATACTTGTGAGCGCGGCAGGCCACGGACTTGAGCCAGCGGAACGAACTCGGCTAGAACATAGTTGTGTGTGAGATGCCGGAACGCATCATTGTATAGACGAACCGCTTCGGGGTGTTGCGGCTCGTCTTGATGTAACAGGCACAACAGGCCGGAAGTGTCCACCAGCATCAATCTGTTTCCTCGTGCGTTGCTGCGTATTCGCGCGCCAAGTCTCGATCAATGCTCTCGTTGTCCGCGCCCGTTGGGTGGCCGAGGCTGACGCTGCCAAAGAAGTCTCTGATGCTGGCTTTCTTTTCGCCATTCGGCGGCTGTGGGGGCGGCGTCGGTAGAGTGCGGCTGAGCCGTTCGGCGGCCAACTCTTCGGGCGTGCGACCCTCTTCGAGCGCCGCTTCGACGAGCGGCTGATAGACTTCGTCAGGCAGTGTAATGATAAGCTTGTGTTCCATCGCTTCACCTCGCGCTCAAATCATAAACCAACGCGCAGGCTTTTTCATTGTCTTGGGGAAGTGCGACTAGAGGCGTTCGTAAGGCGGGCCGATGATTAACAGCAGCGCGCCGCCGATGCTGTAAGGCTTGTCGTGAAGGCTGGCCGCGCCGGCGACGTGATAATCGCCCGGCCCCAGCCGGCTGCCGGCGATGTGAAAATCGCCTTCGAGGATGATGCATTCTTCGATTCCTGGGTGGCGGTGCAGCGTGCCGACCGCACCCGGCAGCATACGCACGAGCGTCGTAAACGTTCCCGTCTCAGGATTCTCGAACAGCCGCTTCACCATCACGCCGGGCGATGATTCAAACCACTGGCCTTCATCTTTGCGCACCGTTGTCAGCTCGCCGTGAGCGTGATGCGTGACCGGATCGAGCGACGGCTCGTGTGTAACGAATCCCACAATCCGCTCAAAGACGCGCGGCGGCGGCTCGCTTTCTGCTTCAAGAAAGCCGAGGCTGCACGTCACCTGCTCGGCAGCGCGCAACTCGGCGGCGCAGTCGTCGCAGCCGCTGGTCAGGTGGTCTTCAAACGCCCGCGCTTCGTTCTGCGTCAACGTGCCGAGCGCATAGAGCGCGGCGCGATCTATCATCGGGTCGGTGGCGGCGCGGGAACTCATAGCGGCCTCTCCACAATGGGCTTGAGCGCGTCGCGCAGCTTCATCATTGCCAGCCGCGTGCGAGTCTTGACCGTGCCGAGCGGCAACGAAAGGTGCGCCGCAATCTCGGTCTGTGTCATGC
>JBJMGV010000129.1:0-89793 GCA_045807725.1 Blastocatellia bacterium | reverse complement strand
GAGGAAGTATAAATCGAACCAAGACATGAAGAATGTCCTCCTGAGAGACGAGATCTGACAGTCAAGCTCTCAGGAGTTTTTATTTGATCGGCTCTCGGTTGGCAATCTCGTTTGCAGGGGGGGCGGTGAGCATCATCAGCGCGGTTAGTGTGTCAACGATGCGGCTGACTCGCGTGTTTGCAGTGAGAGCGTGACTTTAACGGACTTGTGAAAGGCCACGATCCTGATGCACGTCAACGAATTTCACTTCGACGCCGGCCTCGCCAGCCGCCGTGAGAATTTCTTCAGGGACGGCGTGGCGCACATCGGACAGGATCAACAAATGGCCGCCGCCGCCGCTCTTGATATCATTCAGCAGATTCCGATGCTCCGGCGCAGCGGCAGCGCCGGCCAGCGGCGCGCGCTCGCCATAAGTCGTGTCTACTTCTATCTGATGAAGCGCGGCATAGCGCGAAAGAATGGCTCGTTGATAGGCGGCATCCACGTTGCCGGCGGCGGTTTCAATCAGTGCGACAACCTTCTTCTTTGCTTGCATCCTCTTCACTCCTCCAATTCCTCGATAACAGCCGGGCGATGCAAGCATCCACGTTGAAATTATAGTCCAACCTTAAAAGTAAACGCCACGCGGGGCAGATTACCCGCGTGGCGTTTGTAGCCGTTCGCTCGAACTTCTCGTCAGGCCGAACAGGGTTCGAGCCTGTTCACGATACGCTACTGATTGGACGCCTGCGACGTGCGCTCTTTCTTGTAAGGTTGGCCTTTGTATCGCTCAGCCGCTTTTTGCGCGCCGTTGTAATCGTTGCCATTCGAGATCGCCTTGTCGTATTCGGCGACGGCGCGCTCGCGGTTATCGTCGGCGTCATAGGTGTTGCCGCGCTTGATGTACGACCAGACCTCAATCCACGACGGGTCAAGGTCGCCGTCGAGCGCCTGCGTGAAGGCATCGCGCGACTTCTGCCAGTTGCGCTGCTCCATATAAAGCAAGCCGAGGTTGTACCACGCCAGCGACGAGCGCGGGTTGAGCTTGATGGCCTGACGGAACTGTTCTTCGGCCTCGGCGTACTCTTCGCGCTGCGACGACTGGATGCCGCGCCGCACAACGACCGCCGTCTTCAATGCGTCCGACGTGCGCAAGTAGCGATTCTCCGGGTCCACCACGACCTCTACAGGCTTGGCGTCGGTCGCTACGTCGAAATCCGCCGACGTGCCGCGCATATCGAGCGTCTCTTTAGCCTCGCGCCCGCCCTCGGCTTCGACTGCCACCGTCACCGGCCCGCGAAATGAATCCATATTCTGCCGCACCGCGCCGCGCACGCGGAACTTGCCTTCCTTGGTGCGCAGGATGGTGTACTCGGTCTTGAACTCCGGCACGCCGGTCGAGTCTACCCACAGGCCAAAGAAGCCGCGCAGCTTCTGCCCCGATACCCTGTCGGCTAGCTTCTCGAAATCATCGACGTTGGCGCTCTGGCCCTTGTAGGTCGAGTAGAAGTTTTTGACTAGATCGAAAAACTTGTCGTCGCCAATCGTGCCGCGAAGCATATGGTAGACGTACGCGCCCTTGTAAAAGACCACAGACTTATAGGCGGGCGACTGGTCATTGAGCTGCGCCGGCGCGCGCGCGATGGAAGATTCCTGCTCGTAAGCCAGCGCCAGCTCAATCATCTCGCTGAGCGATTCGCGGAATTCGGCGGGACTCTGCTGCGACTCGCGGTAGAGCAACGATGAATACTGCGCCAGCCCTTGCGACAGCCACGCGTCGTCGAAATTCTTTAAGCCGACCGCCTGCCCCCACCACTGATACGCGACTTCGCGCGCCAACTGGTCAACCGGCAATGGCTTTTCTGAAGTCAGCGTCTTATGCGGCAGGAAGGTGATGCCCGCACCGCTGTAAGCATCGAGCGTCTCATCGTCAACCTGCGCGACGACGTAGCGCGTGCCGTAGGCATAAGAGCCGAAGCGCGTGTTGTAGAACTGGAGAATCTGCGCGGTCTCCTGGCCGAACTCTTGCGCGCGGGCTTCGCTGCCGGGCAGCGCGAACACGTCAATCTGCAAGCCGCCGGAGTTGATCGTCCGCGTGATGAACTGGCCGGCAGCGAACGAGCCGGGCAGCGTCGGTTGCGTCTCGACGAAGGTGAAGGTCGGGCGGCCATCCTTGCCGGTCGTTGAACTCACCGGGTTAGAGCTGTGCCCGGCGACTGTCCAGCCCTTCGGGACGGTGATGCTGATGTCAGAGGTCGCGCGGTCTGAGGCGTAGCCGTGAAAAGGGAACCAGCGCGACGCGTAGAAGAGGTAGGCTTGCTCCGGCCCGACATAGGCCAGCCGTGTGTCAGGCAGCGGCCCGCCTTCGGGCGTCGCCAGCGGCCCCGAATAATCGAAGGTCAGAACGATTTCGGAATTGGCCTCATAGAGCTTGCCGAGGTTCACCTTGACGTTCAGCTCGTTGACCTTGTCTTGAATGAATTGCAGCGCCGTCTTGCCGTCCGCCGCTCTGACCGCCGTGACCGTCAGCGAGCCGTTCATCTCAAGCACGACCGATTGAGTCTGCTTGAGGGTTTTCATCGTCACGGTGGCGGTCGCTTTCAGCGAATGCGAATCGGGCAACAACTCGGCGTTGATTTTGTAGTGTGTGATGTCAACCGGCGTACTCTGTTCCTGTGCCGACGCTGCATGCGCGCAGACGAGGGCAAGCGCCAGAGCCGCTACCATTCTGGTCAGTCTTGAGATTCTCATTATGTTAGGTTTCCTTCTGATTGGTGCAGTCATCCCTATGAATTATAGCATCGCTGTTTCCCGCGATACTAGACCCGCGCCGTCCAAAAAGGCTAGATTGGTCTGAGCAGTTGGGACACCTCTTGGTGAATGAAAGACGACGCCGTCCTTGCGCAATAAGTCGCTAAAAAGGCCGCGATTTGCTTTGGCCGGGGCGCAACGAGTTATAATTAAACGGTTGAACGCCGAATAGATTCAGAGGGCAAGGGATCAAGCAATGGCTACGGGGAACGCCGCTCAACTTTCCGCCACAATGTCCGCTCAGTCGTCCACACCGCCACTCAGCCGCCGCACGGCGCTGCTTGAAATCGGCTGTTTGCTGTTCTGCATGGAACTGATTATGTGGCTCGTGCCGCTGATTCCAAACGCGCGTATGGCTTACGCAGGGCTGGCGATTCTCATCATTATCCTGCTTGCGGTGACACATCTGCGCGACAGGGCGTCGGCGCGCGAGCTTGGGTTTCGATTTGATAACTTCCTGCCGACGCTTGGATGGATTAGCGCGCGGCTCGCGCCCTTTGTCGCCGTGGTTCTGGTGATCGGAGTGGCCGCGCATTCGCTGCGCCTGGGCGGGAGATTTTATGGCATGCTGGCCAGCGTGCCGCTCTGGGCTTTGCTGCAACAGTATATGCTCTTCGCCTTCGTCTATCGCCGCCTGCGCGTTGTGCTGGGCGAAGGGCAGCGCATCATTTTCGTCACGGCTATGCTCTTTGCGTTCCTGCACCTTCCCAACCCGATGTTGACTGTAGCCTGCGCGCTGGCCGGTTACATCTGGGCGCAGGCTTACGCGCGTCGCCCGAACCTTTTTGCTAACGCCGTCACACACACGCTGGCCAGCGCCTTGATTGCCAACTCGCTGCCGCACTGGCTGCTGAAGAATATGGTCGTCGGCACGAACCATTTCTTCAGGTGAGCGAATGAGCGAATGCTTGCCTGTCTCGCATTCCATCGCGCATACTAGCTTCAGAGACCCCACACATTCTGAAGAACGCAGAAGGAAGCATGGCAAAGCTCAAAGGGCCGAGAGTCGTTTATGTCTGCCAGAACTGTGGCGCGCAGCAACCGCGCTGGCTCGGCAAATGCCCCGAATGCGGCGAGTGGAATTCGCTGGTTGAGGAAAAACAGAGCGGCACCAGTCCCGGTGCGTCGCCGCGCGGCGGCCTCTTTCGTATGCGCGAAGTCACGCCGCTTGCCTATCAAGAGATCGAAAGCCAGAACGACGCGCGCCAATCTTCCGGCATCAACGAATTCGACCGCGTGCTCGGCGGCGGCATCGTTCCCGGCTCACTCATTTTGATCGGCGGCGATCCGGGCATCGGCAAATCTACGTTGCTGCTCGAAGTGTCCGACAAGCTTTCGCACGCCTACGGTCGCGTCCTCTACATTTCAGGCGAAGAGAGCGAGCGTCAGATCAAGCTGCGCGGCGAGCGCCTCGGCATCAACCCGCAGGGGCTTTACCTGCTGCCCGAAACCAACCTCGAACGCATCTTCGCCGAGATTGACGCGCTGGACCCGCAGGCCGTTGTCGTGGACTCTGTGCAGACCGTCTTTTCAGCCAAGCTCGAAAGCGCGCCGGGATCGGTGTCGCAAGTCCGCGAGGTCGCCGGGCAGTTCTTGATGCTCGCCAAGAATCGAGGCGTGCCGGTCTTCCTGATTGGCCACGTCACCAAAGAAGGGATGATTGCCGGCCCCAAAGCGCTCGAACATATCGTTGACACGGTGCTCTATTTTGAAGGCGAGCGCCATCACAATCACCGCATCATCCGCGCGGTCAAGAACCGCTTCGGCGCGGCCAATGAGATCGGCGTCTTCGAGATGACCGGGCGCGGCCTCGTGCCGGTGACGAATCCTTCGGGGCTGTTCTTGAGCGAGCGGCCTGTTGGCGTGTCGGGTTCGGTCGTGACCGCCTGTATAGAAGGCACGCGCCCAATGCTCGTCGAGGTGCAGGCGCTGGTGACAACGAACAAGTACGGCACGGCGCGGCGAATGACGCAGGGCGTTGACTCTAACCGCGTCGCCCTGCTGATGGCGATGATGGAAAAGCGCCTAGGGATGCACGTGCTTGCCGATGATGTTTTCGTCAACGTCGCCGGCGGAATGACGATTGATGAGCCGGCGGCAGACTTAGGCATTGTCGCGGCCATCGCGTCGAGCTTTCGCAACGTGCCAATCGAAGAACGCACTGCCGTCTTCGGCGAAGTCGGACTGGCCGGCGAAGTGCGCGCGACGAGCCAGGCATCTGTTCGCGTCCGCGAAGCCTATGCGATGGGCTTTCGCCGCTGCCTCATCCCGCAGGGCAATCTCACCGGGCTTGAATACGACGATGGCATCGAAGTGATCGGCGTGCGCGACGTGGGCGACGCGCTCGACGCCTTGTTTTGATTGTAGCGGAAAACACCAAAGGGGATGACGCAGCCCCCGTTGCCTCATCCCCTTCAGCTTATTGTGTTGTCTGTCTGTCGCTTTGTTTAGTTTGCGGTGGCCGACGCAGCCCCCGTTGCCTCGACCACCGCTTAACTTCTTAAAGCTACGCCGTTCACATTGGCAATGCCCGTGCCACGGCGATTGCCCCGTGCGGGTAGCCGTAAATGCCTGATTTTTGACCAACCCGCATCGCCAACCTATCACTGGCTTACGAATTTTGTCAGTTGCTACGTGACGAATCCTGTAAGAGTGGCCAGTGGTCAGTAGCCGGAGATAATCATGAGTCCCATAGGGACGACCTGTTTATAGTTATGGCTGATAGAAAGGACGAAGCCCCGTAGGGGCGCAATGTTGACATCACGCTCCTGACGGAGCTTGCATCATCTATTGCATCGGTAACTATAAACATCGCGCTCCTAACGGAGCTTGGCCGAATGAACAACCAATAACTGGCCACTGATTACTGACTTCTGACTCCTGTTTTCGGTAGCATATTTATAGACTTCAGCTATAATGTCGGCAGCCGGGGCGCGGCCCTGGTTCGACTGGCGACAGCACGGATTGCGGACTTGACCGGATCACCTTTGCATAAACCGGCAGGCTCGCGCCGCTGCCTGAAACGGTTCTTGCTGCTAACGCTTTCAGGCTACCTTCAAACGCAGGTGTTCAGGTCGCTTTATTCGTTCGGTTCATCCTGGTCCTTCTGCGCGTCGAGGTGCATACGTCCGCCGGTCGGCATCGCGGCCAACCCGCGATTGATCTTTCACAACCTGGCTTAACTATTCGCAGCGTCGTCAGCAGGAACGGCTCGGGCGGTAGATAAGACGAACGGGGGTATTATGCGATTCGATATTAGTCTCATTCGTTTCGTCTTTTTCGCAGCGCTCGTGAGTGCAGGTTACTTTCTCAGGCCAATAGACGGTAAGGCGTGGCTTTCGGCGACAGTAGGCGGTGCGTTAGCGGTTTGCATCATATTCTTTGAAATCCGCATTCGCAAAGCATCGCTGAAGACCTTGATCGGCGCGGCGGTCGGCTCGATCATCGGCATTCTCGCGGCCACTTTAATCGCCTGGATCATCTCGGCGCAGCAGGCCGAGGGCCTTTCGTCGTCGTTCAAATCTTTTCTCACACTCACGCTGACGCTCCTGATGGGATATGTTGGTTTAATGGTAGGCGCAGTCAAAGGAGATTATCTCGATCTTTCCGCGCTCGGAGGCATCTTCGTAGAGAAGGGAACCAGCAAGGCACACTCGCTTATACTCGATACCTCGGTCATCATTGATGGCCGGGTCGCCGACATTGCCGAGACCGGCTTCCTGGCCGGCATCCTCGTCATCCCGCAATTCGTTCTGCGCGAGCTGCAACAGATTGCCGACAGCGCCGACTCGATCAAACGCAATCGCGGGCGGCGCGGCCTCGACATCCTCCAGCGCCTTCAGAAAAAGAAAGGCAGCTACGAGATACTCATCAGTGAAGCCGACTTTCCCGACGTGCGCGAGGTCGATCATAAGCTGATCGAGCTGGCCAAGCAGATCGAAGGCAAGATCGTCACCAACGATTTCAACCTCAATAAAGTCGCCCAGCTTCGCGGCGTCGCCGTGCTCAACATCAACGAGTTGGCCAACGCCCTCAAGCCCGTCGTGCTGCCCGGCGAGATCATGCGCGTCTTCGTGCTCAAGGAAGGCAAAGAGTACAACCAGGGCGTCGCTTATCTTGATGACGGCACGATGGTCGTCGTCGATAATGCGCGGCGAATGATCGGCAAGAACATCGACGTGTCAGTGACCAGCGTATTGCAGACGACGGCAGGTAAGATGATCTTTGGCCGCTTCAACGAGGACGGGCGTCCGGCCCCCGGCCCGCGCCACACGACAACGGCGACGCAGTGAGTGAGCGCAAGCTGAACATCGCTGTCATTCCCGCTGCCGGCATCGGCTCGCGTATGCACATTGACCGCGCCAAGCAGATGCTTGAGCTGGCCGGCGTGCCGCTGCTTGTGCACACCTTGCGCCGCTTCGAGGCGTGTGACGCCGTGCATCAAGTGATTCTCGTCCTGCAACCGAACCTCACCAGCGACGTGCTCGCTTTAATCTCGCGCCATAACCTGAAGAAGATCGCCCGCGTCGTCGGCGGCGGAGCCGAGCGGCAGGATTCCGTCTATCGCGGCTTGCAAGTCATTCAGCCGCAGACTGCCGGCGTCGTCGCCGTTCACGACGCCGTGCGTCCATTCGTGCGGCCTGAAGAGATTCGACTCGTGATCGAGCGGGCCGAGGCGACCGGCGCGGCGCTGATGGCGCTGGCGGCGACTGACACCATCAAGCAAGTCCATCGCGGGCGCGTGCAGCGGACGCTCGACCGTAAACGCATCTATCACGCACAGACACCGCAGGCTTTTCGTTACGAGATTATCAAGGAAGCTTACGACCGCGCTTACGCCGAAGGCTACACCGCTACGGATGATTCGCAACTGGTCGAGCGCGCCGGTCATCGTGTTGCCGTCATCGAAGGCTCGCCCCTCAATATCAAGATCACGCGACCGCTCGATCTGCGAATCGCGGAAGCCATTCAGGAAGAGTTCTTCAATTAAGTGAGGGGTAATGAACGAAGCATATCGAATCGGCACAGGCTATGACATTCACCGGCTGGTTGACGGGCGCAAGCTGCTGCTCGCAGGCGTCCGCGTGCCGTTTATGAAAGGGCTGCTCGGTCATTCGGATTCAGACGTGCTGTCGCACGCGGTGTGCGATGCATTGCTGGGCGCGGCGGCGCTCGGCGACATCGGCACGCATTTCCCTGACACGGATCCTCGGTGGCGCGGCGCGTCGAGCCTCGACTTCCTGCGCCACGCCGTCAAGCTGATCGGCGAAAAAGGCTATCGCGTCGCCAACGTTGATGCGACCGTGATTACCGAACAGCCCAAGCTCAAGCCTTACATTCAGGCGATGCGTGAGCAACTGGCCTCAGTGTTGGAAGTGCAGGTTGATGCCGTCAGCGTGAAGGCGAAGACGAATGAAGGACTCGATGCCATCGGACGCGGCGAAGCGATGGCCGCGCACGCTATAGTCTTATTATCCACGAAGGACACGAAGGACACTAAATAAAAGATGACGGCTCTGGTTCTAGGCGATGAAGTCTATGCGATTGTTGGCGCGGCAATAGAGGTTCATCGAGAGCTTGGCCCCGGATTCCTTGAAGCCGTTTATCAAGAAGCGTTGGAGATTGAGCTTGCGATCCGCCATGTGCCTTTCGTGAGACAGAAGCCGCTACAAATTCAATATAAGAGCCATCTGCTCAACAAAACATACACTGCCGACCTGATATGCTTTGACCAGATCATTGTCGAGCTGAAAGCATTGGATAGACTCTCAGGAAAAGAGGAGGCACAGGTCTTGAATTACTTGAAGGCGACTGACTTCAAAGTTGGACTGCTTATCAACTTTGGTTCTGTTGGACGGTTGCTCTGGAAACGATTCGTGATGTGATTCGGCTGATTCCCTTTTTCCTTTGTGTTTTTCGTGTCCTTCGTGGATTCTGTTCTTCATTATGCGAGCGGTAGACATCATTGAAAAGAAGCGCGACGGCAAGGCGCTGACGCGTGACGAGATTCGCTTCATCGTTCAAGGCTACACGGCAGGCGAGGTTGCCGATTATCAAGCCTCGGCCTTGCTGATGGCCATCTTCCTGCGCGGCATGACGGACGCCGAAGCCATCGCGCTCACCGAAGAGATGCTCTATTCAGGCGAGGTCGTTGACCTCTCGGACCTGGGCCGCCCGCGCGTGGATAAGCATTCGACGGGCGGCGTCGGTGACAAGACATCGCTGGTCATCGCGCCGGTCGTCGCATCGGCGGGCGTCATCGTGCCGATGATCTCGGGCCGCGCGCTCGCTCATTCCGGCGGCACACTCGATAAGCTCGAATCCATTCCCGGCTTTCGCACCAACCTGTCGCTCACCGAGTTTCGCCCAATGCTTGAACGCATCGGCGTTGCGTTGATCGGCCAGACCGTAGAGATTGCGCCCGCCGACCGCAAGCTTTACGCGTTGCGTGACGTGACCGCTACCGTGCCGTGTCGCCCGCTGATGGCCGCTTCGATTATGAGTAAGAAGATGGCCGAAGGCATAACGGCCCTCGTGCTCGATGTCAAAGTCGGCAATGGCGCATTTATGAAGAACGAAGCCGAAGCGCGCGAGCTTGCCGGCTTGATGATTCAAGTAGCGCGCGGGCTAGGGAAAGATTGTGTAGCCCTGCTTACAGATATGAATCAGCCACTCGGTCGCGCGGTCGGCAACGCCCTTGAAGTCATCGAAGCCTTCGAGGCGTTGCGCGGCAATGGCCCGGAAGATTTCATCGCGCTCTGCCGCGAGCTGTCGGCTGAGATGTTAGTGCTCGGTCGCGCCGCCTCTGACGTTAATGAAGGCCGTGCGCGCTATGATGAGCTGATCGCGTCGGGCGCGGCGCTTGAGAAGATGCGCGAGATCATCACGGCGCAGTCGGGCGAGCCGCGCACGTTGGATGATTACACCTTGTTGCCGACGGCGCGGCATCAGCGCGTTGTGAAAGCCCGACGCACCGGCTATGTTCAAGCGATTGACACCGAAGCTATCGGTCGCGCCTCAATGCTGCTCGGCGCAGGTCGTCTGCGGCTCGACTCAAAGATTGATCCGGGCGTCGGGCTGACAATCACGGCACGCATCGGCGAACGTGTGGACGAAGACGCGCCGCTAGGGACGCTGCATTACAACGACGCGGTGCTGGTAGACGAAGCCAGCGCGCTCATCTTGCAGGCTTATCAGATCGGCGCGGAACAAGTCGAAGCGCCGCCGCTCATCAAAGGCGTCCTGCGCTGAAGCAACTAAGTTTACAATCCCGCCGAGAAGGGAATAGAATCCTCCTTCAACCTTGAACCGATGGAACCCGATTCCGGGATCAGTGGCCCGGATACGAACAGCCGCTTGCGAGCTTCACATCAATCAGGAGAGTTACAATGAAAACCAGAATCACGCGCCGCAACTTTGTTCGCACGAGCGCCGTCGCCGGCCTTGCCGCTGGCATGATGAATGAGACATCGCTGCCCGCGTTCGCCACGCAAGGCGGCTCGCGCCCGCTCGTTGTTTCGAGCGCGAATGGCTTGCGCGCTACGGCCAAGGCGATGGAGATGATCCGCGCCGGAAGCGACACGCTCGACGCCGTTGTTGCGGGCGTCAACATCGTCGAAGACGATCCCAAAGATCAGAGCGTCGGCTATGGCGGCTTGCCGAATGAGGAAGGCGTCGTCGAGCTGGATTCGAGCGTGATGCACGGGCCGACGCATCGGGCGGGCGCGGTCGCTTCGCTGCGCAACATCAAGAACCCTTCGCAGGTCGCCAAGCTCGTGCTCGAACGCACAGACCACCTGTTGCTGGTCGGCGAAGGCGCGTTGCGATTCGCGCTGGCGCATGGCTTTAAGCCGATGGACTTGCTGACCGAAGAGTCGCGCGCGATCTGGCTGAAGTGGAAAGAGACGATGAGCGATAAAGACTCGTGGGGGCCGGGACTGGCCGCGCCCGATGGCCAGCCGCAGAGCTTGATCTACAACGGTGATTGGGACAGGGCCGAAGTGCTGGCGCGCGCGCAAGAATTCATCGCGCACCCGCCTACGGGGACGATCAACTGCATCGCCGTCAACGAGCGCGGCGACATTTCAGGAGTAACGACAACCAGCGGACTGGCGTGGAAGATTCCGGGCCGCGTCGGTGATTCGCCGCTCATCGGCTCAGGGCTGTTCGTTGATAACGAAGTCGGCGCGGCGGGTTCTACGGGTCGCGGCGAGGAATGCATCAAGATCAACGGCGCGCACACGGTGGTTGAGATGATGCGGCGCGGCGCGTCGCCGACCGATGCGGCGCTCGAAGCGTGCAAGCGCGTGGTGGCCAATTACAACAACAACCGCGCCAAGCTCAGCAAGTTTCAGATTAACTTTTACGCGCTCAACAAGCGGGGCGAATTCGGCGCGGCTTCGCTGTGGGGCTATAATCTGAACAGCAAAGGTGAGCGCAGCCGCGCCCGGTTCGCCGTTCACGATGGCAAGGAGAATAAGCTGCACGACACGGCTTACCTCTACGAAGTGCCCGATAGGCAATGAAGATGAGTTGCGGAGAGCGGTAATGACTAAAGTTTTGCTGGCCAGTCTATTGTGTGCGCTGTTGATCGCATCGGGTTGCAGCCGCGTCTTCGGCAGCGCCGACGAAGCGAATGGCAAGAAGCGCGTCGGCATTGTCTTTGACATCGGCGGCAAAGATGACAAGTCGTTCAACGCTGCCGCGTGGGTCGGCGTCAAGCGCGCCTTGCAGGATATGCCGAACGATATGATTCTGCGCGACGTTGAGCCGGGCGATCCGACTTCAATCGAACCGTCGATGCGCGCATTTGCCGAGCGCGGTTATGATCTCATCATCGGCGTAGGCTTCGCGCAAGCGCCGATTATGGAGCAGGTCGCAAAGGACTATCCCGATTTGAAGTTCGCTATCATCGACGGTGTGATCGATGCGCCGAACGTCGCCTCGCTCAACTTCAAAGAGCACGAAGGCTCATTCCTCGTCGGGATGATTGCAGCGCGCACGACGAAGACCAACAAGATCGGTTTCGTCGGCGGAATGGACATCCCGCTGATCCACAAGTTTTTCAAGGGCTATGCCGAAGGGGCGCGCTACGCCAATCCGAAGGTCGATGTGTATGAGAACTATGTCGGCGTCACTGACTCAGCCTGGAATAATCCCGGCAAGGGCAAGGAACTGGCGAAAGCGCAGATCGAGCGCGGCGCGGACGTGATCTTTCAGGCGGCGGGCAATTCAGGGTTGGGCGTCTTTGACGCGGCGGAAGAGACGAGCAAGCGCAATCAGGAGACCAACGTCGAGCCGAAGAACGTCTATGCTATTGGCGTGGACGCGAACCAGAACTGGGTGAAGCCGGGTTTCATTCTCACCAGTATGATGAAGCGCGTCGATAACGCGGTCTACAACACAGTGAAAGAGATTATCGAGAATCGCTTTCAGGGCGGCATACACCTGTTTGGGCTGGAGAGCGACGGCGTCGGCTATGCGCTCGACGATTACAACAAGCAGTTGATTCCGCAGGCCGTGCTGGATGATGTAGAGCGCGCCAAGAAAGAGATCATCGCCGGTCACATCAAAGTCACCGACGCGATGGCCGAGAAGTAGCGCTGCGGGATGACCGAATCAAGTGGCCAGCGTCGGCGCGGGCACGTCTTGCTCTTCGAGTTTTTCAACTTTCGCTTCGACGATGCGGTTACGCTCGGTGCTTTCGACCGTCAGCCGCAAGCCGTTGTATTCGATCTGGTCGCCTTGCCGCAGCAGGCGACCGGCGCGCGCCATCATAAAGCCGGCGATGGTGTGGTAGTTGTCCGATTCGGGCAGTCCCAGTTGCAGGCTGCGGTTGGCATCGCGTATCGAAAGCGCGCCGCTGACTTTGAACGTCGTGTCGGATTCCTTCTTGACCTGTTGCGCGATGACTTCATCGTGCTCGTCGCGTATATCGCCGACTATCTCTTCAAGTAAATCTTCGAGCGTCACCAGTCCTTCGACGCCGCCGTGCTCGTCAACGACCATTGCCATATGAGCGCTCGAACGGCGCAGGCTGCGCAACGCTTCGTGCAGCTTGACGGTCGTCGGCAGAAAGACCGCCGGGCGTATGATGTCGCTGACGTTGCCGCCGTGTCGCACGAGCCGGCTCAGGTCTTTGTGCAGCACGATGCCTAACACATGGTCGAGCGAGTTGCGATAAACAGGCATGCGCGAATAGCCGACCTGCTCGAAGCAATCGAGCATCTGCGCCGGCATCAGTTCGACATCTAAGGATTCAATCTGCGTGCGCGGGATCATTACGCTCTCGACGGTCATTTCAGTGAAGTCGAATACATTATTGATCAACTGCTGTTCGTCTTCGAGCACGTGGCCGCTCTTCTGACTCAGCGCGATCAGGCTGCGCAATTCTTCTTCACTGTAGATGCCGGCCTGTTCTGCCGTCGCCCGTAGACCGAGCCATCGCAAGACCAGAATGCCTGAATGGTTGAGCACCCAGATGGGCGCTTTAAAGACTTTGTAAAAAACCTGTATCGGTGGCGCGACGGCCAGCGCAACGGGTTCGGCTCGTTCAAGCGAGATGGCTTTGGGCACAAGTTCGCCGATCACGACGTGCAAATAGGTGATAGCGATGTAAGCGGCGATGATTGAAGTAGTATGCGCGGCGACAACCGAAAAAGAGCCGAATGCGCGGTGAAAGAGAGGGCTGAGAATCTCAGCCATTGTCTCTTCGCCGACCCAGCCGAGCGCGAGGCTTGCGAGGGTAACGCCGAGTTGCGTGGCGGAGATGTAAGCCGTGAGATTCTCTAGTACGCGCAGAACCCTTTGCGCCCGCTTGCTGCCTTGACCCGCCAGCGAGGTGAGGCGCGAACGACGAACGCTAACCAGCGCATACTCGGCGGCGACAAAGAAGCCGTTGGCCAGTACCAGCAGTACCACCAGCGCCAGCCTGACTAGCACCGATGAGAGCGACGATTCCATATGAACTGAAATTATATCAGGCAGCCGCGCTTGCTGAAAGCAGCCGCAGCCGCTCGTTGGCTGGCCTCAGTCGCTCTTGCCATTCAATCGCTTCAGCCCTTCGACCATTGGCGGATACGCGGCCAGTTGCTCTTTGTCGCCGCCCCACGTGGTGAACAGGTGTCCGAGCATTCTCGCATTCGCCTGCTTGCGGCTGTATTCGATCAACGCCGTGGACGCCTCGACATTTTTCCAGCTTGCCGGCAACACACGAAAACCTTTGCTGAGCAGCATCGGAATCGATGGATAATCGTCTCTCGGCTCGTAATGCCAGGGGCAGATGATGATGTCTTTCGGAATCATATCAACGGCGGCGGCAGTGCCATTCATCGCCGCTTCCCATTCACCGAGATTAAATTTCTTGCCGTCGATCAACCGATCACCCCACATCAACATTTCAACGTGACGCTTTTTCACTAAGTGCGAATACAGGTCGTTGACGGCCTTCGCAAAGAGCTTGGCCGCGTCCTTGCCCTTAGTTGTCGGCGACTGTTCAGAGCCGAGCAGAAAGACTTCGTCCATTCCGACGTGCAGGGCGTCGGCGCGGAAGGCGTCAACCAACTCGTCGAGCAGGGCAAAGACTATGCGATTGACTTCCGGGTTGAGCGGGTCCCATTCGCGGCAATAGATGCCTTCGTTGTTCGGGAAAGCGCCGGGCGTCAGGTCGAGTTGAGGGTAGGCGGTCAGCAGCGGGAACGTTTCTGACTTCCACGACTGGTGGCCGAGAGATTGGAACTCAGGAATCAGCCGTATGCCTTGCGAGCGGCAGAGCGCCGCCAGCCTGCGCGCACCGGCTTTAGTGATTGGCGCGTTGCCGTGGCGAAGCTCCGGGTGCGACTTGAAGTCGAAGTTATAGTTCACTTCAAGAATCAGCACGTTGATGCCTAATGCCGCCAGCTTCGGCACATTCCGGCTCAACGTCTCAAGGTCGGCGTCGCTTGTATAATTGATTACATGAAGCGCGCGCCAGGCGGCAGGTCGCTGCAAAGCGCCGCGCGCCATTGCGTCACCTGTGCACGATGCAGCGAACACCAGCGCGGCGACCAGCGATATACACAAACGGATTCGCTTCATAATGCCCTTAACGTTCGATTGGATTGAAGGACTGGCAAACGGGACGAGCGAGCCGGTGAACGGGCGCGGCTACTTTGCTTCAGTGATCCAATTGCTCGCCCGTTCAATCGCACGCGACCAATCAGCGAGCAGGCGTTTGCGCTCGCCGGCTTGCATCTGCGGCGCAAAGACCCGTTCGCGCTGCCAGCCTTCGGCGATGGCATCGATGTTTTTCCAGAAGCCGGTCGCAAGGCCCGCCAGGTAGGCCGCCCCGGCTGCGGTCGTCTCCGTATTCGAGGGACGAACAACCGGGATGCCGAGCACGTCGGCCTGAAACTGCATCAAGAAGTTATTGCGCGCCGCGCCGCCGTCTACGCGCAGCTCGCTCAACTGAATGCCGGAGTCACTGCGCATCGCGTTCAAAAGATCAGCGGTCTGATAGGCGATGGCTTCGAGCGCCGCCCGCGCGATGTGTTCCCGCGTCGTGCCTCGCGTCAATCCCACCATCGTGCCGCGCGCGTAGGCATCCCATTGCGGCGCGCCGAGGCCAACAAAGGCCGGCACAAAATAAACCCCTCCGTTGTCCGCGACCTTGAAGGCCATCTCTTCGCTATCGGCAGCCGTATCGATAATCTTCAATCCATCGCGGAGCCATTGAAGCGCCGCGCCGGCGATGAAGACGCTGCCTTCGAGCGCGTACTCCAGCGGCTCGTCGCCAAGCTGCCACGCCACCGTGGTCAGTAGATTATTGCGCGAGCGCACCATCTCGCGGCCCGTGTTGAGCAACATAAAGCAGCCTGTGCCATAAGTGTTCTTGGCCAGGCCGGGCGACGTGCAAGCCTGCCCGAATAGCGCGGCCTGTTGATCGCCGGCATTGCCGGCAATGGGGATGGCGCGACCGAATAGATTCGCGTCCGTCTCGCCGAGCATCGCGCTCGATGGCGTCACGTGCGGCAATAGCTCGCGCGGCACGTTGAGCGTGCCGAGCAGTTCATCATCCCATTCGCCGCGCCCTATATTAAAGAGCAACGTGCGGCTGGCATTGGAGGGGTCTGTGGCGTGTATGCGACCGCCGGTCAGCTTCCAGATCAACCACGAATCCACCGTGCCGAAGGCCAGCTTGCCTTTCTCGGCGAGGGCGCGAGCGCCCGGCACATGGTCGAGCAGCCATTGCACTTTGGTGCCTGAAAAATAGGCATCGAGCACAAGCCCCGTGCGTTCCTGAAAGAGCGGCGCGAGGCCGTCGCTACGCAAACGGTCGCAAACGTCAGCCGTGCGGCGGCATTGCCAGACGATGGCGTTATAGATTGGCTCGCCGGTTTCACGGTTCCAGATGATCGTAGTCTCGCGTTGGTTGGTGATGCCAATGGCGGCGATCTGGTCGGCCTTTACTTTCGATTCCAACAGCACGCGCTCGGCGGCGTTGAGCTGCGAATGCCAGATGTCATTCGGGCGATGCTCGACCCATCCGGGCTGCGGGTAGAGCTGCTCGAATTCCTGTTGAGCGATGGCGGCGGGCCGGCCTTCGCGGTCAAACAAAATCGCCCGCGAGCTGGTCGTGCCTTGATCGAGCGCGAGAACATAGTCCTGACTCATTCAAGTCTCCTGAATCGATTTGCCTGCGTGGTGAGCTATCATACCACAGACAGGATTCAGGATTCAGGATACGGGATTCAGGGCTGATTCGCCTAATAATTTACCAGTATGATTGATCAAGAAAGATTCGCATTTCATGCGCCAACGGAATCCTGAATCCTGAACCCTAAAAGTGTGTGCTCGATTTCTTGGCCTTCTTCTTGCGGCTTCGTCGTTCGTCTTCGCCCTTGAGCGAGGCGAGCGGCCAGAGGCGATATTCAATACTGGCCAGGCCCGCGCCGACGACTGCTTCAATCACTTCTTCAGCCGGTTTATAGCAAGGCGCAGCTTCGTCAATCGGCACGTGGCCGTTGGCGTTGACGATGATGCCGGCCTCACGGTATTCGCGGTCGATCTCGCGCTGATTGAGGCGGCGCGACGCTTCACCGCGAGACAGCCGACGACCCGCGCCGTGATTGACCGAGTAACCGCTCTTGACCGCTCCCGCCTGCGGTCGCAACACGTAGCTCCAATCTTTGTTCGAGCCGGGGATGAGCACCGGATGGCCCGTCTCTTCCCACAACGTGCCGGCCAGCGCCGAGTGATGAGCAGGGAAGGCGCGCGTTGCGCCTTTGCGATGCACCCACACATCGCCGAACTCCGGGTGCTGTTCGCGCTGGACGAGATTGTGACTGATCTCATAAATCAATTCGAGGTCGCCGCCGAACACATCACGAAAGGCTTCGGCGACCTGCTCAAAGATAATCAGCCGGTTGATGATGGCAAAGTTACCGCCCGCCGCGACGGCATTGAGATAATCGCGGTAATGCGCCGATTCGGGCGTGAAGTAACCGAGATCTATGTCGGTGAGGAGATCAGGCTTTTCGGTGCGCGCCATCTCGAAGTAGTTGGTCGCCAGCCCGTGCCCCCAGCCCCGCGAGCCTGTGTGAGCTTGAACGAAAAGCGTGCCGGTCTCTTCACACCGCTGCAACTCAATAAAGTGATTTCCGCCACCAAGCGAGCCGAGCTGCTGAAGGCCGCGTTCGGGCCTGCCTTTGCCGCCGAGCGGCGGCTGCCAGTTATCATCAACCGGCAAGCGGTGACGCTCAGCGCGACTGCGGTCGAACGATGCGCCATACTTTTCAACGTAATACTCTGCGCCGCCGCGCACGAGATTATCGAACTCGGTGCGGTTGAGATGCTTGAGCTTAACGCTCTTGCCACCCGCGCCGAACTCGACCCGCTCCATCACCGTGCGGTTGAAGGCAAGCCGTTTCTCAGGCGTCGCCTCGTCAAACGGCACACCCGACTTGGCGCTGACCATCCCGCATCCTATGTCATAGCCGACCGGCCCCATCGCCACTGCGCCGCTGTCGGCGTCGGTCATCAACACGCAGCCGACCGGGACGCCATAGCCGTAATGCGTGTCGGGCGTGATGACAACGCATTTGACGCCGGGGAAGCGCGTCGCATTGACGATCTGGCGGTAGATGATCTCTTCGGTTTCTTGAAGCAGCTTCGGAGTGAGGAACAGCCGCACGGGAACGTCGCCGGTGTCTTCGGTGGCGAGCGTGTAGTAGCCGTCGCCGTGCCAGCGCGCGAGGTGCTTCCAGTTGTCTGCGTTCTTGAGTCTCCTGGCTTCCTTCAAAGCGTGCGCGTTTTTGTGTTCGCCCATGTTTCTCTCTAAACACGAAAGGGAAGCGGTTGAAGGCTTCCCTGTGTTGCGTGTTTATTGGGATTGGAAGTCGGGGCGATAGGATTTGAACCTACGACCTCTCGGTCCCGAACCGAGCGCTCTACCAGGCTGAGCCACGCCCCGTTTTGGCGAAAGAGTATCTTACCCGCCTCATCGTTGAAATGTCAAAGCCGCTTTCCGAAAAAAAAGGCGAGCCATAGCAATGCTACAGTTCGCCCCGCAGGCAGAGCGACTCCAGGCTCTGCCCAAACTGTACAGCGACAGACCAATCAATGACTAATCAACGGCAATAACGCCGGCGCTGCTGACCTTGATGTTATGTGAATCGCGCGCGTTGCTGACGATAATCTGCGGCTCTTTCGACTTGGGCGCGAGATGCCCGGCTTTGGTAAAGATGACGGCGGCATCTTCGGAAAGGCTCATCTCTTCAGGCAGGTCTTCGGCTTCGTTGCTATCAAGACTGCCGTTGCCATTGCGATCAATCCCGTAGCGGTTGCGTTTCGCATCAAACAATACACAGACGTTTTGGCCGCGCGCGCTGGCCAGGTCTTTCGCATCGTTCAGCTCTCTAGCCAAGCTCTCAGTCGCCCAGCGCAGCTTGATTTTGGAAAAGGCGATGCGGCCCACCTGGAGGAGGACGAAGGCTACGATCAGTGCGCAGAGGCTGCCGACAATTACTTCCATCAGCCCTATGCCTGCTTCACTCGTTCGCTTCGTATGTGGTATTGACATCGTCAATTCTTCCTCCGTCCGGGGGCAGACCACCAGTTCATCGTGCAAGCGACCGGCCATAGCCGATGCGTTCTTAATTGATGAGGCCGTGACAGGTTGATCGCAAGGAGCCGTGGGGCCGCTCAGTCGGTGAAGATGTGGCTGTTACTTTAGGGCACGGATTAGGACTGCCGCTCCACATCTCTCGCAGGCAGCAGGAGCGGGATGCGGCAGCGGAAAGTAGTGCCGCTGGCGTTGCTGCCTTCGACGGTCACGTCGCCGCCGTGCGCGACCAGTATCTTTTGCACGAGCGCCAGGCCGATGCCGTAGCCGCGAGTTTTGGTGGTGAAGAAGGGAATAAAGATGCGCGACAGGTCTTCGTTAGAAATGCCGCCGCCGGTGTCGCTGACGCGGACGTGCGCGAAGCGTTGATCACCGACCGCATCGACCGAGCCGCTTATAAGTATTCGCTTGTCGGGCGCGCTTGCATCAATCGCTTCGATGGCGTTGCGAACTAAGTTCAGAAAGACACGACTCAACAACGATTCATCGCCGGCCACTTCGGCAAACTCGCCTGCGGTTTCAATCGCTATGCCGCTTTCAGCGATTTGCATACGGGCTTCAGTCACACAATGCTCGATCAAGTCACCGAGCGCGACCGGCGCGAGCGTAAGCTGCTGCGGGCGCGCGAAGTTCAAGAAGTCTGTGACCAGTCGCGCAAGCAAGCGGACTTCGGTGAGCATTGCCTCAAGCGTTATGCTCTGCTCGTCGGCAGGCGCGGCGTTCAATTGTAATTCGAGCAACTGAACATAACCGTGAATTGTCGCCAGCGAGTTCTTGAATTCGTGCGCCAACCCGGCGGCCATCTCGCCGAGGTTGGCGAGGTTCTCTTGCAGGCGTATGCGCTCGCGCAGCGCCAGGACTTCGGTGATGTCTGTGAGCAAACATAACGCGCCTTCGACGGCCTGCGCCGCGTCGGTGATCGGCGAGATGCTCAGGCCGAGATGGCGCGTGTGGCCATCTTCCAATGTCAGGGTGACTTCTTCGCGCCGGAACGTGCAGCCCGTGTCGAGGCACTGACCAATCATCTCGACCAGACGCGGGCTGAGGCGAAGGAATGAGCGATAGTTTTCGCCCGGCGCAAACATCACCGTGCCCGGCTCGTATAGCTGCGCCGTGTTGATGCGCGCGCCGAGTATCTTGAGAGCGTGCGTGTTGACGGCTGTGACCGCGCCGGACGAAGCCACTGTCACCAGGCCGCTGGGAATGTTTGCAATCAACCGCTCGCTCAATCGCTCGGATCGCTCGGCGCGGCGGCGCTCCAGCGCGTGCAATTGCGCCAGCTCGCGCTCTTTGGCTTGCAGTTGTTCGACGAGCGCCTGAAACGTCTCGACGACGAACTCGCTTTCGCTCATCGCCGCCGACGCATGGACCGGGCTGCCGCGCGCCGCTTCGATCATCCGCCGGTAAGGTCTGAGCAGCCAGCGCACCAGCAACGAGACCAGGCCGAGCACGAAGACCAGCGCGATGATCTGGTAGCTGAAGAGATAAACAACTGCCGGCGATGCGCCGGTCTGCCCACTGGCCCGCAGGTAAAGGCCGATGCTTAGCCCCGCCAGCAACAACAGCGCGAGCACGAACCCAATGATCGCCAGCCGCGCTTTGTTTTCGACCCCACCGAGTTTCATACTGTCAGGAGGAGCGGCCTTAACCTACTTCGCAGAGGTAAGACCGAAACGGTCATTCGGATTCTTTGGCGAAATGCAGAATGTCGAAGAGATCGCCCTTGCGCTCATCTGACCAGACCGCCTGCACGCGCATTCCACAGGAGAGATTTTCGCCCGGCTCGTTGATCAGATGTGAATAGTAAGTGCTCGCGCCATCGAGAAGGATCAGGCCATAAGTGTAAGGCGGCTCGGTTGGCTGGCCGGGGAAGGGCAGATGGACGGTCGTGAATGTTGCAAGCACGCCGTGATCGCTGACCTCGACCCACTCGGTCGCCTCGACAAAACAGCGTGTGCAAATTCGCGCGGCAGGCACGACGACCGCGCCGCAACGCGGACACCTCGTTCCCATCAGCCGCTTGTGCTCGCGCGATTCATCGAAGAAGCGGGTAAGCCAATGGCCATAAGACCAGCGGTAGGGAATGCTGATCTGGCCGCGAACTTCTTTCACCGGCGTCAAACGCTCTGCCTGTCTATCGGTCATTGGTTTCCCCGATCATCCGAACAACTCGCGGAACTTTTGCAGCAGGAATGGATTGTTCGTCTTGACCCGTCCCATTAACAGGTCGGTCATCGTCGGCGTATATGTGCCGTTGATGGTTCCGAGAAAAATCTCGCGCGTTGTCTTCAGAAAACAATCCGCGCTATCAATGGTCTTGCCCGGTTGAACGACGCAGGTATCGACCGTGACGACTACCGTCCATTGTTCGCCATCAATTGAAAAATAGAAGCTCAGGTCTTCTTCGACCAGTTCTCTGCGAAAACGCGAAGGCAAGGCCTGAAAGACGGCGCTGACCTCATAAATTATTCCCATCGGCGTTGCAGTTCCTTCCGTTGCTTGTTCGTCCTGGCTTGAAGTCTCGCTCTGATTAACAACCGCTTCGCTCTCCTGCGTCGCGGCATCCGGCGCGGGCGGTTGGTTGTAAGCCGCGAAGCATTCGATGTCGAGGAGCGACCCCGTGCGTTCCGATTTGAAGATGGCCTGTACTCGGTCTCCCGCTTTCAGGTCTTCGCTCGCCAGATGCAGCAAGTCTGTGTCCGCGCCATCGAGGCGAACAAGCGCCAGCGTGTAGGGCGCGGCCACCGGGCTGAATGGCATCGTCCGTTCGACTGTCGTAAGGGCGACGACCGTGCCTTTGCCGGTCAGCGGAATCCAGTCATCCGGCGGTCTGTAACATTGGCCACAAACATCGGTAGGCGGCACATAGACGCGATTGCAGCCGCCACAGCGAGCGCCGACCAGCCGGCCATTCTCTTTCAACTCCGCAAGGAATCGCCCGACCGTCGGCCCCGTCGTCCACTTGTAAGGAATCGTGATGTTGCCTTCGAGAATCATATTCAGGATTCAGGATACAGGATTCAGTTCAGGAATGAAGCGCGAAAAGATACCCGCGTACCGCATCGCTCACGGGTCGTAAGCTCCCCCTGTATCCTGAATCCTGGCTTTAGCCTTTCTCCCCGCTGACGATCATCAGCGTGTGAAATTGAATGCCGCCGCCCCAGCCGTGCGCGAGGCCCAGGCGCGCGCCGTCTATTTGATGTTCGCCGGCGCGACCCATCACCTGCATCGCGGCTTCGGCCTGGCGCATCATCGCCGTCGCGCCAATCGTGTTGGTCGAGAGCACACCGCCCGATGGGTTCACCGGTAAGTCACCGCTCATCTCTGTCGCGCCCGATTCGACCAGCTTGCCGCCCTCGCCGCGCTCGCAGAAAAACAGCCCTTCGGTCCACAACATCTCTTGAAACGAGAACGCCTCGTACAACTCGGCTACGTCGAACTGCTGTCGCGGGTTGGTGATCCCTGCGGCTCGGTAAACTTTCTTAGCGGCTTCCATCAATGCCAGCGGCGTAGCGAAATCGCGTCCCGGATAATAGACGCCTTCGTTGTAAGTCGCCACCGCTTTAATCCAAGCCGGTCGCGGGTTGAGCTTTTCGGCGCGTTCTTCGCCGGTCAGCACCATCGCACAAGCGCCATCAGAAGCCGGGCACGCATCGAGCAGTTTGATGGGCGATGAGAGCACAGGCGAACTGAGAACCATCTCGACCGAGATATGCGGAATCTTCAACTGCGCGTATGGATTCAACAAGGCGTTCTTGCGATTCTTCACCGCGACCAAAGCCGCCTGTTCTTCAGTGACGCCGAACTCATGCATATACTGGCGGGCTTGCAAGGCGACAGCCGACGGCGCGCCGCAAGCGAACTGGCGACCGAGTATCGGGTCGTAGACGGTCGAAAGCCCAAGTTGCACGGGCGACTCCGAAAGCTTGTCGCCGGTGACGGCAAGCACCGTATCGAACATCCCTGAAGCGATGTAGTAGAATGCGCCGATGCCCGTCGAAGCGCCCACCGTGCCGCCCGTGTGTATGCGCATTGCCGGCTTGAGCCACGCGCCCGCCGCATCCGCGCACCAGTGTTCAGGGTGGTTGACTCCTTCAAACAATTCCGGCGCGCTGCCGAAGACGACCGCGTCTACGTCGTTGATGGTGATGCCGGCGTCATCGAGCGCGCGGCTCGCGGCTTCGTAGATGAGGCCGGGAAAGCTAACGTCATCGCGCCGCTCTTTGCATTTGGTCTGCCCTGTGCCGACGATGGCGACTCGTCTCAAAGCGTCCTCCGTCTGATAACCTATCTTATCGAGCTTGTCTGAACCCTTGCCGGCTAACTTGGCAAAGCATTGCGCCGCGCCGAGCGCGAGCACAACACTGGATTACAGGTGCTAGTTGCTGAGCACATAAACAATGTTTGATTGAAGCGCGAAGCCAGATGTAGCGTGCGCTACAGCGGTGCTTGCCTCGAATGAATAGCCGGCGGCCTGGCCGGTCAACTGATTGGCGGCTTCGGCCAAACGAATCAAGCCGGTGGCGAAGATCGGATTCGCCGACAGCGCGCCGCCTGAGAGATTGACTGGCAACCCTCCCGACGCGTTCTTATCCATATCGACGGAATGAAGGAACTCGCGCCCTTTCCCTTTCGCGCAGAAGCCGAGCGCTTCAATTATCATCAACTCCTGGAAGCTGAACGGCTCGTGAATCTCTGCCAGATCAATCTCTTTGTAGGGATCGCTTATGCCGGCCATCTTGTAAGCCCGCTCGGCGGCAACGTGAGCCGAGCGAATCTCGGTCAGGTCGCGGTGGCCCAGGTAATACGTATCCGTGCAGAAGCCGACGCCGCGAATCCACGCCGGTTTCAACCCGTGTCGCTGCGCCGCCTCTTCAGACATCATTAATATAGCGCAGCAGCCGTCCGTCACCGGCGATGCGTCGAGCCGCTTGATCGGCGAAGCAATCACCGGCGAGCGCATCACGTCGTCCACCGTGTAGTCGCCTTTGACTTGAGCGTAGGGATTTCGCGTCGCGTGGCGGCGGTTCTTGACGGCCACCAGCGCGGCGTCTTCTTCGCTGACGCCATATTTTTGAAAGTAACATTGCGCCTGCAAGGCCGCCGCAGTCAGCGCCTCGACGCCGAGCGGGCGCAAGTAAAACGGGTCGGCGATTGTGCCTGAATAATGCTGCGGCGAAGAGTCGGAGGCTTTGCTGTAGCCGTAAACCAGAATCGTATCGAACGCGCCGGCGGCGATACGCATAAAGGCGTAGCAAGCGGCGAATGCGCCGTCGTCTTCGACCTTCGACTCTTCTTTGAGGAACGCGCCGGCGTATTCGGCAGTGAAGACGTTCGAGATGCTGCGACCATCGAGCACGTCATCGCCTGCGCCCATCACCATATCCACATCGTTGATCGTCAGCCCTGTTTGGTTGAGCAGCGCCGTGACCGTCTCATAGATCATCCCTTCGACGTTCTGTTCCGCTTTGCGCCGTTCGTGGACGGTTTGCGCGGAGCCGACTATAGCAACTCTTCGCATAGATTCACCTTCTACCGCAGAAGGACGTATCGCCGTACCTCATCGCCATTCGCCTTGTAGCACGAAGGCGGCCCAGAAGTATGGGGCTGACCACTGCTTGTTCTCCAGCATTTTGATCTGCGCGTCGCGCAACGATTCGGAAGGCGTCTTCTCGCGCTTGAGTAGTTTCTTGTAAAAGTAGCCCATCAATTCGGCGGTGGCCGCGTCATCAACGTTCCATAAACTGACGACGACGCGCGCCGCGCCGGCGTACATCAAGCCGCGCGTCAGGCCGATTAATCCTTCGCCGCGCACTTCCTGCCCCAGCCCGGTTTGACAGGCGCTCAATACGATCAGTTCTGCCGGCAGTTTTAAGTTATAGAATTCGTGCGCCAACACGAAGCCCGATTGTTGCGCCCCCTTCGCATCAACCAGTGATAGAACGATGCCCGATAATTCAGGGTGGACGCTATTCAGAAAGCCATGCGTGGCGATGTGAATGTAACGGTAGTCACTCAATCGGTCACTGGTTGCCATCTCGCGGCTGGCCTCGAAGTCCAGCGCTTCGAGTCGTTCACCTTCGGCGACGTATTGAACAATCGAATCTGCCTCGCGGCGCGTTTCCGGCAAGCGTTGGATTATTATCCCGTCGCTCGTTCCGCTCACGTCGGCAGTAGCTTTGCTGAGTTTGAGGCTCAAGCCACGATCAGCGCCCGCGCTTTGTGATGGGCCAGGAACGCTTGCGGCCAGCGACTTTTTCACTCGCGCGTCGGTTTGATCGAAGACCGGATCGGCCAGGATGGCCAGTGTCTTCGGAGCGGGCGCGCGCCCGGCGGTTTCGCGCCTTAACACGGCAAGGGTTGAAGCCGAAGGTAGCGCGATGATCTCGTGCCTGGCGACAAGCGGCAAATGCCTGAATCGCGGCGCTTCATCGGCAGACTTGTGTGATTCATGCGGCGCTTTCGGTTGCGGCAGCGCGGTGAACGGAACGTAATTTAATGCGCCATCGGCGACAATCAGTAAGCGATGATGATGAAGCTCGGCGGCGATAGGCGCGAGCAGCATCTCGCTTAATCGGCGGCCTGTCGTCGCCATATCTTCATCTTGTTTGGCGAAGTCTTTCACCTTCAGACCGCGCTGATCGGCGCGCGCCCGCAGCTTGTTGCTCGGATCGGTCAGCAGTTCATAAAAACGCCGCGCCAGTTTTTCGACCTCGGCACGCGGCGGCAACTCGAAGGACTGCATCCCCTCCGCCGTGACCGCCCAGATGTAGCTGCGCTCAGGGCCGAGCCAGTATTCGAGCAGCATCGTGTCTGCATCGAGGACTTGCCGCTGAATCTGCGCCAGCGTGAGCGGTTGCGGCTGAGTCAGAGAGGCATAGCGCGGGCTGCGCGTGCGAATCTCTGTCTCAACCTCTAGAAGTTGCGCCTTGAGCGCGCCGATGTCGTTTTCAATCGCGTCAGCCTGCGCGTCTGTGTGCGGGCTGCTCAACAGCAACAGTTGACGCTCGGCCCGATCATTAAGCCTGCGGCGCAACGAACGCTCCCTATCGAGCAGCGCCGGTTCAATGCCTTGCCGTATGTCTGCCTGCGCTTCCGTCAGCAGTTCGAGCAGGCTTCGCGCCCTGGCGCGCTCGCTGACTTCTAACGCCGCCGCCGCATAGCCGCGCCCCGGCTTCAGACTATTCATCTTCATCAGCAGGTCTATGTAGAATCCATAGAACTGCTGAACGTAAGCGAAGTAACTTATGCGCAGGTCGGTTTGCTTGATCTCGCTGCGCAAATCCTCGATCAGTTTGATGATGGCTTCGATGTGCTTTAACGCCAGATCGAGATCGCCGCGATCCCGCGCAATCACGGCCATGCCAAAGAGCGTTTCAATCTCCGATGCGCGGTCTCGCGTCTGTCGCACCAGCGTCAGCGCGGATTCAAAAGAAGATTGCGACTTATCCTTATCGCCGAGAGCCTGATGAGTTTTGCCAAAGCCGATAAAGGTGAGCGCTTCGAGTTTCTGGTTCTTCACTTCGCGGGCGGCCAACAGGGCGCGCTCGTTGAATTCCAGGGCCTTCGCATAGGCGCTCTGCTTGCGATAGACTTCGGCGATGTTACCCAGGGTTGCGGCTTCGCCGGCCTTGTCTCTGAGCTGCAAGCGTATGGCGAGGGCGCGCTCAAAATGATTGAGCGCCTTATTCAACTCACCTTGCGCCGACAAGGCTTGGCCGATATTGTTCAGCGCGTAAGAGACGCGCAGGCGGTCGCCGACCTGATCGAAGATCGTCAGGGCTTGATTGTACAGCTCCAGTGCTTTCGGCAGGTCGTTCAGATAGAAGTAGACCTGGCCCAGATTGTTGAGCGTCTGTCCCTCATAGCCCTTCGGCGAATTCGCGGCGCGGTCGGTCGCCAGCACCTTCTGATAATAGTCGAGTGATTTTTGAAACTCCCCCCAGACGCGGTAAACCAGCGCCATATTGTTATAGATCGCGGCGATTCCTTGAAGGTCAGACTCTGCCTGAAAGAGCGCGAGTGACTGGTCATAAAACTGGAGGGCGCGCTCGCCCTCACCGCGCTTGCGATAGACTTCGCCGATGCGGTTCAAGGCGTCGGCTTCGCCCTTGCGGTTCTTTGTCTCGCGGAAGATCGGCAGTTGTTGATTGAAGTAATCGACCGCTTTGTCTGTATCGCCTTTCGCTTCGTACAACTGGCCGAAGAGCCTGAGCGTGGTGGTTTGCAGGTCACGGTCGGGGATGCTTTCGGCGAGCCGCAAGGCTTCGGCATGACTGTCGTGCGCCTTCTGCCAATCGCCGAGTTGACGATAAGTGAGGCCGAGGTTGTTATAAAAGATGATCTTCGAGCGATTATCAAAGGTCTGAAAATCTTTGCGGGCGCGCTCGAAATACTCCAACGCTTTTTTGTAGTTGGCTATCGTGCGGTAGTAATTGCCGATGTTGTTCAACGTTTCGCCGCGTCCCCTGAATTCATTTAGCTCGTCGAAGATCGCCAACGCGCGCTCATAGTATTCCAGGCTCTTGTCTTTCTGGCGCACGGCGTCATAAGCGATTCCCAGGCTGTTCAGCAAGTCGGCTTCGCCCGCTCTGTCTTTAAGCTCGTGGAAGATCGGCAGGGCCTGCTCGTAATAGCCAATAGCCTCCTGATTACTGCCATCGGCGCGCAGGGCCTGGCCCAGCATATAAAGCGCGCCGGATTGAAGGTCTTTATCATGAGCGTCGCGCGCTTTTTGCAGCGCGCGTTGAAAAGACTCGATGGCCTTTTTGCGCGACTCGCCGCTGCGTTGCTCGAAGAGTTGCCGGCCCTCTGCCAGCAGATGTGACGCATCGACTCGCGCGGCATCATCGCTGGTGGCCGGGCGCAACTCTTCGAGCCTGATCGTGAAAGCGCCTCGCCCATTGGCAGCAGACAGGCCGTTGATGACGACGCGGTAACGGCCCGCTGTCGCAAGGAGGGCGACCAGCCTCTCGCTGCCTTTCTGGCCCTTGGCGAAATCGTTCTCCTGTAGCTGTGAGCCGTTCGCCCCATACAAGGCAACGCTCACATCAATACCGCGCTGTTCAACTGTGAGGCGGAGAAACTGATTCGTAGTGGCCGTGAAATAATAAGAAAGACTCTCGCCGGCTGCGAGGTCAGCCACGAGCGGTCGCTGCCGTTCGAGCCGGGCCGCCTTTAATTTCTGTGCTCCCGCGATTGGCTGTTCGCCGGGTGGTTCGGTTGAAACGTGAGCGCCGGCGTTGACGCAAACAGAGACGAAGAGCGCAATAAACAACACGGCTGATCGAGCCGAGAGAGAAGACCACGAGTTAGGGGAAACGGGGAAATTCCTTTGTGTCATGAGTTCCATCACTTAGTTATTTGTTTTTATCGAAACGTGGCTCACCCTTGCCTTAGAGCCGCGAGCGATGCCGTCTGTGCGGCTATACCGCCATCCCGCTGGTGAATCGTTTGATTAGCTCGTGAGCGATCACCATCTTTTGCACTTCGCTGGTTCCTGCGCCGATAGTGCCCAGTCGCGCGTCGCGGTAGAAGCGCTCCGCCGGGTAATCGTGAATGTAGCCGTAACCACCAAAGACCTGCACGGCATCATAGCCGACTTTGATAGCCGCTTCCGTCGCCCAAAGCTTGGCGATGGCCGCTTCCATCATCGCCGGCTTGCCTTGTTGCTTGAGCCAGGCGACGCGATAGATCAGCAGCCGTGCGCCTTCGACCGCGACTTTCATATCGGCGAGCTTATGCTGGATGGCCTGGAACTCGGCGAGAGGCCGCCCGAATTGCTTGCGCTCTTTCGCGTATGCCGTCGAGCATTCGAGCATATATTCCATACCGCCGACGAGGGGCGCGATCATACAGCTTCGCTCCCATTCGAGCGTCTCTTTGCCGACCGCGATAAAGCCCATATCTTCGGGGCCGAGCAGATTCTCTGCCGGCACTTCGCAATTATCGAAAGACAACTCAGCCGTGACCGACGTGCGATTGCCCATCTTCACGAGGTCTTTGCCAATTGTGAAACCGGGCGAGTCGCGTTCAACGATGAAGGCCGAGATGCCCTTGTTGCCCGCGCCCTTCTTTGTCGCCGCGAAGACGATGAAGACCTGAGCAATCGGCGCGTTGGTGATGAACATCTTCGAGCCGGTGAGAATCCAGCGGTCGCCGCGCTTTTCCGCGAACGTCTTCATCGCCGCCGCGTCCGAGCCTGAGCCGGGTTCAGTCAGCCCGAACGCGCCGACCCATTCACCCGAACAGAGCTTCGGCAGATACTTCTCCTTCTGCGCCTGATTGCCGAGCAGCCAGATGGGCACGCCACAGAGAATCGTGTGCGCGCCCCAGGCGAGCGTCGTCCCGGCGTCAACGCCAGCCGCCGCGACAGCCTCCATCGCAAGGCACGTCGCCAGCGGGCTGGCCTCGCTGCCGCCGTACTGATCGGGGAAAGGCAGGCCGAGCAATCCCATGCCGGCGAGGTCGCGCCAGTTCTCCCAGCTAAACTCGCCGCGTGCGTCAAGCTCCTGAGCGCGCGGCGCGACTCGCTCCTTAGCGAAGCCATACACAGCGGCCTTGAAGTCGAGGTACTCCTGCGGAATCGAAAAGTTCATAATCCAATAGAGGCTAGAGGCTGGAGACTGGAGGCTTGAGGGAAAGGGAAGCAATCAGCGCCTTTCTCCTGCCAGTCTCTAGCCTCTAGCCTCTCTTCTGTCCCCTGGTACTCGTCGTCTTCGATGGAGGCGGCGTCTCCCTGATGATCGGCGGCGCGCACGGTCAACGTAGTGTCGGCTACAAACGACAGCCTGCCGGTCTTTGCGTAGCGCATCGGCACGGCGTGAACGCGAAAATACGCGCTCATCAATTCGAGCGACACCGTGTAGCCCGTGCTCGACGGCACGGTGATGTTGGCGAAGCTCAGCACGCCTTCGCCTTTACGCATCGCCCGGTCGATTTCGCCTTTGATCTGCTTGGCGAATTCCCACAGCGTCACCGCCGTGTTGTATTCGTTGTCGGTCATGCGCTGTTCGAGCCGCTCCTGATAGAAGCGATAACCATAGAGGCCGACTGTGATGACGACCGCCGCCGCCAGAATAATCAGGATGATTGCCATAGCTTCAGCTTCTCCAGATAAAGGTGAATGACCTGAGACGAGCGCGCCGGTTGGGCGCTCCGCGTGAGGGGTTCTCAGTCGCTAATCTTAGCGGCGCATTCGACGTAACGCAACCGCCTGAGCGGTTTTCTCCTGACCGCGCCGGCCTGATATAATTCAAGCTGAATTGGCAGTCCTCACCATGACGCAAAGATTAACAATGATCGGTCACGAGCTATGATAATCAGCAAAGTCGAGCTAGAGAACATCAAGAATTACGACGAAGCCAGCTTCGAGTTCGAGCCGGGCGTGACGGCCATCAGCGGCCCCAACGGCGCGGGCAAGACGACGATCATCGAAGCCATCGCGTGGACGTTGTTCGATCAACTGCCATATAAGAAGGAAGACTTCCTGCGGCGCGGCGCAAAGAAAGGCGTCGCCCGCGTCACCTTCGTTTCGACAATTGACGGGCGCGAATACACGGTCTACCGCGACACCTCGACCGGCTATTACATCTACGACCCGATCACCAAGCTGCGCCTCGTCGAGCAAAAGCAGCAGGTCGCCGGCTGGCTCAAGCAGCACCTCGGCGTTGACCCGACGACCGACTTGAAGACGTTGTTCACTTCGACCATCGGCGTGGCGCAAGGGATGTTCACCGTCGATTTCGCCGAGCAGCCGGCGCGTCGCAAAGTCAGTTTTGATCGTGTGCTGCGCGTGGATGAATATCACCGCTCGTCGGACGAGCTGCGCGGCATCATTAAATTAATCGAGTCGCGCGACGCCGATCTGCGCGAACGCATCGCCCGCATCGAAGGCGAAGTCGCCAAGCTCGATGAGTTGTTTGCCGAACGCGCGCGCGTTGAAGCAACCGTAGCGCAAACAAAGAGTGAACTGACGACGGCGCAAACAGGACGAGAACTGGCGCGAGAAGCGCTGGATCGCCTGGACGGCCTGCGTCAACGCATCGAGCGCTTGACGGCGGATGTCGCCGGGTTGAAGCCGCAGGTCGAACAGCTCAGCCGGCGTGCGGCGGAAGTCGAGAGTGAAGTTGCGCGCTCACGCGCGGCGCGGGCGACGGTCGAAGCGGCGGCTGCCGGGTACGAATCTTATAACGTTGCTACTTTGCGATTGCAGGAGCTTGAGCCAAAGGCCGTACAGCGCGAAGCCTTGCGCAAGGATTATTCGGAGGCCGAGCATCAACGCATACGGCTGGGCGCGATCATTCAAGGCGAGCGCGAGAAACTGGCTCAGGTCGAACGCGACAAAGCCGAGCTTGCGCGCATTGCGCCGCTCGTTGTTGAACAGGAAAAGTTGGAAGCGCGGCGCTCAGAGATACAGACGGCGCTCGGCGAGATGAACGCGCTCGCGCGCCGCTTGCAAGCCGCCGAGGCTGACTTGCTGAAATTTCGCGGCGAATGGAAAGACGTGACGCAACGCATCGATGAAGCCGAAAAGCTGCGCGCTGAAGCCGAGCGCGTCGCGCTGCTCGAACAACAGCGGCGCGACGGCGAAGCCGAGTTGAGCCAGTCGCGCGTGTTGTTTGAACGGCTCAACGAGCGCACTAAAGAATTGAAGCGCGCCCAGGAAAATCTCGCCAAGCTGACGGGCGAGTTGCATACGATTGACCGCGAGATCGACGCCGGGCTTAAAGCCGAAGCGGTAGCCCTCCGCTTGCCGCAGCTTGAAGAAGAGGAGCGCGCGCTCATCACCGAAGCAGCTAACTTAAAAGCCCGCATCGAGCGCGATCAGGAGATCGTCGAGCAAGCGAAAGGCGGCTTGTGTCCGCTGCTGTCTGAACGCTGCCTGAATATGAAAGAAGGGCAGGGACTCGATCAATTCTTCACGTCTCAAGTTGGCAGCGAGCGCGCACGCCTCGCCAATACGGAACGCCAGCGCAAGGCGCTTCAGGCTCAACTCAAAGAAGCGAAGGCCGCGCTACGGACGGCGACGGCGCTAGATTCGCAACGTGTGCAGCGCGAACGTTACGCGCAGGAATTGGAGATCGAGCGCAAGAATGCGGCGCGGCTTGAACGCGAGATTGCCGGGGCAACGATCAACGCTCAGACGATCCGCCGGTTAGAAGCCTCCATCGCTCAGCTTGAACGCGAGATGGTGACGGCGCGCGAAGCAAAGGCGAAATTCGATAAGCTCGACCTGCTGCGTGAACGCCTTGATGCATTGAAAGTCGAAGGCAAAGAAAAGAGCGAAGAGGTCGCGGCCTTAAAACAACGGCTCGACGAGATGTCAGGGTTGAGTGATGAGAAAACGGCCATCGAGCAGCGGCTAACAGAGATAGCCGACCCGCGCGGGCGCTCGCGGTTGCTGAACGAATCCGTCGCCAAAGAAGACGACCTGCGCCGTCACCTCGATGAGATTGAATCGCAAGATCGGCAGTTGACATCGATGATGCGGCAACTTGAAAACGCGCTCGCCGAATTTGCATCTCTCGATGATGAATTGGCGACGGTGCGCGCACGTCACGCGGCTTCCGAGAAAGATTACCGCGCTTATGTTGAACATCTGCCGGTGGCCGAGCTGCTCGATAGGCTCGAAGCGGAGTTGCGCGAAGTGAGCCGCGACCTGGCCAGCCGCCGCGAACGCCTCACACAACTTGACGATGAGTTGAAAGAGGCGAGTGTGGCGTACAGTGACGCGGCGCACCAGGAAGCGCGCGCGCGGCTTGAATTCTTAATTGATCGCGTGGCTATGCTCACGTCGCAGTTGGGCGCGGCGCAGGCGCGGCTGGCCGAACTCAACGCCGAGATCGATAGGCTGTTGACCGCCAAGAAACAGCTTGAGAAGCTGGGCGGCGAGCGCGAACGCTGCCAGCAGCTTTATTCGATTACTGACTTTATGCGTGACCTGCTGAAAAAGGCCGGCCCGTACATCACCGAAGCGCACCTGCAATCCATCTCGATTGAAGCTAACCAGCTCTACCGCGAAATCACTGGCAACCCGATGGTGACGCTGCGTTGGGATTCGGGCTACGAGATCATCCTCGAAGAAGACGGCCACGAACGCTCGTTTGCCAGTCTGTCGGGCGGCGAACAGATGGCCGCCGCGCTCTCTGTGCGGCTGGCGTTGTTGAAAGAGTTGTCTGATATGCGCATCGCTTTCTTTGACGAGCCGACGACGAATATGGATGAAGAGAGGCGGCGCAACCTCGCGCAGCAGATCGGGCGCATACGCGACTTCGACCAGCTCTTCGTCATCAGCCACGATGACACCTTTGAAGGCTTCACCGACCGCGTGGTGACAGTGAGGGGGTAGCGCGTTGGCGATCAAGCGAGAGAGGTCCGCAAGATGAAAATGCCATTGCGTCTATTCGGCTCACCGCGACGAACCGAGTCTCTGATCCGCAACGTCCTGCTGGTCGGCTTCTTGGCGTTGCTGGTGCTTGTGGCCATACTCGGCTTCACCAGCTACCACAGCTTCGTCGATATGGAAGAAGAGGTCACGCGCATACGCCAGACCGAAGTCATCCATGAGCGCATCGTCGCCAAAGTCACCGAAACTGCCGGCAAGATTCAATCGCAAGCCATGACGGTTCTCGCCACCAGTGACCAGCGGTACACGGCATTTCCGGCCCGGCAACATTTGAACGATCTGAAGAATGAAATGGAAGCTCGCATCAGTGAGGCGAAGCTATCGCCTATTGCAGAGACGCCGGAGTGGAATCGATTTGAATCGGCATTTCGAGCTTATTGGGAGAAGATTACAGCGCCGCAACCGATGGACTGGTTTCAGGAACGCGAGCAGATGATGGAGGCGCTGGCGGCGCTCGATCAAGTCGCCGCCAACGAGCAGCAGGAAAATGATCGTCGTGTTGAGGCGCTGGGCCGACGCGAGCGACGCAAGGAAGTCACGGCGACGCTGCTCATCCTCGCGGTTAGCGCCGTCGTCGCCTTCCTGACCTTTTATGAGATTCGGCGGACGTTGAAACAACTGAGCGCCGCCTACACCGAGACCGCGAACGCACGCGATTACCTGCGGTCGCTGGTCGATAGCATGCAATCGGGCGTTCTCGTCATCACGCAGCAAGGCGCTGTTGAAACGGTCAATGAATCATTCTGGCGGCTGACAGGGTTGCCAACTGCCGAGGCCGGTCAACCCTACGAAGAGATGCTGGCCGGCAGCGATGAGCTTCGCGCGCTGGCGGCTCGCTGTCTGGCGTTGGCAGAGCCGGGCAACCGCTATCAGGGACGTGTGCAGGGCGAGAGCGGCAGGTTGTTGGATATCTTCACGTCGCCGCTGCGGTTCGGAGAAACGCTTTACGGTTTGATCTTCCTTTTCATCGATGTGACTGAAGAGGTGCGCGCGCAAGCGGAATTGCAGCGCAACCGGGCGCTGAGCGCCGTCGGGCAGATGACGGCGCAGATCGCTCACGAGATCAAGAACCCGCTCGGCAGCATACGCTTCGCGGCAGAGGTGCTAAAGCGGCAGAAGCTTGGCGAGGCGCACGACCGCGAGACGATCAACGTCATCGAGCGCAGCGTTGATCATCTGGCCGCCATTGTGAATGAGCTGTCGGATTATGCGCGGCCCAAGGAGATGAAGAAGGCGACGTTGAACCTGAATCAATTGCTCGATGACATAATGCCGATGGTGGCCGACCGGCTGGCGGCTAAGAAGGTGCGGATCGAGAGGCAATACGCGGCGCACCTGCCGGCTGGCGAGTTCGATGTGACGGAACTGAAAAAGCTCTTTCTGAATCTGATAATAAATGCTATTGAGGCGAGCGAGCCGGGCCGCCGCATCGAGCTGCGTACGGGCGCGGACGGAAACGGCAAGGTGATTGTCGAGATCATCGATCACGGCGAGGGGATGGACGCCGAAACCTTGCGGCGGTTATTCGAGCCGTTCTACACCACCAAGGAAAAAGGCACGGGTTTGGGAATGGCCATCGCACGCAAGATTGCCGAATTGCACCACGGCGAATTGATCGTCCGCAGTCAGAAAGGGCAAGGGACGACCGCCACCGTTCGCTTGCCGATCAACTGACCGCTCTCCTTATCATCTCGACAAAGGGCGTAGAATAATGGCGAGGGTTTACTGCGCGGCCCGGTGAAGCGCAGTTGTCAGGAGTTTGTTTGATGGAGAGCCGGTAAGTTGACGATATATTTTCGCCGGGCGGACAACAGACGGCGCACCGGAAAACGTCACAAGGAATCAGATATGCTTCATCCGAGACAAAGTGCCGGAGGTCGGGCTTATGAGTAAAAACGGATTTCGTCAATCGCTGGTCGCTTGCGCGCTGATTGCAATGTTGACGGCAAGCTTGAGCTTCGCGGCAGCGGCGCAGCAACATCGTCCCCGTTATGGCGTGCGTCCGACGATGGACGGAACCTGGAACGTGCCGGAAGACACAGTCATCAGCGTGCGCATGGATTCGACCCTGTCGTCCAAATCGGCGCGCGTCGGCGACCGCTTCACAGCGACAGTGGACGTGCCGGTCTATGTCAATGGCGCTACGGTCATTCCAGCGGGCGCTACGATTGAAGGACACGTTACGCAAGTGACGCCGGCCCGCCGTCTGGCGCGCTCTGGGACCATCGCCGTCGAATTTGAGAACCTCGTTCTGCCGGATGGCATGCGCGTGGCGATTGATGGCGGCCTGACTTCAGATGACCCGGAGGTTCGACGGCAGATAGATGAGGAGAATCGAGTCTCTGGCCGCAAAAACCGCGACACCGGCGTCTTTGTCGGCAGCAGCGGCGCAGTCGGCGCTGTGCTCGGCGGCATTGCCGGCGGCTTGAAAGGCGCAGCCGTCGGTGGCGCGATTGGAGCAGGAGTGGCGATTGGCAGCATCTTGTTCTCGAAAGGCGAGGAAGCGAAGGTGCAGAGCGGAACTCCCTTTGGTGTTCAGTTGCGCCGCGCCCTCGTCATCCACACGGGACAGGCAAGCGATCAGGTGGCGACTCGTGGGCAAGACGATAACCGTTACCCTAACCGGCGCGACCCGGTCGCAACCGATGATCGCTACCGGCGGCAACCGACTGATACGCAGCCTGATTATCCACCTGCCGAAGACCGCCAGCCGGTCGAAGATGGTTCGGCCCGCCAGCCGTCTGAAGTAGAACCTGATAATGATCCGGCAGAAGCGCCGGCTTCCCGCCAACCGGCTGAGCCGCCCGCTGCAAGGCAGCCCATTGGAACGCGCTCATCTGATCCTGCGCCGGAGCGTGAAGAGAACAATTCGACCGTTGCGGAATCAACCTCGGCCCCGGCTGAACCGTTGCCGCTGGGCGCGCCGGAGATGACTCGAAGGGCGCAGACTGCATTGCGCTACGAAGGCTACTACGAGGGCGAGATTACGGATCAATGGTCGCCGCGCGCGACCGAATCATTGAAGGCTTATCAGCGCGAGCATAAGCTGTCGGAAACCGGCAATCTCGATGAGGCGACGGCAAAGAGCCTTGGCCTTAACAACGTTGGTCCGGTCAGCGCGACTCGTCCTGCCGCAAACCCGGTGAGCAATCGCCCTGAGACGCGGCCTTCAGCGCAAGGTTCGGTTTTAGCCAATGTGCTTTCAGCGACCGCTACGCGCAATGGGGACGGAACGGTTTATGTCTTAATTAATGTTCAGGCCAACACCGGCGGCTGGCGCTGGTTTGGCGAGCACGTTGTCAATGGCGATACGCTCGAAGTCTACGCGAGAGCTATACGACCGACAGGAATGGTGACGCAGGCCCTGACGCGCGGCAAGATCGAACTCAACGTGAGGGACGGCGTCGGAAATGTCACGCGCGTTGTCCTCCACTCTGCCGGCGCGGATCAGGTCATCGCCTTGAGCCGAAGCGCGGCAAACGCGAATCCAACTCCCGCGCCGGTAAGGACTGCTCCAGACGATAGCCTCTCGACCCTGGCAAAAGGCATACAGAGCAGAGCAGGGGACTTGCTGGCCGAGCATAAGCGACAGCTTGGAATGAGCGGCGAACGCCGCGGCGATGCTGACCGCTCCGTCTACAACGACGCGGATGTCGAATTGTTATTCGCGCTCAACAGCTTCGCCAATGCTGCCAATCTGTATGCGGGCCTGATTGGGAATCTCAGAGATTCGCAGAGTAAGCGTCAGGCGACACTCGACCTGGCTCGGCAAGCTCGGCGCACGGACCGTATCATTGCCGTTTCAACGAGCCGGACTGCGGGCGCGTTATTGCCGCAGTGGGATATTATCCGCCAGGACGTGTTGCGCCTCATGCGAATGTTCAACATCAATACTTCGGAAATTGAGAACTGAGCCGTTTCGGTTTTTTAAATCTTCAGCTACGCTAAAGGGCGCGTTATTCGCGCCCTTTTCATTATGAGCGATCTGGAAAAAGCCGCCCGCGCGATCTTCTACGAAACGCTCCGCAGGGTTGATCTGCCGACGTTGATTCATCAACGAGTCAGGCGAGATGGCTCTCGGCTTTGGGTTGACGACAGGAGATATGATCTGACCCGCTTCGCCGGAGTCGTGCTGATCGGAATTGGCAAGGCGAGTCTGCCAATGGGCTACGCAATGGAAACGATACTCGGCGAGGAGCTGACAAATGGTTTATTAGTAAGCAACCGGCGCGACCCCTTACCTCTGAAGTCTCAGGTGATAATCGCCGGTCATCCTGTGCCGGACGCCAACAGCCTGCGAGCAGGGAAGCGAGCGATTGAGATTCTATCCGGCTGTCGGCGGGACTCGCTGGTGATCTTTCTCATCTCCGGCGGCGGGTCGTCATTGTTTGAATCGTTAATCTCTGATGAGATAACCCTTGAAGATTTGCAGCAGCTAAACCAAATTCTCGTAGGTTGTGGCGCAAGTATCGAAGAAATCAATTTGATTAGAAAACGATTCTCTGCAATCAAAGGCGGCAAGCTTAAGGAGTACATCAAGGCTGACGAAGCGATTGCCTTCCTTGTTTCCGACGTAAACGCGGGTGACTTCAAAACGCTGGCTTCTAACCCGCTCTTTCCTGAAGAGAGTAAGCCGGGCCAGTTTGAAGGCATTATTGAGCGATATAACTTAGGCGAGAGAATGCCGCGTTTATTCGCACACACCCAAGAGCGCCTGTCTCCGATCACTCAGCCGTCGGCGGGCCAGGGCGGAACCAGAATAGAAACCTGCCTGCTTGCGGAAAACCGTGATGTCGTTGATGCCGCCGGCGAATTGGCGCGAGGACTTGGCTTCACGGTTCGGTCTGATTCGACGGATGTTGAAGAACCTTATGAGGTGGCTGTGACACGTCTAATCTCCATTGTGAAGGAATTGAAGCGATCCAATCTTGGCTCTGGGGTTTGCGTGATCTCTGGTGGGGAGGTCTCTTGTCAGGTTAAGGGACAAGGATTTGGCGGACGTAATCAAGAGTTCGCTTTATATTGCGCCGCTAAGCTCCAAGAAAGCGGGTTGCCGAATTCGGTAGTGCTGTCTTGCGGAACCGATGGCATCGATGGCCGCAGCATCGCGGTCGGCGCGGTTGCGTGGGCACATCAGTTTGTAAGCTCTCAGGTGGACAGGGAACGACTTCGTCGCTCTTTTCAATCGAGTGATACCTCCTCCTGGTTTAGTGAGTATGGCGGTCTGATCGTCTCAGGCCCAACCGGCAACAACCTGCGAGACTTGCGTGTGATCCTCAGCCAGTAATCGCTTAGCGCCTGGCTCCGCGCTGCCAGTCAGGTGTGCTAGTCGATCCCGTTCAGTCGAGCGTCGTCTGATAATGATTGCTATGCGATAAGGGCCGAGCGACAGAAAAGGATAAAGGCGAGTGCCACTTGTCAGTGTCATTAAGGTAAAATGAGAGAAGGTAATCAATCCCAGCAATGTCAGGAAGGGAAGAAGAATGGCAGCTTCAGTTCTGATTGTAGATGACGAAGCGGCAGCCCGGTATGGGATGCGGCGTGCGCTCGAAAAAGAGGGCTACCGAATACACGAAGCTGATACGCTGGCCAAAGCCAGTCGAGTGCTTCAATCAGAGGCGATCAGCGTCATCTTACTTGACATTCGATTGTCTTCGGAATCGGGGCTTGATTTTCTTCCCGTAGCTGTCAACAGCCCGAACCCGCCTTCGGTGATAATCATCACGGCCCACGGATCGGAACGAATTGCCGTCGAGGCGATCAAGAAAGGGGCTTTCGATTATCTGGCGAAGCCATTCGACGTTGAAGAACTTCGCATTCAGGTGCGTAATGCGGTCGAGTCGCACGCCCTCCGCGCAGAGAACGCCAGGTTGCGAACCGAGCTTGCTGGCAGCGGCATGGGCCGATTGATCGGATCATCTACGGCAATGAAAAAGGTATTCGCGTTGATTGAGCGGGTGGCCCAGACCGAAGTGAATGTTTTGATCACTGGAGAGTCAGGAACCGGAAAAGAAGAGGTGGCAAGAGAAATCCATGCCCGCAGTCGGGTCAGTGCCGGACCCTTTATTGCGGTGAACTGTGCCGCCATGCCTTTAGAGTTGATAGAGTCCGAGCTTTTCGGCCACGAGAAAGGCGCATTCACAGGGGCCGCAGGGAAGAGAATCGGCAAGTTTGAAGCCGCCAACAACGGCACTCTTTTTCTTGATGAGATCGGCGATATGGGCTTCGAGACGCAGGCGAAAGTGCTCAGAGTCATCGAGGATAAACGCTTTGAAAGACTCGGCGGCAACGAGACTCTGGTTAGCAATGCTCGTCTAATCAGCGCAACCAATAAACCGCTTGTGTCCCTGACTGAAGAAGGCCGATTTAGGCAAGACCTTTACTATCGACTATGCGTCGTGCAAATCGAACTCCCTCCTTTACGCGAAAGAAAATCCGATATTCCTGCGCTTGTCGAATCCTTCATTAACCGCTTTTCTTTGGCCTATCGGGCCGCACCGCTAAAAATAGCGAAAGACGCGCTTGAGATATTACTTGAGTATAGCTGGCCGGGCAACGTGCGACAGCTCAGAAATTGCATTGAACGTGCTGTCGTTCTCTCTGAAAACGAAGATATCACTTTAGATGTACTCCCTCAGGAATTATTCGTTAAACCGTTGAAAATAAATCGTGATGATGATGTAGACAATATGGTAATTGTAGCTTTTGGTGAGGATTTCCGAGATGCAAAACGGGAATTTGAGAGAAAATATATAGAGTTATGTCTCGACCGTTCAGCGGGCAACATAACTCGTGCGGCGGCTCTCCTGGGAATCCACCGGCAAAGCCTACAACAAAAAATAAAGGAACTCGGACTTACTAAGCGCTTCCGCTTTAGCGAATGATTGCCTTGTTCTAACCCGAAGGTCAGAATGGAATATCATCGTCTGAGATCGGGCCTGATGATTGGTCTAGTTGTGCAGACCCTCCCTTCTTGCCCTCGCTCCCGGCGCTACCCTCATCACCCCTTGAGCCGATGAATTGAAGCTCTGAACCGCGCACTTCAAGCGATGTGCGGGTATGGCCATCTTTGTCGGTGTATTCGCGCTGCGATAGAGATCCCTCGATAAAGACTTGGCGGCCTTTGGTGAGGTACTGGCTGGCGACCTCCGCCTGCCGTCCGAAAAGACTAACACGGAACCATGTTGTGTGATCCTGAAATTCTCCTGTTTTGTCTTTCCGCCGGTCGGTCGTAGCGACTGTGAAGTTACAAACTGGTGTGCCATCCGGCATGTAGCGCAATTCTGGATCCCTGCCGAGATAGCCGACAACGATAATCTTGTTAAACGAAGCCATGCATCCTCTCCTTTACGTGTATTGGGGAAGCCGGCATAAGGCACTGGGCCAAAGGGGCGCTGTGTTACTTTCTCGCTCGCCCGGGCAGTCCTGTCAGCGTTGTCTCACATCTTGTAGCCGCTGGTGTCGTCAGTAAAATCATCGGGCCACTCTTCATCTTCAGATACAGGCTCTTCGGTCACTGTCGCGCTAGAATTCTTGATTACTTCCTCATTGACATAGATGGGACAATCGACTCGCAAGGCTAGAGCAATGGCGTCACTCGGCCTTGCATCGACTGTGATCAACTGTTCTTCTCTTAACATTTCGATTACAGCAAAGAACGTATTGTGCTGCAAGTCCGTGATGACCACCCGCCGAATCGAAGCGCCCAGTTCCCAGATGACATTCTTTAGCAAATCGTGCGTCATAGGGCGTTGCGAGGATAACTTTTCGATCTCAGTGGCGATGGCATTGGCCTCGAACGCCCCTACCCATATCGGCAACAGCGCTTCACCGTTCACATCTTTGAGTATTATGATTGGCGTGTTGGCTGAAGGGTCCATCATGAGTCCGCGTATTTTCATCTCGATTTCCATCAGTAGCCCCTTGACCTTACGGTTTGCGATGATCTTGAGAATTCCCGACCATTTCAGAGAACTTGGCTACCTATTTAAGCACACTAAAGCCTGAAAGTCTATCAATGCTACAGGAGCTATCCCCACTACAATCTCATTAATGTGTAGAGGTGAGTAGGCTCCCTTGACACCCATCTGACTTCGCATTAGGATGCAAAGGCTTTCGCTCGGAGACAGTAAGAAATGGTCATAGCTATAGCCAATCAAAAGGGCGGTGTTGGAAAAACCACGACGACGATTAACCTCTCGGCGGCATTGGCTCTTGCGGGGAAGAGAGTTCTCTTGATTGACCTTGATCCTCAAGGTAACAGCTCTCTAAGTTTCCTCGATCACAAAACTATTGAGTATTCGATCTATGATCTCCTGACAGATACCGATGTCTTACCCGATGCGGTGATTAAAAAAACCTCTATTAATACGCTTGATGTATTGCCTTCGAGAATCAATCTCGCCAAATTCGAGAGCAAGTTATTGGGCGAGTTTGACGCTCCTTTTCGACTGAAAGATCGCATCGAGGGAATTATTAAGAACTATGACTGCGTTTTGATCGACACCCCGCCAACTCTGGGGTTAATTACTGTCAACGCACTGGTGGCAGCGGATTACGTGATCGTTCCTATTCAACCCTCCTATTTCGCTCTTGAAGGGACCGACGACCTGCTTGAAACGGTTGAGAAGGTCAAAGCTCGCCCTAACCCCCGTCTTCAAGTGCTCGGCGTCGTTATCACTCTTCTCGATAAGCGCACGACGCTGGCCAGAGATATTCAAGAGCAGATCAAGGCCGTCTTTGGCGACAAGGTCTTCGAGACGGTGATCAGCAAGTCCGTAAGACTAGAAGAGAGTCCCGCCTATAAAGAGACGATTTTTACGTTCGCTCCGAACTCAAGCGGGGCAGTCGAGTACTCCAATCTTTGTGCCGAGGTGATGCGTCGTGTCTAAAAGAGGGTTGCCGAATAACTTTAAGCTGCGCCATGATGCCCACTATGTTGAGTTGCTGACCAGCAAAAGCGCGGGGGCACCAATCGGAAGGATGATTCCGATTGACAAGCTCGCTCCGAATCCCAACCAGCCGAGAATTGAGATAGGCGATCTGTCGGAACTGGTTGCCTCGATCAGTGAGAAAGGCGTGCTCGAACCGCTGCTGGTCCGTCCCAGTGATGTCGGCGGGCGCTTTATGATCATTAGCGGCGAGCGACGTTATCGCGCCAGCCTCGAAGCCGGGCTAACTGAATTGCCCTGCATCGAGATGAATGTTGATGATCGTGATGTCGCTGAAATCTCACTGATAGAAAACCTGCAACGCAAAGACCTTACGGCCTTTGAAGAAGCAGATGGGCTGCGCGCGCTCTCAGAGCGCTTCGGGTATACTCACGAAGAGATCGCTGTAAAAATCGGCAAGTCGCGCACGACGATCACGGAATCGCTCTCACTGGCCGCGATGCCAAGCGAAATTCGGGATCTATGTCGGCGCGCCGACATTTCGTCTAAGTCCCTGCTTCTACAGATAGTTAGACAACCGACAGAAGAGGAGATGCGGCGTTTTGTGGAGACGATTCACATCGGTGGCCTGACCCGAGACGAGGCCCGCGTCGCCCGAAAAGGGAAGCCGAAAAAAGAACAGGGATTCATCTATAAATGCAAGGCTCGCAACCAGTCGTGGTCGCTAATGCTTAAGTTTAGAAAGGCGCAAGCCCGCAAAGACGATATTCGTTCGGCCCTTCTCAGTGCAATCGAAGAACTGGATTCAATGGATTAGTTCGGTTTGCGCGTCGCCTGCTGTTTGCTGGCTTCTTCTCGATAGCGCTTGGCCAGCCGTTTAGCCAAACGGTCCAATTGCGGCTTGAATGGTTTCAGCAGCTTCACTCTTAGACCACCTTGCTGGTCGCGCCACTTCTCAAAATACTTTTCTACATACTTCCTGCATTCAATCTCAAGTTGGTTCTTCTTAATACCTTTTGACAATGTCAGGTAGTAGTGTTGCGCGACAAGAGAGAGGAGAACTTGTGCCAGGTTCGATTTTAATGCGAGCCTCCCCAGTAGATTCTGAGGGAACTTGCGCTTTGGTGACAGTACCGCCGTCGCCACCTCTGCCCAGGCCATCTGTCCCGGCATTTTTGGATGATACAGAGCCGGCAGCGTGGAGCGTTGTGCAGCCGAGAGCCTTGGCTCATTCACGAGATCAACAAACACAAGTTTGGTTAAACCCCGTAAATGCTCCGCCGGTACGATATCAAGTACCTTCTCTGCTTTTTCTCTTAAATCTTTGATTCGGGTTTCGGAGGTTTGATCTTCAAGTTTTACATTCATTTTTTATTCCAAGTCTTTCCTTTAAAAGAGATTATTGAAATGGTAGCGGTTAAGGTTTGTCTTGAAGTTCCTGTTCCATTCTTTGCACGCGATGCTCTAAGTTACGAAGCAGCTTATGTAAATCAGGAAGCTTGGCATATACCGCCGAGGCCTTTAGCCACAGTTTGTAATCCACGAAAGGCGAGCCTGAAATGATACTTCCCGGCTCGACCGAATGCGGAATGCCGGTTTGGGCAATTGCCGTTACGCCATCGCCAATTGTCAAATGACCAGCGGCCCCTACCTGTCCGGCGAGTATGACATTATTACCGACGTTCGTTGTCCCAGCCAGCCCGACCTGTGCCGCAAGAAGGCAGTTGTTTCCTATGATCGATCCATGCCCAATTTGCACCAGATTATCTATTTTGGTATTAGTCCGCACGCGAGTCTCGTCCAGTGCTGCCCGATCAATGGTTGAGCATGCGCCAATCTCGACATCATCTTCAATAATCACCTTGCCCACTTGGGGAATCTTGTACCAATGCCCCTGATCATCTTTCGCATAACCGAATCCGTCGGAGCCAATTACAGCGTTGTTCTGGATGATGCATCGTTTGCCGATAACAACATCCTCACGAATGGTGACTCCTGAATGAAGTAATGTCCCCGCTCCCACGCGCGCCCGCGAGTGGATCACGCAATGCGCGCGGATTTCAACGCTTTCTTCAATAACCACCTGACTGCCGATCACCGCATAGGGTCCGATGGAGACCCCTTTGCCGATTTGTGCGGTGTCATCAATCCAGGCTGTTGGGTGAATTTGGGCTGCTGGACGGGGCGGCTGATAAAAAAGCTCTATCGCCTTGGCGAAGGTCAAGTAAGGATTCTGATGAACAAGCAACGGTACATCCAAAGGCGGAAAATCCTGACCGACAATTAGGGCAGATGCTTGCGATTCGCGCGCTGCTTTGTTGTACTTTGGATTCGTCAGGAAACTCAACTCACCCTGCCGTGCCCTTTCGAGTGTGGCTAGACCTCGAATTTCGACTTCGCCATTGCCGCGTAGCGCGCAACCGAGTTTCTTTGCCACTTCGCTCAATTCCATTACTCTGGTCTACCTTACGCTGCAATCTCGAATATTCGCCATCCGCACATACCGACTTAGTTGAATCTGACCGTAGCCCGGCTCTGGCGCGGTGTTGTTTTGGATTCGATTCGTTTAGAATATGTCAAATCATTGAATGTTGAGTCAACCGGCTTAGGCGGAATGAAGATGGCAAACGATGTGAAGAACAGGTTTTTCAACTACCTGCGGGTCGAGCGTGGCCTTTCTCCTAACACGCTGGCGGCCTATGGGAGCGATCTGGAAAAACTGGCTGCTTTCGGGCAGCAGTTGGGCAAGGATTTGCTCTCAGTGGAGCGGGACGACTTGATTCAATTCATTCAACACCTTCATGAGCAGGGTCTTGAGGCGAGAAGCATTGCGCGAGCGCTAGTGACGGTTCGGGGCTTTTTCAAATACCTGGTTCTCGACGGGCATCTCAAACGCGACCCCAGCACTAACATCGAATCGCCCAAATCCTGGCAGTCATTACCTAAGTTTTTGATTGCTGAGGAAGTGGAGCAACTGCTTGATGCCCCGGATGTTTCTACGGACCGAGGTATTCGCGACAAGGCAATGCTTGAGGTGCTTTACGCCACAGGCTTGCGCGTCTCCGAGTTAGTGGCGATTAAGCCCGGCGATGTAAATCTTGATATGGGCTTCCTGACGACTTTAGGGAAGGGAAGCAAGGAGCGGACGGTTCCCCTTGGGCAAAGCGCCATCGGCTGGATTCGCCGCTACCTTGACGTGCGCGCGCGATGGTTGAAAGGCAAAACAACGCCCCTCCTCTTTATAAACAAGACGGGCACAGGGATCAGCCGCCAAGCCTTCTGGAAGCTGATCGTCGATTATGGCCATCAGGCAAAGATTGGCCATATCACGCCACATCTTTTGCGACACAGTTTTGCCACCCACCTGTTGGAGAATGGCGCTGACCTGCGCTCTGTCCAACTGATGCTCGGTCATTCAGACATCAGCACCACTCAGATATACACCCACATTACAAATGAGCGACTAAGACATATCTATAAAAAATTCCATCCACGCGCTTGATAATACGATGCCTGCTTTAAGAACACAGGTGAGGTATCCATATTTTGAAAATCGTTTGGTTGACAAAAGTAGTAAGGCTTTCTACGATGTAGTCGTGGCAGCAACGATTGAACATGTCCTGAAGCGAACCCGTACCGCAATTCTGAATTGCCTGCGGAGCGACCAGCGGCTGACGGTTGAAGACTTGGCCGCATTGGTTGGGGTGAGCAAGGTCTGCATACGCCGGCACCTTAGTCTATTGGGACGTGATCAACTTATCGCCTATGATGTCGAGAGGCGGGACCGTGGCAGGCCGCTGCATGTCTACTACCTGACCTCGAAGTCGGAGAGCCTCTTTCCGACTGGATATGCCGCTTTTGCGCAGGGGGTGCTAAGGCAAGTCGGTTGCTGTTTTGGCGAACCGGCGGTTAACGCCGTCATTGCTGGATGGACGGAAGAAGCCATTGGCGAGTTCCAATCCGAATTAGCAAATCGAAAAGGCGAACAACGAATTCATGGGCTTGTCTCGCTGTTGAACCGAAATGGTTACGAAGCCGAAAGCAAGCGACTTGAAAACGGTGATTATGTTATCGAGCAGCGGAATTGCCCTGTCTTAACACTGGCTCGTGAGCATCAACAGATATGCGATGAGGAGCTTCGCCTTTACAAGAGCAGTCTCGGCTTTAATGTTGAACGTGAATGCCGCATCGCCAACGGTTCTTCATGTTGTACCTATAAAATTTTTCTTTCGGAAACTGCACGGCCTGCCTTCTTACAGTAGGGCAGGACTGAGCGTTTGTTCAGATCGAGCATGAATAAAGAAAATATTATCAAGGCCCTACAAACGGTAAAAGACCCCTGGCTCAATCGTGATATTGTGACTCTCGATTTTGTTCAGGATCTTCAACTTACGAACGGAAACGTGAAGTTTAAGCTGATCCTAAACCGACCGTCCGCATCGGCTCAGACCTTACTTGAACAAAAGGCAAGAGATGCTTTGCTGGGGCTTAATGGAGTTGATTCCGTCGAGATCATAACCGGGTGGAATGTGCCAGCGGGTAACGCAACTGAAGGCAAGCAATCTGTGCCCGGCGTAAAGAACCTCATCGCCGTCAGCTCAGGTAAAGGCGGCGTCGGAAAATCAACTGTCGCCGTCAATCTGGCGGTCTCGCTGGCGCAAGCTGGCGCAAAAGTAGGATTGCTCGATACTGATGTCTACGGGCCGAACGTGCCGATAATGATCGGTATGCATGACCAGCCCTCTGTCCACGGGCAGCGGCTAATGCCGAATGTGGCGCACGGCCTTAAAGTGATGTCTCTGGGATTTCTGAATCCGGGCGACCGGCCTGTGGTGTGGCGAGGGCCCATGCTTCACACAGCGATTCGCCAGTTTCTCTACGATGTCGAATGGGGCGCGCTCGATTATCTGGTCGTAGACAGGCCTCCTGGGACCGGCGATGCGCAGTTGAGCCTGGCGCAATTGGTGCCAGTGCAGGGAGCCGTGCTGGTCACTACGCCACAGGAAGTCGCTATGGCCGATGTGCGCAAGGCGATCAATATGTTCGATCAGGTTCATATCCCCGTGCTCGGCATTGTTGAGAATATGAGCTATTTTGTTTGCGATAATTGCTCAACTCGACATGCCATCTTTGGCAGCGGCGGCGGACAGGAACTGGCCAGCCGGTTTAATGTTCCCCTGCTTGGTCAGGTTCCGCTATCGATAGAGGTAAGAGAGGGCGGAGACGCTGGAGTGCCCATCGTCATCGGCGATCCTGAGAGCCTGCAAGCGGCAGCCTTCCGAGAGATCGCCGATAATGTCGCCACCCAGATCACCGTACAGGCGATGAAAGGCGGCGGCTTGCCGGTAATCAACCTGAGCGATAACCGTGGCGATAGTTTTGCCGTTTAGGTAGCTGCCAACCGCGACTGTTTGCGCTATAATTATTCTTCGACGTATGCAAGGATTCTTGATTATTTCGACTAATCTGGAGGTGAAGAAAAGATGCTGACACTGACAACGACCGCAGTAACTGAAGTGAGGAAGTTTATGCAGGATGAAAATGCCGGGCCGGAAGCCGGATTGCGCATTCGGGTTGTTCCGGGCGGCTGTAGTGGGTTTTCCTACTCCATGCAAATCGAGGATGCGCCGCGTCAGGGCGACGAGATACTGGACCATGAGGGTCTTCGCGTTTTCGTCGATATGTTTTCGCGCCAGTACCTCGATGGGGTGCAGGTGGATTATGTGAATTCGGTGATGGGTTCCGGGTTCACCTTCAACAATCCGAACGCGACCGGCAGTTGCGGCTGCGGCAGCTCCTTCTCTGTCTAAGCGGGCCTCTGACTGGCCGCGCCAAACGAAGGAGCTGCACCGTCTTGAGAGTAGTGTGAATCAGGTGAGCGGTTCACCCTGGTCTATGTGTAGCCTGCTGGTTAAGGCTTTTACCTGTGGAGGCACGATGAAGAAGATTACGGGCTTTCTCGCTTTGCTACTCTTGCTGACCGCCGTAGCGGTCATGGGACAGAACGGAGCAGTAGGGAAGGCAGATGCTGGAAATGGCGAAGGGCCGTCGGTCGGACAGGCGGCACCTGATTTTGCGCTACCCTGGGCCACGCAGGAGAAGCTCTATATCAGCTCGAATGATTGGCTGAAGCTATCGAGCCTGCGTGGGGCGAATATCATACTCGCCTTTTATCCAGCCGACTGGTCGGGCGGCTGCACCACTGAGGTCTGTACCTTCCGCGATAGCTGGAACGATTTGGCGAAATTGGATGCGAAGCTTTTAGCCATAAGTGGTGACTATGTCTTCTCTCATCAGGAATGGGCGAAGCATCATAAACTGGACTTCCCGCTGCTGGCAGATCACGATCACGCCGTGGCGAAACTTTATGGGAGTTACCAGCCGGCGCTCGGCGGGATAAATAAGCGGACAGTCTACTTGATCGATAAGAAAGGCAACGTCCGCTATAAGAACCTCGCTTTCAAGCCGAACGCGAAGGACGATTACGACGCTTTGCGTGCTGAGCTGATGAAGTTACAAGAACCGGCGGGAAAATGAACCACTCGATCCTTGTAACTTTGGCAAAGCGGATTAACTAAAGGCCAGTTAAGTCTGAAAACACAGAAGTTGATGGTTTAAGACTACGATCCGAAACGTTTGGCCTTGGACGGAAGCTAATGATTTACATAAAGAGTCGGCACGCCGACTCTTTGCCTTTTATGTCGTTGATGTGCAAGCTTAGTGGGGCGTCAATTTGCAGTAAAGAGTCATTGGTTATGCCTGACGATTGCTTTGAGGCGGTGATAGCTTGTCAGAGAACGAGGCCAATATGGAACCAACTACATCTTCTCCTTTAATACCCTCGCCCTTGCTTGAGGCTGAAAAAAGACTCAACGCGCGCTTCGGAAACTTCTGCGGATGGGAGATGGCGCGATCCTTTGGAGACTCTGTAGAAGAGCACCGAACTGTCCGCCAGCACGCCGGACTAATTAACCTCTCTTACTACGGGGTAGTCCGTGTGAGCGGCAAGGAAGCGGCGCAGTTTCTAAATGGTCTTGTCACAAATGACGTGAAGGGCTTGCAGAACGGGCAGGGAATGCGAGCGGCCTTTCTGACCGGGCACGGAAAAGTCAGAGCGCTCTGTCGCATCCTGAAACGACAGGACTGTTACCTCATTATCAATGATTCTAAAACTCACGAGAAGATATTCAAATACATTTTCCCCTTCTCGTATGCCGGCGATTTTCACGTAGAAGATGTCTCTAGCCAGTTTCGCGCGCTCTCTATTCAAGGTCCGCAGGCGGCGGCTGTTTTTAAGGAAATCTCATTTGAGCCTTTGCCTGAAGTCGCTGAATACCACTGGGCTGAAACGCTGATTGGTGGCCATTCCGTGCTCGTTGTCCGCACATCGCATACAGGCGAGGTGGGCTTTGATGTTTTAGTCTCGGAGTCTGGTCTGAATGACGTTTGGGATTTCATTCTAATGAAGGGTGCCTTTCACAGGCTTGCGCCAATCGGCCTTGAAGCGCTTAACAGCTTGCGTATCGAGGCGGGTATTCCCATCTATGGGGTTGATGTTGATGAGAGCAATATGATGCTGGAACTGGGACTACAAGACGCGGTCAGTTTCACCAAAGGGTGCTATACCGGCCAGGAAGCCGTCGCTATGGCCACCTATCGCGGTCATATCAGCAAGAGACTTTCCGGCCTTTTGATTGAAGGCGAGCAGATTCCTGAAGCGGGATCGAAGGTCGTGAAGGGCGAAAAAGAGATAGGTCTTGTGACCAGCGCCATCCGCTCGATCAGTCTCAATACAGTCATTGCGCTTGCGTATGTCAAGTACGGGTTCTTCGATTCAGGCAATGAGATTCAGATTCACCACGCCGGCAAAATTCTAAAGGCACGCGTCACCGACCTCCCTTTTTACCGGAGCGAGTCGGCTTGATTGGTTAAAAGAGCGACGGCTGTTTGATGAGCGAGGCAGGCTGTACGGTCGGCATTCCAATCGATTCCTTAAACAGATTGCAACTGGCGGGCGAATGTCCCTGAAAGTGATTGTTGAAGTAACCGAAAATCTCGCTGACCTTTGCCTGTAAAGCGGTGAAGGCTTCGGCCCATTGCGCCAGTTCTTTTGAGCGGTCGAGCTGGATGCGGCTGTAGTCGGTTAAATCGCGTGGCCCGAGCCATCTCACATAAGCGAAATCAGCCGGGTAGTCTTCGATGAACCTGAAGCTAATTGTGCGGTGAACCCACCGGCTGTCGGTTAAAGTCAGCGCCACATTCTTTTGTGCCAATATCTCGACCGTTTCTGCCGTAAGCCAGTTGGCGTCTCGAAATTCGACCGCAAATCGTAGCTGCGATGGCAACAGCTCTATAAAACTACTAAATGCGGCACGCTCGTTTGGCGAGAAGTCGGGCGGCAATTGAATTAATATGCAGCCGAGTTTTGGCCCCAGCAAACTGACGCGTTCAATGAACTGTTCAAGTAAAGCCTGACTGTCACGCAGCCGATTCTTATGAGTAATTTCCGAGGGCAGCTTTAAGGAAAACTTGAAGCTCGCAGGAGTTCGCGCTGCCCAGCCCTGAACCGAATGCTCAGCAGGGACGGCGTAAAATGTTGAATCCACTTCGACTGTATCGAACACATTGGCATAAAGGCTGAGCATCTCTTTGGTCCTGGACCCTGGAGGGTAGAAAGGGCCAAGCCATCCGTCATAATTCCAGCCTTGCGTACCTAGATAGATTTTCTTATCCATGATCGTATCCGCCCGGCATTGAGTATACTATGCCGGAATGTCGCAAGACAGGGCGAGGTTCAATTGTAGTCCTGTCGAGGAGGGAGTATTGAGCAGACACGCAAGTTGTCAGATCGGCGTAATGGGATCTTCCGGAGACGTGCTCGATGAAAGCGACCGGCAACGGATGCAGGAAGTATCTGAACGGCTCGGTGCGGCAATCGCATCACGCGGCTGTGTTCTCGTGACTGGCGCGACGACAGGGTTGCCGGATAGGGTTTCGCGGGCTGCGCGTCGGCACGGAGGATTGACGGTCGGCATTTCGCCGGCCCTATCTCAGACTGAGCACGTTGAAAAGTACAACTATCCAACCGATGCCGTCGATGTGATGATCTACACCGGCTTTGCTTTGAAGGGACGAAATGTCATCAATGTCCGTTCGGCAGATATCGTGATCATAATTAGCGGCGGCATGGGGACGCTGAACGAACTCACCATCGCCTATGATGAAGGCAAAGTCATCGGCGTTCTAGAAGATACGGGCGGCATTGCTGACCACCTGCGCGAGATCGTCGCGTTCGCCAATAAGCCCGGCACGGCGCGGCTGATCTTTGCCCTTGAGCCGGAGCAATTGGTTGACGAGTGCCTGGCTGCCTGGCGCAGCCGTAGACCTGGCGATGCCTGACCTCGCCGCTCAGTCGTGAGAGAATGAATTGTTGCCTCTTGTTTTAGGAGGTTGCCGTTTTGGGCGTGCTCCAGTATCGCGTTTCGTAATAGTCGCGGATTGCCTCGACCGCTTCCTTGAATCGTTGTTTGCTGACCTTTTCGTCGGCATTACTTGATGTCACCTCGACCTTGCCGTCTTCGCCGGGCTTGATGGCGAAGGTGCAATCAGGAGCCTGCAATTCGACTAATCCGCGCCAGAGCGTTTCATCAAAAACGACGACGTAGCCGTTGCCGCCATAGGAATAGACGGCATTGTCGCCTGCCTTAACATAAGAGAGGTCGTGGTTGGCACGCACCCAATCAATCAAAGCTGAAAGCTCCGCAAGCAAGCCTTTGTAAGGGCCACTAAAGTTGGTCAGTGTTTCTGATTGGCTCATATGGGTTCCCGAAACGATGAGTTTGTTTTCAGCTTTTTCTGGGCGACCGCCCAGCATCAGTGAACCGTTCAGCCGCGCCCGTCCCACCCGATCTGCTTTAGCTTGCCATCTTCAACGATGGTCGGAACGGTTGGGTCGCCTTTGGTGTACGAGAACATCTCTCTGCGGTATTCGAGGTTATCCTGCGCGTTGCGGTCCTCGAAGGGCACGCCTTGCTTCGTATAATGTTCGCGCGCCTTTTGACAGTAAGGACAGCCGGGCTTGGTGTAGAGAATAACCCCCATTGGCTCACTCCCTGAATCAGATTCTCAACTGCGTCGCACCGGGGCTAGTTTAACAAAGGCGCTAACCCAGTGCCAAGCAGCCGAGAAAATCGGTTGAGTGCGCGTTCTTTCGATGCTATCGTTGCCGCACTCATAAATCACTGCGCGAGGATGCGATGACAAAACAGGATGAGGCGAAGCGACGAGCCGCCGAGCGAGCGGTCGAGATGGTCAATGATGGACAAGTCGTAGGGTTGGGGACCGGCTCAACTTCACGCTTTGCGATTGAGTCGTTGGGCAGGCGGGTCAGAGAAGGGCTACAGATTCAAGGCGTCGCTACCTCTGAGGCGACTGCCGAGATGGCGCGCGGCCTGGGCATCCGCGTCTTGGATTTGAATGAGGTGGCGTCAGTGGATGTGACGATAGACGGCGCGGATGAAATAGACGCGGCATTCGATATGATAAAAGGCGGCGGCGGGGCGCTGACGCGAGAGAAACTGGTCGCGCTGGCCTCTCGCCAACGCGTTTATGTCGTGGACGAAACGAAGCTGGTCGAGCGCCTTGGTGAGCGCTGGCCGGTGCCGGTCGAAGTTCTGCCCTTTGCGTGGCAGCAAGCCGCTTCGCACATCGCCCGCCTGGGTTGTGAGCCGCAACTGAGGTTGAAGGATTCGCGGCCATTCGGGACTGATAACGGAAATTACATCCTCGACTGTCGCTTCGGCGGAATTAACGAGCCGCGTCGTGTAGAGAAATGCCTGAAGCTGACGCCCGGCGTGATCGAGTGTGGTCTTTTCATTGGTGTCGCCGATGTGTTGGTGATCGGTTGGCCTGACGGCGTCGAAGTCCGCCACCGGCCCACGTTGGCTCCTTCAGAGGAATCGCTGTGCTGAACGAATCGGCGAGCCTTCCACTAAGCTGATCGGCAGTGGGACTTTGCGGATTGCCTTCTTTGCGGTAGAATGCGGCTCAACCCCCACCACTTGCTTTCTCAACGTCATAGGAGACCGCTACGATGTCGATAGACTGGCGCGACGGGCTGTTCGAATCATTCGATTCCCTGATTGACATCGAAATTTGCCGTAAGCCTGCCCGCGTGCCGGAGAATAACAAACTCCTGCGTTGTTTTCAGTTCATCAAAATGGACACGGTTTCGGTGGGTGATTACTGCTGGAATGGCGACTGCGTCAATTGCCAGATTTGGTACGAGAGCGAAAGCGGCGAAACGAAAGCGGCCCTGGCTTGCCGAATGTACGTACGTCCCGGCCTCGTGATCACGCGGCTGAGCGAAGCCCTTCAATATGATCTGAGCGACGAGATTTGAGCCGGAAGTCTACAACCCTCGGTTAATTCTGATTGATCGAGCGCGGCCTGAAGAGGAAGCGATAGATCATTTCCGAGAGCGCATCAATGGCGCGCGTCTGATCGAAGCTGACTGCGTCCGTGCAGTAGTCTTGCGAGAGATCAAAGACGACGCGGTGCACAACGAAGGAAGCGGCTTCGACATCAATGTCATAAGTCAGCCGCGCTTTATGGGCAAGCGAGATCAACTCCTGCAACTTGGCGATGGAGCGGTCGGTCATCGTTTTGTGGCGGGTCGCAAACTCTTCATCCTTCAACACCAGCTCGCAGATGACGCGGTGGAGGCCCGCCAGCCGTTGCTTGTCTACGATGGTGTTGGCGACGGCCTGCTTGATGCGCGTGGGGAATTGCTCATCGAAGAGATGCTCCGGCTTCAGCCCGGCGAAGATATTCTTGAATAACTCGTCGCCGAGCCGGTCAAAGATCGTTAGCAACAACTGGCGCTTATCGGTGAAGTAGACATAGAAAGAACCGACGCTGACGCCGGCGGCGGCAGAGATGTCATTGGAAGTCGTCTTCTCGTACCCGCGTTCCTGAAACAGACCAATCGCGGCCTGGACGATCTTTTCTTTGGTCTGCTTGCTGCGCGCCTGCTTCGGATCCGCAGGCAAACTGACGGCAACCGTGTCTGCCATGCCTTTAACCTCTTGGATGAAAAATAACTTGAAACCGCAAGCATTATACCAATCCTTGAACCGTCATTCAAAATATTTATTCTGAAAATGAATCGAAACTCAAATTATTCTTATTAAACTTGAGCTTGATTTCATCGTTCGATAGACTAGGAAATGAATGTTGGGCTGATGCGCTCACAACGAATTGAAAGGAGATTGGTGATGAATAAGAAGATCAATAAAGTGATTGGCATTGCGCTGCTGACTGGCGTTCTGGCGACCCTGGCGGTCACGGCGATGGCGCAGAGTATGACGCGGACCTTGAGCTTTTCGCGGCAGGCCAAAGTTGCCGGCCAGATGATTCAACCGGGAAAGTACAACATCGTTTATGATGAAACCAAGGACGGTGATCTCGTTGTGATGAGAGACGGGAAAGAAGTTTTAAAAGCGGCTTACAAACGCACAGAACTGGCCAGTCAGCCTGCCGACAGCGCCGTTATCTTCGCCGCTGCCGGCGACGGGGGATATAAAGTCAAGCGCATCGAAATCAAAGGCTCGAAGACCGCGCTGGCTTTTGAATAGGCCGATTCTCGCGCAACGGGTAATCTATTACGCGAGCTATTTCGGGAATGATTTGCCGCACCTGTTTTCATTCTGATCCAATAAAAACTAAAGGCTCGCCGTTCAGTGGCGAGCCTTTAGTTTGTCTAGCCGCTCATTCTTAGATCATTGAATCATCTTCAGGGTATCGCTCGGCTTCTCATTTAACACCGGAAGAGAGGTCGCGGGCTTAACTGTTGCGTGTGGCGTAGGTCCGGCGATTGGGTTGTAGAGAGTATCGCGCTCAACCGGAATGCGACCAGCGCCGCGAATGATCTCTTCGATGCCGTCTCTGGTCAGTTGATTCTTATGACCTTCGGCCAGGTACGATTCCATCAATGAGCCGCCGTCATTTATCGTCCCGTCGAGATCGTCAGCCCCAAACCGCAAAGCCACCTGCGCAATGTGCGTACCGAGCATAACCCAGTAGGCTTTTATGTGGGCGATGTTGTCCAGCATCAACCGCGAGATTGCAATCGTCTTGAGACTGTCTATGCCCGAAGGGCCGGGCAGGTGTGATAGCTCCGTGCCTTCGGGATGAAAGGCGAGCGGGATAAAACACCTGAAGCCGCCGGTCTTGTCCTGTAGCTCGCGCAGCCTGACCAGATGATCGACGCGGTCTTCGTGAGACTCAATGTGGCCGTAGAGCATCGTCGCATTGGTCGGGATGCCGTGGCGGTGAATCTTCTCGGATAGCTCAAGCCAGCGTTCGCCCGATGTTTTGTGAGCACAAATTTTACTGCGCGTCGGCTCACGCAAAATCTCAGCGCCGCCGCCGGGGCAGCTATCCAGGCCGGCAGCGATCAAGCCTTCAATGACTTCCTCATCCGTCATCCGGCAAATGCGCGTCAGGTGGTCAATTTCGACCATCGTAAACGCCTTCAAGTGCATATCGGGAAAGTGACGCTTTAACTCTTGCAGCAGGCTCGTGTAGTAATCGAATTTCAAGCGCGGGTGGAGTCCGCCGACGATGTGCAGCTCGCGCGCGCCTTCGCCGTAGGCTTTGCGGGCGACCTCAACACATTCTTCAACCGACCAGTCATAACCTTCCGGGTCGCGTACGCGTTTGTAGAAGCCGCAGAATGCGCAATCGGAGATGCAGATGTTCGTGTAGTTCATGTGGCGGTTGACATTGTAAAACGTCTTGTCGCCGTTGATGCGCTCGCGGACGTGATTGGCCAGCGTGCCAAGGGCGATCAGGTCATCGCTTGCAAACAACGCGACGCCGTCTTCAAAGGCGAGCCGCTCGCCGGCTTCTACTTTCTCGGCCACCATTCTGAGTTCTTTCGATAACGCGGTTGGAAGCATGCCTCTCTCCATCAAATGAATTCGCCGAGGGGCGACACGGCCAATCTGAATTATACAAAGTTGAATGCCCCCGGCCAAACCTTAGCCAAGCGGATCAATGCTTCTTCAGCACAACAATCAGAGCGATGACCGCAACCCAGAAGAGCACGAAGAAGAAAATCTTCCAGAAGCTGTAGGGACGGTCGCCCTGCACTTCGCCCGTGCGCGCATTGATCATCACCTGATAGACCTTCTGATTAAAGCGATAGGCGGCCAGGTAGACCGGCAACAGAATGTGCTTGAAGGTAATGTCGGAATAAGCCGTGTCGATGTGATGGACGCGCTGCTCGTCGCCGCCGATGTCGTGGCGAACGTCGCCCTCAATCGTCCCGGCCATAATCTGCTTCGCCTCTTCAAAGCCCTCCGGCAATTCGACCTGATAGCGCTGCGCCTTATAGCCTGAGAGGTACGCCGGCTCGTAAGGGTTCAACAACTGCAAGTCCCATGGCTCTAGCGCGCCGAGCCGTTGGCGCGACACCGAGCGCGTCGCTGGAATCAATATGTCATCAAAAGCGCGGCTGACCCCGCCTGACGCCGGATACCAGCGCGTCCGTTGCACCTGGCGCGTTTGCGTCACCGTGTTGCCTTGCTGATCCTGCTCTGTATACGTTTCCGTTTCGTAGTAATGCTCGCCGCGCTCGCCCGTGTAGCTCGATTCGGTCTGCGCGTCATACGTCCAATATGGGATGTATACGCCGGAGATCGATTCCTGGTAGGCCAGTCGCTTGAGCGCGTTTGGCGCAAACCATCGCGATGACAACCACTGCTTGAGAGCCGCGTTGGCCTGTGGCTGAGTAACGCCGAAAGGAAGGACTGCCTCTGGCGCGACCATCGGATCAGCCGCTTTCGGTTGCGCAACAATCGTGGCCCCGCAGAAGGAACATTCGCCGGCGACTTCCGGTGGCGTGAAGGTCACGGTCGCGCCGCACTGTGAACAGGTGACTTCCACCGCGTTGACGGCGAGGCTGCCCATCTGTCCCGCACCGGCTTGCAGGTATTTGTCGTATGAACGCTCTTGAACTGTGTCAGCGCTCGCAGGGATCGGCTCCTGCCGGCCACAATAAGGACACGAGAGGCAATTATGCGCGGGATCGAAGACCATATCTGCGCCACAGCCGGGGCAGGGAAACCGCTCCTGTCGTCGCTTCACATTCGTGATCTCAGGTTCAGCCATTGTGCTTGCTTCCTCAACGAACTCAGGGCCAACGGCGGCTACAGCGCCGCGCTAATCAACAGAAGCGTATAACAGACTTCCACGTCACTCGCAACAGGCCGACTTGTGAAAAGTCACGTTACCTGTTGTCAAAAATAAAAGGACGCGCCCGCGTGAGCGCGTCCGAAGAATTAAAAGGGTTATTGCTCTTCAGAACTTACTGGCTGCCGCGCGCCTGTTGGGCCGCGTCGTCCGACCTGCCGGTACGAATGCGTTTAAGCATTTGGCGTTGTGATGATCTCTTTCAACTCCGAGCGCAGCCGCTCGATCTCTTTAATGCGCTCGGCGATGCGCTCAAAGAGCGGCTCCTGCGCCTTGATGCCTTCGCTGATTAAGAAGGCCGCCGCTTCCGAGCGGCTCTTGAAGATGCCCGATTGCACCAGCGCATCGAGCTGTCTAAGCGATTCGTCGTTGACGCGAACCATCACCACATGGTCGCGCGCCGACAGGGCCGACTCGATGGCTTTGCTGATCGACTCCGTCGCTTTGCCGAGCACCTCGCCGGTCTTTTGCGCGACGGCTTTGGCCGACGACGCCAAGTCATCGGTAAACGAGTTAGGCTTCGGGTCATTGTTCGCCATTCGCGTGACAATCACCTCGTCAGGGTTTTCGGTCTTCTCTTCGATGATCACATCGCCGGATGAGTCCTTGCTGTCCCACATGGTTGAATACCTCCTTGCTGAATTCCTCGTAATCGGATTACGCCGTCGAATCGGCGAAAGTTTCAGGATGAAAAGACGGAAAGAAGTTGAGCCGGCGCGCGTCGTCGGACAAAGTGTTTGCGCGACTGTACGCGCTACACTAAGATGAAATTCTTTTGCACAACAGGCGTCCCTCATCAGTGGATGCCTTGCGCGGGTCGCCTTTCGTTGCGGCCCGGTGAGCAATCTCTAGCCCTGAAGCGAGTGTCATTATGATGGAAACGGCAAACCGACAGGGACAGACGGCGATTACTGTCCCGGTCATCCGAAAGCTCTTGCTGCGCAACGCGCGCCCGCATCTCGGTCGCATTTTCTCGAAAGCCTACCCGGTCGAAATCGCGCGCTTGCTCGGCGCGCTACGTGGGCCTGAGCGTGTCACGGCGTTTAGAATTCTGCTTGAGACCTGCGACCTGGGCCACGTCGCCAGCACCTTGAGCGAGATGGCTCCGAACGACAGCCTCGCGTTAATCGAGCAACTGGAGCCGAAGGAGATCGCGCGTCACTTGAGCAAGATGCCCGCCGACGATGCGACCTCGCTCGCCTCGCGGCTGCCTGAGCCGCTGGCCTCGCAGGTCTTGCTCTTGATGGAAGCCGAGCAAGCGGCTGATGTGCGCGAGCTGCTCGAACACGAGGAGCGCACCGCCGGGCGCATTATGACGCGCGACTATTTCGCGCTTGAAGAAGACGTGACCATAGCCGAGGCGGTGACGGCGTTGCAGAAACGCTCCGAAGAGTTCGAGATGGTCTTTTACGTCTACGTCGTTGACACGCGCGACCACTTGGTCGGCGTCATCAGCCTGAAGAAGCTGTTGACGACGCCGCCGTCTACGCAACTGAAACGCGTGATGGAGACCAAAGTCATCAGCGCCAAGACCGACGCCGAGCAGGAAGAGGTGGCGCGATTAATCGCCGACCACAACCTGCTGGCCGTGCCCATCACCGACGAAGAAGACCGGCTGGTTGGCATTGTCACCGTTGATGATGCCATTGATGTGATACAGGGCGAAGTCGCCGAAGACCTGCTGGCCCTGGCTGGCGTTTCGGCTGAAGAGAGCGTCACAACGCCAGCCGGTCGTTCGTTGCGGCTGCGCGCCCCCTGGCTGCTGATCAATCTGCTCACGACGTTCGCGCCGGCCTTCGTCATCTCACGGTTCGATTGGGCGCTCAGCATCTTCCCGGTGCTTGGGGCCATCGTGACCATGCCGATGGGAATGGGCGGCAACGGCGCGACGCAGACGTTGACCGTCATTATTCGCGGCCTCGCTCTCGGTGAAGTATCGAATATTGGAAACATTACACTGAAACAGTCGCTCGTCGGGCTTGGCAATGGCTTGATTAATGGCGCGGTGGCGGCGGTCGCGGTGGGCCTGTTCTTCAAAAACGCCTGGCTTGGGCTGGTGCTTTCGATTGCGATGGTGCTCAATCTGACGGTCGCGGCACTGGCCGGCACGTTAGTCCCGGTGGCGCTGAAAAGAATGAACATCGATCCGGCGGTCGCCTCGTCGGTGTTTGTGACGACCTTCACGGATGTTTGTGGGTCGCTCTCTTTTCTGGGGATCGCTTCGTTATTAATCCACCTGCTCAAGCCCTGAGAGGCAATTGCAAAGCGGCAATGCCGCTCGGCTGCGCTTGGATCATTGCGGGGCCTGTGTGGGCTGGACGGTCGCCTTCAAGGCATTCGCGCGCGTTTGCAACTCAGTCAGTAAGCCTTCAACTTGCTGGCTGCGATTATTGGCGGCCTCGCGCGTACGGTCGAGCGCTTCCTGCATCTCTGTGAGCGACTGCCTGATGACGCCGGTCTTCTTCTTGTCGGGAATGTCGGCCAGCGCCTTTTCAGTCTCCTGGCGAGCGTTGTTGAGCGCAGCCGTCACGTCCGCCCACTTATGTTCGCGGTAGGCATTCATCGCCCCTGATACAGCCATGCTGATGCGCTCGACGCTTCCTAGCGCAGTCGGCGCGAGGTGCGGCTGAGTCTTCTCGATCTCGGCATTCTTTTTCGCCTCTTCGGGCGTGACCTGTTTGGCCTCTGATCCGCCTCTATGACAGCCCGCAAAACAAATACTGAGGGTGATAATGGCAGCCGCGATTCCCTTCGTCATTGATCTCATCTTTCGTTCTCCGTTGCTTCGTATTCACCTGATGTGGCGCGGCCCCTTCAGTGTCGAATTGGCGCACGTCACGAAACGGCAATGGTAACACGCGTTCGTGAGGGCTGAAAACCTCTCGCTCACAACAGCCGTCGGTAGAGGTTGAAGCCGATAGAGAACTTACTCGGCGGCAGCGCCAGGTTGCTCGAATTATAGCGGCTGGTCGTTGTTGCCTGCGTGTTGCTGAACGTGAGCGAAAAAACGTGGCGACCGATGCGCTTCTCTATGCCGAAGCCGATCTCAGCTTCCGAGTCATTCTGGAATCCGGTCAGGTTCCCGGTGTCTTCATCGAAGATGGGCCGCGTCTGTCCCAGCTTGAAGCCGACGCGCGGCGTGTACTCGAACAGCAGCGAGACGGTGGGGCGAATGCCGGCGTTGACGCCGAAACCGAACGAGCCGCTGTTCTTGCCTAACCGGAAGCTCTCGGTCAATTCGCGCGGGAAGAAGCCCGGTCGTGGATTGAAGCGCCCGCTGCCGTTGGCGTTGATATGGACGGCGGGCGAGAAGAAGAGATTGACATACTTCGTCACGCTGCGCGCCAGCATCGCTTGCACGTTATAGGTGTAACGCTCGGTGAAGTTGTTGTCGCCTTCGACGCTGGCGTAGGTCGATAGTGCCAGCGGAGAGCGGCCTGCTTCGCTGAGCCAGTGATAGCCCAGCCCTATCTCTATCGTCTTGCACAGTCCCGGCTGGCAGAGCGGCGAGCGATAGACGCTGGCGTACAAGCGGTCGGTGATGCCATAGGTGAGGCCGAATGACGAGACGGAAAAACTATCAAGCCCGAACAAGTCTTGCGCGGTGTCTTCGACCGGGCGCACAGGCTCGGCGAAGCGATGCGTGAAGTAAAGGTTGACGCTGTGGCGGCGCACCTGTTTCGGCGTCGGCAGGTTGACGACGTGATAATCATAAGGCTCGTATGCCTTGCTGCTCTCGCGGGTTTTCGTCGTCGCGGCGGGCGGCTCGGCTTTCTGTTCAACATCGGTTTTCTGTCCAATCCAGATCGGGTTGTTTGCCGCTTTTCTGTCTGTTGCTTCGACGCGGGCATAGGTCTTCGCCCGCGTGTCGATGCGAATGCGCTGGCCGTTGACTTCAACGTAAGCGACGCCCTCGGCCTGTTCGTCAAAGCTGACTTTCACCTCGCTCTTCACCTCATTCTTCTCGCCTGCTTCAACAGGATCGTCTAGTCGCGCCGCCTGAGCGGTGGTGAAGACCAGCAGCAGCGCCAGCGGCGCAAACAAGAACGCACTTCGCATAGTAGGTTTCATGACTATCCTCGTTCGTTGATTTTGGGAAGAGTTCTGCGCTTGATGTTGATCGCCAGCCAGTATAGCGCAACGCCCGACAGCGTCCAACCTCTCTGTACTGCAAGCGCATTCAAGTCGTCAGATGAACGACCGCCGCCGCGCCGCTTGCATTGAGTCTTGGCCGGAATTCAGTATGATGGCTCAAGGAGAAGCAACATTTCACAACTCAGGATTGGCATGGCAAAGAAGACCGCCGCGCAAAGCAACCCGTCCCGACAGCGCCGAAGTAGAGTGCCGATCATCGCCATCGTTGCGGTGATCGCGGTCGCCGCGCTCATCACATACTTCTTTACGCGCACCGATAAAACCGCGCCGGGCAGTTCGTCGAATGTGAATCGCCCGCCCGCAACGCCACCGGCTAAGCTCGACAGCTACGAGATCGTCAACGACTACCCGCACGACCCGCAGGCTTTTCTGCAAGGGCTGGTCTGGTATGACAATGGCTTTTATGAAGGCACAGGGCTTGAACGGCGCTCGACCCTGCGCCGCGTCGATTTTCCATCGGGCCGCGTCGTCAAATCCACCAGCCTCGCGCCTGATCTCTTTGGCGAAGGCGTCGCGCTGGTCGGCGACCGCCTGATTCAGCTCACGTGGACGACGAAACGCGGGTTCGTTTACGACCGCGATTCGTTCAAGCTGCTGCGCGAGTTCAGCTATGACACGGAAGGGTGGGGCATCACTTATGATGGAAAGAATCTGGTGATGAGCGACGGCACGAGCACGCTCACCTACCTTGACCCTGAGACGTTTCAGCCGGTGCGCCGCATCAATGTCACCTGGAATGGCCGACCGCAGGATCAACTGAATGAGCTTGAGTACATCGAAGGCGAAATCTGGTCGAACGTCTGGCAGACTAATTACATTCTGCGCATTGACCCGGAATCGGGCCGCGTCAAATCCTATCTCGACCTGAAGAATCTGTTAGCGCCGCAACTACGCACCGGCTCGGAAGACGTGTTGAACGGCATCGCCTATGACGCGCAGGCGAAGCGCATCTTCGTCAGCGGCAAGCTCTGGCCGCGTCTCTTCGAGATTCGCGTGAAGTAAGAATCGCTACACGAATCGCGCATCGCGCATCGCATACTGAGTCCGCTACTCTTCCAGCCGCTCGGCGAGTTGCGGCGTCGTCGTCGCCGGCGCAAGACAGGTATAGTTGCGGCAGACGTACGCGGTCGCCTGTCCATCAACCATCGCGCGGTCGGCGAGCAGTTTGATGGCGGCAATGGCTTGCTCATCGCCGGGCGCGCAGCCGGCGACGACCTTGTTCGGCAGAAGGCGCGAATAAATCTCTTCGATGAACAATCGTACTTCGTGCGAATCCACGTCGCCGATGATGGCAATCTCTTTCGCTTCGGACAGGTAGAAATCGAGCGCGGCGAGCAGGTAGCCGAAGGCCGACGGATAACGCGTCATCACCTGCTGCATCGTGCGCAAGATCATCGCCGCGAATTTTTGATAGTCGGCTTCCATTGTCAGCAGGTGCAGTTTCAGCAGGCTCAGCGCGGCAACGGAGTTGCCCGACGGGATGGCGTTGTCGAAGTAATCCTTGGTGCGCGTGATCAGTTCTTCGTGATCCTCCGACGTGAAGTAGAAGCCGCCATTCGCTTCGTCCCAGAACTGCGCGATCATCGTGTCGGCCAGCTCGCGCGCGGCGTTGAAGTAGCGCGTCTCGAACGTCGCTTCGTAAACCGCGAGCAAGCCTTCGATGACGTAGGCGTAATCTTCAAGATAGCCGTTCAGCTTGGCCTGCCCGTCTTTGTAGGTCCGCAACAGGCGGCCTTCACGCGTCAGTTGATTGAGAATGAAGTCGGCGTTGCGCATCGCCACCTGTCGATAGTCGTCGCGGTTCAAGATATTCGCGGCTTCGGCAAACGCCGTCAGCATCAAGCCGTTCCAAGCAGCGAGACATTTTTCGTCGCGGCCCGGACGCACGCGCCCTTCACGGACGTGAAACAGGCGAATGCCCGCGGCTTTCAAACGCCGCCACGTTTTATCAACATCAAGCTCGCGTTGTTCAGCGAAGGCTTCAATCGTCTGCGGCGTGTTGAGGATCGATTTGCCGTGCTCAAAGTTGCCGTCTTCGGTCACGTCGTAGAAGTCGCAGAACAACCGGCCTTCCTCTTCGCCGAGAATGGCGATGATCTCGTTCGGAGTCCAAACGTAAAACTTGCCCTCTTCGCCTTCGCTGTCGGCGTCTTCGGATGAGTAGAAGCCGCCGCTTCGATCCGTCATATCGCGGATGATGTACTCAAACGTCTCTTCGGCGACGCGGCGATAGTCGGGGTTCCTGGTCTGCTGATAAGCGTAAAGATAAGTCCGCGCCAGCAGCGCGTTGTCGTAGAGCATCTTCTCGAAGTGCGGGACCAGCCAGCGCGCGTCTACGGAATAGCGAGCGAAGCCGCCGCCGAGATGATCGTACATTCCGCCCGCCGCCATTCGCTTCAGCGTCGTCTCAACCATATTCAGCGCGTCCGGCGAGTTCGTCCGCTTAGCGTAGCGCAGCAGAAACATCAGGCTCATCGAAGGCGGGAACTTGGGCGCGCCGCCGAAGCCGCCCCATTTCTTATCAAAGTTGCGCGACAGTGCGAGAAACGCTTGCGTCAGAATGTCGTGCGTCAGCATCTCTTCCGAGCCGACGAAGTGATTAACCTTACTTAGTTCCTCTGTGATGGACGTGGCGCTCGACATCACATCGTCGCGGCGACTGCGATAGGAATCGGCGATGGCCATCAGCACTTGCGGGAACGCGGGCATGCCGTGACGCGGCTCCGGCGGATAATAGGTTCCGCCGTAGAACGGTTTGAGGTCGGGCGTCAGGAAGACGGTCATCGGCCAGCCGCCGTGTCCGGTCATCATCTGCACGGCGTTCATATAAATCGAATCGATGTCGGGCCGTTCTTCGCGGTCCACCTTGATGCAGACGAAGTTGTCATTCATCAACTGCGCGATGGCTTCGTTCTCGAATGATTCGTGCTCCATCACGTGGCACCAGTGGCACGCCGCGTAGCCGACGCTGAGAAGAATCGGCCTGTCTTCTTCACGCGATTTCGCCAACGCTTCAGGCCCCCACGGATACCAATCGACAGGGTTGTGAGCGTGCTGGAGCAGATAAGGACTGGTCTCGTTGATTAATCGGTTCGTGTGTTTGTGCTCTGACATAACGCCTCGCCGCAGGGAAGTCGGCCACACGAACACTATAGTGATTGATGCAATGATGTGCCAGCAATGAAGACGCCAACGCGATTAATCGGGCGAGACGCTCGCGCCGAAGCTGGCGCGATGTACACGTCCGTTGCTGTCGGAGCCAATGCTCGTGCAGATGATGCGGCCTTGCCAGTCAGTGGGCGCGCGGCCCGGCATATCGACGCGAACCGTGAAGCTCATTGTGCCGTCCGCGCCGAGGCGGTGATAGAAAGGAATCTGTTGCTGCCGGGTCGCGCCGCTGGCCGCTCGCGTGACGATGGCAAGCCGCTCCCACTGCGTTGCCTGCCCGGCTTGTTCGGCGAGGTGGAAGGTCAGCTCATAGCGGTAGCCGCTTAACGTGCGCGCCGCCCGCACGCCCGTCAGCCGCGCCGCGACTTGTCCAAACGTGCCGCGCGGCAGAACCAGCTCGGTCGCCGACGGCTGGCGCATCATCGCCGGCTGTGCCGAAACGGTTGGCGCAGGTCGCGGCGACGGCGCGGCCATCTGCTCGCGGTGATTATCCGATGAACGACGATCAGCGACTTTCATCGTGGGTGACGCAACGTCGTCAACACCGCGACGCACTTTCGCCCGCGCGTCTGTTGGAGCTTCATTGTTGGTCGAGGCAGCCGGTTCAGAGGCGGTAGGCGTAGACGCGGCAGCGTGCGCTTGATTCTGATAATCGAGCGCGGCCTGTGGCGTTGGAACCGTGATGGCCGGCTGCGCGGAGTTGTCGGCGGCAACCGAACTCTTCGCCGGTTTCGCCGGCTTGCGCGAAGCGTTCGAGATCAACGCGTAGATTCCGAGGAGCGCCAGCAGCGCCAGCGCAATCGCAACAGCCATCGCCACTTTGTGAAACTTTTTCGCTTCCTCTTGCTGACGATCTTCGTCGAGCGATAACGCGCCGCGAACACCGGCATCATCACTGATCGAAGGGCTGATCGAAGGGCTGGTAGAAGGACTGATCGAGGGGCTGGTAGAAGGTTCGACGAGGTTCTCAAGCGCCGCTTCGTATGCCTCGATGCCTGACCGCCGCGTCGTGGCTTCTGTTGATTCGACCTTCGGCTGCTCGTCCGGTGTGACAAGATGAAGCCGACGTGAACGGGGCTGATTATCAACCTGCGGAGGCATGCCATGCTTTGTGAGCGTCGTGTGATGCACGGGGCATTCAGAGAATGTCAGCGGGTACTCGGCGGCGCAGGCCGGACAATATAAGACAACGGCAGGCGGGGCCTGCGCTTTTGCTGACCCGGCAACGTCCGGCGTCGCTGCTTGACTTGATAAATCGAGCGATGCGCCGTCTTCGGGGCAAAACTGGTATTCGTCCTTGAGCGCGATGCCGCATTCCGGGCAGGTCTTCATGGCGTCCTCCGTGATGATGCACGATTAGTTAAACAACGGGAACTTCCATATGGCTGATGCGTTTGCGCTGCTGTGAAGTTGCCTGAGAATAGTTGCCAGTGGTTAATGGTCAGTGGCCAGTGGCCAATGGTCAGTTGATAGTTGATAGTGGATGGTTGATGGTTGATGGCTGATGGTTGATAGTTCCCCAAGCTCCGTCAGGAGCGCAATGTTTATAGAGCGTGTCTGAAAAGCCAAAGAAAGCCCTGAAGGGGCGCGATTCGACATCGACGTCCTGCCGGGCAACGTGACGGTCAGCGTGAAGAAAGCCCTGAAGGGGCGCGATTCGACAGCCCAGGGCATCGCCCTGGGTGAGCGGCGCGGCAAACCGCCAAGCCCTGAAAGGGCGCACTAAGTGATCGGTTATTGCGCCCTTTCAGGGCTTGCCGAATGGTTGCTGTGTGTACCCAGCCCGTTGGGCTGGGCTATTGAATCCCGCCCTTTCAGGGCTTTTCAGACACGCTCTATAGTTACGCAGGCGGTTTAATCTGCAAGCTCCGTCAGGAGCGCGATGTTTATAGTTACCGATGCAATAGATCAAACAAGCTCCGTAGGAGCGTAATGTTTATAGATATGGCAGAAGGATGTGACGAAGCCCCGTAGGGACGCAATGTTGACATCACGCTCCTGACGGAGCTTGCTTCTTCTATTGCATCATGAACTATAAACATTGCGCTCCTAACGGAGCTTGCAGATTAAACTGCCCACGTAACTATACACATTGCGCTCCTGACGGAGCTTGGGGAACTATCAGCCATCAACCATCAACCATCAACCATCAACTATCAACTGACCACTGACCACTGGTCACTGCTAAATCGCAATAATTCAACGCTAGAAAAAAGTTAGCTTTATCGGGTATTCTTAAGGGTGATGCGAACAACTCTAAACTTGTCGGGGCGGCCTTTTGCCAACCATCGCTTATTTTTTATAGCGATTACTGCCGTCTTGCTGCTCAGCCTGTGGCTTTATTTATGGACCTATTCGCAGCGCAGCCTGGTGACGGCTAAGGCTGATACCACCGCGCTGCGCGTGCGCGATGCACAAGAACGTCTCGATAAAGCGCAACAGGAGAACTCCAACAGAGCGCAAGCGTTACAACCAACGCCGGTCAGCGATGCCGAGCGGCTTGAACTGGCCTCCGCGCGACAGTTGTTAGAGCGCCGCGCCTTTTCGTTCAACCGCTTGATGGCGGCGCTCGAACATTACGTCCCCAAGACCGCGCGACTGGTCGGATTGAAGATCGAGAAGATCGCGCCAATCGGCCAACCCATCACCGCCAACGTCGAAGTCAAAGCCATCGGGCAGACATCGGCGGCGATGACCGAGATGATGGAGAAGATCGAGAAGTCGGGCGGCGTCTTTGCCATTCGCCAGTCCACGCAGGAAGCTTCGCAGGACAGCAGCGAAGTGCCGTTCACGCTCTTAGTGGCTTACACCCCCGGCGGAGGTGAAGCGCAATGAGCACACAGGTCGGCCAACAGGTTTCGCGTCTTACCGTGCGCCGCAAAGGCGCGCGTCGCTCCTTCGGCTTGAGCGGCCCGGAGATCGGCGCGGCCATCATCGCGCTGCTCGCCTTCGTGATGGCGCTCTTTTATTACTTCACTGCGCTCAGTCCAGAGCAAACGCGACTGCGCACGCAGGAACAGGCGCTGCAACGCATCAACGCCGAACTGGCCGCGACCGTGACGCCAGCCAGCGGCCCGAATGGCCCGAATGCGAAAGACGCGCTTGCCAGTCTCCAGACCTTCAAGAGTGAATACTTGAAGCCGCTCAGCTCTGGCCGTATCGCGCTCCTCAACGAAGTCAACGCGCTGGCCAAGAAGCATAGCGTCACGCTGACCAGCGGCATTGATATGCCGCTTGAAAAGGCGGCCAAAGGCGACGAGGCCGATAGCAAGCGCAAGAAGAAGACCGAAGAGGTGCTCAACGCGTTTCCGCATCTCGACGTACACTTCACCGTCTTCGGGCAATACCAAAACCTGCGCGCCTTCGTCAACGAGCTTGAGCATAACAAGCAGTTTCTGGTGATGAGGACGGTCAGTTTCCAGATGCAGGAAGACAAAGGCGGCGAGGGCGGCGGTCGCTCGCGCGGTCGCACCAACCTCGGCTCGGGCCTGGTACTGGCCGTCGAAGCGGCGGTCTACTTCCAGCCTTAATCGATTGCGCCGGTGCCGCAGGTTGTTGGGTGAGTTAATCAATGGCAAAAGCTTCCAAATCGGAACAGCGAAAACGGATCGCGCTGGTCGCGCTCGGCGGTCTCTTCCTTTTCGCAGTGGTCTACAATCTATTTCTCAGTCCGCCGACATCGAAGCCGCCGCGCAAGTCGGGCAACACCAATGCGCCGGCCCCGGCTTCACCAACGGCGGCAACGACTCCAACCTCCGGCCCCGCGCCTGCCGCGCCAAAAGCCACGGGCCAGCCTGAAGAAGTCGTCGCCATCTTGATGCAGGACTTGACGCCGCTCGACCTGCGCGGGCCTTCAGGTATCAACTCGGTCGAGCTGGACAAAGAACGCGGCGATGTCTTCAAGCCATATGTGCCGCCGCCGCCGCCGCCGCCCGCACCTATACCGCCGCCGCCAATCACGCTCACAGGCGTCAGCCCCGCTTCGGCGGTCGCCGGTACGCCGCGCAAGTTCACGCTCACGGTCGTCGGCAGCCTGATTCCAGAAGACGCGCAGCTCTTCTTCGACGGCAGCGTGAAGCCTGCGCGGCGGCTCAACGAGCATCAGATGGCCGCCGACATTGAGCCGACCGAATACGCGTCGCCGCGCACAATCAACATCACCATCAAATCGGCGAGCGACCCGAAGATGTTTTCTTCCGCCACCAGCTTCACCATACAGCCCGCGCCTGAGCCGCAGTTCCGTTACATCGGAAGGCTTGGCGAGTTAGGCATCTTCGAGTTGTCGGCCACCAAAGAGATCAAGCGCCTCGGACGCGGCGACACGGTTATGGGCCAGTGGCGCATTGACGCGATCAACGATCAAGCCGTCGAGCTTACGCTGACCGCTTACGACATTAAGAAGCGCGTGCCGCTGTCCGAGAAAACGCGGTGAGACAAATGACTCAGCCTGCTTTGCGAAAAGACCATCCGCAGTTGCGTCGCGCGCCCGGTGACGGCGAGCGCGGCTATGCGCTGCTCAGCCTGATTCTGGCGCTTTCGATCATCAGCATCTATCTGGTGTCGTCGGTCGTGCCGAACGTTAAGCGGTCGGTGCAGCGCGTGAAAGAACAGGAAATGATCTATCGCGGCAACCAGATGGCCAAAGCCATCGCGCGCTTCTATGGCAATCGCCGGCTGATACCTTTGAATCTCACAATGCCACCGGCGTATGGCTACCTGACCGAGTTGAAGAAGCTGAGCGACGGCGTCACGATGGGTGTGCAGGAAATAAAATTCGCGCGCGGCTCAGAGATGATCGACCCGATGGCCGGCGTAGAGTGGGAGCCTGTACGCGCACGCGACCCACGCATTATCGCCGTCTTGCAAGCCTATGCCGCAGAGACCGGCGCAATCATCTCGCCTCCGTATTTGCTGCTGTCTGGAGCGCCGGCGCGCAAGACGAAAAGTATTTTTGACGACTCCGATAGTAAAAGCTCTTCTTCGTCTTCGCAGTCTGGAACCAGTTCGGGAAAGCCCGCCGGTCAGGCCGGCACGAATCCGAAGTCCGGCGAAGACCCCGATGAGGCGGATGACGATGAAGACGTGAATGACCCGCTGGCGCATCTATTCGAGTCGGATTCCAACGCGTCGTTCGGCAAATCGACCGTCCCCATCATCGGCGTCGCGCCCAAGCTCAAAGGCAAGTCGGTCGTCCCGCTGCGGCTCGGCGATGTCGTGCTCAACGGCATAGAGAACTACGAGCAGTGGGTCTTTCTTTACATCCCGCCGCAAGGGTTCACGCCGGGGCCGGGAATGCCGCCGCCGCCTCCTCCCGGCGGCAAACAGCCGGTCAATCCGTAATGCTCGATGCGAGTCGCATCGCTTCGATGAATGATTCGCCGCCTGCTCGCCCTGGAGTTGCAAAATGTTTGTAACGCCAGGGCGAGCGGCTTTTTTGCGGCCCGTCTTTTCGCTACACTACCAGAAGTTTTACTCTGTGCAGTCAGCATCAAATCTGTGACCGTGCCCGAAAGATCGCTTATGACGACGACTGAACGGCAGCCCGACGACGCGCCGGATTCACCGGCCTCTTCATCACCGACAGCGCACGGCGAAGCAGGCGAAGGCCAGTTGATTCGCGGCGTCGGCCTCGCCAGCGCCACGACGCTGAATATGATCGATATGATCGGCGTCGGCCCGTTCATCACGATTCCCGCCATCATCTCGGCGATGAACGGCCCGCAGGCGATGATCGGCTGGATTTGCGGCGCGCTGCTGGTGATGTGCGACGGGCTGGTGTGGGCTGAGCTGGGCGCGGCGATGCCGGGTTCGGGCGGCTCGTATCGTTACCTGAAAGAAATCTACAACCCTGAGAAACTGGGCCGTCTCATCTCGTTTCTCTTCATCTGGCAACTGACCTTCAGCGCGCCGCTCTCAATTGCGTCCGGCTGCATAGGCCTGGCCGGCTATGCCAGCTACATCTGGCCGGCGCTATCGAAAACGTTCTTCGTCCTGGGCACGGAGAAGATCGGCATCAACGTCACCGGCACTACGTTTGTAGCGATGGCTACAGTCGGCGTGGCCGTGCTGTTGTTGTACCGCCGCATCACAATCATCGGGCAGTTGGCCAGGTATCTCTGGATCGGCGTGCTATTGACCGTCGCGTGGGTGATCTTCGCCGGCGTCACGCACTTCGACAGCGCCCGCGCGTTCGACTTTCCGGCGGGCGCGCTGACGCCGTCGCTGGCGTTCTTTCAAGGACTCGGCGCGGCGATGTTGATCGCGGTTTATGATTATTGGGGCTACTATAACGTCTGTTTCTTTGGCGGCGAAGTCAAGAACCCCGGCTACGTCATCCCGCGCGCCATCATCTATTCGATCCTCGCGGTCGCGGCCATCTATCTCGTGATGAACACCAGCATACTCGGCGTCATCTCGTGGCGCGATCTGGCCGAAACGGCTAAACCTGAGAATAAAGACCTGCAACAACACTTGATCTCCGGCCTGATGCAGCGGCTCTATGGTCACGGGGCTGGGATAGTGGCGAGCGTGCTGATTATGTGGACGGCGTTCGCGTCGGTCTTCTCGCTGCTGCTCGGCTACTCGCGTGTGCCGTATGCGGCGGCGCGTGATGGAAATTACTTTAAGAAGTTCGCCGCCGTGCATCCGGTGCATCGCTTCCCGAATGTGTCGTTGCTGGTGATGGGCGCGGTGGCGGCGGTCTGTTGTCTCTTTCGATTGATCGATGTGATAACGGCGCTGGTCGTCATTCGCATCTCCGTGCAATTCATCGCGCAGATCGTCGGCGTCGTCGTGTTGCGCATACGGCGACCCGAAATGCCGCGCCCTTTCCGTATGTGGCTCTATCCCGTGCCGGCGGTCGTGGCATTCGTCGGATTCGTCTACGTCTTGATAATGCGCAAGAAGTCGCTTGAACAAATCTACCTGGCAATGGTGCTGGTCGTGATCGGCTCGGTGATTTATCTGGTGCGTGCGCGGCGGCGACGTGCGTGGCCCTTCGCCGCGCCCGATATTGCGCCATCGAGCGGCGATTGATGGCGCACGGCCATCGCTTCCTAACGAGCGGCTTGTCGAATGGAGTGAAATCATAACTTGAGAGGCTGACGTGAAAACCCAAACGCAACGTCGAGCGATTGTTCTATCTCTTCTTGTTTCCATTGTGGCGGTGTGGCCGGCGCGTCTGTTGCCACCGCCGCGCGTCAACGCCGATTCGCGCGTCGCCGAAGATCGCGGCGCAGCGGGATTGGGGCAAGCGCTTAAACGGCTCGGCACGATTGCAAGCGCCTTGCACACCGGCGCGCATCCCGACGACGAAGACAGCGGGTTGTTGGCTTATCTCGCGCGCGGCCTTCAAGCGCGCACGGCTTATCTGTCGCTGACGCGCGGCGACGGCGGACAGAACCTCATCGGGCCTGAGTTGTACGAGACGCTCGGCGTCATCCGCACCGAAGAGTTGCTGGCGGCGCGGCGCATGGACGGCGCACAACAATTCTTCTCACGCGCCTTCGACTTCGGCTTCAGCAAGTCACCGCAAGAAGCCTTTGCCAAGTGGGACCGTGAAGCCGTGCTCGCCGATATGGTGCGCGTCATTCGCACCTTTCGACCCTTAATCATTATCTCTGCCTGGTCAGGCACGCCGGCAGACGGACACGGCCATCATCAGGCTTCGGGTATTCTCACACCCGAAGCTTATCGCGCCGCCGCCGACCCGACCCGTTTTCCTGAGCAGATCAAAGAAGGCTTGCGCCCGTGGCTGGCCAGGAAGCTTTACGTCCGCGTGCCGCAGCGCGAAGAGGTCGGGCCTGGCCAGCAGTTGCCCGCCGCGACGTTGACGATCAACAAAGGCCAGTTCGATCCGCTGCTTGGTCGCAGTTATTACGAGATCGCTATGCAGGGGCGCAGCCAGCATCGCTCGCAGGATCAAGGCGCGCTCGAACGGCGCGGGCCGCAGTATTCGCGGCTGCGACTGGTCGAGAGCGCGGCTGGTCAGCCGAAAGAAGAGAAAGAGATATTCGAGAGTCTGGATGTTCAGTTGACCGGCATCTCTGCGTTTGCCGGTCAGGCCGCATCGCAATTGCAACCTTCGCTGGTTGAGATTCAGCAATCGGCAAACGAAGCGTTGGCGAAGTTCAATCCGCTCGCGCCATCGGCGGTGACGCCTGTTGTCGGGCGCGGCCTCCATCAATTGAGGGCGCTGCGTTCTCGGCTCGCAACGTTTCAATTGAGCGACGCCGCGCGTTACGACGTTGATTTCCTGCTCAAGCAGAAAGAGAACGACTTCGCCGACGCGTTGGCGCGGTCGCAAGGCATCGTCGTTGATTGCATCGCCGATGATGAAGTGGTCACGCCCGGCCAGACGCTGACGTTAAGCATTCAAGCCTACGCCGATGCCGGGGCGCAGATTGGCAACGCCGCGCTCAACCTGCCGCAAGGGTGGGCCGCTCAGCCGCAAAAAGAGAATGCCGCGACGACTGATGGCCGAATGACTGCGCAGCGCGATTTCAAAGTCACGGTCGCGGCGGACGCCGAAGCGACAGAACCCTATTGGCTCAAGAACCCGCGCAAAGGCGATATGTTCGTGCCGGGCGCGGGCGGCACCGGCATCGAGCCGCTTGCGCCGCCTGTGATTACGGCTACAGTCGAAATCAATGTCGGCGGCGAGCCGGTTGTAATTACGCAAGCGGCGCAGTTCCGCTTTGCCGACAAGGCGCTCGGCGAGATTCGCCGCGAATTGAAGGTTGCGCCGGCGCTGTCGGTCGCCGTCACGCCGCCTTTGCTGGTCTACCCGCAATCCGATAAGCCGGTGACGCGTGACGTGAACGTCGCCGTGACGAACAATCAGAAAGGCGGCGCACGCGGCACGGTCAGCCTGCGCAAGATCAAAGACTGGCAGTTCGCGCCCGCCGAAGCCGCATTCGATTTGAAGCGCGAAGGCGAACAACAAAACGTCACCTTCACGGTGACGGCCCCGGCTCGTGCAATGGATTCGCGGCGTGTTATTGCGGTGGCGCAGACAGAAGGCGGAGCCGAATATCGCACAGACTTTCAGCGCGTCGCCTATCCGCACATCGAATCGCGGCTGATCGCTCGCCGCGCCGAAGTCAACGCGCTCTCAGTTGATGTGAAGGTCGCGCCCGGTTTGCGCGTCGGCTACATCGAAGGCGCGGGTGATGATTTCGCCAACGCGCTGAAACGTATGGACGTTGACGTGCGGACGATTGACGGGCGCGAGCTGGCATCAGGCAACTTGAACAAGTATGACGTGATCGTGCTGGGCTTGCGGGTTTACGAAGTGCGGCCCGATGTCATTGCCAACAATTCGCGGCTGCTCGATTATGTGAAGCAGGGCGGCACACTGATCGTTCAATACAACAAGAACGAAATCGTCGAAGGCAACTTCACGCCGTATGCCGCGAAGATGAAGCGCGGCATGCCCGACCGCGTCACCGACGAGTTGGCACAGGTGACGATACTTGATCCATCCAATCCCCTATTCAATTTCCCGAATAAGATCACGGAAGCCGACTTCACGGGTTGGGTGCAGGAACGCGGGACGTATTTCTTCAGCGAGTGGGACGCCCAATACAAGCCGCTGCTGGCGTCTCACGACCCGAACGAGGAAGAGAAGCGCGGCGGCGAGTTGATCGCGCCGGTTGGTAAGGGATATTACATCTACACGGGCTACGCCTGGTTTCGGCAATTGCCCGTCGGTGTGCCCGGCGCGTACCGTTTAATCGCCAACTTGGTCAGCTTCCCGAAGGCCGCTGCGGCGCGGTAATGGCGTTCTAACTGTTAGGCCAAAACCTTACGCAATTCGTTTGGCGGTGCCGGCTTCATCTGTTGCGGGAAGCGAGAAGCGGCTCACCACTACTGACATAAATGGAATTTCAAAAATCCTTCCATCGCTGAAGAGAATACGATGCAGGAACATTCCTTGATGATTCAAATCCAAATCTACTTCATCGTAAAGCCAGTGTGTATCTGACCTAGAGAACTGCCAATCCTCTTTGGCCGGATATTCTTGAATGTGATCCCCCAATATATACAACAAAGACAGAATCGTTTGATTCTGCTTGAGAGAGAGGGAGGCAAAAGCATACCAAATAGGAAATGGGACGGGAGTTTTCGATAGCGGAAAGCCTGGTTGCATCTCCCGCTCGAAGGCAAGTACTTCAGCGTCGTGTAAGGAGAGTTCGGCCACCTCCTTAACCTGCGAAGGCAACTTAGGACGAATACTTTGCAAATGACGCTGGTATTTATGAATGGCTTTTTCCCATGCTTCATCTGCCCGGTCGGCCACGGCTTCGTCAGGCGAGTTGAATTGTAGATAAAGTTCTGGGGTGAAGAATCGCATGATCTTTTCAGATGGCTTTTCGGTTTGGTGTTTCATAAAAAGTATGCCCTGCTGGAGGTCTGGGGTCAGGTTGGTAATGAGGCAGCGCGAGTGAACCGGCGTTCGGGTGTGGGGGACATCGCTTGGCAGAACCATTAGCGTTCCTTTCGATTGTTCCCGCAACACTGCGATTGGCAGAGAGGCTAGCCCCGCATACAACAACATCCTGACCTTTCTGTCTTCTCACCTCTGCCTGTGCTTGTGTTAATGGCTGTCCTTTTATTACCGAACCGTTCGCGCCGAGTGAAGCCTCGTAAATCTGCGGTGTTGACGAAGGACCGGGCGGTGAAATAGCCAATTTCTTTTTCGCCATTCACCCTCCGTAAATTACACCTAAGCCTATTCCAAGTTACTGTCAAGATATTACCGTTTAATGCCCATTCGCGCCTGTCTTTTGCAGCGCGCTCTCGGCGGCTTCGAGGGCGGCGTCGCGGCGGTGTTGCAAGTCCGCGAGCGTCAGCGGCACGGCGCGATTCGGTGTGACGCCCGCGCCTTCGATCTTGTGGCCCTGCGGCGAGACGTATTTCAATTCGCTGACCGCAAGCTCGCTGCCGCCTTTCAGCTTCTTGAAGTGCGAGATGCCGAGCACGCAGCCGCAGCTTTGCCGGCCCACCACCGCCGCGCGACCGTTCTCCTGCATCGCGGCGGAGAAGAGTTCCGAGCCACTGCCCGATCCTTCATTGACTAATATCATCACCGGCCCGCTATAAACCTGATCGTCGCGGTCTGTGTAGAGCGTGAAGGATTTGCCGCCGCGCGAGATGAACTGGCCAAACGAGACGCGGGCGTTGAAAAAGTAGCTGGCGATCTTGACGACCTCCTGCGCTTCGCCGCCGGGATTGCCGCGCAGGTCAACGATGATGCCGGGCGCGTCTTTCAATGTCTCAAGCACGCGCTTGAATTCTTTATGCGCCGGCGATTTCCACAGCGTCAGCCGTATGTACCCGATGCCCGAAGGCAGGCGGCGCGAGATCACTTGAGCCACATCCGAAACGATGCGGCGCGCCAGGCTGACTTCCGTGCGCGAACCGTCGGCGCGTTCGAGCGTGAGACGTAGAGGCGTGCCGGGATCGCCTTCGACCAACTGGCGATAGACGCGCAATTTCACGGCGCGTTCCGTAGACGTGCCGGCGACGCGGGCCTCGGCTTCAGCTATACGCTCAGCGACAGGCTTGCCGTCAATTGCAACCACGATCATGCCCGGCTCGACGTTCAAGCGCGCGGCTTCCGAATTCGGTTCGACGCTGACGATGACCGGCTTGCCTTCGACTTCGCTGATCGACACGCCCGCCGTGATGGCTTTCAACTGCTCGCGCTCCATGCGTTCGCGCGGCGTCGCAAAGCGCGTGTGAGCGTCGCGCAGTTCGCCGACCATCTTCTTCATCACCACGTAGAAGTCATCGTCGTTGCGAGCCGCTTCGGCTGCCGGGCGATAACGTTCGCGCACGGCCCGCCAGTTGACGCCGTTAAAGGACGGGTCGTAATACTTATCGTTAATCGTCTCCCAGGCTTCGCTGAAAATATCAAGGCGGTCTCTCGCTGTCAGCCTGGTGTTGGTTGTCGAGGGATCGTTGATGCCGCGCTCTAATGCTTGCCGACGGCGCGTGTGAGCGGCCAGCACGGGGCCGGCGAGAACGGTCATCAGCAACACGGCGAGCGCGTTTTGCACGAATGAGACTTTGCGGCTAACCAATCTCTGTTACTCCTCGTCGGATCAACTCACATGTCAGTCCGTTTCTGCACACCTGATGATAACAAAACCGCCTCGGCCATAAAAAGGGGCTTGGGGCTAGGGACTAGGGGCTGGCAGGAAAAAGGCGCGAATCGCTTCCGTTTCCCTCTAGCCCCTAGTCTCTGGCCCCCAGTCCCTCTTTATCATTTCCCATTGACTCGCCGCGCGCCGCGTTGATAACGTTATCGGCTGCCTATCGAACGCTAAAACACGAAAGGAATTTATCATGCTTCCTCCTTTTCAGAACGAGGTTCTGACCGATTTTACCAACGACCGCAACGCCGCTGTGATGCGCGAGGCGATTGCGAACGTCGAAGCCCAGTTCGGGCGCGAATACCCGCTCGTCATCGGCGGCAAGCGCTACACGACCGGCGATATGCTGGTGTCGCCGAATCCGTCGAACTATGACGATGTGGTCGGCCTCGTCCACAAGGCGACGGTGGAGCTTGCCGACAAAGCTATCGAAGAGGCCGCCGTTGCGTTCAAAGAATGGAAGAACGTCGCGCCCGAAGTGCGCGCGCGTTACTTGCTCAACGTTGCCTCGTTGATGCGCCAGCGCAAGGCTGAGCTGACGGCGCTGATGGTTCTCGAAGTCGGCAAGTCCTGGGTCGAAGCCGATGCTGACGTAGCCGAGGCTATTGACTTTGCCGACTTCTACGCGCGCGAGATGATCCGTTATGGCGGCACGCATCCGTTGACCCCGCTCGCAGGCGAGCAGAACGAACTTTATTACATCCCGCTCGGCGTCGGCATCGTCATCCCACCCTGGAATTTCCCTCTGGCGATTATGGCCGGGATGACGCTGGCGTCGGTCGTCACCGGCAACACGGTCGTGCTCAAACCGTCGAGCGACAGCCCCGTCATCGCCGCGCGCTTCGTCGAGCTGCTCGAAGAAGCTTCGCTGCCGCCGGGCGTCGTCAACTTTGTGCCGGGCAGCGGCGGGCGCATCGGCGATTATCTGGTCGGCAATCCGCGCACGCGCTTCATCGCCTTCACCGGCTCGAAAGAGGTCGGCTTGCACATCAACGAGCTGGCGGCGAAGACCGCCGAAGGCCAGTTGTGGATCAAGCGCGTCGTCGCCGAGATGGGCGGCAAGGACACGATCATAGTTGATGAGACAACCGATCTGGATGTGGCTGCCGAAGGCGTGGCGACGGCGGCCTTCGGCTTTTCGGGCCAGAAGTGCTCGGCCTGTTCGCGCGTCGTCGTGGTTGACGAAGTGTATGACAGATTACTTGAGCGCATCGCTGATCGCGCCGGCAAAATTCGCGTTGGCCCGACCCGTGAGCAAGAGAACTGGATGGGGCCGGTGGCGAGCAAGAGCGCTTATCAATCCATCTCGAACTACATTGAGATCGGCAAAGGCGAAGGGCGCTTGCTCGCGGGCGGCGGGTCGTTGGCGAACGATCAGCGCGGCTGGTTCATCAAGCCGACCGTGATTGGCGACGTTGATCCAATGGCGCGCATATCGCAGGAAGAGATATTCGGGCCAGTGCTGGCGGCGTTTCGCGCAAAAGATTTCGACGCGGCGCTCGACATCGCCAACAACACGCAATTCGGCCTGACCGGCGCGGTCTATAGCCGCGAGCGCAAGCGGCTCGAACAGGCGCGGCGCGAGTTTCACGTTGGCAATCTCTACCTCAATCGCAAGTGCACAGGCGCGCTGGTGGACGTGCATCCATTCGGCGGCTTCAATATGTCTGGAACCGACTCGAAGGCCGGCGGGCGCGATTACCTGACGCTTTTTATGCAGGCGAAGTCGGTGTCAGAGAAGTTGTAGCACAACGTTTGAAGAGGCGACTGCCTGTGGGTCGCCTCTTTCTATTGGTTTAATTCATTGACCGCTTTTTCGCGTCCCGGCTATCCTATTGACTATGATTCGATCAGTACTGGCCCTTCTTCTCTGCATTGCTCTGGCTCCTTCTGCGTTGACGCAGGAGAAGCGCAGCGCAACGCCATCTCCTTCAACACAGCGTAGCGGCTTTATCATCCCCGCTGATGTGAATGTCCGCGTCGAATCCGATGCGCGCACGCTGGTCACGATGGCGGCTCTCAATATCGCCGGGTTTGACGCCGAAACCAGCGGGCCGCCGCTTTCGCCGCTGCGTGCCGAGCTGCGCAAAGACCTGGCGACTATCAACCCGTCGTTGCGCGATAAGCTCGCGGCCTACTACAAAGCGCACCGCCGCCCAGGCGTTGACGAAATGACCGACGCGACGCGCTACGCCGCATTGAGTCTGATGATGACTGCGCCGCCGGCCTTTTCGATCCGCACGCCGCCCGGTGTTGTGCTGCCCGACGAGTTACGCCAGATCGCCGACTTCGAGCCGCTGGTGCGCGAGTTCTATTCGACGAGCGGCATCAAAAATTATCTCGATAAATACATGAAAGTGGCCGACACATACGCGGCGGCCTATCGCCAGCCGGTCGGTGAACTGATCTATCAAACGCTCGAATACTTTCACACCAGCCCCGAGACGATCATCAATATGCGCCCGCTGGTCATTACGCCGACCGACACCGAGGCGAAGCGTCGCAAGCAAGACCCGACGGTAGTGGCGCGCAATCGCTCACGTCAGGTCTTCGTCATCACTGACCCGCTGCTGGCGCTGAACACATCGGTTGTGCGCGGCGATATTCTCAACCAGAAAGACGAGCTGCTGAATCGGCGTGTCGGCGACGATTACATCGTCATCATCGGACCATCGCGCAACGTCAACATTGACGGCGTGCGCCAGGCGTTGATCCGTTTCGTCATCGACCCGCTGGTCGAACGTCATCTTAAATTCGCCCTCGATTACAAAGACCCGATCACCAATCTCGTCGCGTCTGTGCCGACGGCAGCCAAGCCTTATAGCTCAAGCGTCTATCTGGTTATTCGTGAATCGCTGGCGCAAGCGGCTGAAGCGCGGATGAAGCGATTGCGAGCGATGGCCGGAGGCCCGGCTTATAGCGAAGACGACGCGACGTTCGATCTCGCGCAAGCATATCTGCGCGGCGCGGTCTTGTCTTTTCACTTTTACGGCTCGTTGCGCGACCTCGAAGCGGTGGGCTTAAGCCTCGAAACGTTTATGGATCAGATGGTGGCGACGGTGAAATATGACCGCGAGACAGCGCGCGCGAAAGAATTCGAGCCGGTGGTGGCGCGCCTTGCGGCGGCGCGCGGCGCTAAGCGCAACGAGCCGAGCGCCGACCCGACCGCCGCGCCGGTGGTGAAAAAGATTCTCGCTTCTGACGACTTGATTCGGCAGAAGCGATTCGCCGAAGCGCGCACCCTTTTGGAATCCGTGCTCGCCGAAGAACCGAACAACCTGCGCGCGCTTTATGGTATGGCCCAGGTCATCGCCTCGACGCCTTCGCCGGTCGAGCTTGATGCGAAGGCCGACGAGAACGACAAGATTCAAGCGCAGCATGATCGCTTTGAGCAGGCCATCAAGCTCTATCAGAAAGTGATCCAGACGGCCTCGCCGGAATCCGAGAAGTGGCTCATCCAGTGGAGCCACGTCCTGCTCGGTCGCATCTATGACTTTCAGGAGTTTCGCAATGACGCACTGGCCGAATACGACAAGGCTATAGAGATGGGCGACATCCCGAACGGCGCGTTTAAGGAAGCCAGAGAAGGGAAGCAGCGCCCTTACGGACAAAGGAACCAGTAGGCAGGAAGTAGGAGGCAGGAAGCAGGAGGCAGGAAGCAGGAGGCAGGAGGCAGGAGAGGCAGTAGGCAGTCAGTCCCGTAGGGACGCGATGTTTATAGTTACGGCTGCTAGAAAGGACGAAGCCCCGTAGGGGCGTGATGTCAACATTGCGCCCCTACGGGGCTTCGTCACATCCTTCAGCGAGATCTATAAACATCGCGCTCCTGACGGAGCTTGAAGATCAAACCGCCCGCGTTACTATAAACATCGCGCTCCTACGGAGCTTGAGGAACTATCAACGATCAACTGACCACTGGCCACTAGCCTCTGCCTCCTGCTGCCTGCTTCCTGTCTACTTACTATTGACGCAATCACTATTGCCGGTTATTATCCTCGCCGTAGTAAAGTAGAAGGAAAGCGATCCCGTACCTGCCCATTCGCAATAATCTCAATCGCCTCACGTTGACATCGAATTCATAAGAGAGGTTTACCTATGTCTGTCAGCTTGATGGATAATGGCACTGCCGAGATGCGCGTCATCGCCGGCGATAATCTGGTGTTGCGAGTCGCGGTTTACGACCCGAACGGCATCGCTAGAATCTTCGTACAGTGTTTTCAATTCAGCATGGGCAGTTCAAGCAAAGCCAAACTCGCCGCCGGCGAGCTGCGCATTTCCCCCGAAGAAGCTTACCAGCGCAAGAGTTTTGAAGTGACCATTGCGATCCCTGAGAACGCCGCGCTAGGAAAGTGGGGCGTGCAGATGATCGAGTTCACCAACCTGCGCGGCTACAAGTCATCGTTCTACAGAGGTCACGGCAAGTTCGACAATATCGTCTTTGAAGTCATCCCACCGCCGAGCAAGGAAGATGAGCTGTTGCATTTTAGCGGCGTCGAGTTCGGTTCACCTGAGCATTTTCGCTAAGGTGGGCAGAAGGGAAGCGTTCAAAACAGCGAGGCTGGCTCTACGTCCCTAGCGCTCAGGCGACGCCTTGGGGTTGCTGCGGTCATAGGTTTGCAACATCTCAAGCGCCACCTTGATGGGCACGCCAAAGTTCGAGCCGCCAAAGCTCTGCCCGCCGTCAATCGTCGTCAGGATGGCCGAGTTGATGGCGATGACGCGGCCCTGCCGGTCAAAGATGGGACTGCCGGAGCCGCCTTCAGTGGTCTGCGCGCTGTGCACGATCTTGCCCGGCAGCGCGTCGCTGATCGTCCCGGTTGTCGTCAGCGGGCGCATCAAGCCGCGCTCAGCCAAACCCTGCGCCACGTCTGTCACCGAACGTCGATGCAAACGCAATATCTCGGTCTTCTCACTCTCATCAATTCGCTGCAACAGGCCATCGACGCCGGTCGGAAAGCCGAGCAATACGACCGGCTCGCCAACGATGGGGCGAGTGTCTTCGGTCATCGGCAGGACGGGCAGGGCGGCGCTGCCCTGCTCGAACTTGCAGAGCGCGACATCGTAGCGCACAGATGTGCTGGCAACCTTTAGCTCGAACGGTTCCTTGATGGCCGGGAAGAATGCCACCAGCGAATCGAGCCGCGCCGTGTACCCATTCCCCTGTGCCTGTAGTACCTGCGTGACAGGGTCGTTTGCCCACGGCTGCACAACGTGCTTGTTGGTGGAGATCAAGCCTTCCTCGACGATGAAGCCCGTGCCTGTGTAATCGACGTGATAAATACCGCCGGCTCCATCCACAGAGAGCAGCAGGTGGCCATTCTTATCAATCGGCTGGTCGGAATAACTGTCGGCGCTCTCGTAGCGCAGCGGGCGGCCCGTGCCGCGCTCGACGAAGCTGAAGCTGCCGACGATCAGGCAAACGCCGGGGCTGTATTGTTCGGCGATGCGCTGGGTGGATTGCTGGATGTCTTCGTTTGATTTGCGCAGGCGGGCGATTTCGTCCTGTTGTTGATTGATGAGGTCCTGTGCCCGGTCGCGCGCCACTTTCTCATTGATGACTTGATCGCGCAAATCTTCAGTGCGGTGGTTCAGCCGCACGAGCGTCACCATCACGAACAACAGCGTGCCGATGGCGACGAGCATCAGCAGCGAGACCATGCTGATGGCGAACCACTTGGCGCGGCGCGGAATCTCTGCCCAAAGACTGGCGGTCAGTTCTTTGACGAAGAGCGTTGCGGTCAGCGGGTGGACGGGCTGCGCGGCGACCGGCTCGACTTCGACGGGTCGGCGGCGAGCCAGGCTGGTCGCCGAAAAGTTTTCGGGCATCACCTGGAACAACACGCTGGCGCTCGACAGACCGTGACCGAAATGGAGCGTGTCGCCGTCGCGCAGGACGTAGCCTGCGCCGGTGTCATCGGCCTGCAACGGCTCACCATTGACCGTGATCGCTGTGCCGTTGAGTTCGGCTTGTGGAACGAGGTGAAAGACGTTGTCGTCGTTATAGACATCGGCAAGCACGCCGACCGGCAATGCGCCGCCTTCTTCGGGCACTAGCTTCAGGTCAGAGTTCTCTGAAGTGCCGACGGTGACGCGGTCTTGTGTGAAGATTCTGGTCTTACCTTTCTCGCTCCCGGAAAGGTAGACGAACATGGCTCGGCTCATTCGCTCTTTCGCCTCTCTGCAAGGAATAATAGCATCACCGGGCGGCGGGCGTCAGGTGAAACGGTTATGCGCCGCTGCTTAGTTTACTAACCGCCGGGCTGGGTTGCTTGCGGCTTTTTTCGACCGCCCGGCGCGTGGTAGGATGCAGGCGTTAAACCCGTGACAAGTGACAAGTGGCGAGCGACAAAAGAAAGAAGGAGTCTATGAATTTTCCTGGTCAATTCGATAATCGGCGTCTGCCCGTTCACCGTGCAACTGGAGACAATCGAGCACGATCCATTCGCGTTTTGCTCTTATCACTTATCACTTGTCACTTGTCACTTGTCACGTATTCGTTTGTTGGCGCGCAAAAGAAGGACGATAAAAAAGACGACAAGAAGAAGCCGACCGAAACGCTGAAGATCGAACGCGTCACGCAAGGCATGGGGTTATACGCAATCGGGCCACTGTCGCCGGATCGCAAGTCCGTGCTGCTGCTCGCGCAAAAGCCCGACCAGACGCCGAATCTGTACGTAATGAATCTTACGGATCGTTCGATTCGCCCGCCGCTGACCAGTTTTCGTTGGGGCGCTGCCGACCCGGTCTGGTCGCCCGACGGCCAGACGGTGGCGCTGGCCGGCTTCGGCGAGTCGGGCAGTTTCGCGGAGATTTATCTGCTCGACTTGAAGACCGGCAAGCTGCGCCAGATGACGAAGAATTCCTTCAGCGATAAAGAGCCGGTCTTTACGCCCGACGGCAAGCGTCTCTTTTATATGACCGACGAAAGCCCGCTGCCCGACGCCGCCTTCGGCATTCCGCACGTCGCCAGCCTGCCTGTGCAGGGCGGCAAGGGTGAGTGGTTCACTGAAGAAGAAGTCTCTTCGATCCATCCCGGCATCGGCGACGACGGCAAGTCGATGATGCTCGTCCGGGTCAGCGAAGCGAGCGGCAGGCATTCGCTCTGGCAGTATGATATGAACGGCAAGGCATTGCGCGATCTAACCGAGACGAAGTTCGCGCGCATCCACCGTTACCTGTTCTCGCCGGCGGGTGGCCCGTTAATTCTTTGGGCGCAGGAGGAACCCGAACAGCAGGACAATCTTTTCATTCTCGATTTGAAGAGCGGCAAGGTTACGGACTTCCCCGACCCTGACCAGCCGAAGCGCAGCCCGGCGCTATCCGCCGATGGCAAGCTGGTCGCGTTCGTCGGCCCGGCTGAAAACGGCTTACAGCTTTTTGTTTACGATTCAACGACCGGACAGATTAAGCAAGTGACGTATAAGCCGGGCGTTGTTCATTCGCCGGTCTTCATCTCTGACCACGAGATTCTCTTTGGCTCGAACCGCGACCACTCACCTGAACTTTATGTAGTTGACCTTACCCCACCGCCGCCGCCGTCCGAAAAGAAGAAGTGAAGCCGAACCGTTGAGCCGAGTTCAGGTGATCTTAACCTTATGGCTTGCGAAGCTCGCGGGCGCGCTGATACTCGCGGTTGGCTTCCGTCTGCAAGCCCTGGCTGTAAAGCGCGTGACCTAGCTTGGTGTGAAGGCCGTCATCATTAGGGCTAATCACAATGGCTTTGCGGTAGCTGTCAGCGGCGCGCGGCCACTGTTGACGTGCGAAGTATTCATCGCCGAGCGCGACCAGCAACACGGCGTTCTTCGCTTCAAGCGAGGCGGCCTGTTCAAGCTCCGCGAGCGCGTTTTCGTTTTGCTGGCTGCGATAGAGCAAGGCGAGATTGTAATGCGGCGCGGCCCAGTTCGGCTCCATCTCAATGGCGCGCTTGAAGGCGCGTTCAGCTCGAAAATTGTCGAGCTTGCCTTGATGGACTAATCCCATCGCGTTCTCAACGGCGGCCACCTTTGCCGCTTGCAACGGCGCAAGCGCGCGCTCGGCCTCTTCATAAAACTGCAAGGCGATGAGCGCCTGTGCGGCACTGAGCTTTTCGAGAACGGCAATGTCCGGGCTGTCGCCTTTGAGCGAGCGCGCGCGCGCCAGCATCTGACCGGCGCGGCGGAAATCGTCCACGCGGTCGGTGATGCTGTCGGCGTAAACCGAGCCGGTGATGATGGCGCGGCCTTCGCCAACCAGGGCGTCGGCGAGGGCGGGCCGCAAGCGCGCGGCGTCTGCGGCGGCGGATGGGTCAGAGGCGAGCTTCTGATACCAATCCCAGGCGCTGGCATTCTTCGGCTCAAGCAATTGCCTGGCGGTGATGGCGGCTTCGATTTGCAGTATCAACGGTGAGGGCGCGGCTTCGATGGCTGCCGCTGGCAAAGGCGCGGAAGTCGAGACAGGACTGGCGGCGCGATCCGGCGTGGCTACGTCGTTGACCTTCGGCAAAGCGGCGACGGGACGCGGCGGCGGTGCGGTTGCCTCGGTCGATGGACTTGTAGCCGCGACTACAGTTGCCGGGTTCGATGACTCCGTCGAGTTGATAACGGCTGTCAATGGCGGCGCAGTCCGTGTCGTCCGCGTCACGATGGCTGGCGTAGGCGAAGGATTAGCCGGTGCGGACGGAACTGCCGATGTAACTGTCGAGGATTTTGCTGCCGGTGAAGTGGCTATCGGAGAAGTTAGAGCCGGCTCGGCTCTGGCGATTGTCTTGTCGGCAACAGCCGGCGCTTTCACATTCGCTTGATCTGGTTTAGCAGCAGCCAGTGGCGCTGGCCCGGTCAGCGGCGCAGTCGGCCTTATTTGACTCGATGTGGCCGCGTCAGGCGAATTGGGCGCGGATGATTCTTGCTTTGTAGCCGGAGTCACTTTCGCCACCGCTGGCGGCGTCGCATTGCCTTGAAGATTGGCAACGGCGATCTCAGCAAGTGGCGTGTTGCTGTGCCAGATGCGTTGCTTGTTCGACGTATCTTCAGCGACCAGGGGCGCGAGCACGGCGAATAATTCGTCCGCCGTCAACTGGCCGTCGTTGTTGTGGTCGATGAACTGACCTGTGCCCAGTGCGGCAGCGAGATGTTTGGCAAAGACGCCTTGGCCGTTCCAGCGCTGGCCTTCACGCGAAAACTCGTTTGCGCTGTTGGCGGCAATCACCGACAGCCCGGCGCGCGCCGTCGCCATCTGGTCGAGAGCTTGCAGAAAAGCGGCGGCGCTATTGCTATCAGGATCAAAGAAGTCACGCCGCATCGCGTCTGTAATCAATAATACACGTCGAGCGCGAACGCGTTTATTGAGCGCCTGATTGATTTCGTTGAGTGAGAGCGCCGTTGCGAATGGGTCTTTCGCGTCCGAATCCGCGCCAAGCATATAGGCTTCGCCGAACTCCTGCTCGAACAGGCCGTGGCCGGAAAAGAAGATGACCACGGTGTCGTCGGCTGTCGCCGTGCGTGCCAGCCACGTACCCAGCGCAGACTTGATGGCCGCGACGGTTGCCTCTTGTCCCACCAGCACGCGCACATTGTCGCTGCTGACGCCGGCTTTCTTCAGCGAATCGGCGATCAACAGGGCATCGCGGTCGGCGAACTGGAGCTGCTGGCCGCCGCCGAGCTTTGCGTATTTTGATATGCCGACAATGACCGCCACGGTCTTTCGCTGGGTAGTGCCGGGCGCTGAGGTTTGCCCAGAGACGCACTGCGCCAGAGCCAACAGCAAAAGGGCGAACGCGAGTGGTATTCTTGTGGTGCGCATAGACTCTTGGTAGGAGCGAAAGGGCGCAGGCTTCTACGTTCGTGTAGAGACCTGCGCCCTCAAAAAACTTGCACCTCGGTCGGAAGCGAGTGGTAAGCCAGCAGGCGGCGTCTAGGCCGAGAAGCTGGCCACTGCTTCCTGCTCGTTGTCGTAAACCTGAAAGACGGTCAACAGCTTGGTGATCATCAACAGGTCTTGAATCTTCTTGGTCAGGTTCAACAGCTTCAACTGGCCGCCGGTGTTCGACGTGGTTGTGTACGAGCTGACCAGTTCGCCAATGCCTGAGCTGTCCACGTAGGACACATCACCGAGGTTGAGCAGTACCTTTTTGTTGCCGCTTTCAAGCAGGCCGCGCACGGCCTCGCGCAACTGGACGCTGCCCTCGCCGATGGTGATCTTTCCCGACAGGTCGAGGACCGTCACGTCGCCTGCCTGGCGTGAGTTAATCGTCAACTGAGCCATCGCTTGTCTCCTTTTTCGTCCTGAAAGTTATTACGAATGCTGTTTGCGCTTCTTCATACGGACGACGCTGCCGCCTTCCGGGTGGACCGAATAATCCACTTCATCCATAAAGGTGCGCATGTAGAATATGCCCCGCCCGCTGGGGTTGAGCAGGTTATCGGCGCTGGTCGGGTCGGGCAGCTTCGAGGGGTCGAAGCCGGCCCCGTAGTCGCGGACAACGACGACCAGAGCGTCCTGCTCGGTTTCAAATCGGACATCGACCTTCTTGTCGCCGGCGCTCTTGTTACCGTGGGTAATGGCGTTAATGACGGCCTCGTGGACGGCCAGTTCGATCCAACTGGCGTCGTCTTCGCTGAAGCCCATTTTCGCCGTGACACTCTTGGTGACTGAAGCAACCAGATCGACGAATTCGAGTTTGCTGTATATTGAAAGCTCGATGGTCTCGGTCATCGGCTAGCGGGTTGCCTTTCTGTCCAACCGTATTGTCGCCTTTACGCGCGCATGAACTAACTCAATAGGTAGTCACAAGGCGCGTCATTGTGTAACATGTCGGAACTTACGATGTCAAGAACAATGGGCATTCACGGCAAAGGCGGATTGCGCGGCGAAGTCAGACTGCCGGGCGATAAATCGATCTCTCATCGAGTGGCAATGCTGGCCGCCATTGCGCAAGGCGTCTCACGCATTTCCAACTTTGCGTCGAGCGCCGACTGCCACGCGACGCTCGAATGCGTGCGACGGCTCGGCATCGAAGTCGAATTCTCTCACGATGAAGTGATCATTCACGGCCAGGGATTGCGTGGCATGAATCCGCCGCGATTGCCTGCCGAACTTGACGCGCAAAACTCCGGCTCGACCATACGAATGATAAGCGGCATTCTTGCCGGCCAGCGCTTCACATCGACCATCGATGGCGACGCCAGCCTGCACCGCCGACCGATGCAGCGCATCATCGAGCCGTTGACGTTAATGGGCGCGCAGATCGGCGCGAGTGACGGCAACTTTGCGCCGCTGACCATCATCGGCGGCGAACTCAGAGCGATTGACTACACCAGCCCTGTGGCCAGCGCGCAGGTTAAGACGTGCGTGTTATTCGCCGGCCTCTATGCTGATGGTCGCACGCGTTTGCGCGAGCCTTCATTGTCACGCAATCACAGCGAGCTGATGCTTGCGGAGTTCGGCGCGCGGTTGGAAAGAGAAGAGGACGGCACGCTCAGCATCGAAGGCGGCGCGGAACTGAACCCGGTCGATTACTCCGTGCCGGGGGACGTATCGTCAGCGGCATTCGTCGTTGGCGGCGCGAGCGTGTTGGCCGGGTCCGAGATTAGTATGAAAGGAGTGAGCCTGAACCGGACGCGCACAGGCTTTTTCGATGTGCTCGATCAACTAGGCGCGCAGGTCGAAGCGCGAAACGTGCGCGCCGAACACGGCGAACTGGTGGGCGATCTCTACGTGACGGCCAGTCAGCTTAAGACAGCATCAGGCGGCCTGCTTCTTGCGGGCGACATCATCCCGAACATCATTGATGAGATTCCGATGCTGGCCGTGCTGGCCACGCAGGTCGAAGGTCGCGTCGAGGTGCGTGGAGCGCGCGAGCTGCGCATCAAAGAGAGCGACCGCATCCGAACTGTTGTCGCCGGCATTCGCGCGATGGGCGGAGTGATTGACGAATACGAAGATGGCTTTGCCGTCAGCGGGCCGCAGGCGCTTGTCGGCGCGCGCGTTGAAACGGAAGGCGATCACCGCATTGCAATGGCGTTCGCGGTCGCCGGCTTAATGGCCGATGGGCGAACCGAGATTGTTGACGCAGACTGCGCGGCAGTCTCGTTTCCTGAGTTCTACGACATCCTCTCTTCACTCGCCGGCGAAGGCCGCGTTACTCATCAAATCGAGCCATAACGATCAACCTGACTATGAAGCCGACCGCCAGCATTCCGCCTCCACTCGTCTTTCTCGTGGGCTTTATGGGGTCGGGCAAGACGACCGTAGGCGACGCGCTGGCCACATTGATTGGATGGCGCTTTGTTGATTTAGACCGGGTGATCGAAGAGCGCGAAGGCCGGTCAATCCGCGAGATTTTTGAAACACAAGGCGAGCCGGAATTCCGCCGCATCGAGCACGAAGCGATTGCCGCTTGCCGCGAGATGAGCGAGACCATCATCGCAATAGGCGGTGGCGCTTTCATCGCCGAAGCGAACCGCGCTTTGATTGGCGCGCTCGGCGTCTCCGTGTGGCTCGATTGTCCGCTTGATGTTTGTTTGGACCGTCTCGGCAACGATCCCACGCGCCCTCTGTTGCGCGGCAAGGAAGAGATGCGTGATCTGTTGGATCGCAGGCGCTCGTCTTACGCGCTGGCTGACCTCACCATCCAAACCGGGAACCTTCCATCGGAAGACGTGGCTGTAGAAATTTCCACTCGTCTATTCCAAATGTGACTGGCCTGAGAGGCGGCTACTCGATCTTCTCAAGAGCGCAGCGCGGCTCGACCATTATGGTCTTGAAGGATGAGAGCCGCACGAGGCCCGGTTTGGCGCGCGGCGGCTTGGTGATGAACTTACGCTGCGTGTAATGAACAGCGGCTTTGGCTTCGCGCCTGGCCTGCGAGTAGAAGGCGGCAAGCTCGGCGGCTTC
>JBJMGV010000128.1:0-14433 GCA_045807725.1 Blastocatellia bacterium | reverse complement strand
TTAATGACGCTTTATATTATCGCCTGCTTCGTGCTGATCCTGTTTGTGCTGTTGCAGCCGGGCAAGTCCGATGCGGCGGCAGTCTTTGGAGGCGGCGCGAACTCGGCGGCCTTCGGCCCGCGCGGCACGGCAACGGTGCTGGCGAAGATCACGATTACGGCGGCGGTTGTCTTTTTCTTAATCGCCTTTGTCTTTTCGATCCCCGGCATCTTCGAGAAGCGTTCGATTGGCGAAGGCGTCAACGCGCCAGCCGAACAAGCGCCCGCGCCGTTGACGCCGCCTGCGCCCATTGTGCCTGAACAGCAACCGGCAGCCGTGCCGATTCAGCCGACTACGCCGACGGTCAACTCGAACACGTCGAGCGCGCAGCCCGCTGCCAGCGCCAACAAGAACAGCAGCACGGCCAATGCGGCCAAAGGGAACGCCAACAAGAAGTAGCCGACTGTCTTTGAGCAGACGATGTGATATTTGAAATTTGAAGTTGATTGTTCGCGACAGAGGGGTTGGCTTGATAGTTATGTCGGCGCGACTCCTGCTTTGTTTTACCGGTTCAAGTTGTGTATGCCACACTATAAATACACAGTCGAACTGCTTGGACCGCTCGTTGAATCGTCGCTATCTTATGCCGAAGTGTTGCGGCGACTTGGCTTAAAACAGACGGGCGGCTCGCAGGCAAATATCAAGCGGCTCGTGCAAAAGTTTGGCATCAGCACTGCCCACTTTCTTGGCCGAGCCCACAGTCGCGGCAATGATCACAGAAAGGCAACGGCAGAGCAGATTCTCGTTGTCCGGGATCCTTTGGCACAGCCCGAAAAGGCCTTTAAGCTTAGACGGGCAATGATTGAAGCAGGGATTGCATTTCGATGTTCGCTATGTGGGATCGAGCCTTTTTGGAATGGCAAGCTGTTGATGTTGACAGTCGATCACATTAATGGCCAGCGATATGATAACCGCAAGGAGAACCTGCGATTCCTTTGTCCGAATTGTCATAGCCAGACGCCAACGTTCGGGAACAGCCTAGGGCTGACCGACGTGACGACTTGCAAGAGAAGAGATGCTCATTACCGACCAAAGCGGAAGCATCTTGCCCTCAAAGCGAAGCTGCTATTTGAAGAATAAAGATTTTTCGGGGATGTGGTGGAACTGGTAGACACGTGCGTTTGAGGGGCGCATGGGGAAACCCATGAGAGTTCGAGTCTCTCCATCCCCATTCCATAATCAAAAGGCCGCGCCTGCGGATGATTGCAAGGCGCGGTCTTTGTTATTTGGGATGCTCCGCGAAGAATGCTTCAGATAAGCATTCGTTTGACGGCACGGATAATATTCTCAGGCATCACCGGCTTGAGCAGCGCGCCGTTCGCGCCGGCATTAATGGCGGTGGTAATCTCGTCACCGAATGCGCTCAACACCAGGATAGGGGTCTTCTCAAAGATCTCTTCTTTCCTGAGATGTTCGACCATCTCAATGCCGCTCATCTCTGGCATGCGAATGTCTGTGACGATCATATCCGGGCGCACGCCTCTGGCTTGTGCCAGGCCCTCCTTGCCATCCGCCGCCTCGAAGACCGAATAGCCTTCCATCTTGAGCATAGCCATAACCAGCATGCGCGTATCAAATGTATCTTCAACGACGAGGATTTTGTAGGGCAAGGTTGCTCTCCTTGGCTCCAAGCATCCACAGACATGATAAGCTACGCCTTCGCCGGGTCAAGCGTTTTGCCTATGCGCAGGCGCGAAGCCTAAGCCGCGACTTTTCCAAAGGAGGCATGCTGATGGTTGACTTCGTAAAGCCTATCACACCGCAAGAGCCTCAAGTAAGAAATCACCTCAAGTAAGATGATTTTGGCTACTTAATTTATTAAGCCGGCGCGCCTCACTTTGAAAGCGTGATGCCGGCTGACTCAATCAGCGAGCCGGCATCACGTCTCAGGTCAACGCGTTTGCGCCGTCGTCGCCTCGTCCCGATAGTTGAAGCTCTTGTCTACAGCCGCGAAGGGCTTACCGTCCACTTCTGCGTACGGATAGATGAAATAGTTGAGCGGGTCGCCCGCCTGTCGCGGGGCAAGCGTCAGATCGCGCCCGATGCTGAACTCGACGCGGTTATCGTCGTGCGCGCCGAAGAAGTACTCGCGCCTGGCCGGATTCTTTGCCGCTTCCGATGCATCAATGGGGACCCAGCCGATACCTTTGGCGTAGAACTCCGCCCAGCAGTGATACCCGCTGATCTGGCCCGCGCCACGATCCGCCGGCAGCGGGAAGCCGATGGCGAAGCGCGCGGGAATGCCGAGCGCGCGGCAATAGCCGATGAAGATGGCATGAAAGTCCGTGCAGTTGCCGCGCCGCGCATCGCAGGCGTAATAGATGTCGCCGCGCCCCCAGCCCTGGCCGCTCTTGTCGTACTTCACTGTGGCGACGATGTGATTGTAGATCGCCCTCGCTTTCTCAAGATCAGTCTTTGCGCCGGCTGCGTTGACGACCTCGCTTGCCCACTGCTTAATCTTGCCGTCAATCGGCACCAGGCGGTCAGGTTGCAGCCAGCGCGCCATGTTCTGGTCACGGTCTTCTTTGACTCGTTTAGCGCTCGGCTCGCGCAAGCGTTCCTGCACGTGCTCTTTGCGCAACGCGTCGAAACTCATTGAAACGGTGAAGCCGGACGGTTGCGGGTTATCGAGTCGGATGTGGAGCATCTTGTTGCCATACTCTCCCGTCTCGACCTGATAAGGGTAAGGCGATTCAATCTGCACATCCTTGATGTTCTGGAAGGCGTTGTCGTGCGGAACCGGAATCCACAGGTCAACGCGCTTTGCGCCTGAAGGAATCTCTTTGATTGACGCTTTGTACTCAAACCCAAACTTGCGTTCGCGTGGCGCGGTCGTACCGGCTCGCAGTGTTGCCCCCGACAGCACGGCGATGGTCAACAACAAAGGCAAGGCGAAATGTAGGCTTGGATAGCAAGCTCTTTTGAAGACCGTGGCGAAGTTGAGTGTAGTTCTTTTCATATAGACGAGTGGCTCGCTTTCCGGCTAAGGCCAGCAAGCCGCCTCGTCGAAGACGAACGTCGTTAAGGCGGGCCGCTGCCGAGCCTGTTGAGATGCCAGTCTGTCGTGGCCCCGAACTGGGGCCATGCTCGACCGGCTCAGTTAGCGTGCGACCGGCCCTTCATATCGAAGGCCGCCGATTGACCATAATGGATCGCTTTCATGTGATTCATCTCCAACGTAGCTGTTCCGCTCGCTCCGACGCGACGCTCAAGGTCGGCGGCGTGAGGATGCGACTACGATAAAAAGCATAATCGGCGCGGCGGCCATCATTCAAGCGGTTGCTACGGCGCGGCGGATGAATGGGCTGCGGCTCCAATGATTTTGGTTGACACGAGAAATGCTTGAGTGTAAAGTGGCGCACATAATCGAAGGGTTATAAGAGGAGAGAACGGCAACCTCACTTTCGTGATCCCTCAACAAACCTCTGGATTATCTGTTATCTCAACCTCGCGGGGGGAGTTTTCCGCGCGACTTACTGCCGGTGAAGGGAATGTTCAACCGGCATCCTGAAGAAGACTCGGCGGAACCAACATCACCGCCTTGCAGAAAAATGGAGTGGAGTCTCGCGCCTGTTGCCTCGATCAGCAATCACCATTAAACGGTCTCACCACCTTACCTGATGGCTAATCGCTGACGCCCAAGCCGTAGTAAAAGGCTGCCGACTAATCTATTCGTTGTCCGGTAAAGATGACCGGGCAAGATTCTTTCACACCACGCCCGCCATTCTCTCGGCAGGCCAGGAGCTTTCCTTCGCAGGAGGTCAACGATGCCAGTAACACCCACCTATCCCGGCGTATACGTCGAAGAAATCCCCAGCGGCGTACGCACCATCACGGGAGTCGCCACGTCAATCACCGCCTTCATCGGGCGTGCCCTGCGCGGGCCGACCGACGAGCCGGTGACGATCAACAGCTTCGCCGACTTCGAGCGCACATTCGGCGGCTTACAGGCGAACTACCCGATGAGTTATGCGGTCAAAGACTTCTATTTGAACGGCGGCAGTCAGGCCATCATCGTGCGCTTGCAGAAAGGAGCCGCCACGTCCAAAAACGCCGACCTCAAACTCGAAGCCGTTTCGCCCGGCAAGTGGGGCGACGATCTCGTCGTGACCGTCAACGATCAAGGCATTACCCAGGAGGTCGCCGACCGTTATGGCATCGCCAAGACCGATCTGTTCAACCTGACGATTTATGATAACCCGCCTAACGGCAGAGTCGAGAAGTTCCTGAACGTCGTCGTGACTGAGACCGCCGGTTCGCGGCGGTTCGACCGGGTGTTGAAAGAGGAATCGAACCTCGTCCGCGTCAGCTTGAAAGCCGACGGCAAGCCCGACCTGCCGGCCACACGCCCACCAAACAGCAAGGCCGAAGAAGACCCGGCCAGCGACTCGGCCAAACCGGAAAAGTTCGTCAAGCTGTCGGGCGGAAAAAACAGCGACCCCCTCGCCGATGCGGCTGACTTTGAAGGGTCGAAGGCTGATAAGACCGGGCTGTACATGCTCGATAAGGTTGACCTGTTCAACCTGCTCTGCGTCCCTCCCGATACGCGCGATGGTGATACGCCGGCGGCGTTCTATCAGGCGGCGATGAAGTATTGCAAAGATCGCCGGGCGATGCTCATCGTTGACCCGCCGCATAGCTGGTCGTCCAACAAAGACACGGCGGCGGCGACGGCGCGTGATGGCGTCGATGCGTTGAGCCTTTCGGGCACAGAGGCGCGCAATGCCGCGCTCTACTTTCCGCGTGTGCTTGAAGCAGACCCGCAGCGCGATGGGCAGACTGACAGCTTCGTCCCTTGCGGCCTGATCGCCGGTGTGATGGCCCGCACCGATGCGGAGCGCGGCGTTTGGAAAGCGCCGGCGGGCCTAGACGCGGCGCTGACCGGCGTGCAGGGACTTGAAGTCAATCTCACTGATGCTGAAAACGGAATGCTCAACCCGCTCGGCATCAATTGCCTGCGCGCTTTCCCCGTGTATGGCCGCGTCGTCTGGGGCGCGCGGACGCGGCGCGGCGCGGACCAACTCGCGGACGAATACAAGTACGTCCCCGTCCGCCGCACGGCGCTCTACATTGAAGAGAGTCTCTACCGTGGCTTGAAGTGGGTCGTCTTCGAGCCGAATGACGAGCCGTTGTGGGCACAGATTCGCCTGAATGTCGGCGCGTTTATGCACAACCTGTTCAGGCAGGGAGCCTTTCAAGGCAAGACGCCGCGCGAAGCCTACTTCGTCAAATGCGACAGCGAGACGACGACGCAGAACGACATCAACCTCGGCATCGTCAACGTCGTCGTCGGCTTCGCGCCGCTCAAGCCCGCAGAGTTCGTCATCATCAAGCTCCAGCAGATGGCGGGACAGATTGAAGTGTAAAGGAGATTACTATGGCCCAGTTCACAGTCAACGCGCAGCGTTTCGATCCTTATAAAAACTTCAAGTTCCGCGTCAAATGGGATGGCAAGTACGTTGCCGGCGTCAGCAAAGTCAGCAGCCTCAAGCGCACCACCGAAGTCGTCAAGCACCGCGAAGGCGGCGACCCGTCGAGCAGTCGCAAATCGCCGGGCCGCACCGAATACGAAGCCATCACGCTGGAGCGCGGCGTCACTCACGATAAAGAGTTCGAGCAGTGGGCGAATAAAGTCTGGAACTTCGGGGCCGGACTCGGCGCAGAGGTTTCGCTCAAAGACTTTCGCAAAGACATCATCATCGAGGTCTACAACGAGGCGGGCCAGTTGGCCATTGCTTACAAAGTTTTTCGCTGCTGGGTGTCAGAGTACCAGGCGCTCTCCGATCTCGACGCCAACGCCAACGCCGTCGCCATTCAACATATCAAGCTGGAGAACGAAGGCTGGGAGCGCGACATTGAAGTCCAGGAGCCTGCCGAACCCACGTTCACTGAGCCGAAATAAATATGCGCGGACTGACTGCTGCGGAATTGCTGGCCGCCTGGGAGCAGGGCATCGGGCATCCGCCATTTCGCCGCGCCTTGATCCTGCTCGCGGCAGCGCAGCCCGACTGCTCAATCGAGCAACTCGCGCGCCTGAGCATAGGCCAGCGCGACGCGCGATTGCTGGCCTTGCGAGAGCAGACCTTCGGTAGCCGGCTGGTGAGCGTTGCGACCTGCGAAGCCTGCGGCGAGCAGTTGGAACTCACGTTCGATGCGGATGAGATTCGCGCCGCGCCAGTCGATCAGTTGACGCTTCGGTCGCCGGCTGACGAGGCCGCAGAGCCACAATGCTTGTCGCTGAATCTCAATGGCTATGACATCTCGTTTCGCTTGCCGGCGAGTATAGACCTTGAAGCCATCGCCGAGGTCGGAGAGCCGGCGGCAAGCCCGCGCGTCTTGTTACAGCGTTGCATTCAATCGGCGACGTTCGACGGCACGGCGGTCAGCGTTTCGGATTTGCCTGCTGACCTGCTTGCGGTAGTGGCGGCGCGAATGGAAGAAGCCGATCCGCAAGCCAACGTGCAGTTGAATCTGACCTGCGCGCCCTGCGGCAAACCGTGGCAAGCCGTCTTTGACATCGAAGCGTTCCTCTGGGCCGAGATCACGCGGTGGGCCGAACGCTTGCTGTTGGACGTGCATCAACTGGCCCGCGCTTATGGCTGGCGCGAAGCCGACATTCTGGCGATGAGTCCGCACCGGCGGCGATTCTATCTCGATCTATTGAGCAGATGAGCAACTACCTCGACAATCTGGTGTTGCGTAATCAACAGGCGATAGAAGTCGTGCGCCCGCGCCTCCCTTCGATCTTCGAGCCGCCCGCGGCTATGCCTTTCACGTCTTCAACGCTGCATCGAGTCGTTCAGCTTGAGAGCCATCAACCGCCCGATGATAGCACTGTGCCGACGGCGCTGAATGAGCCGGGCGAGGTGACAACCCAACGCGAAGGTGAGCCGCTGATGCTGATTAAGCTTGAGAATCAAGCGCGAATGCCTGATCCTCCGGCGGCGCGAGCGATTCCGGCGTGGCGCGGCGTTCAGGTGATTGAGGAAGCGCAAACAATGTCTGTGCCGCCGATTCCTACCGAGCACAGCGGTCGAATGCTGTCAGTGGACACGAAAGAGAGGCAGACCGAGCGGCATCAGTCTGAACCTGATATGCGGCAGGAGAGCCTATCGCATTCATCTTTGATTCCGCCGCGTCAGGAGCAAATCGCCGGAGCCGCTTCCTCCACTGATACGGCTGAGAGGCGCATCGTCGTGCAGCCGCGCGTCATTCCGATACCTCAAGCCGCGAATGACAAAGGCAATGATGACTCTGACCGCCATCGGTCGCGGCGCGAGCCGTTCGTTCAACAAACGGCTGAGCCATCGAGGCCGACCATCAACGTCACCATCGGGCGAATCGAAATTAAGGCCATACCGCCCGCCACCGCGACGACACAGACGCGAAAGCCGAAGCCGTCATTGATGAGTCTCGACGAGTATATGCGCAGGCGCAATGCCGGAGGCGATTCCCGATGAGCAAATCGCAAGCGATAGCCGCCGTCACTTCTATGCTCGCGCACATCGTCGGCGTCTCGACCGGCGCGGATGTGAAGCTTGGCCGCCCGCCCGCGCCCGACAATAACGAATCGCAGACACGCAAGGTACAACTCTTTCTTTATCAGGTGACGCCGAACGCCGCGTGGCGAAATATGGACCTGCCGACCCGCGACAGCGGCAGCCAGCGCGTCTTGCAGCGCCCACAGGCGGCGCTCGACCTGCATTACCTTTTCAGTTTTTATGGCAACGAAGAACTGCTTGAACCGCAGTTGATGATGGGGCAGGCTGTGCGCGACCTGCACGCCAGGGCCGTGCTGTCGCACGACCGCATCCTCGGTCTCATTGATGATATCGCCAGTAACGACCGCAAGGCGATCATCAGGGATTCTGAGATCGCTCAATCGGTCGAAGCTGTAAGACTTTCGCCAAGCGTGTTGTCGCTCGACGATATGTACAAGCTCTGGTCGGTCTTCTCGCAGACGCCTTACGTTCTGTCGGTCGCTTATCTGGCGACGGTCGTCTTGATCGAAGCCGAAGAGACGTTGCGCCCGGCGCTGCCCGTCTTGCAAAGGGGCAAAGATGATCGCGGCGTCGAGACGTTGCTGCCGCCCTTCCCATCCATCGAAGCCCTTTACTTTGGTCTGCCTGCCGACAAGGATGCTGATCCGCGCCCGCTGTCGTTGCCGGCGGCGAGACTCGACAGCGTGTTGATCATCAAAGGACAGAACCTTGCGGGCGACAGCCACCGCGTGCGCTTCACACATCAGCGCCTGCCGCTTGAACGCGAAGAAGTCATCGCCGCCAGTGATGCGACCGCCGACGAAATCAAGCTCGTCATTCCATCGAACGCCGCGACCGCTGGCGCTGATTGGGCCGTCGGAATGTATACGCTCAACGTCATCATTAAGCGCGCCGGCAGCGACCGCGAGGTTCTATCCAACGAACTCCCCTTCGCCTTTTCACCGAGCGTCACCAGCATCGCGCCGCCCAATCCCATTGCCCGTGATGCCAACGGCGACGTGCAACTCACGGTAAAGGTCAAGCCGGACGTTCGGCCCGAACAGAGCGCCGTGCTCTACCTCGCCGACCGCGAAGTCGTCGCCGCCGCGCGAGCCGCTGCGACCGACACGCTGAGCTTTGTGATAGAGAACGCGCCCGTCGTGCAGAATAGTTTGCTGCGCTTGCGAGTTGATGGTGTGGATAGCTTGCCGGTCGAGCGCCAACAGAATCCCGACCGCTTGGTCTTCGCAGACGATCAAAAGGTGACGATCTCATGACGACGCCGGCGGAATGGCAAAAGGCAAACGAAGCGTACCTTGTGGCGGCGCTGGCGTGGCTGCGCCTGCGGCTGGAAAAGCTCGCCGGCCCGCCGCCGCCGCAACCGCCGCCCGTTGCATTACCGGCAAAAAAGCCCGAAAAACGAGGCTTTTTTCTTACTCGCTGGGCGCACGACCTATCCGACGAAACAACCCCTGACCGCGAAGAGATCGAGGCGATGCACACCATCACGCACGCTCCGACGAACAATTCAATCAATGACGAAGCCATTGCCGCCGAGAGCGCCAGGGCCGAAGCCGCAATGAAAGCGGCGGAGCAGAACGAGATGCCGCCGGCGTTAGTCATTCTCAGCCAGCGATTCGGCCTCTCGCGTTTCGAGCAACAGTTGCTGCTGCTTTGTGCGGCGCGTGACCTCGACACACGCATCGACCAGCTCTGCGCGCGCGCTCAGCATGATCCTGCGCGCCCCTTCCCGACCTACGCGCTGGCGATGGTGTTGTTTGAAGACCCGCTGTGGGATGCGCTGTCGCCTGACCGCCCGCTGCGTTACTGGAACCTGATCGAGATCGGCCAGTCGAGCGCGCAGCCGCTGACGACCAGCGCCCTGCGCGCGGACGAACGCGTAGTAAATTACATTAAAGGTTTGAACCATCTTGATGACCGCATCGCGCGGTGGTTCGCGCCGCTGCAAGCGCCGGGCGGCGATACAGAACTGCCAGCTTCGCAGCAGCGCGCTGTCGAGAGAATCGATCAGGAGATTGAACAGGCCGTCAGCGCCTTGCGATTGCCGGTCGTGCAACTGCTTGGGCGCGACGCGATGGGCAAGCGGCTGATCGTATTGAGAGTGGCCGGCATCTTTCGGCGGCTGCTCTACGCCTTGAACATTGACGCGCTGGCCGGTCAGGGCACAGACGCGACGACATTCATCAGGCTGCTGCAACGCGAAACGCAACTGCTGCCGCTGGCGCTTTACATTGACGCGCGCGAAGTGGATAAGGCGGAAGGCCGCGCCGCTTCGCTCAGACGATTGCTGGCGGAATACGAAGGCTTGATCTTTCTCGATGCCTTCGAGCCGTGGCCCTGCGATGACCGCCAGTCGGTCGTAATGATAGTTACTAAGCCGACCGCTGAAGAACAATATGCCGCCTGGGTGCAGGCGCTCGGCCAGTCATCATCAGAGCAAGCCGAACAACTGGCCGGGCAGTTCAATCTCGACCTTGCGACGATCAAGCAGATTGCCGACAACGCACACGGCGACCGCGCCGTCATGTGGCGGGCGTGCCGCGACAGTTTGAGGCCGACGATGAACGGGCTGGCGCAACGGCTCGAACCGCGCCGCGAATGGCAGGCGCTCGACCCGCGCGACGCGACGCAACGGCGAATGATCTGGGACACGCTCGTGTTGCCGGAAGCCGACAAGCAAATCCTTGAGCAGATCGCCGCGCAGGTGGCGCATCGCTTCAAGGTGTACGAGACATGGAAGGTCGCTCACAGCGTCAATCGCGGGCTTGGCATCAGCGCATTGTTCGCCGGCGAGAGCGGAACCGGCAAGACGCTGGCTGCCGAAGTGCTGGCGAAGATTTTAGACCTCGACCTCTACCGCATAGACCTGTCGAGCGTCGTCAACAAGTACATCGGCGAGACTGAGAAGAACCTGCGGCGATTGTTCGACGCGGCAGAAGACAGTGGCGTCGTGCTCTTCTTTGATGAAGCCGACGCGCTGTTCGGCAAACGCAGCGAAGTCAAAGACAGTCACGACCGTTACGCGAACATCGAAATCAACTACCTGTTGCAGCGGCTCGAATCCTACAACGGCTTGGCGATATTGGCGACGAACCTGAAGAACGCGCTCGATCAGGCGTTTATGCGACGGCTGCGGTTCATCGTCAACTTCTCGTTCCCGTCGCCCGCCGAGCGCCTGTTGATCTGGCAGCGAGCGTTCCCGGCGGGCGTGCCGCTCGACAAGAATCTGAATTTCGAGCGACTGGCGCGGCTCAACCTGACCGGCGGCAACATTCACAGCATCGCTATCAATGCGGCTTTTCTGGCCGCGAGTCGCGGCAATGAAGCGGTAACGCTGCCGGTGATTCTGGAAGCGGCACGCAGCGAGCTTCGCAAGCTCGACCGGCAATTCAGCGAAGCCGATTTCAGAGCTTGATGAGAAAGCAATGGTGAAGGACGCGATGAACATCAACCTGCACATCGAGCGATTGGTACTTGAAGGTCTGGCGGTCGAATCCCGCCAGTCGGACGCGATAAGAGAAGCCGTCGAAGCCGAGCTGGTTCGACTGCTCAGCGAAAACGGATTGTCAGGGAAATTACAAAGCGGCGGCGTCTTCCCGCGACTTCAGGCGCAAGCGATCAATCTGGAGACAGGGAACTCGCTGCCGCGAATCGGCGAGCAGATTGGCCGCTCTGTCTTTGGCAGCATCGGCCCGCAGGCGGTGAAGAAGTAAAGAATCATTTTGCCGCTCTCAGCAACACGCATGATGAGCGGCACAAACACAGCGATCAACGAGCATTCAAGGATAATTGGCAACGATAATTGGCAAGGATAATTGGCAATGACTACCTTTCCCGGTTCACCGCGCATTCTGAAAGCCGGCCTGGTGTTGTTAGACCCCGACACGTCCGCCGTGCAGCGCATCATTGTTTTGCAGTACAACCCCGACACGCTGACGCGAACGTTGCAGGTGCAAGGCGCTGGCGCAGAGAGCGGCGACCACATCGAGGCGCTCAGGCTGAAAGGGCCGCCGGTCGAGACGATCAAGCTGGACGCCGAGATTGACGCGACCGATCAACTGGAGCTGCCCGGCGAAGGGCAGAATCAAGTCGCCACTCAGCTCGGCATCCACCCGCAACTGGCGATGCTCGAAACGATCATCTACCCGACCAGCGATCACCTGCGCCGGACTGATCTGCTTGCCCTGCTAGGAACCATCGAGATCACGCCGGCGCAAGCGCCGCTGACCCTGTTCGTCTGGAGCCGCACGCGCATACTGCCCGTGCGAGTCACCGACTTCAGCATCACCGAAGAAGCCTTCGACACGGCGCTCAACCCGATACGCGCCAAAGTGAGCCTCGGCCTGCGCGTGTTGAGCGTCAACGATTTTGGCTTTGATAACAAGGGCGGCAATCTCTTTATGAGCTATCTCAGACAGAAAGAGCAACTGGCAAAGCGGCTGCAAGGCGGCGCGCTCAGTGCGCTGGGGCTGGCCGGCGCTCCGTAATTTCACCTACTAACTCTGCTCCAGAGGGCGAACAGCATGGCTACGAACAACTTCCCATTCACCAGTCGCTATTACGGCACCGAGACGGCGCAGTTTGAAACTGCCGATGGCAAAAAGATCGTCTACCTGCGCCGTCGCTTCGTGCCGCCGCCCGAACGCTTCGCGCTGCTTCAGGAACACGCGGTGACGGAAGGCGAGCGGCTCGACCGAATCACGGCGCGTTACCTGGGCGACCCTGAACAATTCTGGCGCGTCGCCGATGCGAACCGCGCGATGCGACCTGACGCTTTGACTGAGACGGTCGGTCGTCGCTTGCGCATCACCTTGCCCGAAGGGATACCGGGGAATCTCGATGCTTAAAGGGGTCCACCTGACGTTGTTGATTGGCCCTCAAGTGCCTATCCCTGCGCCCAAAGCCGTGCTCGATGCGCTCGATAGCTTAGAGATCAACAGCGGCAAGGAGAACAGCGGCTTTCAGTTGACCTTCAACGTCAGCAAGAAGTCGCCGCTGATGACGGCGATGTTGCCGGCAGGTTACTTCGACCCGATGACGACGCGCGTCGTCATCATCGTCACGCTGAACGGATTCCCGAATGTGTTAATGGACGGCATCGTCACTCAACAACAGCTCGCGCCGAGCAATGAGCCGGGGCAGACGAAGCTTACGATCACCGGCGAAGACCTCAGTGTGCTGATGGACATTGTCGAAGTGAAGATTCCCTATCCGGGAATCCCGCAAGTTGCACAGATCAACCTGATCCTGGCGAAGTACCTGGCGTTCGGCATCGTGCCGGTCGTGATTCCGCCGATCATTTCGTTGATCAAGAATCCCACCGAAGAGTGGGACGTGCAGACCTCGACCGACCGCGAGTTCATTCGCCGTATGGCCTACGATTGCGGCTATGTCTTTTACATCGAGCCGGGGCCGGTGCCGCTCACCAGCATTGCTTACTTCGGCCCGGACGTGCGCCTTCCCATTCCGCAACCGGCGCTCAATATCAATATGGACGCGCATACCAACGTCGAGGGGTTGAGCTTCACTCTGAATGGATTGGCGAAAAAGATTCTCGTAATGACCATACTCGACCCGATCACCAAGAAGATAGCGATACCTGTTCCCTTGCCGAACATCAGCCTCCTTCGCCCACCCCTCGGCGCGCGGTTGACGCCCCCGGCGCGTGTCGAATTCCCAAGACAGGTGGCCAAACTCAAGCCCGACCAGGCAGCGCAAAAAGCGCTGGGACTTATGTGGGACAACGCCGATGCGGTCAGCGCTTCGGGGTCGCTCGATGTGTTGCGCTACGGCAGAATCCTGCGCTCGCGGCTGCTGGTCGGCGTGCGCGGCGCGGGGCTGGCTTATGATGGGATGTATTATGTCAACAACGTCAGCCACAGCATCAAGCGCGGCGAATACAAGCAGAGCTTTTCGCTGTCGAGAGACGGCCTGATCTCTTTGACGCCGTTCGTGCCGACGAAATCCCCTTTGCCCTGAGGCAGCGTGATGAATCATTCGAGTAACACTAAATACTTTGGAAAATATCGCGGCGTCGTCATCAACAACCTCGACCCGCAGCAGATGGGGCGGTTGATGATCCAGGTTCCTGATGTTCTGGGCGAAGTCCCTTCAACCTGGGCCGAGCCGTGTGTGCCGCTGGCAGGGCCGACCGGGCCGGCGATGGGCGCATATCTTGTCCCACCCATCGGCGCGGGCGTGTGGGTCGAATTCGAGCAAGGCGACCCGAACTATCCAATCTGGGTGGGCTGTCGCTGGGGCAGTCAATCTGATATTCCCTCGCTTGCTAAAGCAGGCTTGCCGACTTCGCCCAACATCGTCTTTCAAACGCTGGGGCAGAACGCGCTGGTCATCAGCGACCTGCCCGGCCCGACCGGCGGCATTATGCTTCGGAGCGCGAGCGGCGTTTCGCTGATCGTCAACGACACGGGCATCTACATTCAGAACGGCAAAGGCGCGAGCCTGACAATGATCGGCCTGTCCGTGACCATTAACGACGGCGCGCTGGTTATCTCGTGATGAGCGCGCGGAGGTGAAGAAAGAATGCCTGGCCCTCTGGTTCATGTCGGAGCACAAGTCTTATGCGCGCACGGCGGACAAGCGCAGCCCACCGCGCCTAATCCGCGCGTGACTGTGAGCGGACAGGCGACGGTGACGCAGCCGCCGCCTTATTCGGTTGCCGGCTGTCCGTTCAATGTGTCGGGCGGGCCTTCGCCCTGTGTCACCGCGCAGTGGACGACGGCAGCAACGCGGGTTATGTCGAACGGACAGCCCTTGATTCTGCTCGATAGTCAGGCGACCTGCGCGCCCAATGGTACGCCGCTGATGATCCTGACGACACAAACGCGCGTCACCGCGATATGAGGAGCTATGAACATCGACTTTCCTTTCC
>JBJMGV010000127.1:0-26896 GCA_045807725.1 Blastocatellia bacterium | reverse complement strand
CAGGTGCTGGTCAGGTGTGCGGCATTGAACACCATGACGCATCTGGGAATGCCCGACAGTTATGCCGTGTGAATCGTTTTTAAGTTCAATGTTGTGGAAGATTGCTTCCATTTTGGTTTATACAACAAAGCCGTTGATAGTTGATAGTTGTGAGTTGCCAGTGACCAGTGAGTCCCGTAGGGACGCAATGTTTATAGATAAGGCTGAAGGATGTGACGAAGCCCCGTCGGGGCGCAATGTTGACATCACGCTCCTGACGGAGCCTGAAGACTCAATCAATTGCGTAACTATAAACATTGCGCTCCTAACGGAGCTTGTTTGATCTACTGCATCGTGAACTATAAACATCGCGCTCCTGACGGAGCTTGTATCATTATTAGCATCGCTCACTATAAACAGATCGTCCCTACGGGACTGACAACTCACAACTGACAACCAGTTACTGGCTACTGGCCACTGTTTTCGCTGGCGATTTTCTGAGATTCTGGTAAGGTTCTAGCATCTGCGATGGCTAAGAAGTCTCCGAAAAAACAGACTGGCAAGAAGTCTCATGTCAGCGAGGTGCTGGCCGTCCTGCTGGTGGCTGCCGCCGTGCTCTTGTTTCTCAGCCTGATCACCTTCAACCCCAAAGACGCGAGCTGGAATTCGATACCGCCGCAGCCGCCGCGCAATATGATCGGCACGGTCGGCGCGCACATCGGCGAGCTATTCCTGAACCTGTTCGGGCTGGCAGCGTTGACGATTCCCTTTCTGTTTATCCTGATCGCTGTTGCCACGCGCGCATTCTTTTCCGACCACGCCGAGTTTCCTGTGCGCAAATCCTTTGGCGCGCTGTTGCTGCTCGTCGCCTTGTCGGGCCTGTTGGCGCTCTTCCCGCGCGTGAGCTTTGATATGCTGGCGCACTCGCGCTCGAATGGCGGCGCGGTCGGCTATGTGTTGGAGAGCACGCTGGTCAGCGCACTTAACACCGCCGGCGCAGCCATCATCCTGACGGTCGCGGCCATCGTCACGTTGATGCTGACGATGAACATCTCGCTTGCGAATCTCGGCACGGCACTGGGCTTCATCGGCAGAGGAACGAACAAAGCAGCTCAACGTTTTCAGGCGTGGCGAGCGACGCGCGCCGAACAGCGGAAAGAACTAGCCAAGCAGCGCGCCGTCGAGTTGGCCGAAGCGCGCCGCCGCGACGACGAGTTGCGCAAGCAGCGCGAGCAGGAAGAGAAAGTCCGCCGCGACGAGTTGCGCCGACAGCAGGAAGAAGAGCGCCGCCGACGCGCCGAAGAGGCCAAGCGGCTCAAAGAAGAAGGGCCGGTCATCGTCAAGTCATCGCGCAACGTCGCGCCTGAGCCGGCGTTGTCTTCCGCAGCCGTGGCGGCCACTGTGGCTCCAAAGGTGGGTGCGGCAGTGATTGAATCAGGCGATGATGATCTCGACAGAGATGACGAGCCGGTGGTAACGCAGGCCATCTCGTCGCCTCGCCAGCGCGCCGCCGAAATCCTGCGCGAGCGCACGGCGCGGCAGGAGCGCGCGCGCGCCGCTCATAACATTGAAGACGAAGAGATCACTGACCCTGAAGTCGCCGAGATGGTCGCCACCGCTTCTATCGTGCGCACCGCCCCGACCGAAAGGGCCGACAAGAAAGAACTGACTTCCAAACGCAAGACCGTCTTAGAGACTTCGACCGGCGTGGCCTACAAGATACCCTCGCTTGAGATGCTGGAGATTCCCATCGGCCACGCCGAAGAGGCCGAAGAAGAACTCAAGAAGCGCGCGACTATCCTTGCGGAAAAGTGCAAAGAGTTCTCCGTCACCGGCCACATACACAAGATCAACCCCGGCCCGGTCGTCACCACGTTTGAATTCAAGCCCGACCCCGGCATCAAATACAGCCGCGTCGTCGGACTGGCCGATGATCTCTGTCTTGCATTACAAGCTGAATCCATCCGCATCGACCGCATCCCCGGCAAATCCACTGTCGGCATCGAAGTGCCCAACCACACGCGCGAGAAGATCTGCATCCGCGAGATCATTGAATCGACCCGCTTTCAGAACTCGGCCTCGAAGCTGACCATCGCCCTCGGCAAGACGATCAACGGCGAAGAGTACATCGCCGATCTCACCAAGATGCCGCACCTGTTGATTGCCGGCGCGACCGGCGCGGGCAAGTCGGTGACGCTCAACTCGATCATCTGCTCGGTGCTCTACAAGGCGTCTCCCGAAGAAGTCAAATTCATCATGGTTGATCCGAAGCGCGTCGAGCTTGGCTTGTATGAAGGCATCCCGCATCTGCTGACGCCCATCGTGACAGACCCGAAGCGAGCGGCCAACGCGCTGAAGTGGGCCGTAAACGAGATGGAGAACCGTTACCGGCAACTGGCCGAACTCGGCGTGCGCAACATCGATCAGTACAACCATCAGATTCAACAGACGACCGTGCCGAGCCTGGCCGCAGACGGCGAAGAAGTGCGCAAGCCGCTGCCTTACATTGTCGTGGCGATTGATGAGTTGGCCGACTTGATGATGGTGGCGCGCGCTGACGTGGAGACCAGCATCGCGCGACTCGCGCAGATGGCGCGCGCGGTCGGCATACATCTCGTCGTAGCGACGCAGCGCCCGTCGGTTGATGTCATCACGGGCATCATCAAAGCGAACATCCCTTCGCGCATCGCCTTTCGCGTTTCGTCAAAAGTGGACTCGCGCACGATCATTGACTCGAACGGCGCGGAAGCGTTGCTCGGCCAGGGCGATATGTTGTTTTTGCCGCCGGGCACGGCGCGGCTCATCCGCGTGCACGGCTCGTTCGTCAACGAGGTTGAAGTCAAATACATCGCTGACCACACGCGGCAACAGGCCGAGCCGGATTACAACGAAGCGGTGACGTTGAGCGATCAGGATGGCGGCGGCAGCGAAGAGGCCGAAGGGCCGGAAGACGAATTGTTCGCGCAGGCTCTCGAAATCGTCACCGATATGGGACGGGCTTCGACTTCGGTGTTGCAGCGGCGGCTTTCGATTGGCTACGGGCGGGCGGCGAAGATATTGGATATGATGGAGCGGCGCGGCTTCATCGGCCCGTCGGAAGGAGCGTCGAAACCGCGCAAGGTGCTGCAAGCGGCTTATGATTTCCGCGACCGCCTCGGCCAGATTCTCGAAGAAGAGGTGGAATAAACCGCGTGCCACGGCGCGCAGTTGATGGCCAGTTTTTTGATGAATCCTGAAAAGTTTTGCACAGGTTTGCAGCAAGAAATTGCGCGCCTCGAAAAAAGCCTTGAAAACCCAAGCAAATTACTATGCTCACCTGCTAAGTGAAGATATAGTTAAACTTTTCTTGTAAACAGAATTTGAACAAAATATGTGCAAAGTGCTAAAAGTCCGTAGAATTCAAAAATTTGCGAGTTGAAAAAGAGGGTTTTCCACAGGCTTTTCCACAGTTCGCTGTGGATAACTCTTTCACGCGAGCGAACCATAGGGAAAAAAGGCAAAGAGCCGGTCGGCAGCGTTACTCTCTCCTCGTTTGACCGTGCTCTCGAAGTCAATAGGAGTAGGACGACTATGATTAAGTTCACGGCAAATTACGATGATTTATCGACAGATCGAGGCTATCAGTTCAAGTTTCACTGTGACAAATGCGGCAATGGCTATATGTCGCGCTTCCAGCCGTCGCTGACCGGCACGGCGGGCGGATTGCTGCGCGCCGCCGGCGACCTGTTCGGCGGCGTCTTTTCGAACGCCGGCAACAGCGCTTACGAGATTCAACGCGCCACCGGCGGCAAAGCGCACGACACGGCGCTTGAGAAGGCCGTCGAAGAGGCTAAGGGCTATTTCAAACAATGCACGCGCTGCGGCAAATGGGTCTGCCCTGAAATCTGCTGGAACGCCAAGGCCGGCTTGTGCGAAGAGTGCGCGCCGGATTTCGAGGAACAGTTCAGCGCCAATCGCGCCCAGGCCATGAGCGATGCGACGCGCGACCAGCTTTATCAAAAAGCGCAGCAGACTGATTACACAGCAGGCGTGGATATGCGCGCCGGCGCGAGCACGCCGCAGTCGGCGCTCTCATGTCCGTCGTGCGGCGCGAAGACCACCGGCAGCAAGTTCTGCCCGGAATGCGGCAACCCGACTCAGATCAAGCTGACCTGTCCGGGCTGCGGCCACCAGCCGGAAGGCGCGCCGAAGTTCTGCCCCGAATGCGGCGTGAAGATACCATTGCTATAGGGGCCAGTGGTCAGTGGCCAGTTGTGCTTATCGACGAACACGGCAAGCACAGTACAACCAACTTTCCATTTATCACTGACCACTGACTACTGACCACTATGATTAAGCCATTCATCGCGGCGTCGAGTTACTTGAACGCCGCGCCACTCTGGTACAGCTTCCTCTACGGCGAACAGAAGAGTCGTTGCACGCTGGTGTCGGACGTTGCGCCGATCCGCTGCGCCCAACTGCTGGTCGAGAACCGCGCCGACGCCGCGCTGATCCCGGTCATCGAATATCCACGTCACGCGGACTTGCTGATTGCGCCGGGCGCGTGCGTCGCGTCAAAGACTCAAGTCTACAGCGTTGTGCTCGCCTCGCGCGTGCCGATTACTGAAGTGCGCTCAGTGACGCTCGATACGACCTCGCGCACGTCGGCGGCGCTGGTCGAGATTATCTTCAGTCGCTTTTACAACCTTCAGCCGGAATACCGCAGTGCGCCGCCGCGTCTGCGCGAGATGCTCGAAACAGCCGACGCCGCGCTGATCATCGGCGACCCGGCGATGATGATTGACCGCACGGGGCTTCACGTTTACGACCTCGCCGAAGAGTGGCGCAAGCACACCGGCCTGCCGTTCGTTTTCGCCTTCTGGGCGATTCGTCAGGACGCCGCCGCGACGTTCGGCGCGGCAAGCGAAGGGCGCATCGATTTCCGCGCTGCCCGCCGCGAAGGCGTCGCGCACGCCGAAGAACTGGCGGCGCTCTACTCCGAGCAACTCGGCATAGCCAAAAATGAATTAGTAGCCTACCTTACAGAGAATATTCACTATGATCTGGACGACGAGAGCCTGCGCGGGCTGAAGCTTTATTACGACCTGGCGCATCAGTGCGGCTTGATCGCCGAGCCGCGCGCGCTGGTCTTTTGCGAGTCAGTGTAAGCAACAACAAAATGGCCACAGAGGCACAAAGACACAGAGGGTAGGACAAGAAGATTTGTCTTTCTCTTGTTCCCTAACCTTCTCTGTGTCTTTGTGCCTCTGTGGCCAATCTTTTTTTAAATCAGAAAACCACTTGCACGCGGCTGAGAACGACAAAGTAGTTTCGGTCGCGCGGGTTCGGCGAGCGCAACGGATCATTGAACCGCTCGAAGCCGAGGTCGAGCAGGTACTTCACGTAACGATTTAAATACCAGTTTGGCCCGAAGTAGATCGTCTGCGCGCGGTTCGACTTCACCGTGCCGTCGGAGATTTGCAGGTCGGCGAAGCGGAACTTCAATTCCCACGCACCCCAGCCGGTCTTATTCGCCTCGTCGCCGAACAAGTTATGTTTGGGAACCACCGGCCCTGCATCCGGCTTCGGCTCGCCGGTCAGCATATATGTCGCCTGCGCCATATAGCCTTTCGCCACGACGCCCGGCAGGTTCGTGCCGCGCGTGCCCAGATTGTCGCGCGCCTGGTTCGTCTGATCGTACTCGGCGCGAATCGTCGCCGGGCCGAGCGTCCACGTCATCTCGCCGTTGGCGCGTGTCACCTTGCCGTTGACCGTGTCGGGCGTGAAGTAGGTAAAGCTACGGCTCTCAGTCAGGCCGCGCACGCTTGTACCGCCGAAGCTGCGCCCCTGTGCGTACGCGCCGCCGAAGGCCAAACCTTTGTCCCAGAACCCGCCGCTATTTTTCCAGGGCGCGAAGCGCAATCGCACGACGGACTCCGGCGTGTTGTTATTGTTGAGCGCCAGCAGTCCCTTGCCATTGAACGAGCCGACCTGATACTCAAACACGCCTTTGTTGATGAGGCCCGAAGCCATAAGGCCCGGGCTGCGACTCGGCGCGAGGTTGTTGACCAGCGAGCGCTCGACGAAGTCTTGATAGATGTCAGAGCGCAACTCTTCCTGGCTGAACGGCTCTTTGAACTGGCCGAAGCGCAACTGGAACTCGTCAATGCGATGAACATTGACGTAGAAATCACGCAGCAAGGTGCTCGTGGTGTCGGCGAAATCGCCTTCGACTTTGAAGTCGAAGTAACGCGCCACTCGCCCTTCAGCAGACAAACGCGCGCGGCGTACGAGAAACGTGTTCGGCGGATGATTGCCCGACTGATAGCCGCGATAGTCGAATTGACCGTAGCCGCTGATCTGCGTCTCGAAGCGGCCATCGGCGCTGCGGATGAACGCGTGGTTCTGATCCCAGCCGGCGACTACAGCGGGCTTGTCCGCTGGCTTGGCCGGAGTCTGTGCCGCCGGCTTCGCCGCTTGACTCGTCTCAAGCGTGGCCGCGTGCAGATCAGATGAAACGACCGTCGAGCCATCCGGCCTGTTCGTCACGACAGGCGCAGCGCGGGCGCTGAGATCGTCAAGGCGCTTCTGCATCTCGGTGAGCGCACGCTGTTGCTGCTCAACGATCAGTTGCAGCTTATCCACCTGCGACCTCAGCTCTTTGACTTCAGGTTTATCACCTTCCGGTTTTGTAACCTGCTTTACTTCTTGCTGGCCGGCGTCAGGCGCGCTGGCCGTTTGCGGCTGCGCCGATACGACCGAAGTCAGTATGATGACCAGCAGGCCGAGAAGATAGAATCGGGACTGGGTTATTTGTGACTGCATATGTGTTCCTTCCTTCGCTGTAACTTTCTGCTCGCCTCTTGAAGTAGATGGATGCCCTATTTGGCTGTGGGATTGGTGTAGCCGTACTGTTTGAGGATGGCCTGCGCTTCGTCTCCTAAAACAAAGTCGGCGAAGCGCCGCGCCATCTCTTGTTTGCCCGACGCTTTGATGAGGGCGAGGGCTTGATTGATCGGCTGGTGCAGCCGCTCTTCAACTTCGATATATTGCCCTTCGCCCTGCTTCACCAGCGCCAGCGGGATGAAGGCGACATCGGCATTGCCTGACATCGCGTACTGCCTGGTGTTAGAGACATTCGTGCCATAGACCACTTTCGGCTCGACCTCTGACCAGACGTTCAGTGCCTTGAGCGCTTCCACCGCCGCACGGCCATACGGCGCGAGATCGGGCTTCGCAATCGCCACCGTCTTCACGTCGGCGCGACTGACATCCTCAATGCGGTCGATCTTGACCCGGCCTTGCGGAGGCGTCCACGCGACGAGCCGGCCACGCGCGTAGATGGCCTGCGAGTCGGGCACGATCAAGCCCTTCTGGTTCAGCCCATCAACGTGCGCCACATCAGCCGACGCGAATACGTCGAAGGGAGCGCCGTTCTCTATCTGCTTCGTCAGGTCAGCCGTGCTGCCGAAGCTGTAAACGACATGGATGCCGGTCTTCGCCGTGAATTGTTTGGCGACTTCCGCAAACGCGTCGGTGAGGTTGGCGGCGGCAGCTACAGTAATCTCGCGCGCATCCTGCTGCTCGTTCGCCGGCGGCTTGCGGCATCCGACGATCAAAAACAAGGCGACGATCAACGCGGTAAAGGCGATGCGGCTTGATAGGGGAAATCCTCTGCCGTTGCCGAATAAATGCATGTCTTCCTGTTTGTGGGTATCTTAAAGTCGGGCAGAGGCAGCGACACTTGCTCTCATCTCTTTTCCGCCCGCTTCCTGAAGAGTTCAATCACCATCAGGATCACGAAGGAGACGACCGCGAGCACGACGGCCATCGCGTTTGCGCCGACCGGGTTGCGATCATCAAGTGACCGGAAGATGAATAGCGTCGCCGTCTCAGTCAAACGGCTGACGCCGCCGCTGACGACCAGCACCGCGCCGATCTCGCCGACCGCGCGAGCAAATGTAAGCGATACTCCATAAAGCAAGCCCCAGCGAATCGCCGGCAGCGTGACGTGGCGGAAGGTCTGCCACGCGCTCGCGCCCATCGTCCGCGCCGCGTTCTCTTGATCGCGGCTGACTTGATTCAACACCGGCACGACTTCACGGATGACGAAAGGGATCGAGATAAAGATGGTCGCCAGCAGAATGCCCGGCAGCGCGAAAACGACTTTGATGCTCATCGCATCCGTCACAGGCGAGAGCCAGCCGGTTCTGCCAAACAGCAGGATGATCATGAAGCCGGCGATTACCGGCGACACCGCGAATGGCATATCGACCAGGCCATTGAGAATGCGCTTGCCGCGAAAGTTGTCGCGCGCCAGCACCCACGCGATGCAGAGGCCGAACAGCGTGTTGATCACCGTCGCGGCGACCGCCATCACCAGCGTTAGTTTGAGCGCGCTCGTGGCGTCGGCAGAAGTGATCTGCCGCACGAACTCCGCCGCGCCTTCGCTTATCGAACCCCAGACGATGGCAATCAGCGGCGCGACCAGCAAGCCTGCCGCGTAGAGCAGCACTAAGGCGATCAGCCCCCACTCGACGAGCTTGCCGCGCGCCGCGGGCTTGCGCGGGCGAGCGGGCGCAGCCGCCGCCGCGTCATTGATTATCGCCTGCGACATTGCCCCTCCCCTTGCGGCTTTGCAGCCATTCGACCGTCACAATCAGCGTGAACGACAGCGCCAGCAAGACCAGCGACATCGCGCTGGCGGCGCGCTCGTTGTGCGATTCGATCTGCCCGAAGACGTAGACCGGCGCGGTCAGCGTGCGGCCCGGAATATTGCCGGCCACCACAACGACCGAGCCGAATTCGCCAAGCGCGCGCGCAAAACATAATAACGAACCGGTGATTACTGCCGGCGCGATTGTAGGAAATATCACACGCAGGAAGGTCGTCCAACGCGACGCGCCTAGCGTGTAAGCGGCCTCTTCTTCGCTGCGCTCGGCCTCCATCAAGACCGGCTGCACGGCGCGAATGACGAACGGGTAAGTGATCACCAGCAACGCGAGCACGATGCCCGGCGTGGCGAAGATGACCTGAATGCCGTGCGCGCCCAGCCACGCGCCCAGCGTGCGTTGCGGGCCGTATAGCGCCACCAGCATCACGCCCGTCACCAGCGTCGGAATAGCGAACGGCATATCGATCAAGCCATTCAGCAGGCCGCGCCCGACGAAGCGATAGCGCACCATCACGTAAGCCGTCAGCGTGCCCATGACGGCGTTGATCAAGGTGACGAAGATTGCTAACAGAATCGTTAGCTTCAGCGCCGCGAAGGCTGCCGGACTCATCAAGTCTGCCCAAAAGGCGCGCAGCCCATCGCGCAGGCCGTTCGCCAGAATCGCCGCGAGCGGCAGCGCGATCATCACGCCGAGATATAACGCCGCCGTAAAACGCAGGCCCCAGCGGCCCCACGGTAAAACCGTGGACGAGGCGGCGCGCGGCGACGCGTCAAGCGATTGAGGCGCGAGATTCATATCCTCTCCTATCACCGGCACGGCTCAACGCGACCGCTGCAACTCTTCACTGACTCGCGTGTAGACGCCCTGTGGGCCGTAGATGCTGTCGCCGACTTTCTTCCAGCCGCCAAGGTAATCCATCTTCCACAAATCAGCGACCGCCGGATATTGTGATTTGACTTCCTGAGCAACCGCCGGGTCTATGGATCGCAAGCCATACTTTGCGAAGGCGCGCTGCGCCTCTGCCGACCACAGGAATTCAATGAATGCTTGCGCCACTTCGCGGACGCCGTGTTTATCTACGTTCTTATCAACCAGCGCCGCCGGGTTCTCGATCAAGATGGTCGAGTGCGGGATGACGTAGTCATAATTCTGCCCGCCCTGCTTGGCGACCAGCACCTCGTTTTCGTAAGTGATCGCGGCATCGCCGATGCCTTTCTCGAACGTGGTGATCGATTCGCGCGCCCCCTTGTCCATCACCGAGACGTTGCGGAAGACGTTCTTGAGGAACTCCTGCGCCGCCGCCGGGTCGTCTTTGGCCACGCCGGCGAAACCGCGCAGCGCCGCGCCGTACATCGCGTTGATGTTCCACTGCGCGCCGCCCGATGTGCGCGGGTCGGGCGTCAATATGTTCAGGCCAGCTTGTGTGAGGTCGGCCCAGTCTTTAATGCCTTTCGGGTTGCCGGCCCGCACAGCGATGACGACGATGGAGTCACTGATCATGCCGCCGTTCGGCTTTGACTTCCAGTCGTGCGTGATGAGGCCGGCTTCGGCGATCTTATCAATATCGCCTTCGAGCGACAGCGCCGCGATGTCGGCTTCAAAGCCGCCGATGATAGCGCGCGATTGCGCGCCGCTGCCCTGGTAAGATTCCTGGAATTCGACATCCTGCCCGCTCTTCTCTTTCCAGAATTTTTGAAAGGCCGGAATGATGGCCTTGCCGTACGCCTCACGCGGCGTCGTGTAACCACCGAGGATCAGCGTCACCCGGTTGCCTTTGTTGCCCGCGCCGCCACAGCCTTCGAGCGCCACCATCAGCATCAATAGCAGCAAGCCCGCGACGGGGGCCGGCCAGCCTGGAGTTCGATTCGTTCTTTGCATAAGCAGTCATCCTCTGCGGCTTCAGGGATACGCCCATCAAGCCGCCCGTGCGTGATTAAGTTGTGGCAAGGGAATTCGCCGGAAGCTACGGAGAAAGGAAAGGGCGCGGGGCATATAACCCCGCGCCCGAATCTCGTCGCGGCGTAATGCCCTTCCTTTTAGCCTGCGAGGTTAGCTGTCGGGCTTGGACTGGAAGTGTCCTACGAGTGCCTCACACTCGATGCGCCCCGTGCCGCAACATCGTCGCGGCGTTGGTTCCCCCGCGTTGCTCGTCTCGCGCAATCAGCGCCGCGAGCAACTTCGGCAGACATACTGTAACGTAGGCATCTTACGCAGTCAGGTTGAGAAAGTCAAAAATAAAATCATTGCCGCAATGATCGGTCATCGCAGTATGAGCTTGATGCCGCGCTTCTCGCAGTAGGCTTTGACGCGGTTGATGCGTTGGCGCGAAGGCAGCTCAAGGACGGGCGCACCCTTTGCGCGCGGCTTCACCACGTCGCGGTGCGCCGCCGACATCCAGAAGACTTCTTCGCCGCGCGCCAGCTTTTCCATCTCGGCCATCAGCGCCGCCATGCCAACGCGCTCGCTTGCCGGCGAGGTGATCTCGTCGTAGCTCTTGGCCCGATTGGTTCCCGTCAGCAGCGCGTAATGCCAGCGGCCTTTCACCTTCCAGCTATACAGCTCGTAGCCCTTCATCGCCTGCGCCGGCGCACACACGGCAAACGCGGCTAACAGCATCATCGCCACAACGACCTTGCGTATCATCCACCCTCCTTGCCAACCCGTTAGCGCCGGCGGTCTGCCCGCGCACGCTTGCATAGTGATCTTTTACTCGTCGAGGTGCACGCCCATCATCTCGCCTTTTACAACTGCCATATTAACACCACATTCAGCGGTCCTGGTTTGAAACTTTTCGATTACACGGCGAGTCATCTTTGAAGCAAAGGGGCAGCGGGGTTCACACAGACCAGTGTCACCGGCAGCCTTGCAATCATCAATCACAAAACGCCGCTTCAACACTTCACGCTGGCGAGGGCGATGAGCGCAGATAGGCGCAAAGAGCAATCGTTTCACGTTGCTGATACTCGCCCATAAAGGGGTGTCTAAGGAAGGTCAGACGGTCGGTTAGAAACAGCCTGATTATAGCTGCTGAACTTAGTCAGCAGCCAATCCCCAAAGGTGTTGCTGTCCAAGATAGCGGAGCTGACTGCTTCGGCAAGGTCGATGTACTTCTCACGAAAGATATCCGGCTTGGCTCCGAGTATCGCACAGACATCGTTGGCGTTGAGTAGCAAGTCATTCCCGCCAAAGATGTAGTACCTGACCCGGTTGCCCTGGTAGTTCGTTTCCAGTTGCTCCATAGAACGACCATACCGGCGACTAATTTCATGTCGCAAGCGGGAACAGTGACAGTACTCTCAGGCAAGCATGCATTGCCTGGATAGAAGGTGGCGAGGTTAAAGGTAAAGATGCTTATGCAGCGGTAAGCCGGTCTATAATGCCCTTAGCGATTTCAAGGGCCGTCTCTCTTTTCGAGTACAACATCGGGGGCCTGTAGCCGAGTATATTAGGAATCGCGTACTTCCACCCTTTACCGCTGCCCGTAAGTAGAATCTCGTGCCCCTTATAATCTTCTTTGTAATCCGTCATACATTTTCTCGATTGAGTTTATCCGCCCGTTACTAAAACGCGCACCTTATGCTCAGGATAGCGTTTAAGATGATCCACCACTTCTTGTTTGGAACCCGCGTGTTCTGGACACCGTTTCCCATTCCATTTACAGGTTTGGCAAAGTGCAAGCCACTCTTTCTTCACATCTTTTTTCATTGTTCTCCTTTAATAAAATAATCATATCACACATCCCTGAGAATGACTTGAGCATTTGCGCTCTGAAACAGCGGCATAATGAATACGCAATAATCCTTCCCAATGCGCTAGCGCCAAAATACAGCAAGTCTGGTAACGGTAAGGCAAGATTATAGTGCTGAAAAAGAAATCAGGGAATAGCTAGCCTACTCTCCCAAATGCGCGCCCATCATCAAGCCTTCGATCTCGTCAATCGTCTTCGGCAGGCGCGCGGATAACACCTCGCCGCCGTCGGCAGTGACCAGCACGTCGTCCTCGATGCGCACGCCGATGCAGCGATAGCGCGTCGGCACATCGTCGAGGTCAGCCGCGACGTACAAGCCCGGCTCAATCGTCAGCACCATTCCCGGCTCAAGCCGCCGCCATTCGTCGGCGACTTTGTAAGGGCCGGCGTCGTGTACGTCCATCCCCAGCCAGTGACTCGTGCCGTGCATATAAAATTTCTTGTAGCCGCGCGGCGCGTCGGGCTGACCTTGAAACGTATTGCCTTCCTCGATCAGCTTATCTACGTCGCCTTCGAGCAGGCCGAGCCGCGCCATGCCTTCGGTCAACACGCGCACGGCGCGGTCGTGCGGCTCGTTGAAAGTTGCGCCGGGCTTCACCGCTTTGATGGCTTCCACCTGCGCGTCGAGCACGACCTGATAAACTTCCGCCTGCGCCTCTGAGAATGTACCGCTCGCCGGCCACGTGCGCGTCACGTCGCCCGTGAAGTAACCAAACTCTGCGCCGGCATCGATCAGTAAGAGGTCATCGGGTTGAATCACACAGTTGTTCTTCACGTAATGCAGCACGGTGGCGTTCGCGCCCGCCGCCACAATCGGCTCGTAGCCGTTGCGCGGGCTGCCATTCCTGCGGAAGATGTAGCGCAGCGTCGCCTCGATCTCGTATTCGTTCATTCCCGGTCGCAGGGCACGCAGCGCGGCGAGATGCCCATCGCAAGTAATCTCGATGGCGCGGCGCAACAGCGCGAGGTCGTCAGCGGTCTTGATCAACCGCATCTCGTGAAGAATCTCTGCCGGGTCAATCACCGATGTAGGGCCGACGCCGTGGCGCTGCCGCTCGCGTTGGAAGCGGCGCATAAAGCCGACGAGCCGCTCGTCAAACGCCGGGTCGCCGAAGCGATAATAGATGCGGTCTGCTTTGCCGACGAGCCTGGGTAGTTCCTGGTCGAGCTTATCAATCGTGAAGGCGGCGTCCGCGCCATAATCGCGCGTCGCGCCTTCCTCGCCGGCTCGCCACCCGGTCCACACTTCGCGGTCGCGGTCTTTCGGCTGAACGAACAACGTGAAGCGATGTTCAGGGTGGTCAGGCACAAGCACGGCGACGGCGTTCGGCTCTTCAAAGCCGGTCAGGTAATAAAGGTCGGTGTCCTGCCGGTATTCGTGCTCAACGTCGTTGTTGCGAATCGCCGCGGGCGCTGCCGGAAAGATGGCCGCGCCGCCTTTGATCCGCGCCATCAACTGCTCGCGCCGCTCTTGCGTTTGCTGCTTCATTGCTGCATCCATTATCACCGTCCCATCCAAAATCAAATTGCTTGTCACCACAGTTGGTGCGAGAATTTTTTACTATATCGAGCGCGTGAAAGTCGCCGCAAGCGGGCGACGCAGCGCAACCCATATTCTTAGCAGCGAAGGCGGACCAATTGAGCGACACACCTTTCACCGTTGTCACTGACAGGAAGACTGCGGAGGCGGCATTAAAAACCATCTCGGCATTCTCGACGCTCGGCGCGGACACTGAAACGACCGGGCTTGATCCCTTCCGCAGCCGCGTGCGCCTGCTGCAAATCGCCACGCCGGAACACTCCTTTGTGTTTGACCTGTTCGCTTATCCGGCGCTGGCGGACGCGCCATTGCGCGAATGGTTCGCCGACGCTCACGTCACCAAGATTTTTCACAACGCCAAATTCGATTTGAAGATGCTGCGGCATCACTTCGGCGTCGAAGTGCGCGGCGCGTTCGATACGCTGCTGGCCAGCCAGTTGATCGCTGCGGGTCGCGGCGATGAGCGCCATTCGCTGGCCGTCGTCGTCGAGCGTTACCTCGGCCAGAGCGTCGATAAATCCATGCAGGTGAGCAACTGGGCCGACGAGTTATCTACATTACAAATCGAATACGCGGCGAAGGACGCGGCGTTGATGCTGCCGCTTTACGAAGCGATCACGGAGCGATTGGCCACGCTCGGCCTGATGGAAGCGGCGCGGCTCGAAATGGATTGCGTGCTGCCGATTGCGGCGATGGAACTCGCAGGCATGGCCATCGACGTGAAGTGCTGGCGCGAGCTGGTGGCCAACCTCGAACGCGCGCACGACGCCTTGTCGGTCGTGCTGCGGCGCGAGTTGTCGGCAGGCATTCCGCAGTTGACGCTCTTTGACGAGCCGCCGACGATCAACGTCGATAGTCCCGCGCAAGTCACAGAGGCATTGGCCCGCATGGGCGTTAAGGTCGAGGGCACGCGGAGCTGGCAGCTTGAGCCATTAGCGAAAGATCACCCGGCCATCGCGCGGCTGTTGGAATACCGCAGCGTGCAGAAGCTGCTGTCGAGTTATGGCGCGGCGATGCTCGATCATGTGCATCCGGCGGACGGGCGCATACATTCGGACTTTCAGCAGATCGGCGCGACCGGCGGGCGCATGGCCTGCGCCAAGCCGAACCTGCAACAGGTTCCCAACACGCCGGAGTACCGCTCCTGCTTTCGCGCCCCGGCGGGCCGCAAGCTGGTGATTGCCGACTACTCGCAAATCGAACTGCGCATACTGGCCGACTGGTCGCAGGACACAGCCCTCGTTAAAGCCTTGCTGTCGGGCGAAGACTTGCATTGCGTGACGGCGAGCCAGATGTTCGGCATTCCGCTTGAGGCGGTGACGAAGGCGCAGCGCGCCGCCGCCAAGCAGTTGAACTATGGCATTATGTACGGGCTTGGCGCGCCGGGGCTGGCGGCGCGGATTGACTGCGCGCCGGAAGAGGCTGAAGGGCTAATCAGAAAATACTTCGCGGCCTACAGCGGCGTGGCGGCGTTTCTGCGCGAAGCCGCCGACCGCGCCGTCACGCAGCGCGAGAGCCGCACGCGTTCAGGAAGATTGATTACTTTTTCATTCGACGGCGGCGACCGCTCACAAATCGCAGCGACGCAGCGGCTCGGCAAGAATGCGCCCATCCAGGGCAGCAGCGCCGACATCATCAAGCGCGCGATGGTCTTGATTTACGATGCGCTCAAGCCGTTCGACGCCAAGATCGTCAACTGCGTTCACGACGAGATCGTCATCGAGGCCGCCGACGCGCAGGCCGCCGATGTCGCCGCGCTGCTTGAGCATCAGATGATCGCCGCCGCCCGCGATTTCATTCGCAGCGTGCCCGTAACCGTGGACGCGATCATCAGCGATGCGTGGCTGAAGTAACGAAAGCGCAGAGATAGAAAAATGCGGCAGGTCGTCGTCAAGACGGCCTGCCGCGCGTCATTTTGGAGGGTGGTTAGTGAGCAAGCAAATGAAACGTCTGGCTTAGCGGACTATCGAGAATAGTTTGAAAGCCCGGCGAGGTGTTGCTCGGCTTCTGCTTTCCATTTTGCGTCAGAGATTGAATTGATGAACTGCTCCCAATCACGCCGCGCCTCTGCGTAACGGGCCGCACTCTCTTCGGCGAGGGCGCGATTGAACAGGGCTTCCGAATAATTGGAATTAAGGCTCAGCGCTTGATCGAAGCTGGCAATCGCCGCATCATAACTTTGTAACTGAAATTGCGCGACGCCCAGATCATTGAAGAGTTCGGCGGTTTCAATGCCGCGCGCACTCAGAGATTCGAGAATTGTCAGCGCCTGTCGCGCGTGGTCTGCACGATCAAAGGCCAGGTGCGCGCGCGCCAACATCTGCCGCATCTCGACCGGCGCGCTTTCGCTTTCGGCGGCTTTCAACTGACCGACAGCGACGCGCAACTGAAGGTCGGGCGAATCATCCGTGCCGCGCCTCGCCACATAAGGCGAAGGAGCAAACCCGCCCGAAAAACGCGCGGCGCTGCGGCGCTCATCTTTCATCGCCAACGCCAACGACTGCCGCGCCGATTCAGTTGCAGGCTCGCGGCGCGTTATGAGATAAAGGCCACCAATCATCAGCGCGCCAATGAGTAAACCGGCCACCGTAAGCCCGGCGCGGTAGCGAAAGCCCCAGCCTCTTTGCGGCGCAGCCACCAGCCCATTGTCCGTCGCGTGCGCCGCTTTGCTGCGGTCGTCGGCATCGATGTATTGAAGAACTCGCGCGGTCTGTTGTTGAATCTCGGTCGTGGACAGCGGCGGCTGTGCAAGGTCTTCTTCGGGGAAGCGGGCGAGCAAGACGAGCAGCTCGCGGCAATCGTGGCAGGCGGCAAAGTGGCGGTCCAGGCGCGCGCGCGACGGCGGCGACAGTTTGTCCTCGGTGTATTTGAGGATGTCGGCTTCCGCCGGGCAGGCTTGCGCGGCGTGCGATGCCCCTCCGCGTAGCCAGGTTTGCATTCTATCAATCAAGCCCATCTCTTCCCCCAGGTGTCGCGCGAAATCAAGCGGCAATGTGTCCCTGACGTTCAGCGCATCAAACCGGCTGCGCACAAGCCCGGCTCGGACTACTGGCTGAGAACGACAGGCGCTAAATCGTGGTCAGGCTCACCGGGTTGTTGGTACTCCCTTTGCGGCCTGCGAGGCGTTTCCTTGCGCCCTCATTAAAACTAGACGGAGAAAGAGTGGCGAATACTGCAAAAATTTTTCATGCAAATGATTTTTTTTGCTGAAACTCAAACGCGCCGCGCGCGTTGCTCCAGGCAATTGCGCGAGCAGAAATCGTGACCTCCCGCAACAAGCGCGCTGCGCTGAGTGACAAACATACCGCAGGTCTCGCAGCGCACCATCGTCGCGCCACGCTGCGCGCCAACGCGGCCCGACCTTGCGCGCGACGGCTTAATCAGCCAGCGCACGAAGCGCATCCCCAGGTAAGCCAAAATACAATAAAAGATAAATTTCAGCATCGCGGCGGACTACTCTTTCGGTAGCGAAACGGGCTTGCCGGCCTTGAGGTCAGCGACCATGTTTTGCAAAGCGGGCAGCCGTTGATTCGACGGCTCGGCTTCACGCATCCGGTTGAGCGCGTCTTCAGCGCCCGCCGCGTCTTTCTTCACGGCGTAGGCCTCGACCAGATGTCCGAGCGCGTGAGCGTCCTTTGGGTTCGCCTTCAGCGCCGTCTGCAACTCCTGAATCGCCTTGTCGGGTTGCGGCGGCTGGCGCTGAATGTAAGAAGAGGCCAGTTCGATGCGAATGACCTCATTAGTCGGCTCTATCTCCATCGAGCGGCGAAACCAGAGGTCGGCCTCACTGTAATTCTTCTGGTCGGCGTAGTAGGTAGCGATGATGGGCAGCGCGCCGATCAACTGCTGGTTGGTCTTGAACTCGTCGGGCTTAAGCTCGTAAGCCTTCTTCAAGTACTCGACCGTCTCGGCCTCCTTGCCACTCTGGTAATAGACGCCCGCCGCGTCAATCTGCGCTTGAAAATCTTTCGGGTTATTCCTGGCCTTATCGATGACCTGCTGCACCTGGCCCATCATTGCCTGCTGGCCGCCTGAGCTATTAGCCGCAGGCTGACTGCCGGGCATCGCGCCCGGAGCAGAAGGCTGCGCCGCCGGCGCGTTGGTTCGATTGTAGCTTGAAACCCAGAGAAAGCTGACGAGGAAGCCGATGATCAACCCGGCGAGGCCGACGAAGTATTTCGTGTTGTTCACTGTGCGTCTCCGAAACCGATAAAAGGGAACGGCGATGCGCCGTCCAGCCGGCGCATCGCTCACGCTTTGGAGTGAATCTGTAAGCCGAATTTTGTTCCGCCGCGTCTTCTACGACAGCGCCCGTAGGCGTGTCGGCGTGAGCCTCAACGCGGCGGCGACGGTCATTCATCTAGGCGGCGGATTGCTCCGCGCGCTCAAGCGACCTACCCGGAGACTGTCGCGCGCTTTATAGGCGTAGCCCATTCAGCGCGCATCGGACGGGCCGTCCTGATGACGTCTCCCTATTTGGTCTTGCACCACGGAGAGTTTGCCTAGCCACGAGATGTCGCCACCCGTGCTGGTAGGCTCTTACATTAAGCCTTGCGGCCCTACCGTTTCACCCATCACCTGATCTGCGAATCTAAAGACCCGCAGCCATCGGCTGGTCTGTTCTCTGTTGCACTTGTCGTCGGGTTGCCCCGCCTGGCCGTTAGCCAGTCCGTTGCCCTGTGGTGTTCGGACTTTCCTCTCGCTCACTGACTGGGTCAGCGAGCCAGCAACCGCCCGATTCACTCCAAAGATCCGTTGAAAGTATAGCACAACGGCGCTGCCTCGCTGTAGCGCCCGATGGATGTGGGCGCGTGGTATCAAGTACTCCGTGCCTCAGAGTCTCCACGTCTCGGTGTTTTATTTACGGCTCAAATAATAGTCGTTTTATTTGGCAAGCAGGCGAAAGGTTACGCCGAGGCTCACACCGACAGGATAGCCTGGCGTGCCGCGTAGGCGCTCTGTAATGACAACTCCAGAGAGGCGTCGCGTCGTCTGCGCCCCAGCGTGAACGCAGACGCAAGCCATCACGATGAGAAGTGAAAGCGCCGCTGCCGGCTTGCTCATAAGCTTTACGCGGATGAGGGGCAGAGTGCGTGTCATCGCTTTGGGCAGTATGACGAGACTGTCGCGCCGGTTCAGTTACACGGGGAGAGCGTCGAGTTGATTGATCGGATAAGAAAAGGGACTGCGCTTGTCCGGCAGTCCCTTTCGTGATTTTGATTACTAGAGCGTTAATCGTCGTCGGTTGCGGCGAGCGCCTCGCGCGGCTGCGGTCGGTAAGGCGTCGAAGCGACCTGACCGGGATTGACCACGCGCAACGTGTAAGCGCCGAGCGCGTCAATCACTCGCGTTGGAACGATGATCGTCGCCCGGTCGGCGCGCAAGCTTTCGGGCGTCGCCTGTCGCACGACCGCATCGCTTTTGACGAATTCGACCAGCGCGCCGCGCCGGAAGTTCGCGCCTTCGATAATCAGCCGCACCTGTTTAGCGTCGGTCGCAAGCGGCTCGAACTGCACGCCGGCGATGACCGGCCCGACGACATTGAGGATGGCTTTCTGCGAACTGACGCCGTCGCCGCTGTTCGGGTTGACGATGTTGAATTGGAGCTGGCCCGGCTGATCGAGCAATCGCTTCAACTCATCATTGAGCGTGACGGTCAGGTGCGTGCTGCTGCGGAAGCGGACGCGCGGGCGTTCGACTTGCAGATTGACGCCGCGCCCGTTGCCGACGTAGACGCGCGCGCCGCGCCGAAAATCTTTACCGCGAATGTCTATGCGTGCTCGGTCGATGCCGGCCATCACTTGCTTCTGCGCAAAGCGGACAATCTGCGGCGCACGCACGTCAATGGCCGCCGCTTCACTGGTCGCGCCTTCGGGGTTGCGCACGACGACTGCCAACTGCCCGGCGTCTTGCGCGAACTGTTTGGACACGCGGACGCTGAGCAGCGAGTGCCCCACAAAATAGACCGCGTTGCCGGGCAGCGCCTGGCCGTTGACTTCGACGGTCGCGCCGCTGCGGAAGTTCTCGCCGCGAATGCGCAGCTTGAAATCGCCGTCGCCGGCGACGACTTTGCTATTCGCCGGCGCAAGCTCGGTAATGCGCGGGCCGTAGATCGACAAATCTTTATTGTTGGCCGAAACGAGATCGGCGACCGCCAGATCGCGCACGACAACCTTCAACTCTCCGGGCGAAGTCAACAGGTCGGCAGGCACCGATGCTTGCAGCGTGTTGGCGTTGACCTGTTGCGTGTTCAGCGCGCGGCCCGCGACGAAGATGGTCGAACTGGCGCGGAAATTCCGGCCTGATACTTTCAGCACGAACCCTGAGCTGGGGCCGGCGACTTCTGCCGGGCGAATCTCGTCGAGTATCGGTGCGCCCGGTCGCACAACGCGCAACTCGCGCAGCGATGACAGCACACCGTTCGCGCCTTTCACCTGAATGCTGATGTTCTTCACATCATCAAACAGCGCGCGCGGCAGGCGAGTTTCAAGAGCATTGCCCTTCTGCGTCAACTCCGCCGCCATCTCTGCGCCGTTGATGATGACAGACGCGCCGTCGCTGAAGCGCTGGCCGGTGATGACGAGTTGCAGATTCTTCAAACGCCCCTGTTCGACTTCGGCGGGCTGCAACGAATCGATCTGCGGCGCGTTGGGGTCGGCGCTTTCGTCTTTGACCAGATCGAAGTTGAGGATGACGATCTCGTCGCCGCTTTGTGATGAACGAATCGCCGCGACGGTCTGCGTCTTTTCGTTCAAAGCCAGCCGCCGCAACTCGCTGCCGATGGCTTGATAGGATTCCAGCTCGCCTGTCGTGGTGTTGAAGGCAAAGAGCACGCCGGTCGCCGACGTGACAAAAGCGGTCGTGGCATCAGCCGTGAACGCGACGTTGTTAGCGCGTGAGAATTCGATGCCTTCGGGCGGCGCAAATTCCGATTGCGCGAACAGGCGCGCGTGCTGGCTCTTGAGCACAGTGACGCCGCCGCGCTTATCGCTGCTTGCCTGATGAAGATTGGTTACGGCTAACAACTCAACGCCATCGGCGGCGAGCGCCGTCGTTAAATGATAAGGCGCGCGCGCCGCGATTGCATCGAGCAGGATGCCGCTGTCGCTGTCGAGCGCGAAGACCTGATCGCCTTCGGCGGCGGCGATGTAGGCTGTGTGACCATCATTACTGAAGGCCGGGTTGTTGGCTTCGTCAAAACGCGCGCTCGGCGGCGTGAACGAAGCGACCTGTGCGAGCGCGCCTTGCTCGTCTATGCCGAACATCGCCAGCAAGTTTGCTTTCGCGCTCACGACCGCGAGCCGCCGCGTCGTGCCATCATCGAACAGCGCGACCTCTGACGGCCTGCCGTCGAGTTTCAACTGCGAGACGACCTGGCCCGACTCAACATCGAAGGCAAAGAGCGTCGGCTCTTCATAGCTGGAGGCGATCAGGCAATACTTGCCATCGCGGCTCAGCAATGCGCGCGTCGATTGTGTGATGAGGGCTTTAGCGGGCAGTACGAGCAGCGATTGCAGTTCGAGCTGTTTGGCGCGCGTGGCGTCAACGATGCTGATGGTCGCCGGGTGGCCGTTGGCCGGATCGTTGACCGACGCTACGGCGAGCAAGCGACGGCTCGCGGTCTCGGTGAGCGCGAGCGGCCCCGCTGATTCGCCGACGACCAGCGACGACATCACGCGCCCCGAAGTCACGTTGAACGAGACGACTGCGCCTGTGGTCACGGACGACACAAAGCCGACTTTGCCGCTTGTGGCGATGACCGGCTGGGCGAACTCATCGAGCACCATTGCCGCAGGCAGAGCCAGCGTACGGCGCTCGCCGAGTTTGGCGCGGCGGTCGCTCGCCTGCACGACGATAAAGCTCAACAGGAGCAGGCACGAAATAAGGGTCGCAAGCTTTCGATTGAGTTTCACTTTGCGTTATCTCCGAAGCCTTTATGATACCACACGCGCGGGGCGGCGCGCTCGTTTCGACGTGCGGCCATCTTATGCTTTTCGCGCACGCATCGCAAGAGAAAGGATTCAGGATACAGGATACAGGATTCAGGATTCAGTTCAAGCACAGGATGTTGAATGGTCGGCGCTGAATCCGTTGGCCTGCTTGCGAACAACGCAGCAACCCTGAATCCTGTATCCTGTATCCTATCTTCTGGCATTCATCTGAACGCGCATGGCAAAATGGGAGTTCCCGAAAGTCCGCACAGGAGACGCACTATGAATCTTAAAAAATGCGCGCTGTTGCTGGTCGTGATGCTCGCTCTGGTGAGCGTCGCCGCCGCGCAGCGCACGAAATCAAAGTCGAAATCAAAAGCGAAAAAGCCGGCCACGGCGACCAGCGCTGCCCCGGCCAGTTCGGCACAGGCGACGCCTGCCGCTGAGCACAAGACCGAAGGCGAAGTCCCTCGCATCACAGTGGACGAACTGAAAGAGAAGCTCGCCAAGAACGCGCCCGTCTTCATCATCGATTCGCGCAGTCAGGGTTCGTATGACAACAGCGAGATCAAGATCAAAGGCGCGGTGCGCATTCCAATGGATGAGATCGAAGCGCGCTTAAAGGAGATTCCCCACGACCGCGAGATCGTCGTCTATTGCACCTGACCGAGCGAGCACACTAGCGCCCGTGTGGCGCAGATGCTCCTCGATAAAGGGTACAAGAATGTGCGTGCTCTGAAAGGCGGATGGGATGCGTGGGTCGAAGCCGCCGGCCCCGCTGAACCGAAACAATAAGGCGACACGGGAACGCGGCGACACGGCGACACGGGGAAGAAAAGAGATGATGACAAACCGCTCATCTTTCCTCGCGTCCCCGCGTCGCCGCGTCGCTCCTTCCTTGACTATGATCATCATCAATCGCCAACGCGCCAAGGTTATCGAGACACGGCACGGCTCGGAGATTCGTCCACTCGTTGATCGCACGACGAGCGCCATCACCGGCTGTAGCCTCGCCGAAGAAATCCTGCCGCCCGGTCACGCCGTGACGCCGCATCATCATCGCCAGATCGAAGAGATTTATTACATCGTCGAAGGTCGCGGCGTGATGACGGTGGGCAACGAGCAACAGGAAGTCGCGGCGGGCGATGCGGTCTACGTGCCGCGCGGCCAGCGCCATACGCTCGCAAACACCGGCGCGGAGCCGATCAAGTTGCTGCTCGTCTGCGGCCCGGCTTTCTTCTACGAAGACGAAGTGCTGGAGACGAATGAATAGAGTCGCGGCTGGCGATAACCGGCGCGGTTAGATGCGATGCTCGTAGCCCGAAGCTTTCAACGGCTCGACTGCACCGTCACGCTCAAGCCGCAAGCCGTCACCCGCAGTGATCTCGCCGATGGCTGTGATTGGCACGCCCACTTCATTCGATAACTGAGCGATACGCTCTCGATGCTCAGGGCGCGCGGTGAATAACAACTCGTACTCTTCGCCGCCGTGCAGGGCAAGCGCGAGCGGCTCCGCGTTTAATTCCCCGGCGAGTGCGCGCGCCGCATCGGCAACAGGTATCGCGGCGGCGCGCAGGACAGCGCCACAACTGCTCTCGTCGAGAACGTGCGACAGGTCTGTGCTCAAGCCATCGCTTACATCAATCATCGCTGTCGCCAGGCGGCGCTCGCCGATCAAGCGACCCAGCGCGAGATGCGGCGCGGGGCTGAGGTGTTTGCTCATCGCCGACGCGCGCGCACGGCTCATCTCGTCATCGCTCATAGTCGCGTTACTCGTAAGTCGGTGGCCGCGCTCAAGCAGCATCAACCCGGCCATCGATGCGCCGAGCGCGCCTGTTACATAAACTACATCACTGGCGGATGCGCCGCTACGCGCGACCGCTCGTCCCGCTTCGCAATTGCCGAGCGCGATGGTATCGATGAAGAGCGAATCCGTTGAACTCGACGTGTCGCCGCCGATGATGGCTACATCGCTGGCATCGGCATAATCGAGCAGGCCATTGAATAATTCATCCACAAAACCGGCGGGCAAGTTGGACGGCAGCGCGATGCTCGCCATCGCGTAGCGCGCCGCCCCGCCCATCGCGGCGATGTCGCTCAGCGTCACCGCCAACGCTTTGCGGCCAAGCAAGTGCGGCGGCGACCACTCGCGGCAAAAGTGCACGCCTTCCGTCATCAGATCAGAACAAGCCAACAGGTCGCGCGCGCTGTCGGTCTGCAAGACGGCGGCGTCATCGCCGATGCCGATACGCACGCCCGCCGCCGCGTGGGCGCGGGCGCGTAGGCGCGCGATGATCTCCAGTTCGCCGGGCATGAAGCGATGTTAGCACCGGCGCGCGGCCTCAACAATTACTGTAGAACCGCGCCCGGCCCTGTTGTAGAATGCAGTCGCTCTGCCTCCTCTTCGTCACTCAACAGAGATAGGTCTCTATGAACTCGCCCACTGACGAACTCCTCGATCTATGCGCCGATATGGACGCAGAGCCGTTGCGCCCCGGCTTCACCGGCGGGCTTGATCTGTATGACGAGTTGATCCACTTCGTCGCCCCGTCGCATCCTTCCGAACACGCAACCGGCAACGACTCTGAACACGATGCACCGGCAATTCAACGCGGGACAACCGAGCAAGCGCCGATGAGCGAGCCGCCCGCAATGATACCGGCAGCCGACACCGGCCCGCTGTCACATTCAGGCGATGTAATCCGAATCACCGGCGCGCTTGTGGGCTTCAGCAACTCAAGAGCGGCAATGGCGGCAATGATCGTTTGCGGCGATTGCGGCAATCACACGGACGACGGCGAGATGTTCTGCATTCACTGCGGCAGCTTGATTGAGGCGGTGGCGGCAAGCGCCGAGGCCGCTTTAACATTGGCGAGTCTGTGCGACGACTGCGGCACGGTCATCGAGAGCGATGAAATCTTCTGCCCGTCTTGCGGCGCGGTGATGGCTACGGCCTGACCGCGTGATCGGGTTTACGCGCCAATCTCACGGCCTGATTTCGAGGATACGCTGCTTCTTCACAGTTTATTATTTGAGCTACTTAGCCTCAACGGCGCGCGTCAGTGAGCGCGGCGCGCAAAGCTTCTATGGCCAGGCTGGCGCAATGCTGTTTGGCGGCGGGCAAGCGTCCGAGCGCATCGGCCACTTCCTGCTTGGTCATCGTCTCAAGCTCGGCGACCGCGCGTCCGATGATTAATTCGGTCAACACCGAAGCGGCGGCGATGGTCGGCGGGCAACCCTGTGCTTTGACGCGCGCATCGGTCAGGCGCTCGCCTTCGATGCGAACGGTCAAGCGTATGCGATCCATGCAGACTTGATTGACGACATCGCCCGCGCCGGAAGGATTCTCAAGCTCGCCGACGTTGCGCGGGTTGGTGATGTGTTCGGCTACCTGTGGCGTGTACATACTAATGAGAGGGTAAAGGAAAAAAGGATAAAGGGGAAAGGTAGAGAATTAGAAAACGTTCCCCTTCCCCTTTGCCCTGTCTGCTTAAAGGTGGTACTCGACGCTCGCAGCTTCTTCGTCGGTCGGGCGCATCGCGCGCAACCGCGTGACCGTCTCTTCAATCGCGCGCAGAGCGCAATCCATCTCGTCACGCGAGGTCAGCGCGCTCAGGCTGAGGCGCAAGCTGCCGCGCACCTGTTCGCGCGAAAGGCCCATCGCGGTCAGCACGTGGCTCGGCTCAAGCGACCCAGACGCGCAGGCCGAGCCGGTCGAGACGGCGATGCCTTGCAGGTCGAGCGCGATCAGCAAGCTCTCGCCATCAACACCGGCAAAGCTCAAGTTTGAAACGCTCGGCACACGCCGCTCTGTATCGCCGTTCACGCGCACATCGGTTATGCGCGCTATCACCTGTTGCTCGAAATCATCTCGAAGGCGACGCATCCGCTCGCGGCGTTCATCAAGTTGCAGCCGGGCTAACTCGGCAGCGCGGCCAAGCCCGACGATGCCCGGTACGTTCTCTGTGCCGGCGCGGCGGTCACGCTCGTGATGGCCGCCGGTCATCTGCTTCGTTAAGCGCGCGCCTTTTTTAATGAACAGCGCGCCGACACCCTTCGGCCCGTGAATCTTGTGCGCCGAAAGCGACAGCAGATCAATGCCGAGCCGCTTCACATCAACGAGAATTTTGCCGACCGATTGCACGGCGTCCGTGTGCAGGTATAAATGCTTATGTCCTTGCTCTCTTCGCTCGCGAACGATCTCAGCAATCGCTTCGATAGGCTGAATCGCGCCGGTCTCGTTATTGGCGTGCATCACCGAGATCAACACGGTGCGATCTGTGATTGCCGCGCGCACATCGTTCGCGCTTACGATGCCATTCTCGTTCACTGGAAGATAAGTGACCTGCGCGCCGCTCTGCTCAAGCGCCTGACACGTGGCGAGCACCGCCGGATGTTCGATCTGCGTGGTGATGATGTGAGGCGCGTGTTCAGCGTGAGCCTCTGCGATGCCGCGAACAGCGAGGTTATCCGCTTCCGTGCCGCCGGCGACAAAAGCAATCTCGCCCGGCGCGGCGTTAATCAACGCGGCGACTTCGCGGCGGGCGCGCTCGACCAGCGATTTGGCGCGCTGGCCGAAGCCGTGCACCGACTGCGCGTTGCCATACGTTTCGCCGAAGCACGGCCACATCGCCTCGATCACTTCGGGCAAAACGGCGGTCGTCGCGCTGTTGTCCAGATAAACACGCATCATAGGGACTAGGGGCTAGGGGCTAGGGGCTAGCGACCGGAGGTTTTCTCTAGTCCCTAGTCTCCAGCCCCTAGTCCCTGCTTTAACCGTGTTCTTCCTGCCACTCATCGTACCAAGCCATCTGAATGGCTTCGAGCTTCTTTTCGTTAGAACCTTTCGAGTCGCCGGTGAAGCCGTCGAGCGCGAGCACCCAATGATAAAGGTCGGTGAAGCGCACCGTCAGCGGATCAACTTCCGGGTGCGCTTCGAGCAAGCGTATGCCGATCTCTTCAACGTCCGTCCAATCCAGTTCTGCCATCGTGCCTCCATGCGAGTGGCCAGTGGCCAGTGGTCAGTTGATAGTTGTGAGTTGAT
>JBJMGV010000126.1:0-256724 GCA_045807725.1 Blastocatellia bacterium | reverse complement strand
TTCAACCTGATTCGCCGGCTGCGCGCTCGTGGCGTCGGCATCATCTATATTTCACACCGCCTCGAAGAACTATCGTTGATTGCCGACCGCGTAACGGTGCTGCGCGATGGCGTGACGGTTGGCACGCGACCGATGGCCGACGTTGACCGCCGCGAATTGATTCGCCTGATGGTCGGGCGCGAATTAGCAACCGTCTTTCCAAAGCGCGCGGTCGAATTGGGCGACATAGTTCTTGAGCTTCGCGGCCTCGGCTGCCGCGTCGGCGGTGTCAGTAATGTAGACCTCACGGTTCGCGCGGGCGAGATTGTCGGGCTTGCGGGACTGGTCGGCGCGGGGCGCACAGAACTCGCGCGGACGATCTTCGGGCTGACGCCGAATGATGCCGGCGAGATTCGCTTGCGCGATAAAGTAGTCAATGTTACTGATCCTGCGCGAGCCATCGAATGCGGCATCGCTTACTTGCCCGAAGACCGCCGCCGTCACGGCGTGATTGCTGATATGGCGATCAGCCATAACATTACGCTGGCCTCGCTCGATCAATTCAGTCGCTTCGCCGCTTTCGACTTTCGCAGAGAGCGAGCCGTCGCCGCCGATTACGTCACACGGTTGAGCATCAAGACGCCGGCGGTCTTCGCGCCCGTGGCGACGCTGTCGGGCGGCAATCAGCAGAAGGTCGCCCTCAGTCGTTGGCTCGCCATCCGTCCATCCGTGTTGATACTTGACGAGCCGACCCAAGGCGTAGACGTAGGCGCGAAGTCCGAGATTCACGCGCTGATGGGCGAGCTTGCGGCACAGGGCGCGGCCATTCTGATGATCTCGTCCGAGCTGCCTGAGATTCTGGGGATGAGCGACCGCATCGCCGTAATGCGCGGCGGTACGATTGCGGGCGTGCTTGACCGCGACGCGGCGACGCCGCAACGCATTCTCGCGCTCGCCTTATAGCTGTTCTTGATTGCGTGAAACCATTCTTGATGAAAAGCCCAGGAATCACGGCCAAAATAGACCATCTTGGGTTTCATGCAATTGCAAACAGCTATAGGTCAATAAGCCTGATCGTTATGTCACCGTAGATTTCAAGCAACGAAAGCGAGGCAAACAAGTTAGGTCAATAAGCCTGATCGTTATGTCACTCAGTGCAGTCAGACGATGAATCTCCACGCATAACATTAGGGCCATAAGCCTGATCCTTATGTCACGCCGCGCAAAAACGGCACCGGCGTTACGGTCGTCGAGACCGGCATAAGCCTGATCGTTATGTCACGCCGCGTTAGCGGCAGGTTGAATTTAGCCAGGCGTTTCAACGCCTGGAACCTTGAGGCATTATGAGCGCGCGTCGCGTAGCGACGCCTGAACCATCGGACATTCAGGCGTCGCTACGCGACGCGGCGGCTATTGCTCTGCTGATACAGGCATTGAAATGCCTGCCTAAACTCAATGGCCGCTACGCGGCCATCAGATAAATGAAGCTCAATCGTTACAATCGTGAGGTGTCGGCCAGCGTCGCTTACGCGTTATTGCTGGCGCTTGTCGCCGCACTTGCGCCGGCCTTCTTCAGCGCCGCCAACCTGCGCGACCTCGCGTTGAACAACGCGCCCGTGCTGATTATCGCCGTCGGGATGACAATGGTGATTCTCGTCGGCGAAATAGACATCTCGGTCGGCTCGCAGTTCGCCGTGTGCAGCGTCGCCGCAGGCTACCTGGCAAAGTCCGGCGTGCCGCTGGCCGCGTTGTTGCCGTGCGTGCTGTTGATCGGCGCAGCGATGGGTGCGCTCAATGGCGCGTTGATCGGCTATCTGCGGCTGCCTTCGATCATTGTCACGCTGGCCATGCTGGTGACGTGGCGCGACGGCTTGCGCTGGCTGACCGAAGGCGCGTGGGTACAAAACCTGCCGGATAACTTTCAATGGTTCGGACTCGGACAAAGTCGCGGGCAAGGGCTGATCGTCGTGTTGGCGCTTGTCATAACCTTCGGCTCTGGTTGGATGCTGCACAACCTGAGCGCCGGTCGCGCGGTCTACGCGATTGGCTCTGACAAGGAAGCGGCGCGACTCGTCGGCCTTGAGCCGCCGCGCGTCGTCTTCGGCGTCTTCGTGTTGATGGGCGCGCTCACCGGGCTTGCGGCGTTGCTCAATGCCGTGCGCTTCTCTGTAGTGCCGAGCAACAGCGGCGCGGGGCTTGAGTTGAAAGTCATCGCGGCAGTCGTTGTCGGCGGCACGTTGATTACCGGCGGGCGCGGCACGGTGATGGGCACGCTCATCGGCGTGGCGTTGTTAGGCACCATCGGCACGGCGCTGACGTTTGTCGGGATCAATCCATTCTGGGAGCGCGCCATTCAAGGCGCGATCATCCTCGCGGCCCTGGCCTCGGATGCGTTGATGAGCCGCTTCAAACGTTGGCAGGTTGCAGGCGCTAGCCTATCGAGTGAGAGGGGCCGATGAAGACCGCCGCGCCGCACGCTTCACCGCCTGAGCTGCGATTGATTGCGCTGTGGCGCGAGCGGCTGTTTCCGAATAATGAGTGGCTGTTGCTACTCGCATTGCTGATTGAATGCGTGATCTTCAGCCTGACCGGTAATCATTTCCTGAGCGCCGCCAACGCATTTGAAGTGACGCGGCTGGCCGTCGAGATCGGCTTGCTGGCGCTGGCGCTGACGCCGGTCATTATCACCGGCGGCATCGACCTTTCCGTAGGCTCGATGATGGGGTTGTCGGCGGTCACGCTCGGCGCGTTGTGGCGCGACGCGCACCTGCCGCTGCCGTTAGCGATATTGATTACACTCGCCGTCGGCTTGCTTGGCGGCGGTCTGAACGCGCTGATGATTGCGCGGCTCGGCTTCCCGCCGCTGATCGTTACGCTCGGCACATATTCGCTCTTTCGCGGCATTGCTGAAGGAATAACGCGCGGCATCGAGAACTATTCAGGCTTTCCGTCGAGCTTTCTTTTTCTTGGTCAGGGTTATGTCGGCGGCGTCGTACCTGCGCAGTTGTTCGTGCTCGTTCCGGCTATCGCTGCCTGCGCGTGGATGCTGCATCGCACAAGCTCTGGGCGCAGTATTTATGCGATTGGCCACGCCAGCGAAGGGGCGCGCTATGCCGGCATTCCTGTTGCGCGGCGGCTCGGCGTCGTCTACGCGCTATCAGGCTTAGCATCGAGTTTGGCGGCGGTCATCTATGTCGCGCACCTTGGGCAAGCGAAATCCGACGCCGGCTTCGGGTACGAGTTGATGGCCATCACGGCAGTCGTGCTCGGCGGCGCATCGATCTTCGGCGGGCGCGGCACAGTTCTGGGAACCGTGCTTGGCCTGTTCGCCATCGTCATTCTGCAAAACGGGCTGCGGCTGAGCGCACAGCCGGCGGAGATGGCCGGCATACTGACGGGCGCGCTGCTGCTTGCGCCCATACTGTTCGAGCGATTATCAAAGCGCACGACCATCGCTTGTCAACCAGACATTCAAGAGGAGACTGAGGTGAAGAATTCACAGGTCGCTGTCCTGAGCGCCATCATCTTAACCGCCGCGCTGATCGTCGCCGGCAGCAACTGGATGCTCGTCCGCTCGCTGCGCCACGAAGCCGGCGGTATGTCATCCATCAGCTCGCCCACGACGACGCCCGCGCATAAAACGGTCGTGGCGATGATGCCGAAAGCGAAAGGCGATCCTTACTTCATCAGTTGTCGCAAGGGCGCTGAAGAAGCCGCCAAAGAATTGGGCGTCGAGTTGCTGTGGGACGGGCCGACCGATCTCGACCCGGCGAAGCAGAACGAAGTGGTTGAGGCGTGGATTACGAGCGGCGTTGACGTGATTGCGGTGAGCGTCGAAAATCAGGTGGCGATTTCGACGGTGCTGCGCAAAGCGCGAGCGCGCGGCATTCGCGTCTTGACGTGGGACGCCGACGCCGAACGCGACGCGCGCGATTTCTTCATCAATCAAGCGACGCCGCAAGGCATCGGCTACACGCTTACGGACGAAGCCGCCCGCATACTCGGCGGCAAAGGCGAGTTCGCCATCATCACGGCGTCATTGAGCGCGGCCAATCAGAACGAGTGGATCAAGCACATCAAAGCGCGGCTCGCTGAAAAGTATCCTGACTTGAAGCTGGTCGCCATCCAGCCGAGCGACGGCGACCGCGACCGCGCTTTCGCCGAGACGCAGACCGTCTTGAAGGTTCATCCCAACGTCAAACTTGTGATGGCCATCGCTGCGCCTGCCGTACCCGGAGCCGCCGAAGCGGTTAAACAGTCGGGCCGCTCGGACGTTAAAGTCACCGGGCTGTCGCTGCCGAATATGTGTAAGCCGTACGTGCACGACGGCGTCATCGAGAGCATTGTGTTGTGGGATACGATGAACCTTGGCTACTTGACGGTGCAGGCGGCGCGGGCGCTGGGCGCGGGCCAGTTAGAGCCAGGCGCGCGTGAGATCGTCGCCGGTCGGTTGGGCAAGGTCGAAGTGCGCGGCGATGAAGTGATGCTCGGCACGCCGTTCATTTTTAATAAGAGCAACATTGATCGCTTCGATTTTTAGATAGTAACCCGATCAACTCTGCTGTGTGACTCATCAGCCCGCTTTAGCGGGCTTTCCCGCAGGGCAAATAGGCCAGCCGTTTACGGCTGGTTGGCAGCGGCGCGCAGATTCATAGCCCGTTTTTAACGGGCTTACCACAACTGGCTTTAGCCACTCGAATTCAGATGGCTCAAGCCGACGAGAGAAGGACGCTAAAGCGCCCTCTCGTTGTATATCGCAGCGGCTAACCAGCCCTGAAGGGCTGGCCTATTTGCCCTTCGGGCAAGCGGCCTTCAGGCCGCTGCGAACTCACTCTCGTTATGCGCGGGGCGTCATACCGTCCATTCCCACTCCAGATTTTTAACAACAACTGCACTCGCTCGCGCGTCTGACTGCGTATTCAGAGCAGGCGGGAAACTGAATCATATTGAATTGAGGAGGCGCGTTGTGGCACTCACACTTCGGCTTGCGGCCTTGATGCTGCTCGTCTGCTTAACTCCTGCGGTTGTTCTGTCCCAGAACCAAGGCGTAGATGACAACGCCATCAAGCTGAGCGCGCGCTGGGTCAATCTCAACGTCAGCGTCACCGACCGGCAGGGCAAGAAGGTGACGCAGCTCAAGCGCGAGGACTTCGTCATTCTCGAAGACGGCGTGCCGCAAGAGATCGTTCACTTCGCGCCGGTTGACGCGCCGGTCAATCTCGTCCTGCTTCTGGACCTGAGCGGCAGCATCGGCGGCAAGCTCAAAGCGATGAAGAAAGCCGCCACCCGCTTCGTCGAGTCGCTGAAAGATGATGACCGTATGGCCGTCGCCGTCTTCACCTCGCGCTTCAAGCTCGTCTCCGGCTTCACCAGTGATCACAAGCGATTGAAGAATTGCATAGACGACATCAAGCATCCGGGCGGCGGCACGCGGCTTTACGACGCGGAGTGGAAGACCTACGACCTGCTCGGCGAAATCAAGGATGGCCGCAAAGCGATTGTCGTCTTGACTGACGGCGTAGACAGCGCACTGCTTCCCAAAGAAGAAGAAGACGGCTCCGCTCACACTTTCTACGAGTTGCTTACGCGCGCCGTCGAAGAAGACACGACGATCTACCCGATCTACTTCGACACCGAGCCGGATATGGAACACCGTTACTCGAAGACTATATTCGCCGAGGCGCGCACGCAACTGCGGACGCTCGCCGATCAAACCGGCGGCGCTTACTTTATGGCGCGGCGCATCGAAGACCTCGACGGCGTTTACCAGCTCGTCGCCGCCGAGTTGCATTCCCTCTACAGCGTCGCTTATGCGGCGACCGACGCGCGCAAAGACGGGCACTGGCGAGTCATTAAGCTGAAGGTGAAGCTCGATGGCATCAACACCAAGACCAAGCGCGGCTACTTTGCTAAGTGATTAGTGTCCCTCCCCAAACAAACCGCCAAGACGCCAGGAACACCAGGAATCCCACGTCTTTCTATTCCTGGTGTCCTTGGCGTCTTGGCGGTTCAATTCCAGAGAATCAATCAATCCTGTCCGAGAATAAAAGGCTTTCGTGGCGTAGGGCGCGCGGGATATAATCTTCGACTGGTAGCGCAGCGGAAGACCTCACCTTCCAATCAATCAACATCTGGTCTCATTCAGGAGTGCGTTTGATGCCGGGACGCGAAATCTTACAACTGGGCAATGCCTTGCTCTGGCAGCCGTCGGCAAGGGTGACAGGTATTCAATCGAGCGATACGCAAGCGATCATTCGTGATCTGAGCGACACGCTCGCAGGCTTTCGTGAGCGGACAGGCTTCGGGCGCGGCATCGCTGCGCCGCAGATTGGCGCATTGCAACGGATCGTCTTCATTCGCATGCAGCCGGCAGGTTTTGCCGGCGCGCTCGTCAACCCGGCCATCGTCTGGAGCAGCGCCGAGCGAATGGAACTGTGGGATGATTGCTTCAGCTTTCCCGACCTGATGGTGCGGGTGTCGCGCGCACGGTGCGTGCGGGTCGATTACGAAGATGAGCGCGGCGCTCGGCGCTCGCTCGAAGCCGAAGGTGATTTGTCGGAACTCTTGCAACACGAGCTAGACCATCTCGATGGCATTCTCGCCGTAGACCGCGCCGTCGATCCGCACGCATTGATGACCCGTGCAGAATGGTTGCGGCAATCCCATCGCTGAATGACGAAGGCCGCAGCAAATAGTCGGCCTGCATCACGAGTAATTTATTTTCAGACTTTTCACCGGCGGCAGCGGTCTGAGATGACGGGGCCGCTTCCGGCTCTGCACCGTAGCGACCGGCAACAGGAGGAGGATAACCTATGGCCAGCTTGAACTACGATGAGGCCGCGCACCTGCTCAGGCGCGCAGGCTTCGGCGGCACGCCTGACGAGATCGAGGCGCTCGCCAGCAAAGGGCGCGAAGGCGCGGTTGATTACCTGCTCAACACCGCGCAGATCAACAATCAGCCGATGGAAGATCTGCTCCGCGCGAGCTTCGACTTTTCCGACCTTACCGACAACGCGAAATTCAACAACGCAGAGATTCGCCGCTGGTGGTTCACGCGAATGGTGGCGACGCAACGCCAGTTTGAAGAGAAGATGACGCTCTTCTGGCATAACCACTTCGCCACCGCCAGCTCGAAAGTGCAGGACATTTATCTCTACATTCAGAACCTCAAGCTGCGGCAGAACGCGCTCTCGCGATTCGATGACATCCTGCTGCAAGTCGCGCAAGACCCCGCGATGCTGATCTGGCTCGATGGCGTCACCAACGCGCTGGGCCGCCCGAACGAGAACTTTGGTCGCGAGCTGCAAGAACTCTTCACGATGGGCATCAACGATGTCGTCACCGGCGAAGCGAACTACACCGAGAACGACGTGAAAGAGATCGCCCGCGCCTTTACGGGGTGGAACTTCCAACGCGCGGCGGGGAGCCAGTATGGCTTCACCTTCCGCCTGGTCGCCAACCAGCACGACAACGGCGCGAAGACCATCTACGCCGGCACGCCTTATCAAGTGAGCGGCAATCTCAGCGGCGAAGACGTAATCACCGTGATTACCAACCGCGCGGCGACGGCGCGCTACCTGACCTGGAAGCTCTGGAACTTCTTTGCCTATCCGTTGACCACGAGCAGCGCCGACAAAGCGACGGTTGATAAATTCTCGAAGGTCTATCTCAACAACAATCATTCGATCAAAGAACTGGTGCGCGCCATCTTCACCTCGGACGAGTTCTTCAGCGAGCGCGCCATCTTCTCTCTCATCAAACAGCCTGCCGAGCTGGTCGTCGGCGCGGTGCGTATGCTCGGCGCGACCTACCAGCCGGGCACGACCGTTAATGATCCGCCGCGCACGTCGAACGCGCTGGCCAATGGGGCGCGCAATATGGGGCAGGACTTGTTCAACCCGCCCGATGTCGCCGGCTGGGACTTTAACCTCGGCTGGGTCAACACGGCGAGCATGCTTGAGCGGTTCAACTACACCAATCAGATGGTGACGAATCGCAACCCGGCGAACCCCGGCGTCTTCGTGACCACGGATCAGCTTCGCAAGAACGTCAAAGGCAACCCGAAGAAGACGGTCAACGCCTTTCTATCTGCGCTCAATCTGCCCACGACCAAAGCGCTGCGCAATCCGCTGATCTCTTACCTGACCACAGGTGACACGGGACAGCCCATTGCATATGCGACCGACGACGCTTACGTGGACAAGAAGATTCGCGGTCTCGTCCACCAGATTATGTGCCTGCCGGAGTTTCAGTTGAATTAGGAGGGGAGAGCGTTATGCCAATCAACAGACGACAGTTCATCAAGCGCAGCGCCGCGGCGGTTTCGGTCAGCCTCGTGATGCCAAAACTTTGGACGGGCAGCGCCAACGCGCAAGCGATCAATGCCGCGACTCGCCGCATCTTCGTGGTCATTCAGATGGCCGGCGGCAACGACGGCTTGAATACCGTCATCCCGTATGCGGATTCGCACTATCAACAACTGCGGCCCACCCTCGGATTCAAAGACACGGAACTCAAAGACGCGCAGGGCCGCTCGATGATTCTCAACAACAGCCTCGGCCTGCACCCGTCGCTTGCCGAGATCAAACAGCTCTTTGATGCGAACCGCGTCGCCGTCATCACGGGCGTCGGCTACCCGTCGCCGAACCTGTCGCACTTTCTGTCGCAAGACATCTGGCAGACAGCCAACACCAACGGCGGCAGCGGCAACGGCTGGCTCGGCAAGTACGCCGACCAGAAGCTCGTCGGCCAGAGCAGCCTGTCGGCAGTCTCAGTCGGCGGCTCGCTGCCGAAGGCGATGTTCGCCGACCATTACGTGACGCCGAACATCTCGCCTGCGAATGGCGCTGACCCGTTCGCCAATTATCAATTCCTCACCGACGGGCGCAACACCGGCGACCGCAACAACCAGCTCAACACGTTCAAGGCAATGAGCACGCGCAGCTTTGACGCCGGCACGTTCCTGAGCGCGGTTGGCAAAGCCAGCTTTGACGCCGAAGAAGGCGCGGCGCAGTTGCGCGCCGCCGTCGCCGGTTACACCTCGATGGTGACGTATCCTACGAATTCGCTCGCGTCGGCGATGAAGATGGTTGCGCAGATCGCTACGACCATTGCGGATGCGAATTTATTTTATGTGCAGGTCGGCGGCTTCGATCATCACTCGGCGGAGATCGGCAGCAATCAAGCGCCAACGGATAAGACAGTCGGCCAGCACGCGACGCTGCTCGGGCAGGTGTCGCAATCGATCAAGGCGTTCTACGACGATATGGCGGCGCATAATCTCGGCGAGAATGTTGTGATGATGACGTGGTCAGAGTTTGGCCGCCGCCCGAACGAGAACGCTTCGCGCGGAACGGATCACGGCACGGCGTCTGTTCAATTGGTGGTCGGCAATGCGATCAAAGGCGGCGTCTACGGCACACAGCCATCGCTTACGGACCTGGACAGCGCCGGCAATATGAAGTTCACGGTTGATTTCCGCGCCGTCTACGCGACCATTCTCGATAAGTGGCTCAATGCCGATTCGCGCACGATTCTCGGCAGCCAGTTCGAGGACGTGGGCTTCATCGCTTGAATAGATTGAAGAATGGAGGGCGGGCCGCGAATCCGCCCTTCATCTTGTATTTTTTGCCGCCGTCCCGCCTCTGTTGGTAATGGCGGAATAAAGGCAAGATTGCGTCCGCCGCTTCGTTCAATAATAAATAAGCAAATCAACGTGGGAAGAAAGGCGAACCTTTCATGATGCCGGGAGTGAGTCTCAGAAAAAAACTGCAAGCGGTCTTGTTGCTGTTGACGATTACGGCGGTCGTTTATGCGAAGATCACCGGGCCGGATGCAGGCTACACGAATGCGCCGAATGATCTCGGCAACTGTACGGCCTGTCACGACACCCACTCTGAAAACAGCGGGCCGGGGAGCGTGACAGTCACGGGTAACCCGCTCAGCGGCGTCTATGGACTCGGCGTGCAATACACCCTGACCATCACCGTCGCACAGTCCGGTCAGCGGGCTTTCGGATTTCAAATGACCGCCCTCGATATAACCAACCACCGCGCCGGCACGTTGGCTTCGCTCGGCGGAGACACACAGGTGCTTTCAGAGACCGGCTTCGGCGGTCGTCAGTATATCGAGCACACAGAGTTGGGAACGCTGCCCAACGGCGCGAACAGCCGCGTGTGGCAGGTGCGCTGGACTGCGCCCGACACAGACATCGGGCCAGTGGCCTTCTACATTTCCGGCAACGCCGCCAACGGCGACCGCACGAACGGCAAAGATTTCATCTACACCAATCGCTTCTTCGCCGACTCAGAGAGTAGTCACGTCACGCTGGCGCTGGCGACATCGCTCAACGGGCAAACGCTCGAACCGGGCGCGCAGACTCGCATCGAGTGGCTGACCACAGGCACGGCGAACATCGACAACCTCGAGGTGCGCTATTCGACCGATGATGGCGCGACCTTCCCGATCACCCATCAAATCTTCTTCACCAGCGACGCGAGCGCCACCGGCTTCAACTGGACCGTGCCGAACGTCCGCGCTACAAGCGCGCGCCTGCGCGTCACGGTCGGCACAAAATCCGGCTCGGCAGTCGCGCCGGCCATCAGCAGCCCATTCACCATCAACGGCGCAGGCCCGCCTTTGCCGCAAATCCTCAGCGCGCAAATGCAAGGCAAGCAACTGCTCGTGAGCGGTCAGAACTTCGGCGACGGGGCGCTGTTGTTTATGTGCGATACATGTGCACAGCCTGCGACCGGCGGCAACAAGATGAAGAAGACGTTCAATGACGAGACAACGCCGTCAACCTTGATCGTCTCGCGCAAAGGCGGCAACAGCATCGCGCCGGGTCAGACCGTGAATCTACAGGTGAAGAACCCTGACGGCTCGGTGTCGAACACTTTCACCTTCACACGATAGCAGGCAGGAGGCAGTGGCCAGTGGTCAGTGGCCAGTTGATTGTTGATAGTTGTCAGTGACCAGTGGCCGGTTGTCAGTGATCAGTAGCCTATGGTCAGTGAGTCCCGTAGGGACGACCTGTTTATAGTAATTGCTGAAGGATGTGACGAAGCCCCGTAGGGGCGCAATGTTGACATCACGCTCCTGACGGAGCTTGTATCGTCATTAGCATCGTTATGTATAGAGCGTGTCTGAGAAGCCCTGAAGGGGCGCGATTCAATAGCCCAGCCCAACGGGCTGGGTATACACAGCGACATATTCCACAAGCCCTGAAAGGGTGCAATAGGTGATCGGTTATTGCGCCCTTTCAGGGCTTGGCGGTTAGCCCCGCCGCTCACCCAGGGCGATGCCCTGGGCTGTCGAATCGCGCCCCTTCAGGGCTTTTCAGTACACGCTCAATAGTAACGCGGGCGGTTTAATCTTCAAGCTCCGTCAGGAGCGCGATGTTTATAGTTACCGATGCAAGAGATGAAGCAAGCTCCGTAGGAGCGTAATGTTTATAGATATGGCAGAAGGATGTGACGAAGCCCCGTAGGGGCGCGATGTCTACATCACGCTCCTGACGGAGCTTGGATCATCAACAACATCGTTGACTATAAACATTGCGCTCCTAACGGAGCTTAGACCTACACGACCGATTGCCTCCTGTCTCCTGCCTCCTGCCTCTTGCCTCCTGCCTCTTGCCTTCTGCTTCCTACCTCCTGCTTCCTGCCTACTACTTCCTGCTTCCTGCTTCCTGCCTCCTTCGTCGTTTGCAATCCCCGTCGCCGCCTCCCTATAATCCCCCCATCAGCGTGTCACATTCGCAAGGAGACATCCCGATGAGTCACATCAGCGAAAGCAATCCGAAGAAGGTAACAGCGCCGCACATCCGCGCCCGCAAAGGCGGTGCGCCGATTGTCGCCCTGACGGCTTACGATTACCCGACGGCGCGGCTGGTGGACGAAGCCGGCTTCGATTTCATCCTTGTTGGCGACAGCCTGGCGCAGACTGTGCTCGGCTATGACTCAACGCTGCCGGTCACATTGGAAGAAATGTTACACGCGACGCGGGCCGTGCGTCGCGGCGTGCGTCGCGCCTTGATCGTTGGCGATATGCCATTCGGCACGTATCAGGACGACACCGCGCACGCCGTCAAGGCCGCCATTCGCTTTGTCAAAGAAGGCGGCGCTGAAGCGGTCAAAGTCGAAGGCGGGTTGCGTCGCGCCAAGATCGTCGATGCCATCGTGCAAGCCGAAGTGCCGGTGATGGGTCATATCGGATTGACGCCGCAGTCGGTCTTGCAAATGGGCGGCTACCGCGTACAAGGCAAGACCATCGAGGCAGCGCGTGCGCTGATTGACGACGCGCTGGCGCTTGAGCAGGCAGGCGTCTTTGCCATCGTGTTGGAAGGCATCCCTGCGGAGATTTCGCGGCTGATTACCGACCGCGTGCGCGTGCCGACCATCGGCATCGGTGCGGGGTTGGAATGCGACGGGCAGATACTGGTCTTCAGCGATCTGGTCGGCCTGACCTTCGGCCACACGGCCAAGTTCGTCCGCCAGTACGCCGACCTCCGTAGCGTGATTGGCGATGCGCTGAAACGCTACGCCGATGACGTGACGGCGCGGCGCTTCCCGGCTGATGAGGAGAGCTACCGTTTGCCCGAAGGTGTTGTCGTCGAGGTCGCCGACGAAGAGACATACTCGATGCCGCCGCTCGGACCAATCAACTGAGAGTGATGAGTAATGAGTGATGAGTATGAAGAAGGCTGACTGAATCGGACGCCCGCGCCACTCATCACTCATCACTCATCACTTCCTGTCACCCCTATGGAAATCATTAACCGCATTCCCCGGATGAGGTCTGTGGCTCGTGACATGCGCGGCGAAGGCAGCCGCGTCGGTCTCGTGCCGACGATGGGCGCGCTGCACGAAGGCCACCTGTCATTGATGGCTCGCGCCCGCGAGATGTGTGACATCGTCGTGGCGTCGGTCTTCGTCAATCCCGCGCAATTCAGCCCCGCCGAAGACTATGCCCGTTACCCGCGCGATCTGGCGCGCGATGCCGAACTGGCCTTCGCCAAGGGCGTTGACTTCATCTTCGCGCCGACCGCCGACGATATGTACCCGGACGACTTTGTGACGTACATTACGGTCGAAGGCTTGAGCGAAAAGCTGGAAGGCGGGAGCCGGCCCAGTCACTTTCGCGGCGTCGCGACGGTGGTGGCCAAGCTCTTCAACATCGTGCAGCCGAACTTCGCCTTCTTCGGGCGCAAGGACGCGCAGCAGGTCATCCTCATCAAGCGAATGGTGCGCGACCTGGCGACGGACGTTGAAGTCGTCGTCGGGCCAATCGTGCGCGAAGAAGGTGGGCTGGCGCTGTCGTCGCGCAACGTCTACCTGTCGCCTCAGGAACGGCAAGCGGCGACTGTGCTGCGCCGCGCGCTTGAGAGAGCCCGCACGCTTTACAACGGCGGCGAAAACGACGCCGGGCGGTTGCTTGCCGCCATCCGCGCGTTGGTCGAAGCCGAGCCATTGGCGCGGCTCGATTACCTCGCCATCACCGACACGAAGCGGCTCGAATCAGTCGCGACGATTTCAAGTGACGAGGCGACGCTTATTTCGATGGCGGTCTTCTTCGGCAAGACGCGATTGATCGATAACATCGTGCTCAACGGCGAACTGTGACTGGAAGGGAAGCGCCGGCTTGATGAGATCACCGTGCCGGCGTTATTCGTTACGAGTCGTGGGCAGCTCGATGATGAAGCGCGCGCCGCGCGGCTGATTGTCTTCGACCCAGATGCGCCCTTTGTGGTCGGCGACGATGTGGCTGACGATGGCGAGGCCCAGCCCTGTGCCACGGCTGCGGGTTGAGAACTTCGGCAGGAATAGCTTGTCGCGGTCACGCGCTTGAATGCCGTGCCCGGTGTCGCTGATGGTCAAGCGCACGGCGTCACCTGATTTCATCAGCTTCGTTTCGACGGTGATGCGTTTGTCGAATGCTTCTTTCGCCGAGCCGTTGCCGCCATTGCTTCGCCCATCCGCGCTCAACGCCTCAATGGCGTTATCAATCAAGTTCACGAATACGCGCTTCATCTGCTCCGCATCGATCCACACCGGCGGCAAGTGGTCGTCGAGCTTCGCGGTCAGGCGAATGCCATCGAGGCGGTCGTTATAGAGACTAATGGCGTCGCGCGCCACATCATTCAATGAGGCTTGTGCGGGCCGCGATTCAGGTAAGCGGGCAAAGCGCGAGAACTCTTCGACCATGCGTTGCAGCGCGGCGACCTCGCGGACGATAGTGGCCGTGCCTTCTGCAACGACTTCGCCGAACCGCGTCTCGGTTTGCAGCCGCTCGTTGCGCGCGTAGTTGCGCAGGATGCGTTGCGCCGACAATTGAATGGGCGTCAGTGGATTTTTGATCTCGTGCGCCATGCGACGTGCGACTTCGCTCCAGGCGGCGGCGCGCTCGGCTTGAATCAAATCGGTCAGGTCTTCGATCACTACCACCCAGCCTTCGATCTGGCCTTCGGCGCTGCGCAGCATAATCGCGGTCGTTGCCGTGTGCAGGGAACTGCCGTCGGCGCGCTTAAATTCAATCTCGGCGTGCGCCGTGTCCGAGCGCCGCGCGCGACGGCAGAGCGCCTGAAGCTCCGTGCCCTGCTGGCCTTCGATCATTCGGTTGATCGGTGTGCCGATGGGCGGTTTTTCTTTCAAGCCGAGAATGGCCAGCGCCGCCGCGTTGATCGTCGCAATCCTCATCGCCTCGTTGGTCGAGATGACGCCGGTTGACAAGGATTCGAGCACGGTTTCGATATAGCGGCGTCGATCATCAAGCGCGAGGTTAGTGCGCCGCAACTCTTCGGCGGCGCGCTCCAACCGCTCGCGGTTCTCGGCCAGTTGCGCAGACATTTGATTGAACGAACGCACGAGCACGGCCAGTTCATCATCGGCCAACACTTCGACTCTATGCGAGAAGTCACCGTGCGCGACGCGGTCCGTGGCTTCGGCGAGCGCCTGAATCGGCACGGTGATGTTGCGCGCCACGTAGAGCGCCAGCCAGCTTGCCGAAAAGATCAGCAACAGGGTGACGACGCTGAGTTGCAGGATATAGATCGTCTTGATGCGTTTGATCTTGTCTTTGAGAAAATGAAACTGCTTGTGCTGTTCGTTGATATTGGCGACGCGCGTTGTCAGCTCCGGCGGAAATTCGCGCGCGATGACGAGCAGGCGCGGCGGCTGGACGGGCGGTGTGACGCGGATGGCGGCGATGACGTAGATGACCGAAGGGCTGTCGCCTTCGTCGCTGCCGGTGAAGGGTGTGCCGTCGCTGAATGAATGCTGTTCGGCAGCGTCGAGCGTCTCCTGTATGTCGGGCGCGATGGACGGGTCGCCGCTTTCAATGCTCAGGCGGTCGCTGCCGTTAATGATGCGAGCCAGCGCCAGGTTGTGTTCGCTCATCTCCTCGCGCAGCGATTGCTGAAAGCCCGCGCTCTTGAAGTCGTGGCGCGACGAGAGCGCGAGGCTGCGGGCGATGGCGCGGGCGATGCTCGCAAGCTCGGCCTCTTCTTTCTTGAAGTATTCGCCCTCGATGGTCTTCGCATCGTCAACGATCTGCCGCGCCGGCTCGCCGAACCAGCGGTCGATGCTGCGGTTGAGCAGGCCGAAGGCGAAGAAGAAGAGCAGCAGCACCGGCAGCAGCGACAGCCCGATGGCGTAAGTGACCAGCCGCGCCTTGAACTGCGATCCCAGCCGACGTGCGCGCCGCTCGCGCACCAGCTTGATGATGTTGCGCAGCAAGACGAAAAGGACAGTGACAAAGGCGAGGAAGTTGAGCGTTGAAAGCGCGTAAAGCAGCAGCGTCTCGGTCGCCGTGTCAGGCGTGATGAACGGCTTGAGATTGAAGCCCGACTGCGCGACCAGCGACAGCATCAACAACAGGACGATGACCGACAGGAAGATGATCGTCAGCTTTCGTCGCCCCGGCGGCGCGGTCTCAGGCGTCGGATTATTCGGATTGTCCGGCTGATTCGACAACCGTGCGCTACCCCCATTCCGAAGCGTTGCTCTAGCCGAAGTGTAACAGATGGCGTGTGGGATCAGTAACCAGCGGATGATGTTGGAGCGACCTCGGCGCGGCTCAACTGATCGGGCAAACAAGAGAGAGACGTTCCAGGGCAACGTTCGGACTGCACGTCGGGCGTGCCCTGATGGCCTGAACGTGCGTCGCTGCTTCCGAGTTCTGCCGCGCGAACCGGCTTACGCGCCGGCGGCCTTTGTGCCGGTCTCCGGCTTCGGTTTTTGCACCAGTTCAAGCGCGAGAAAATAACGATAGGTCAGGGTTGTGAACTTCCAGCGCTGTTCGCTATATCTCCAAAACGACAGGGCCATCAGGACCAGCCCCACCGCAAACTGAAACCACGCGCCTTTAACGGCAAGAGCGATGCAGAATACGAACAGGGCGACAATCATGCTGCGAAAGAACTTGGAGTCCGCTTCGAGCCGATTGATTTCAGCGGCGGCGAGAGGGCTTTGCAATTGCACGTTCGCCCGCGTCCACTGAAAAGCGTTGGTGATCTTTTCATGCTCATCGCCTAGCTGTCCGGCCTTGATCTCCTGAACGCGGTCGAGAAGCTTGTGGCCCTGCCGGGTCTTTCTCTTTCTGTAGGTTTTGTCATAGATCGAATCCAGGTGCGACCCGATCAGGAAGGCGAAATGGCCGAGCAGGTAGGCCGCGAAGATGAAGGCCACCCACCCCTGCGCTTCTGTTTGCGGCCCCGGCAGGATTCCGTCATTGAACAGATACTTGCGCGCCGGCTCTATCCCGATCAGCGCGAGAAACGCGCCCGGTAGCAAGACGGCGAAGAAATCAATCACGCCAACAAAAACGTCGCTGGGTTTATATTCCACCTGAAGCCCTCCTTAGTCATCTGCGTGGGGAGGGTAATATCACGGGACTTTATGTAAGTCAAAACGATTCTCGCGCTGCCAGGTTGCGGCCCTTGCTTAACGCGCCGCGCCGTTTCTATAATCTTCGCGTTCATCAAAGACTGAGACTGGAGAGCGTATGCCGATCACCCGCACCGACGTTGAAAAGGTCGCCGAGCTGGCGCGGCTCGAACTAAGCGAGGCCGAGGCCGATTCGTTTACCAATCAACTGAGCGCCATCATCGGCTATATGGATCACCTGGGCGAGTTGAACCTCGCCGACGTGCCGCCGATGTCGCATTGCTCGACCGGCGGCGATCCCGACTACGCCCGCCGCAACGATGTGGTGCGCCCCAGTCCCGGTCAGCAGGCCGCCACCGCCAACGCGCCCGACGCCGAAGACGGCTACTTCACCGTGCCGAAGATCATCGGCGGATAAAGAAGCGCTTAGTCCTGAGCACCGAGTAAGAAGATCGAAACGTGTCGGTCATCGTTGAGTGAATGACGCGAAAGAGATTGCCAATCGGTCTACTTCGCCGCCGCGTCTACGGCTTTATCGACTACGACACGATGGTCGAGATTCGCCACGCGCCAGCCCGTAGCGAAGATCATTCGAGCGATGCGTTCCATCTTCTCGAAGTCGATCTTATCGACATCGTCCGTAGGACGGTGGTAATCGCGGTGCAGGCCCGTGAAGTAGAAGATCACCGGGATGCCGTGCTTGGCATAGTTGTAATGATCCGAGCGATAATAGAGTCGCTCAGGGTTCTTTTCGTCGTTGTAGCGGTAATCGAATTTCAGCCGCGCCGTCTCGTTGTCCGTCGCTTCGCTCAGCTTGTGCAACTCGCTCGACAATCTGTCCGAGCCGATGACGTAGAGCGTGTCTTTGTCCGATAGCTCCTTGTCGCGTGCGTCGGTATCGCCTTCAGGCTTGGTGCGGCCAATCATATCGATGTTGAAATCGGCCACCAGCTTCTGAATCGGCACGACCGGATCGTAATCCGCATTATACTCGGAGCCGAACAGGCCCATCTCTTCGCCGGTGTGAAAGATGATGAGGATGCTGCGTCGCGGGCGCGGCCCGACGGTGAACGCCTGCGCGATCTCAAGCACCGAAACCGTGCCTGACCCATCGTCGTCCGCGCCGTTGTAGACCTCGCCATTCTCCGCCGTCTTCAAATGATCGTAATGCGCGCTGAAGACGACGTACTCGTCTTTCAACTTCGGGTCCGCGCCTTCAAGGATGCCGACGACGTTTTGAGCCGGCGGCGCGTCTTTGATGCTGGCTTTTGTATGTACGGCGACTTTAGCAGCCACCGCTAGAGGCGGCGCGGGCTTGCCCTCGGGTTGCAGGTAAGCCGTCTCTTTGCCCATCGCTTTAGCGATGGCGCTAATGAGCGGCGGCCCTGCGATGATGGCCGGAAACGGTTTGCCATCGCTTCCCGGATGCGGCGGCAGGCCGGGTTGGTCGCCGTGTCCCATGTAATATTTAATCCCTTCCCACTGTCCCATCATCTGCGCGGGCAGGAGGGCGATTGCGCCAACCGCGCCGTGCGCCGCTGCCGCGCGCTCGCCCTTCTCATCATCGCCGACCACCGTGCCCTTCAACGTCCCCGGCATTGTTTCGGCGATCATCACGACGACTTTACCTTTAACGTCGAGGCCGGCGTAATCGTCGTGTTTGTTCTTCGGCGACGAGATGCCGTAGCCGACGAAGACCATCTCGCCGGTGAAATCAACGTCAGCCGGCGGGTTGCTGAGAAAGCCGTCGCCATACTTGAACTCGGTCGTCTGCCCCGACGCCGTGAACGAGACGTGGCTGGCCGGCGCGTCGATGCTGCGATAGCCCAGCGGTACTTTCTGGAAGAACGAGCCATCGTGCGCGCCGCCGCGATAGCCGTAGGATTCCAACTGCGAGGCCAGGTAACGCGCCGCGATGCGGTTGCCCTGACTCAAGGTAAAGCGCCCGCCGAGTTCGTCCGAGGCGAGAAAGCTCAGGTGCTTTTTCAGGTCACTGGCCGTGATGCTGTTCGTCTCTTCACGCGAGGGCAGCGGCAGGGTCGCCGCTAAGACCGACAGCGCCAGCACGGCGGCGAGCAGGGTTGCAGTGAGGGCGCGCTTCAACGACTCGTTCGGTTTCATGAAGATTCCTTCTACGAAAGAATGTGAAGATTGAGGGCGCGGGGCACTGCGCCTGATCTTGCATCGGCGGCTCAATGGCTTTCAGCCAGAGGCCCGACCACAACGGTCGTCAGGCGGTCAGGGGCAATGTAAGCACGCGCCACGCGCGACACGTCTTCGACGGTGACGGCGCGAATCCACTGCGGGTAACGTTCGAGGTAATCGAAGGCCAGCGCGTAGGTTTCGGCGTCGGCAAGAAAGTCGGCGATTTGCAGATTCTTCTGAAAATGAAAGACGAAGCTGCCGGTCAGGTAGTCCGCCGCCATCTCGACTTCGTCGCGCAACACCGGCTCGTTGACGATGCGGGCGATCTCTTTGCGCAGGCCGTCGAGCGCCAACGTCAGGTTGTCGGGCGACGTGCCGATGTAAGCGATGAAGCGGCCAGGATCAACGCCCGCGCTCGCCGTGATGTTGCTGTAGGTCGTGTAGGCGAGGCCCATCTCGTCGCGCAGGATGCGCGGGATGCGCGAGGTGAAGCCCGGACTCGATCCAAGTATCGTGTCCAGCACCAGCAGCGCGTAGTAATCTGGATTACACCGCTCGACGCCGACGTGACCGATGAGAATGTTGACCTGTTCTTTCGGCGCGGCGACATATCGTTCGATAGCTTCGCGTTGGAGCGCGGCCTTCGGCACGTCAGGAATCAACAGGTCGGTCGCACGCGGCCACGCGCCGAAGGCCGCTTCGACCTGCGCCCGCGCCGTCGCTTTATCGATGTCGCCGACGATGACCAGCGTCGTATTGTTCGGCGCGTAGAAGCGACGGTAGAACGACACCATATCGTCGCGCGTCAGATTGCGCACGGTCGCATCGAGTCCGACTGCCGGGCGATGCTGCGGCGTGCCGCGAAAGACGATGTCGTTGAAAATATCCGAAGCCAGCGTGCGCGGCACATCCAGCCGGCTCTTGAGCTGAGCCAATCGGCGGTCACGTTGCTGCTGCACTTTCTCTTCGGGAAAGGTCGCGTTCATCAACAGGTCGGCGGCAATCTCTAATCCGAGCGCGAGGTCTTTCGACAGAAACATCGCCGCGACGCCGCTCTCTTGATAGTCGCCATAGGTTCCGAGCTTGCCGCCGGCGGCTTCGACCGTCTCGGCAATCTGCTGAGCGTTGCGCGTCGTCGTGCCTTCGTCGATCATCTCGCCGACCAGCGAGGCGAGTCCGGCTTGCTCGTCCGTTTCATAACGCGAGCCGGCGGCGACGACCGCTTTGAATGCGACCGAAGGCGTGGCGTGATTTTCTGACAACAGGACGACGAGGCCGTTCGGCAGTTCCAATCGTTCGACATCGAGGCGCGGGCGCGTTGCCGCTTGCGTGCTAGGCTGCTGCACTGGCTTGCTCCTTCTGCGGGTCAACCAGATAGCCGACCGTGCGATTGTCCGCGATGAAATACTGACGGGCGACGTGCTGAATCTCTTCGGCGGTGACGGCGCGGATGCGCGCGATCAGCGAGTCGAGGTAATGATAGCCGCGCGCTTCGGCGGGGATGCGCTCGTCGCTGGCAATGGTCTCAAATTGGCCGAGCAACATCGCCTGTTGCAATGGCTCCTCGTGGCTCATCACCAGATCGGATTCCATCTGCCGCCGCGCTTTTTCCAATTCGGCTTCGGCGACCGGCTCCGTCTTGAGCCGCTCGATCTCATCGTAGATCGCCTGCTCGACAGCCTTGAGCGCGAAGCCGGGCTTCAATTCAGCTTTGAAATAAAAGAGCGACGGGTCGATGTGGTCGTGGAAGTTGGCGCCCGCCGAAGTCACCGATTGATCGCGCTCGACCAATCGCTGGTAGAGCCGCGACGACCTGCCGGTTGAAAGAATCGCCTCGATCACCTGCATTGTGTAAGCGTCGGGGTGCGCGACCGGCGGCGCGTGAAAGCCGATGAGCAAGCGTTCGACCGGCGTCTCTTTCTTGACGACGACGCGCTTCTCGCCGCGTTGCGGCGGCTCGTTGATGCGCAAGGGTTGGGCGGACGGGCCGGCGGGGATTTCGCCGAATAAGGATTCGACCCGCGCTAGCGTTTCATTCGCGTTGAAGTCGCCGACGATGACCAGCGTGGCGTTGCGCGGGTGATACCACTTGTCGTAGTAAGCCTTCATATCGGCTCCAGTAGCCGATTCCAGGTCGTCGAGCCAGCCGACCGTCGGCCAGTGATAAGGGTGCTGGCGGAAGGCCGTGGCCCACACTTCGTTTTCGAGCACCTCCCACGGGCCGTCGAGTCCGATGCGTAACTCTTCCTCGACTACCTGTTTTTCGGACTCGAACTCAGCTTCGGCGAAGAGGGTGTTACGCATACGGTCGGCTTCGATCTCAAGCGCCGTCTGCCAGCGATCCGAAGCGAAGGTGAAGTAATAAGCCGTGAAGTCGAGCCAGGTGAACGCGTTATTCGAGCCGCCGTTCTTGAGCGTCAGCAGGTCGATTGCGCCCTTGCCATACTTCTCTGTGCCTTTGAAAAGCATGTGCTCAAGGAAGTGCGATTTGCCGGTCTGCCCCAGCTCCTCGTTGCGCGAGCCGACGCGATACCAGAGGATCGTCGCCACCACAGGCTTGTCGTGCAGTTCTTTGGTGAGAACGGTGAGGCCGTTGGGAAGGACGGTCTTCTGGACGCCGCGCGTCAGGAAGGATTCGGCTTCGACGGTCGCAGCGATATGCTCAGCAGGCGTTATCAATGATGTCATAAGTATAGATGCGTACCTGAATGAATTATCAACGCGCTCGGTTTGCTCACAGTCCACAGGTGACGACTGAAAAATTGTAGAGGCCGCGAAACGGCAGTGTCAAACAGCGTGCGGGAGAACGCGGGCGATGGTCATCACGCTGACGCGGCTAGCGCCGGCCTTGAGCAGCGCTTGCGCCGCTGATGCGAGCGTGCTGCCGGTCGTGAAAACATCGTCTACGAGCAGTACGGAGAGGCCCGCCACAGACGGCGGGCGCGGCACTTGAAAGGCTCTGGCGACCGAGCGTGCGCGGTCTTTCGCATCAAGCCCTGCGCGGTGACGCTCGGTTGGCTTCGCGCGAGTCAGTAGGCTGACCGCCAGCGGCAAACGGCTTTCGCGGGCGATGACGCGCGCGATCAACTCGGCTTGATTAAAGCCGCGCTCGCGTCGCCTGCGCCGGTGCAGCGGCACGGGAACGATCACGTCCGCCGCCAGCGCTGTTTGCTGTTCGCTGAACGCTTCGGCGATCAGCCGGCGCAGCTTGCCGCACAGGTGCGGGTGCGATTTCAAAAACCATATGCTCGCTTCGAGCGCGCCGGCATATGCGCCGCAGGCTCGCGCTGTGAAGCAGAGCGCGCCGCAAAGCCCGCAATGCGTCGCTTGATTGCCCGAAAGTCGAGGTGGCAGCGGCAGCCCGCACGTTTCGCACAACGGCTCAGCAAAGAGCGGCGTGATTCCTCTATCCGCCCAGCAATCCGCGCAGGCGACGCCATCATCGTAATGGTCAATCATCGCCCCGCACACGTGACACGTCGCCGGATAAGTCAGCGCCGTCAGCCCGTCTCTGAGCGAAGTCAGTAAGCGCATAGGAAACACTATGAAAAATCAGGTTGCCGCGAAGCGGCAGCGAGAAGGTAGCCAGAGGTGAAACCTCTGGAAGAGGGTAGCCAGAGGTGAAACCTCTGGAAGAAGGTAGCCAGAGGTGAAACCTCTGGAACCTATGGCATCAACCTTCCCGCGTTGAAGACGCGGCAGATGTTCTGGCGCTCCTTCAGAGCGCGGCGACTGTGTGCGATGTGTTCCAGATGTTGCACGTCTCCTGTCCAGACGTTGCACGTCTGGCTACCTTCTCGCTGCGCCTTCGGCGCAAGGCTGCCAATTCAAAACATGCTTTCAGACGTTTGATGCCCAAACGGTTCAAGGTGGGGAAGACCACAGGGGAACGACAGGAACAATGATCGGAACTCAACCGCAAGCGGCGTAGGCGCGCAATGTTTATAAAACGACTGCGGATTTATTCAATCAAGCTCCGTCGAAGCGTAACGTCACCACTACGCTCCGACGGAGCTTGCACATTCAAAAGTCCAACACTGCTTCGATGACGGCAAAGAACGATTGCTGAAGATGCGACCTGCTTCATCACGGGCAACCGCGCGAAGCGCGCGGATCTATTCTTTCTCGGTCAGCAGTCCTTGCTCGACCAGTTCCTGGCAGCGTATGCAGTGCGGCGTCCAGGGGATGGCGTCGAGCCGCTTGGGTTGAATCTCTTCGCCGCAGTTGACGCACTCGCCAAAGCTGCCGTCAGCGATGCGGGCGAGCGCTTCGTCGATCAGTCGCAACGTGTTCCGCTCGGTCGTGCTCTGAGAGAAGAGTAGTTCTTTCGTGTATGAATTGGATGCCTTGTCGGCAGGGTCTTGACTGACTTCGCGGTCAGCCTCGCGGCCATAGTCTTCGGTGCGCTCGACCATGTTGAGTAACTGGTTGCGGCGCTCGACCAGCTTGGCCTCGTATTGTTTCAATCTTTTTTTATCCATCGAAATCTCCTGGAAAAATAATCAAGCTTCCAACCACCAAAAGCTCCAGGTTGCCTCCTCTACCTCAAGTTTATGTTGCGCCGGTTCGTTGCCGGCGCGCGTCCATCACTTCTGATACGGCAGGTCGTGAATGATCGTGAAGGCGCGATAGACCTGTTCGGTCAACAGCGCGCGCGCCATCTCGTGCGTCAGCGTCAGCCGCGACAGCGCCAGCACCAATCCGGCCCGCTTGCGCACCGCGTCCGCAAGCCCATTGTGACCGCCGATCACAAAGGTCACCTGCTTCGTCCCACCGACGCGATGCGTTTCGATGAACTCGGCGAGTTGATACGAATCCATCTCGCGCCCGCGCTCATCCATCGCCACGACGAAAGCTCCATCGCCCAGGCGGGATAAAATATCCTCGCCTTCGCGTTCAATGATCTGGCGGACATCGCTGCCCACATCGTTGCGGTCGCGCAGCTCGCTGACTTCGACCGGCGCGAACCGCCGCACGCGCTCCAGGTATCCTTCAACCAACTCCCTGACCGGCGCGCGCCGCGTCTTGCCTACCCATACGAAGCGCAACTTCATAAGCAGTGGTCAGTGGCCAGTGGCCAGTTTACGTCTGCCGCGATTCTCCAACTGGCCACCGGCCACTGCTAACTCAGTCCGGCGTGATTCGCCTTCATCTTGCCGATGTTGTAGCGCCGCATCTTCTCGTAGAGATTCTTACGGCTGATGCCCAAAATCTCGGCGGCGCGCGTCTTGTTGCCGCGCGTGTGCTCTAACACTTCGCGGATGTATACGGCTTCCAACTCCGCCAGCGACGGCTTGTGCGTCCGCGACTGCATCAAGCGCGCCGCCGAGCGCAGGTAATCGGGCAACTGCTCCGGCTCGATCACTTCACGGTCGGCGCGCAGCACCGCAAGTTCTATGATGTTGCGCAGCTCGCGGACATTGCCTGGGAAGTCGTAGCTTTCTAAAAGCGCCAGCGCGTCCTGCGACAGGTGCATGCCGATGCGGTTGCTACGCGCGGCGAACTGGCGCACGAACTGCTCAGCCAGTTGCGGCAGGTCTTCAATGCGGTCGGCCAGGCGCGGCAACTCGATGGTGACGACTGCCAGCCGGTAATAAAGATCGCTGCGGAAGGCGTGAGCGCGCACCGCCGCTTTCATATCCACGTTCGCAAGCGCGATGATGCGCACGTCGATGTGTATGCTCTGCTTGCCGCCGAGCCGCTCGAACTGGCGCTCTTCGATGACGCGCAGCAGCTTGGCCTGAGACGACGGGCTGAGGCTGGCAATCTCGTCGAGGACGAGCGTGCCACCGTCCGCCGCCTCAAAGCGACCGGGCTTGGCTTCGCTCGCGCCGGTGAACGCGCCTTTCTCGTAGCCGAACAGTTCCGACTCCAACAAGTCTTCGGGCAGCGAGGCGCAATCGATCTTGACGTAAGCGCGGTCGCGCCGCCCGCTCTTGTCGTGGATCAGGCGCGTGATGGTGTCTTTGCCCGCGCCCGACTCGCCGAGCACCAGCACATTAGCGCCCGCCGTGGCGACACGATCAACCAGCTCGGCGACTCTCTGCATGCTGTGTGACAGCGTAATCAGCTTCATGCGCTACGGGCATCCTTTATGATGCAAAATCTTCGCTCGTGCGGCCCGAAAAGTAACCGATGAACTATGAACGATGAACGGCAAACAGTAAAGGCTTTTGCGACTGAAAAGCCGCGCTTTGTATCACGCCTTTGCGTCGTCGGGCAGCGGCACAGGTTTGGCATCGCGCCACAGCCGTTCGAGGTCATAAAAACGCCGCGACGCCGGGCTGAAGACGTGCGCGATGAAGTCGCCATAGTCGAGCAGCACCCATTCCGCCGCCGCATAGCCTTCGATGTGCGTCGGGCGTTTGCCGGCCTGGCGCAGGCTCTCTTCGATGGCGTCGGTGACGGCCTGCACCTGGCGCGGGTTGTTGGCCGTGCAGATCAAAAAGAACTCGGTGAACTGCGCCACGTCGCGCAGGTCGAGGATGATCATATCGGCGGCCTTCTTATCGGCAGCCGCGCGCGCGGCCATCATCACGGCCTCTTCGGTTTCGAGCCGCGCCGGTTGTTCGGCGCTCTCTTCGTTCATTAGATTACGACTCATTCGTTTCTTGCCTGTACAGTGCGTACTTTCTGATGTAATCAATCACGCGCGGCGGCACGTCGTCATCAATCGGCTCGCCGTCGCGCACTTTGCGACGTATCTCCGTCGAAGAGATGTCAACATTCACCCGGTCGCTCAGGTAAACGCGGCCCGCGACCTGCGGCGGCATTGCCGCCTTGCGACCGCCGCGCCAGTCTGTGATGTTCGCCACAAAGCGCGCCGGCAGGTGCGACGTATCGAGCGAATGGCCGGGCCGCGTAATCACGACCAAGTGACTGCTATCGAGAATCCGCGCCGGCTCGCGCCACAGGTTGATCTCTTCAAACGAGTCCGCGCCCATCACGAAGAACATCTGGGTCTCAGGGCCGAACGTCTCACGCAAGCGCTGCATCGTCTCGAACGTATAAGGCCGGCTCGGCGCTTCAAGCTCAACGGTCGAGACCTTGAGGCGGGCCTCGTCGAGCGTCACCAGCGCCGCCATCGCATAGCGGTGATAAGCGTCCGAAATGGCCTGCGTCGTTTTGTGCGGCGGGCGATGCGCCGGCACGATCAACAACTCGTCTAGCTCAAAGTAGCCGACGACGGCGCGCGCGACATCGAGGTGGCCGCAGTGTATCGGGTCAAAGGTGCCGCCATAAACGCCTATTCGCCGCTCGCTCATAGTTGTTAGTTTCCGGTTCCTGGTTGCTAGCCTCCAGGTTTGATTGGCGAGAGCGCATCAACCAGAAACCAGCAGCTAGGAACTAGAGACGACGACACCGCTCGCCTTGCGCATCTCGTCTACGCGTTTGCCGAGCGCGTTGACCAACTCTTTCAACCCCAGCCCGGTTACGGCGGAGATGGGAAAGAGTTCCAGCCCGCGCTCGTCACAAAAGGCGCGCAGTCGTTCAAGGCGCTCCGGCTCGTCGAGCGCATCCATCTTTGAAGCGGCGACCACTTGCGGCTTGGCGAGCAAGTCGGCTTTGTATAATTCAAGCTCGCGGCTGATCTTCAGAAAATCATCAACCGGGTCGCGGCCTGTCGAAGAGATGTCAATCACGTGCAGCAACAGCTTGGTGCGTTCGATGTGGCGCAGAAATTCAAGGCCGAGTCCCGTGCCCGTGTGCGCCCCTTCGATGAGACCGGGAATGTCGGCGATGACGTAAGAGTCCCAGTCGCCGTACGAGACGACGCCGAGGTTCGGCTCAAGGGTGGTGAACGGGTAATCGGCGATCTTGGGGCGCGCTGCCGAAACGCGCGAGATCAACGTGGACTTGCCGACGTTCGGGAAGCCGACCAGCCCGGCATCGGCGATCAGCTTCAATTCCAGTTGCAAAGCGCGGCTCGCACCGGGCCGACCGTCTTCGTGATAACGCGGCGCGCGATTGGTTGACGTAGCGAACTGCGCGTTGCCGCGCCCGCCGCGCCCGCCCGCCGCAATGACGATGCGCTCGCCGATTTCGGAGAAGTCGTGGATCAGCTCGCCGGTCTCGGCATCGGTGACAAGCGTGCCGACGGGGATGAGGACGACGACATCCTCGCCGTCTTTGCCATGACGGTTGCTGCCTTCGCCGTGCGCGCCGCGCCCGCCGCGATATTCGGGGTTGAAGCGGAATTGCAGGAGCGTGTTGAGCTGGTCTGTGGCTTCGAGGTAGACCGAACCGCCGTGCCCGCCATCGCCGCCCGAAGGCCCGCCGCGCGGCACGAACTTCTCGCGCCGAAACGCCGTGACGCCGTTGCCGCCGTCGCCGCCTTTAACTATGATCCTGGCTCGATCTAAAAACTGCATTTCATTCAGTGGTCAGTGGCCAGTGGCCAGTGGCCAGCCGGAAGATTCCTACTGAACACTGGCCACCAATCACTGACCACTATCTGCTACTCTGCGGGATAGACGCTGATGAATTTGCCGCGCCGCCCTTTCTCTTCAAACTTCACCACGCCGGTGATGAGCGCGAAGAGGGTGTCGTCGGAACCGAGGCCGACGTTGTTGCCCGGCTTGAACTTGGTGCCGCGCTGGCGCACGAGAATCTCGCCGCCTGACACCACCTGCCCGCCGAACCGCTTCACGCCCAGCCGTTGAGCATTCGAGTCGCGCCCGTTGCGCGAACTGCCTACGCCTTTCTTATGTGCCATAACCCCTCATCAATAGTCTGGAGTCTGGAGTCTAATGTCTGGAGTCAAACCCAGATCGCCTCCGCGATTTGTGGTTGCGCTCAGCACTAATCCAGAGTTCCAGTCACTAAAAATTAAGACTCTGTATTTTCAACTCCAGATTCCTGACTCTGGACCTCAGACTCGTTTTGCGCGCCGATAGTCCCGATGCGAACCGCCGTGTAATTCTGGCGGTGGCCATGCGTCTTCTTGTACTGCTTGCGGCGCTTCTTTTTAAAGACGATGATCTTTATGCCGCGCCCGTGCTCGACGACCGTCGCCGGCACGGTGCCGCCGCCGAACGCCACAGTCGAACCGTCGCCGGTCAGCAGCGCTTCAAGCTCGACCGAGTCGCCGACTTCGGCAATGAGAGTGGGAACGCGAACCACCTGTCCTTCGGTGACGCGGAATTGTTTGCCGCCCGTTTGAACGATAGCGTATGCCACAGTAGCTTCCTCCAAAAAAATCCTCTTGACGAAAGTCTCAAATTATAGCGGTCGCTTTCCGGCACTGTCAACGCTCGTTGCGAGCGGTCACGGCTCGATCATCGGGCCAGGGCGCGATTCAATGGATTCCACTTGCCCCATTCGTTACAATGGCGGCTAGCTGGAAACGTCTAAACCTTTGCGAAGTACCAATTTTTTTTCAGGATGGACTTATGCGAATACTGGTGTGCGATGGTTTGGAAAAGGCGGGCGTAGAAATCCTCAGTGCCGCGCAGGGCGTCACGGTGGACGAGCGGCCCGCGATAGATAAATTCGAGCTGGCCGAAATCATCGGCGAGTACGACGGCTTAATCGTTCGCAGCAAAACAAAAGTCACTGCCGAATTGATCGAACGCGCCACGCGGCTGTGCGTCATCGGGCGCGCGGGCACAGGCGTCGATAACATCGACGTGCCGGCGGCCACACGGCGCGGCATCGTCGTGATGAACGCCGCCGCCGGTAACACCGTGACGACTGCCGAACACACCTGGGCGATGCTGATGGCGCTGGCGCGGCAGGTTCCGCAGGCCGACGCTTCGATGAAAGCCGGACGCTGGGAGAAGAAGCGGTTTATGGGCGTCGAGCTGCTCGGCAAGACGCTCGGCGTCATCGGGCTGGGCCGCATCGGCTCGACGGTTGCGGAGCGTGCGCGCGCCTTCGGTATGACTGTGGTTGGGTTCGATCCCTATTTCACCGAGGAGGCGGCCAGCGAAATGGGTATTGAGATGAAATCGCTTGATGAATTGTTCGAGCGCGCCGATTTCATCACCGTGCACACGCCGATGACGCCGGAGACGCGCGGCATCATCAACGCCGCCGCTATTGAGAAGATGAAGCCGGGCGTGCGCTTGATCAACTGTGCGCGCGGTGGCCTGATCGACGAAGCGGCGCTCGTTGACGGCCTGCGCAGCGGCAAGGTCGCGGGCGCGGCGCTCGATGTATTCGTGCAGGAGCCGACGCCCGCCGACAATCCGCTGCTCGGCTTCGAGCAAGTTATCGCCACGCCGCATCTCGGCGCTTCGACTGCCGAAGCGCAGCTTGGCGTCGCCACGATGATCGCCGAACAACTGCTCGATTACCTGAAGCACGGCACGGTGCGTGGCGCGGTCAATATGCCTGCCGTGAGCACAGAGCTGCTCGCCGCCATCGGCCCTTACATCACGCTCGGCGAAAAGATCGGTCTCTTTCAAGGCCAGGTCTTCGGCCACGACCTGCGCGAAGTCGTCATCGAGTATTCGGGCGATGTCGCCGATCACGACCACAAGCCGATCACGCAGGCGATACTCGCAGGCTTCCTGCGCCCTGTCATCGAGCGCGTCAACATGGTCAACGCCGCGATAGTGGCCGAGCAGCGCGGCATCAAAGTCACCGAGTCGCGTTCGCGCAAGCCGCGCGACTTCGCCAGCATGATCAAAGTCCACGCCGTCACCGGCGACGCCGAGAGCGAAGTGGCCGGCGCGTTGTTCGGGCGACGCGAAGGGCGCATCGTGCGTATCAACGGCTTCAACCTCGAAGCCCTGCCGAAAGGCCATATGATCCTGCTGTTCAACCGCGACGAGCCGGGCGTGCTGGGGCGCGTCGCCTCGTTTATCGGCGAGCAGCACGTCAACATCAGCCGGCTCTATCTTGGCCGCAAGAAGATCGGTGAGAACGCCGTCGCGCTGATTCAGCTCGACCATAAGATGAGCGAAGCGGGCGTCAGCGGACTTGAAAAACTGACTGGCGTCATTTCGGTTAAGCAAGTAGAGTTGTAGCCCGCCGCGCAACGCCGCGCACGGCTTCGTCCGGCGTTGCGCGACCATTATCACTTCAGGAGTTCAATCACCTTGATGACCTTCGTGCCATTGCGAGCATCTTCTGTCCTCGCTGCGCGACGACTGCGGCGCGGCGCGTTGATTGGTTTGTTTATGTTAATCGCGGCGACGATGGCCGGCGCGCAGCAGGCACAGCCGACGAGTTGGAAGCTCGCCAAGGTCGAAGCGCCGAACGTGCGCCGCTTTACGCCCGAACAGGTTCTCACAATGAGCGGCTTGCAACTCGGCCAGACGGTCAACCTTGACGCAGTGGACGCGGCGATGGCGCGGCTGAGCGCGACGGGTTACTTTACCAGCGTCGGCTACCGTTATAACTATGTTGGCGATAAGCTGACCGTCACCTTCAACCTCGAAGAAGCGAAGTGGAATGCGCCGGTCGTCTTCGACAACTTCGTCTGGTTCAGCGACGAAGAGTTGATGAGCGCCGTGCGTCAGGCGGTGCCGAATTTCGATGGCACGGCCCCGACTTCCGGCGGCACGGCGGAACGAATCACTGCCGTGCTTGAAGGATTGTTGAAGGATAAGAAGATCGAAGGCCACGTCGAATATCAGCCGGCCTACGCGCAGGGCAGCGATAATATGGCCCACGTCTTTTCGGTCAAAGACGTGAGCATACCGATCTGCGCCGTGAGCTTCAGCGGCGCGGCGGCGGTCAGCGAAAGCGACCTGATTAAGAAGAGCAAGGCGCTCATCAAGGCCGATTACTCGCGCAGCTACATCGCCGACTTTATGAAAGACAACCTCGTGCCGGTCTACCGCGAGCGCGGCTACTTGAAGGTGCGCTTCGGCGAGGCGCAGGCGCGACCTGAAGCGACGGATTGCAAAAACGGCGTGCGCGTCACGCTGGCAGTGACAGAAGGCGCGGCCTACGCCTGGGACAAAGCAGAGTGGAGCGGCAACACGGCGTTCGCCAACACGATGCTGGATGATCGGCTCTCGATGGAAAAGGACGAGGTGGCCAACGGGTTGAAGATCGACGAGGGCTTCAAGACCATCAAGACCGATTATGGTAAGAAGGGCTACATTTTGTTGAAGCTCAGCCCGTCGCCGAATTTTGATGAGGCCAATCATCGCGTCGCCTACCGCGTCACGGTTGATGAAGGCCCGCAGTATCACATGGGCAGCCTGTCTTTCACGGGGCTGTCGGAGAGCAACGCGACTCGATTGCGCCGCGCGTGGAAGATGCCAGAGGGCGCGGTTTATAACGCTTCTTACATTGATGACTATATGCGCGTGTGGCTGCCGCCCGAAGAACCATTGCGGGGCAGGCTGCAAAACATCCCCGTAAAGCTCGACCGCCAGCGCTTCGTCGTTGACGTGAACTTCGTCTTCAAATAGCCGGCTTAGGGTGCGGCGCAAGAGCACGTGCTGTTGCGTATGTCGCGGTCTATCAGGTTGTAGACGCCGCTGCTCGCGCCCAGTTTCTGGAAGCTCGCCGACGCGCGATTCGTCGTGGTGTCGAAGCTCGCCTGCAAGCGGCGGTCGTTGGCCGCGTGCTGGAGCGTATAGGTGCTGCCGCGCTGGATCACTTTGCCGACGCCGCTGTAGGGCGTGCCGGCGGCGCAGAACAGGTAAGCTCCCGTCTGTGAGTTGAACGCCAGAGAGATGGTCGAGTTGGTTTCGTCCTGCGCGCAGAGGTCGAACTCTGAGGCAGGGAAGAGCGTGACGATGTTGCTGTCAGGTCGCCCAACGACCATCTGCCGGTTGACGTAATCGTAATCGAAGACGAGATAGACGCCGACGTTCGCCCTTGTGCCGAGCACACTGTTGGCGGCGGTGATTGACCCAACGGTGCTGCCATTCGTCCCGAAGGTGACTGCGCCGGCGTCAACGATGCCGCCATTATCCCAGAAGGCGTTGTACGTGATATAGGTGCCATTGGCGAGCGCCTTCACGCTGCCGTTGCCGAGCAGGTCGCTCGCGGTGCTGCCGACCAGACTATTGAAAGGCGAGATAGGGCCGCTGCTGCCGGTCGCGCCATTGCCCCAGGTCACGGCTCCCGCATCCGTGATTACGCCGTTATCCCAGAATTGGCTGCGAATGACATAGTTGCCATTCGTCAGCGCCGTCACGCCATTGAAGCTGACTTCATCACCCGCCGTGCTGCCGACCAGACTGTTGGCCGCGGAAACCGGCCCGCTAATGCCAGCCGTGCCGCTGCCCCAGGTCGCCGCCCCGCGCAAGCCATTCCACGCCGGGCTGCTGACGATGTAGTTGCCATTCGTCAGCGCGACAACGCCGGAGATAGCGACGCGGTCAAGGTTGGCGCTGCCGACCAGGCTATTGGCGGCAGAGACGCTGCCCGTCGTTCCGCTCGCGCCGTTACCCCAGGTCGCCGCGCCGGCATCAACGGCCCCGCCGTTATCCCAGAATTGGCTGCTGACGACATAATTGCCGTTGGCGAGCACGGTCACGCCGGTGACGCCGATCTGGTCAAGCGGCGTGCTGCCGACGAGGCTGTTGGCGGCAGAGACGGGGCCGCTGATGCCGGTCGCGCCATTGCCCCACGTCGCTGCCCCGCGTGCGCCATTCCAGTTGGCGCTGCGTACGACGTAGTTGCCATTCGTCAGCGCCGTCACGCCTTCGTTGCTGACTTGTTCAAACGCCACACTGCCGATCAGGCTATTGGCGGCAGAGACGACGCCGCTTGTACCGCTCGCGCCGTTGCCCCAGGTCGCCGCGCCGACGTTACTGATTAAGCCATTGCTCCAGGTCGGGGTGCTGACTACGTAATTGCCATTTGAGAGCGCCCTGGTGATCCCGCTGGCGATTCGATCAAACGGCGTAGAGCCGACGAGGCTGTTGGCGGCAGAAACGGGGCCGCTGATGCCGGTCGCGCCATTGCCCCACGTCGCCGCGCCCACATATATCGTCAGGCCGTCATTCCAGGACGGGCTGTTGACGACGTAGTTGCCGTTCGGCAGCGCGGTCACGCCATTGCTGCCAACCAGATCGTTCGACGTACTGCCGACAAGGCTGTTGGCCGCAGAGACAACGCCGCTGATGCCGGTTGCGCCATTGCCCCACGTCACCGCCCCGCGCGAGCCATTCCACGCCAGGCTGTTGACGACGTAGTTGCCATTCGTCAGCGCCGTGATGCCGCCAGTGCCTATGTCAGCAAAGTCGGTGCCACCGACGAGACTATTGGCGGCAGAGACGACGCCACTCGTGCCGGTAAAGCCGTTGGCCCATGTCACCGCGCCGACATTGCTAAACGTGCCACTTTTCCAGAATGGGCTGTTGACGACGTAGTTGCCATTCGTCAGCGCCGTGATGGCGTGGCTCCCCACATCATCAAACAGTTGGCTGCCGACCAGGCTGTTGGCCGCAGAGATGGTGCCACTCGTGCCGGTCGCGCCATTCCCCCACGTCACCGCCCCGGCGAATGGGGTCGCGCCGTTTTGCCAACCCGGCGTGCGCACGACGTAGTTGCCGTTTGTAAGTGGCGTTACGGAAAACGTGCCCACCGCCTCCACCGTCGAGCTGCCGACCAGGCTGTTGGCCGCAGAGACGACGCCGCTCACCCCTGTCGTGGCGCTGCCCCACGTCACCGCCCCTCTTCCGCCGTTCCAGTTGGCGCTGCTGATGACATAGTTGCCGTTGCTCAATACGGCCACGCCATAGAAGCCGATCAGATCAAAGGCATTGCTGCCCGTCAGCGTGCTGATCAGCGCGCCCGTCGCGCCGTTATACAGATAAGCGGCCCCGACGCTTGGGCCGCCGATGCTAAAATTTGGATCGGTGACGACGATGTTGCCGTTGGGCAGCGCCGTGACCGCCATGCCGAACCGCTCGCTGCCAAGCGGCCCGACGAGGTCCGTCGGCGTTGCAACCGAAGGGGCTTTAGGGGCTTTGAGTGCGGTGACGGTTTGCGCCTGACTCATCGCCGGCATTACGGCCATCCCTATCATCAAGAACGTCAGCGCGCACGGGCCAAACCAGGACCCACAGGGATAGGTGCTTACGCTCATTATCGTCTCCTTAACCGCGAACGCGGATTGCCGGTCAACCTTGTGCTAGGTGGCCCAGATAACTGCCAGCGGTTATATCAGCCTGAGCGACCATGGTCAAGCAATGATGAAATCGAGTGACGAGTTTCGCCCGTCGGCTGTGCTTTAGATTTAGCGGTGTGGATGGCTTGTCGTGATCAGGCGAGGCCGGCGCTGCGGCGCACTTCATTAACGAGCAGGTGCGCTTGCCGGGTCGGCTCAGGGATGCGGTATTTCGATTTGGATGGCTGTGATGAATCGCTCGGCGCGTAACCTTTCACCGAGCGCAGCGCCAGTTCGATTGCGCCCGTCAGATCGATCAAGTGGCCGGGTGAAATATAGACCGGCGCGACGCGGTCTTTGGTGCGCAGGGCCGCGCCCACCGTTTCGCCCTTATGAGTCATCAATGAATATGAGCCGGTGCGCTCGTCCGGCTCGTCGTACTTGCCGACTAGCACCGTCTTCGCGCAGCCGAGCGTCGGCAATCCCGTCAGCAAGCCGAAGTGACAGGCGATGCCGAAGCGGCGCGGATGCGCGAGGCCGTGGCCATCCAACATCACCACGTCCGGCGCAACGTCGAGCTTCTCCCACGCTTCGAGCAGCGCCGGCGTCTCGCGGAACGACAGCAGGCCGGGAATGTAAGGGAATCTCGCCTTGGTTACGACAGTGGCATTGGTGACTATCTCAAGCTCCGGCAGGCTGAGCACGACGATGCCCGCGTAGACTATGTCAGAGAATTTATTGAACGAGATGTCGCAGCCCGCGATCAGTCGCACATCCCGCTCAAGCGGCTGGAGACGCACCTGCCCGCGCAATTCGTTTTGCAGCGCGACGGCCTCTTTGCCGGTCAGGTTCCAATCGTGAAGCTTGTTGTACTGCATTCCGGTTTGCCAGTCGAATGGCGGATCAATCAGCGTTCTTGCTGCGCCCGATGTGATGCTCGCCGTTACGATCAATGCTACGCTCGATGCTGCGCTCGATGCCGAGCGTCACGTCAATAGTCAGGCGCACGGCTTCAACGATTGTCTCGCGCGACAGGCTCGGCACGTCCGGGTACTTGTCGAGCGCCTGCTCGTGCATATAGGGGACGTGAATGAATCCGCCTATCGTCGGCAACGCTTCGGTCGCAATCAGATGCATTACGCAATAGAAGAGGCGATTGCACAGATAGGTCCCTGCCGTGTTCGAGATGGCCGCCGGAATCCGCGCCCGCAGCAATCGGTCGGTGATCGCGCGAATCGGCAACGTTGAAAGATAGCCGACCGGCCCGCCTTCGATGATGGGTTCACCCGCCGGTTGATTGCCGGCGTTGTCGGGAATGCGGTAATCGTCTACGTTGATGGCGACGCGCTCCGGCGTGATGCGGTAACGCGCCGTTGCCTGTCCGAGCAGAATGACGGCGTCGGGTCGCAAGCCGCGAAGCCGCGCGCTCGCCAGCTCAATCGCGGCGAAGCGATCCACCGGCAGTTCGAGGACAATGAGCGTCGCGCCCGCAAACTCGACACCGGCCATCGCCCGCGCTGCCTCAAGCGAGGGGTTGGTTGTCTCGCCGCCGAACGGCTCGAAGGCCGCCAGCAATAATTTCTTCTCTGTTGTGTTCATTACTTCTTCTCTTATTCACCGGGTTCTGCGCAATTCTTCAATCACCGACTGCACACATAATAATCATCCTGCACTCCGCAATCCGCAATCCGCAATCCGCAATCAGCCCGGCTGTTTTGCGGAGGTCGTCAGGTAGATGCCGGCCAGGATCAACGCGCCGCCGATGTAGGTCGCTTGTGGCGGGCGTTCGGCGTAGACGGCGAAGGCGAGCAGGCCGGCGACAACCGGCTCGCCTAAAAAGGCAACCGAGATGGCCGACGGGCGGACGTGGCGCAAAGCCCAGTTGAAGACCGTGTGACCGAGGATCGTCGGCACGATGGCCAACAGCACGAACGTCGCCCACGCTGCTGCGCGGTACGGCGCGAGCGGGCTGCGCGTGACGACGGCCCACATCAGCAGGAAGACCGAGCAGACCGCGTAGAGCGGCGTCGCATAACCGAGCAGGCTCATGCGAGCGCGCGCTCTGCGTCCGACGATGAAGTAGCCGACAACGGCCAGCGCGCCGATGACAGCCAGCGTGTCTCCAAGCAGGGCGTTGCTCGATTGACCTTGAGTTGTCGAGGTCAGCGCGTCGCGGCTGATGATGAGCATACCGGCAAGGCCGACCAGCGTGCCCGCGAGCGAGCGGGCCGTCGGCTTTTCGCCAAGGAAGAGATAAGAAGCGATGACGACAAAGAGCGGGTGGCTGTTGACCAGCACGACCGAGGTCGCAATCGGAATGTATTTGAGCGACGTATTCCACGCGCCGAAATGTATGGCCAGGCAGACGCCGCCCAACACGAGCAGCCCCAGGTCGCGCCGCGTGAAGGCCAACAGCTCGCGCCGCTTGAGCGTCAACGCCGCCGGCAATAGCAGCAACGTGGCAATGGCCATACGGTAGAAGGCGATGATGATGGCCGGCACTTCGGCGAGCCTGGCGATGAGGATTGAAGACGAGGCGAGCGCGAAGACGGCGAAGAACATCGCCGTGAAGACGGCGGTAGGTTGCGGCTCGGTTGCGGCTGGCTCTTCTACAGGCTTCATCAAGTGATTGCTGGCGTGCTTGCGGCTGACCATCTCGGCGGAACAAAACGGCTGCCGCGCCGTTCAATGCTTATTGTCTATTGCGCCGACCCGGTTATAGCACGCGCCGCTTCGGTTCGAGAAGCCATCATCGGCGTTGCTTGCGCGGCGCGGCGCGAGGTGTTAATTAGTTTTACTTGCGCGACGCGTCGCAGCCGTCGTCGAGCAGGCTTAGTTGAAAGGATATGACCGATTGATGCGAACCCCTCTCGTCTTTATTCTGCTCGCGGCTGCGGCCCTGAGCGCCTGTAACCCTGGCCCGACCGCTAACAAGAACAACGGCAACGGCAACGGCAACGGCAACGTCCCGCGCGGCGAGATAACCCCTTTGCCGCCGCTTCCGCCTCCAACGCCGGTCAACGCAAATTTCAAAGCCTGTAACCTATATTACCCGCTGGTTCCCGGCTCGCGCCGCAAATACACGATCAATTATTCAAGCGGCATTAGCGCCGACGCCACCGCTATTGTCTACCCGTGGGAAGAGAACGGGCGCACCGGCTTTAAAGAGATCATCCAGATACTCGACAGCAGCGGCGGCTACCAGATCAAACAGCAGATCGAGCGCCACTACGTCTGCGACGGCGACAAGGTGCAGATCCTTTACGAGAAGACCGACAGCGATGTGGACAACAACAAGACGATTAGCGAGTTCTTCTACCGCGACCCTTCTTACATGATGATTGAGCCGGCGTCGCTGAAACCCGGAGCGACGTGGTCGCAGTCGATCAAGATAAAGCTGCAACAGCCGGGCCAGCCGGCAGCCGAACCCGACGCGCCGACCTTCGTCAACTTCACGGTCTTGAAGGAAGAAGAACTGTCGCTGCCGATTGGCAAGGTCAAAGCGTTAGGGCTTTATCGCAAGGTCGGCGAGGCCGAGATCAACGACTACTTCGTGCCCGGACTCGGCTTCGTCTTTCGCAACTCGAAAGAGGGCAACAAGTGGATACTCAAAGAGTACAGCGGGCTGAAGCCGGTCGAAGCGCCCGCCAAGTGAGCCGAGCCTGGGCGAGTATGAACGAGCCGATATGCGGATGACCTTCATCAATCCTGAAACGCTCGGCGCGCCGCGCGGGTACAACAACGGTGTGCTCGTTGAAGGCGGCAGGCTGCTGTTCGTCGCCGGGCAGATCGCCTGGGACGCCGAGCAGCGCATCGTGAGTGATGACTTCTGCGAACAGTTCGCGCAGGCGCTTGCGAATGTCATCGCGGTAGTGCGTGAAGCCGGCGGCGATGCGACCAGCATCGCGCAGATGCGCGTTTACGTCACCGACAAGCAAGCCTACACGTCGAGCCTCAAGCAAGTCGGCGCGGCTTACCGCGAATTGATGGGCCGTCATTATCCGGCGATGGCGCTGGTCGAGGTGACGGCGCTGGTCGAAGACCTCGCGCTAGTCGAGATCGAAGCCATCGCCTGTCTGCCGGCGACGGCGGATAGTGGAGAGAGCAAGTGACGACGCAACCGACCGACATTCATCCGAACAGCTTTCTCTACGACGAGCGCGACGGTGTGGCGTGGATTACTTTCAATCGGCCTGAGCGATTGAACTCGTTGACCTTTGAAGTTTACCGCGAGTTGACCGAGTTGTTCGCCGCCCTGCGCTCACGCGATTCGGTGCGCGTCGTCGTCATCACGGGGCGAGGGCGCGGCTTCTGTTCGGGCGGCGATGTTGAAGAGATCATCGGCGAGCTGTTCAAGCGCGATATGAGCGGGCTGCTTGAGTTCACGCGGATGACGTGCGAGTTGATCCGCAACATAAGGCTGCTGCCTAAGCCCGTCATCGCTGCGTTGAATGGCACAGTGGCGGGCGCGGGCGCGGTCATCGCGCTGGCCGCTGACCTGCGCATCGCCGCCGAAACGGCGAAGATCGCTTTCCTGTTCGTCAAAGTCGGACTGGCCGGCGCGGATATGGGCGCGGCCTTTCTGCTGCCGAAGGTCGTCGGCCTGAGCAAAGCGACGGAGATTCTTTACACCGGCGACTTCGTGAGCGCCGAGCAGGCGGCGCAGGTCGGCCTGTATAACCGTGTCGTGCCGGCAGCATTGCTTGAAGCGGAAGCGCGGGCGTGGGCCGAGCGGTTGGCGGCGGGGCCGGCCTTCGCGTTAGGGATGACGAAGGCGGCGCTCAACCGCGAGCTGCACATGAGCCTGGAAGCGGCTCTGGAAGCCGAAGCCGAGGCGCAGGCCATCTGCATGCTCAACCCCGATTTCCGCGAAGCCTTCGAGGCGTTCCGCGATAAGCGCGCGCCGGTTTTCAACAGGGACTAGGGACTAGAGGCCAGGGGCTAGCAAGAGACGGAAACCGTCAGCGTTCCTGTCTTTCTCTAGCCCCCAGTCCCCAGCCCCTAGCCCCTTCTGGAGAGCTAATGTCGTTTGGTTTGCCTGAGCGTGAAGATGAGCAGCGCCTGACGTATGGCGGCTATCTCAAGGTGCGCGACTTGATCGGCTTGCAGCAGTTGCGCTCCGACCCGGCGCATCACGACGAGACGTTGTTCATCATCATTCATCAAGTCTACGAGCTGTGGTTCAAGCAACTGCTGCACGAGCTGGACACAATCATCGAGAAGCTGAACAGCGACGAGACGCTGATGGCGCATCGCCTGCTGCGCCGCTGCATAGAGATCGAGCGGTTGCTGGTCACGCAGGTTGACGTGCTTGAAACGATGACGCCTACGGACTTTCTCGCCTTCCGCGATCACCTGCGCCCGGCGAGCGGCTTTCAGTCGTTTCAGTTCCGCGAGATCGAATACGTGTCGGGCTTGAAAGACGAACGCTTCTTGAAGGGCTACGAAGCGGGAAGCGAAGAACATCAGCGGCTGCTCGTGCGGCTCGCGCAGCCGTCGGTGCTCGATGCATTCTATGGTTTGTTAAGGCGGCGCGGCTTCGATATGCCGGCTGACGAAGAGGGCGCACAAGGTAATGCAGATAACACTGTGCACAAACGCCGCGTCCTCGAATTGCTGCGCATCTATGAAGACGCGGAGAACCACTACGGCCTGTTTCTGCTGGCCGAGAGCTTGATTGAATACGACGAGATGTTTGCGATGTGGCGGCTGCGCCACGTCAAGATGGTCGAGCGGATGATCGGCACGCGCAGCGGCACGGGCGGCAGCGAAGGCGCGGCTTACTTGCGCAAGACCGTCGAGCGCAAATTCTTTCCCGAACTGTGGGAGGTGCGCAACTATCTCGGCGCAACGAATGGAGCATAATCGTGGCCAGTGGCCAGTGGTCAGTTATTAGTTCGGCAAGCTCCGTCAGGAGCGCGATGTTTATAGTTACACAGTTGATTGAATCTTCAAGCTCCGTCAGGAGCGCGATGTCAACATTGCGCCCCTACGGGGCTTCGTCGTTTCTATCAGCCATAACTATAAACAGGTCGTCCCTACGGGACTAACTGGCCACTGATAACTAACCGCTGACCACTGGCCACTGATAACTAACCACTAACCGCTGACCGCTGATCACTAGCCACTGGCCGCTGACCACTGGCCACTGACCACTGATCCTAGTCCTTCGTGGATGAATAAAGGAGAAGCTATGGACGAGTTGTTGGAATGGCGCAAAGAGTTTCCCATACTCGATAACACGGTCTATATGATCTCGCATTCGCTCGGCGCGATGCCTGCACGCACGCGCGATAGATTGAACGAATACGCCGATATGTGGGCGACGCGCGGCATCCGGGCGTGGGAAGAAGGCTGGTGGGAGATGCCGCGTTCGGTCGGCGATTTGATCGGCAAGATCATCGGCGCGGGCGAAGGTGAAGTCGTGATGCACCAGAACGTCTCGGTCTGCCAGTCGCTCATCCATTCGTGCTTTGACTTCAGCGGCAAGCGCAACAAGATCGTCAGCGAAGCGCTCAACTTTCCATCGAACATTTACATCTTTCACGCGCTCGAACGACGCGGCGCTCGTCTCGTGACTGTGCCTTCGGATGACGGAATGACGGTTCCGCTCGAACGGCTGCTCGACGCGATTGACGAAGAGACGCTGCTGGTCAGTGTCTCGCACGTCATCTTTAAGAGCGCCCTCATTCAAGACCTCAAAGCCATCACCGAGCGAGCGCATCAGGTGGGCGCGCTGGTGGTCGCCGACATTTACCAATCTGCCGGCACGGTTCCGCTCAACGTGCGCGACACGGGGCTGGACTTTGCGACCGGCGGCTCAGTCAAATGGCTGTGCGGCGGGCCGGGCGCGGGCTATCTCTACGTCCGCCGCGATCTGTGGCCGACATTACAACCGGCGATGACCGGCTGGTTGGCGCACCGTCACCCGTTCGCCTTTGAAGTCGGGCCGCAGGATTACGCTGACGACATTTACCGCTTCCTGCACGGCTCGCCGAATGTGCCGGGAATGTACGCGGCGATGTCGGGCTACGAGATCATCAACGAAGTCGGCGTTGATCGCATCCGCGAAAAATCGATTCGCCAGACGACGCGATTGATCGACATCGCCGAAGAGGCAGGCTTCACCGTGCGCAATCCGAAGGACGCGGCGCAGCGCGGCGGCTCGGTCGTCATCGACGTGCCGCACGGCTATGAGGTGACGAAAGAGTTGCTGCGCCGCGATTACCTGCTCGATTACCGACCCGGCGCGGGCATTCGCGTCGCGCCGCATTTCTACACCAAAGACGAAGAGCTTGAGCTGACCGTCCGCGAGATCAAAACGATTCTGGAGAGCAAGGCATATGAAGGCCACAGCGCCGTCACCGCTTGAGGTGTGTGGCTATAGAACATTAGCGGGCGCGTCGCCTGATATGATTTGAGCCATCTTGGCCTTGCCGATGGGCATTTGTGCGACGCGCCATTGGGCTTCGATCCCGGCTGAAATCTCCGCAGAATGATGAGCCGCGCGCGTCTGCGACTCGCGGCCACGCCTATTTATCAAGCCTCGCCGCTCACTGCGGTCCTTCTTTACGACCTATCTCTTTCTGTGCAAATGCGTCACAGCTTTTTGCTGCGCTCGCTCGTATGCGGCCCATAGCGAGTCGTGTTTGCCGCTCGCTGCGGGTTTCGAGTGCGCCGCCGCTGCGGGCATAGCGATTGCTCGTAACAACCTGCCAATCCCACATTCCTGCGTGCGCTGAAGTTGAGCATCCGATGCTGTGCCATCGGGGCCACGCGCCGGAATGAGGTAAGGAGACGAATGGATCATTGAATGACCTGTTGTTTCGCATTGCGAATGGCAATCGCACAGAGAGGACGCGGCTATGCGAACCGAAAAGATCAAAACGGTCAAGGGGAAAAACGGCTATCACCGTAAGCCTGTGCTCGTGGCGACGGTGCATCTGGAAGATTTGGCGCGCAAAGAGACGCACGAGGTCACAGGCTTTATGAGCCAGTTGCTGACGCTGCTGCCGGGCATCAACCAGCATCATTGCGCGAACGGTATGGCCGGCAGCGCGAGCGAGCGCAAGGCGGCGCGCATCGGCTTTGGGCACATCGCGGCGCGCGTCGCGTTGGAGCTGGCGACGTTGGCCGGCATTCCTGTCCATTACGCCAGCGCGCTCCACCCCGATGGGCCGGAGCGCTGCCAGATCGTCATCGAATTCGCGCACGAAGCGGCTATGCGATTTCTGCTACAGACCGCCGTCGAGCTGGTTGATGCGCTGGTCAAGGGCGGCAGGCTGCCGCTTGAGGCGCGGCTTGCCGAAGCCCGCGCGCTGATCGCGCGTCCCGCGCCTGAGCCGACTACGCGGGCAAAGAGCGAAACAGCGGCGCTCTGGATTTGAAGATTTTCTGAGTGAGCAGTCAGCCGCGCCAGACGACGTTTCGCCACTGGGCGGAATCGGCGACTGTTGTCGCGTTCCGCCGTCGCCGTGTTAAGCGATGGCCTGGCGAACTTGAACGCTGCCCATCAAAAGAGAGATGCGCGGGACGGTCGGCTGACCGCCTGTGCGGAGTAAGGGAATGAATCTGGACATCGGGCCAGCCTGGGAAAAAATCAACTCGATCATCAACGGCGCTATCGCCATCTTGCCGAACCTGATTCTCGCAGTAGTGGTGTTTGCCATCACGTTATTACTCTCGGGCTGGCTCAAGCGACTGATCGTTAGCTTCTATAGCAGGCACAGGCGGCATCAGAATCTCGGCATCCTGCTGGGCCGATTGATCCAGTGGCTGGTGATTTCGTTTATGCTGCTGGTGACGCTCTCCATCGTCCTGCCGTCATTCCACGCGCGCGATCTCATACAGGTACTCGGCATCAGCGGCGTCGCCATCGGCTTTGCGTTCCGCGACATCCTGCAAAACTTTCTGGCCGGCATCCTGCTCCTGCTGGCGCAACCGTTCAAGCTCGGCGATGAGATTGCGGTCGCCGGTTACGAAGGCGTCGTGCAAGAGATTCAAGCGCGGGCGACGCTCATCAAGACCTATGACGGCTTTTTGATTGTGATCCCGAACGCGACCATCTACACGCAAAGCGTCAAGGTCTTCAACGCCTACGACGTGCGACGCGCGGCGACGGAGGTCGGCATCGGCTATGGCGATGACATTGATGAAGCGCGGCGGTTGATCCTCGAAGCGATCAGCGAAGTTGACGACGTGTTAAAGGAGCCGCCGCCGTCTGTGCTCGCCGTCAGCTTCGGCGACAGCAGCGTGACCTTGAAAGCGCGCTGGTGGACCAAGAGCCGTCGCGCCGATTTCCTGCGCGGTAGAGATCGCGTGATCCCGGCCATACGGCGCAAGCTCGGCGAGCACGGCATCGACCTGCCGTACCCGACGCAGCAGATTCTTTTTCACGATCAGACCGAAGAGACGGACGGCGACCGCGCACGCCAGCGCGAAGGCTGGCCCGCCGGTAAAGGCGACGCGCCGCGTCCGCGCTCGATTGCGCAGTCGATCACGCGCGTTGCCGAAACCATTCCGGCGTCGAACGGCAACACTAGCCCGTCCATCTCCGTTGGCGGCAGCAAGAGTCGCGGCGACAGGGCTTGATGCCCGCGACTCCGTAGATTGCTCAAGTGGCGCTTGGCGATCTGGTAAAGATCGCGGCAAATCAGATTCATCAGAAGAGAGAACCTGACGATGACTAGAAGAATAGGATCGGCAGTCTTTTTCGTATTGTTCGTTAGCTTCACCCTGCTTATGGCGGCGTGCGCGGATTCGAGCAATTCAAACACGCACAGCAACACCAACAGCACGATGGCCAACAGCAACGCCAACAGCAATGGCGTCAGCAGCGGCGACCGCGACTTTATGACCAAAGCGGCAATCGGTGGCTTGGAAGAAGTGCAGTTGGGCCGGATGGCTGCGCAAAAGGGAACCAGCAATGATGTGAAGCAGTTCGGCCAGCGTATGGTAGATGACCACTCGCGGGCCAACAGCGAATTGATGTCGCTGGCGGCGCAAAAGAACGTGACGTTGCCAACCGCGCTCGATCAGCAGCATCAAGATGACGTGGATCGTTTAACTAAGCTGTCGGGCGCAGCCTTTGACCGCGAGTATATGACGATGATGGTGAAGGATCACACCGAAGACGTGTCGGAATTTCAGCGCGAGTCGGCCAGCGGCTCTGATACGGATGTGAAGGCATGGGCCGGTCGTACGGTGCCGACGCTGCAACAGCACTTGCAGATGGCGCAGGAGACCGCTACGAAAGTCGGCGCTGGTAGTGCGGGCGGCGCGGTCGGCGGCGTCGGCGGTGGCGGCCTCGGCAATGCCAACACAGCAAGCAGAGGCAATACCAACACCGCTGGCGGAGCCGGCAATCGCAACGCCGGCGGTGCGGGCGGTCGCAACGGCAACGCCAACCGGCGGCCTTAAAACAAGTGGCGGCGGGATAGCAAAGTGTCCCGCCGCCTTTCTGTTTATCGCTTTAAAAATGAATCGGGCTGGTAGCCGCTGGTGGCCGGCTTATCTCGTTTCGTCTTTGACGAACTTGAGCGCCGCCGAGTTCATACAGTAGCGCAGACCCGTCGGGCGCGGGCCATCGTCAAAGACGTGGCCGAGGTGCGCCGCGCAACGGCTGCACAGCACTTCCGTGCGCACCATGCCGTAGCTGGCGTCGCGATTCTCTTCAACGCTGTCTTGATCGATGGGCCGGGAAAAGCTCGGCCAGCCGGTCCCTGAATCGAACTTGGTATCGGAGCTGAACAACTCCTGGCCGCAGCAGACGCAGACATACTTGCCCTTCTCGTGATTATTCCAGTACTCGCCGGTGAAGGCGGGTTCCGTACCGTGGTGGCGCGTCACTTCGTACTGCTCCGGCGTCAATTGCTTGCGCCATTCTTCATCGCTTTTAACTATCTTATCGGTCATCCGTCGTCCTTTCTTCTGTGCTTGGGGTTCGCCTGTGTTAATCGCCTCGGCGCGCCATTCTATTCCCGCGACGGCGAGCGCGACTAAGACGAGCAGCGCCAGGCTGGCAAGTGGTTTCATCGGTTCACCTCGTTGATAACGACCCTTACGTTCTGCTAAGAGTTTGGCCGCCGCTCGCCGCCATTGCAAGCGTCGGAGGCTTTACGCTTATCTCTTTACCGACGTAGAATCGCCAACGATTGCACAACCAAATGATTCGTAGTCCAGCGCGAGCATAGTCGCGGCGCATCACAGGAGCAAAGCAATGGCGTGGGAATTTCAATATGCGGTTGACTGCCCGGTCAGCCGCGCTTTCGCGTGGCAGTTCTGGAGCAACGTTGAGAACTGGCTCTCCGACCCGTCGGTGGAATCACTCACGATTGATGGCCCCTTCGCCGCCGGCACACGTGGCGCGACAAAAACGCGCGGCGGCGAGACGATCAACTGGCACCTGATCGAGGTCGAAGACGACCACCGCGCCGTCATCGAAATCGGCCTGCCGGGCGCGGTCGTGCGCTTTCACTGGCAGTTTGAAGACGTAGCCGACGCCGCCACGCGCCTCACTCAGCGCGTCACGCTCGAAGGCGAGCGGGCGGCGGATTATCTGGCCGGCACGGCAGAGTTGGAGAAGGGAATCCCCGCCGGTATGCAAAGACTCGCCGCTGAGATTGCCAGCGCCGCGCAGAAAGAGTGACGCGGTGACGCGGGGAAAGAGGAGCGGTTTATCACTGTGTCCTTCCCTCGCCGCGTCGTCTTTTTCGCTGTGTCCCCTCGTCGCTCAATTGCACGGGTTATCAATTGACGCGGCCTGGCCGGTGAATAGCTCTGCGCCTTTCTCCGTGACGACCATAATGTCTTCGTGCCGCACGCCGAATTCGCCGGGGATGTAGATGCCCGGCTCGTCGCTGAAGGTCATACCGGCTTCCAGTTTCGTCTGGTTGCCGCGCACCAAGTAAGTCCACTCGTGGCCGTCCATGCCGATGCCGTGACCAACGCGATGCGTGAAGTATTTATATCCCGGCCCGTAGCCTGCCTCTTCGATCACCCTTCGCGCCGCCGCATCTATGTCTTCGCAGGCGACGCCCGGACGCGCTGCTTTCAATGCGGCGGCCTGCGCGCGCTTAACGATATCCCACACCTTGAGCTGTTTCTCCGACGGCTTGCCGAAGACGGTCGTGCGGGTGATGTCAGATTGATAACCCATCACCGAGCAGCCGCCATCAACCAGAACGATGTCGCCTTCCTTCAGCTTCTGCGGCGTCACCGTGCCGTGCGGTGACGCCGACCACGCGCCGAACAGAACCAACGCGCTGCCCCCTGCGCCAAGCTCGCGGTGCGCGGCAGCGATCTTCTGACCTAACTCGACGTGCGTCATCCCTTCGCGCAATGACTTGAGCGCAATGTCGTATGCCTTCAGCGTAATCTGATTGGCCAGCCGCATCAGGTCGAGCTCGTGTTGCGTCTTGACGCCGCGGCAGCGCGCCGTCACCGGGTCGGCGCTCGTCAGCTCGATGGCCGGCGCGACGCGAGCGACGCCATTCGAGAAGCGATAATCGACCGTCTCTTCTATGCCGAGCTTGCCTGCGGTGATGCCGCGATCTTTGAGAACCTGCGCGACCAGTTGATAAGGGCTTTCGTCTTCTTCCCACGTCCGCACATCGCCGGCGAACTTGATCTGCTCCATCGCGCGGTCTTTCTCAAAGGCCGGCGTGACGAATGCCAACTCGCCTTTGGCCGGGATGAGGGCCGCAAACATTCGCTCGCTCGTGCCCCACTGCGTGCCGGTGAAATAGTTAAGGCTCGTGCCGCCGGTCAGCATCACCGCATTGATGCCGGCCTCGCGCATATAACGGCGGGCGCGTTCCTGTCGCTCGACGTATTCTTCGCGGGTGATCGGCTTCGCCTGCTTCGCCATATTCGGAATCTGCCCGGCGTCTTGTCTGAGCAGTTCTTTCGGGTTCTCCGCGAACGCGAGCGCGCCGAGCGCGCCCAATTTTATAAAGTCCCTGCGGTCTATGCTCATCTCTTCTCCTTCAAGATCAAGTTGCGATTCAGCGAGAGCGATAATGATAGCCGCTTCGCGCCGCGATGTCAGCGCACATTCCTGCATCGGCATTCGTCACGCCGCTGAGCCGCTTCGTCACTGGCGCGGGCCGGCTCGTCATTTCTCGGCGTGTGCTTTTTCGTACGGGCTGCTATGCTCAACGCGAATTTCTAGCGACACACCAGTGGAATCTCTCTCATCCAAGGATAGACTCGAATGAAGATCAAAGCCGCTCTACTCGCCCTGACGCTATTGATCACCAACGGCCTCGTCTTTGCCAAAGAGGCCGCAAGCGAAGGCGCGAAAGATCAGCCCGTCGCTTTCGTCGGCGTCAACGTCGTGCCGATGGATAGCGAGCGCGTTATCGAAGACCAGACCGTCATCGTTCGCGGCGACCGCATCGCGGAACTCGGCCCCAGCGCGAAAGTCAAAGTCCCCGCCGGCGCATTGCGCGTCGAAGCAAAAGGCAAGTACTTGATGCCCGGCCTCGCCGAGATGCACGGCCACCTGCCGCACCCGAATCAAGGCGAAGCCGTCGCTCGCTCCTTTCTTCTCCTGTTCGTCGCCAACGGCGTTACTACGGTTCGCGGTATGTTCGGCTTTCCGAATCATCCGGCTCTAAGAGACAGCATACTGCGCGGCGAAGTTTTCGGCCCACGGCTTTATGTCGCCGGGCCGGCGATGACCGGCCAGTCGGTGCATTCGCCTGAAGAGGGCGCGCAGAAAGTCCGCGAGTATAAGCAGGCCGGCTTTGACCTGCTGAAGATTCACGAAGGACTATCGCTGGCGACGTATGACGCAATTGTGAAGACGGCCAAAGAAGTCGGCATGCCGTTCGGCGGGCACGTGCCGAATGATGTCGGGTTGCCGCACGCGCTCAAGTCCGGGCAATCAACGATTGAGCACCTCGACGGCTACGTTGAAGAGTTAGAGGCGGACGATTCGCCGGTGCGTAACGCCGACCCGATGACGCACGCGCAGAAGTTCGCCGATTACCTCGATGAGCGCAAAATACCGGCGCTCATCAAAGCGACGCGTGAGGCCGGCGCGTGGGTCGTGCCGACGATGGCGCTATGGCAAACCTTTATGGGAACAGAGGGCATCGAGTCGTTGAAGCAGCGACCGGAGCTGAAGTATATGCCGCCGCCGATGATTAGTCAGTGGGCGCAGCAGCGCGCCGGGCAGTTGGCGCAGAACCCCGACCCGAAGCCGGGCCAGCGCGTGCTTGAGTTGCGCAACAAAGTGTTGAAGGCTTTGCAGGACGACACGGGCAGGGTGATGCTCGGTTCGGACGCGCCGCAGTTGTTCAGCGTGCCCGGCTTCTCGCTTCATCGAGAGATGCAGGCGATGATGCGCGCCGGCCTGACGCCTTATCAAATTCTCGCCGCAGGGACGCGCAACCCTGCCGTCTACCTCAAAGCCGAAAACGAGTTCGGCACAGTCGCCGTAGGCCGTCGCGCCGATTTGATTCTCGTTGAAGACAACCCGCTCAAAGACGTGGCGAATGTGTCGCGGCGCGTCGGCGTGATGCTGCGCGGCCAGTGGCTCACGGAGGCGCAACTACGCAAGATGCTCGATGACCTCGCCGCAACCTACGCCGGTACGAAGTAATGAGTGATGAGTGATGAGTGATGAAGCGTGGCAAGGGATGGTCTTGCACTCATCACTCATCACTCATCACTCATCACTTTGCCACATCGCTAGACAATCCGCAGTGATTTGCATATCCTCTGCGCAACCTGGCTATCAGGTGAAGTCATTCTTTTGCGCGAGAGGATCGCATGGAATTGAAAGACAAAGTCGCCGTCGTCACAGGCGGCGCGACCGGCATCGGGCGGGCGCTCTGTCGTCGCTTCGCCACTGAAGGCGCGCGAGTCGTCGCCGCTGATATTGATGAAGCCGGCGCTGCCGAAGTCGCGCAATCAATCGATGGCCTCGCTGTCGCCGCCAACGTCGCCGTCGAAGCCGATGTGATTAACCTCGTTGCCAGGGCGACCGAAACGTTTGGGCGCGTTGACCTCTTCTGCTCAAACGCGGGCATCGCGCTCGATGGTGGGCCAGAGGCGAGCGACGAAGGCTGGCAACGCATCTGGAGCGTCAACGTGATGGCGCACATCTACGCGGCGCGGGCGGTGCTGCCGCAGATGCTCGAACGTGGCGAAGGTTACTTATTGCAGACCGCCTCGGCGGCGGGCCTGCTCACGCAGGTCGGCTCCGCGCCGTACTCTGTGACCAAGCACGCGGCGGTCGCTTTCGCCGAGTGGCTGGCGATCACTTATGGCGAGCAAGGCATCAAGGTCTCTTGCCTTTGCCCACAAGGCGTGCGGACGAATATGCTCGAACGTGCGCGCGGCGGCGCGTTCCTGCGTGACGGCGCGCTCGACGCTGATGAAGTCGCCGCCATAGTCGTCGAAGGCTTGCGCGACGAACGTTTCTTGATCCTGCCTCACCCGGAAGTGCTCGATTACTTTCGTCGCAAAGCGGACGATTACGACCGCTGGATACGCGGTATGCGACGGCTCAACGCACACGTCAAAGCCATCATCACCGACGAAGAAGGACGGTCGTGATGCGGCGGTCGTCGGTTACAAAGTCGCGGGCACGGTCGAAGCCGTCGGCCCACAGACTGACACGGCGCTAGTCGGCAAAGTTGTGCTCTTGCCTTGAACGGAAGACCTATGACCGCGAGTGCGAGGCAGCGCGAGAAAAACGGAACGTTCAAGCGATGGCCGAAGGCAAGGTGGTGGGCACTCTTGTTGAGCATCGCCGCCGCGCCGAGAATCTGGCTCGCTTTCAGCCTGCCGAACCCCGACGGCGATGCATACTCTTATCTCGAAACCATCGAGCGGATGCGCGCCAATCTGGTTGCCGGCACGTTCTCGCTCAAGACCCTGTTCAATTTCTGGCTGCCTCTCTATCAATTCGTCTGTGCGTTGTTGAGCGCGCTGACGAATCACCCGGTCTACGTCTCCAAGCTGGTGTCGGCCTTCTGCGGTGTAGGCGTTTGCGCGCTGGTCTACTTGCTGACCTGGCGATTGACTACGAACAAAACGGTCGCTCTCGCCGCCGCGCTGCTCATGGCCGTGAACCCGCTGCACGTGCTCTACTCGGCTTTCACGCTGACCGAAGTGCCGCACACGCTGGCTGTGATGGGCAGTCTTTATGCGGCGATCACTCGTCGCTGGACGACGGCTGCCGTGTGCGCAGTGCTGGCCGGTTTCATTCGCGTTGAAAGCTGGATGCTGATCGCTTTGCTGCCGGCCATAGAATGGCTCACGGTGGGGCGCGTCTCAATCAGGCGTTGCGCGTTGTTGCTGGTCGCGCCGTTACTGTGGATGGTGATCTGTTGGGCGGCGACCGGAGACTTTCTGGCCTACTTTCACGAGCGCAGCCGTTACGTCAACGAACTCCTGACCGCTTACCCGCATCTGCAAACGCTGTCGCTGGCCCGCCTGCAACGCAATGCCGATAGCCTGATTCATTCTGCCAACCCCGTGGTGTTGCTCGGCTGCTTTGTCGCGGCGGGGTTGATTTTCAAGCAGAGATTAATAACCAGACCGCGACAAGAGAGCGATGAACGATTGGCTGTGTTGGCGAATGAGCGATTGGCCGTGTTGGCGACGGCGGTCTTCTTCTTCGCCTATCTCGGCTTTCTGGTTGCCGCTTTTCTGAGCGGCAATCAGCCGGATATATGGGAGCGGTACGGATTGATCTTCTTCTCGATGGGGACGCCGCTGGCGGCGTGGGCGGCTGTGCAAGTAGCGCGCGGCAAGCGGCGGCTGGCAATAGTAATGACCATTACCATCGCGGTGGTCTGCGGCGTCGAAGCCCGCACGCAGATACGCGACGCGCGCGAGACGGCGCGGCAGACTTCAGCCCGGCAGATTCTCGCCAACAATCTGCAAAACATCTATGAGAGCGACACCAACATTCGCGTCCTGTGCGATGACGCCGGGCTTCCGGCGCTGACCCGGATTCCGCCGGAGCGTTTCATCCCTTCGACCGGGCTGTCGCCAGAGCCGAAAGCCCTTCTCGCCGACCTCGAACAACGTGGCATAGATTACATTGTCTGCCAGCGCGATGAAGGCTTGCCGGTCAGCGCCTTTCCAGAGTTGAGAGTCGGCGCGTCGAGCGAGCGCTTTCAGCTCGTCGTGCCGTCCTTTCCGACCGACTGGCACGGACGCGTCTACCTTTACCGATTGAAGCGGCGGCAATGACGCCGGTCGCCGCTTGCAGACCACGGCGCATTCGTCGTTCATCATTCCTTCACAGCAGGCGGCGGGCTAACCGTCGCGCCGCTTCCGTGCTCGCGCCGTAGACGAAGTGCGACGCCAGCGAATAGAGATGATTCGACAGCGGGTATTCGGTCGGCGGTTTCGATAGGCCCAGCGCCGGCACCACCGCCTCGTCGGCCACGGCCCACACCGCCGCGCCGAACGGCAGGCCGAAGCCGACCGTAGCCACCGGCGTTAATTCAGCCAGCGCGCCGTAGATCATCCCCGTGTTGACGGCGAAGGCGTAATGCATCACCGGGCCGGCGACGCGGCGCTCGCTTTTGGTCAAGCGATGATCGAACAGGCCGCGTGCGATGGCGTCGGCGGCTTTGACGGTCGCCGGCGCTTCTTCTTTCTGCGATTGCTTCTCGCCGTGAAGATTGCGCGGAGCGACGTTCTGGCGCGGCGGGTGAGCGTGTTCCGAGCGTGTATCTTCGCCGCTCAGCTTGCTCCACAGGGTTTGAAACTGATTCATTACCAGGCCGCCGACCAGTCCGGCCAGCGCGCCTGCAAGGATGCCTTTCATTGGCTTGGCCTGCCTGTGCTTCATAGATAACCTCTGCGAATGTTGGCAAGCGTCCAGGGCGAGCGCAAAAACTGCTTTCTTATTGTTGCCGGCAATGCCGCCGCCGCGCAAGCGCGGGCCGTGCAAATCGCTGCGAGCTTTCCCGCAGCCTTTGGGTGACATTCCACAGCCGGGCGGCGCGATTCGCGTCGAGATGGCTGTAACTGTTCAAAATGGCTTCGGCCTTTTTATTGCACTAGGCTGATGTGCATCCTTCTGATCAGGGTAGACCCAAGGGTTATGGAAAGGCGGCTGTGACCAGTGGAGGGGACAGCCGCCCGAAATTTCGATAGGCGGAGAGACGTTATGCATTCACCATATGGAATGGAGATCATCGAGAATTGCGTCGAGTGCCGCCTGCGCACCAGTGCCTTCTTCTGTGACCTGCCGGTCGATCTGCTGAAGGAGTTTGAAACCCTCAAGTACAGCACTATCTTCCCCAAAGGCGCGATGCTGTTTGTCGAAGGCCAGTCGCCGCGCGGTGTCTTTATGCTCTGTTCGGGACGCGTCAAGCTGACCACCTGTTCGGGCGAAGGCAAGGCGTTGATTACGCAGATTACCGAACCGGGCGAGCTGATGGGTTTGAGCGCGACCATCTCCGGCAAGCCTTACGAAGTCACCGCCGAAACCCTCGCGCCGTGCCAGGTGAACTTCATCCGCCGCGAAGACTTTCTGCGCTTTCTGACCGAGCACGGCGTCATCTGTTTGCGCGCCGCCGAGTACCTGAGCCAGAGTTATCATTCGACGCACGAGCACGTCCGTTCGCTAGGACTATCGCATTCGGCTTCAGAGAAGATGGCCAAGCTGCTGCTCGAATGGTGCGAGCGCAACGGCAAGCCTTCGGACAAAGGGGTTCAATTGAAGCTGACGCTGACGCACGAAGAGATCGCGCAGATCATCGGCTCGTCGCGCGAGACGGTGACGCGACTGTTCGGCGACTTCAAGAACAAGCAATATATTTACGTCAAAGGCTCAACGCTCATCATCCGCAACAAGCCGGCGCTCGAAGCGCTGGTCAATTCGTGATACGACCACCCCTTTAGGTATATTCCACAAGAGTCCTCAAGGACGCCCTGTTGATAGTTACCGCTGAAAGAAAAGACGAAGCCCTGAAGGGGCAGGATTCAATAGCCCAGGGCATCGCCCTGGGGTAGAAGCGGTGCAAATCAGCAAGCCCTGAAAGGGCAATGGCATTAAGTTAAGAAAAACCCGTTTCGGAGAGCTTGAATGGGTTCAACCATTTGCATTGCCTCAACTTGGCGGTTCCAGGTCGCTGAATCCTTAACTTAATGCCATTGCCCTGAAAGGGCGCAATAATGAATTGTATTGCGCCCTTTCAGGGCTTGTGTGCTTGCTGCTGCTTGTACCCGGCGCGCTGCGCCGGGCTATCGAATTGCGCCCCTTCAGGGCTTTCCAGATACACTCTATAACAAACATCAGCGTGTGACGACGGTCACGACCAGCCGTGACACCAGTCATAGCGTATGCGCGCACGGCTGCGGCAAACTAGGCTTGCATCAATCCCGTGATGCGTGCAGGTCGATTCGGCGCACGGCAGGTCAGATGGCCCTGTGAATGCGCGGCGCGAGCGTAGCCTGTCTCGAATATAACTTCGGCGCAGTGCCGGAAGAGAGCGAGGGCCGGGACGTGGTGATTCATGCCGTAGGTCAAATTCACAAGGAGACGGTGCGAGCTTTCCTTGAACGTCCAGTCGCGGACGCGCCGCCCGCCGACCGGCAGGCCGTGCTGATGCGAGCGGCTTTGATCGGCGACGCGGCGGCTGTGCGCGAGCTGCTCGACAGAGGCGCACGCGCCGACGAGCGCGACGCGATAGGCCGCACGCCGTTGATAGAAGCCGCATTCGCCGGCCACAGCGACACCGTCGCCGTGCTGCTTGAGCGCGGCGCAGACCCGACCGCTACCGACAACGCCGGCTGGACGGCATTGATGGAAGCCGCCTCGAAAGGTCACACCGAAACCGTCAAGACGTTGCTCTTCAATGGGGCTGATTCGACGTATCGTAACGCCAGAGGCTGGAGCGCCCTGCGCGCCACGCCGCGCAGTCACATCGACATCATTCGCCTCTTGAAAGAATCCAACGCTGCCGTCACTTGTCACGATTAGGCATTCATCTGAATTAATCAGGATCAACCTCTAACCCGGCGCATCGCGTCAATCGGGGATTTTCGCGCATTCGGCTGGTTCGCTTTCCCCTTCAGATTTATCAGCGACAATGGCGCGCACGCGACTAATGCTCATATTGCAAGTCTTATCAGCTTGATTCAGTCCTTTGTGATCTACGGCACACCGTTTTCTTTTACGCTCACTCTGAAGACTTCGATAGGGGGATTTTTCATGAGGCGCGAGCAAGTCACGCTTGACGGCAACGAAGCCGCTGCATACGTCGCTTACAAGACCAATGAAGTGATCGCCATCTACCCGATCACGCCGTCATCGCCGATGGGCGAGTTCGCCGATGCGTGGACGGCGCTCCACGAAAAGAACATCTGGGGAATGTCGCCGCTCGTCCGCGAGATGCAATCTGAAGGCGGCGCGGCGGGCGCTGTGCACGGCACATTGCAAGCCGGCACGCTCTCGACGACCTTCACCTCAAGCCAGGGCTTGCTGTTGATGATTCCGAATATGTTCAAGATCGCCGGCGAGCTGACCAGCACCGTCTTTCACATCGCCGCCCGCGCCGTCGCTACGCACGCGCTGTCGATCTTCGGCGACCACAGCGATGTGATGGCGACGCGCTCGACGGGCTGGGGCATGCTCTTCTCGAACTCGAATCAAGAGGTGATGGACTTCGCGCTGATCGCGCAGGCCGCGACGCTCGAATCGCGCGTGCCCTTCCTGCACATCTTCGACGGCTTTCGCACCTCGCACGAAGTGTCGAAGATCACGCGGCTCGCCGACGAAGAGATTCGCGCCGTGCTCAACGCCGAGTTGGTTCGCGCACACCGCGAGCGGGCGTTGTCGCCCGATCATCCGGTGATTCGCGGCACAGCGCAGAACCCTGATGTCTTCTTCCAGTCGCGCGAGCGCGCCAATCCGTTCTACCTCGCCGCGCCGTTTATCGTCGAAGCGGTGATGGACAAGTTCGCCGAAGCGACGGGCCGGCGCTATCGCCTCTTCGATTACGTCGGCGCAGCAGACGCCGAGCGCGTCATCGTGATGATGGGATCGGGCGCGGAGACGGCTGAAGAAGCGGTCAACGCGCTGGTCGCGCGCGGCGAAAAGATCGGCCTGCTGAAAGTCCGCCTCTTCCGCCCGTTCTCGAACCGCCACCTGCTGGCCGCCCTGCCCGCGAGCGCCCGCGCTATCGCCGTGCTCGACCGCACCAAAGAGCCGGGCAGCGCCGGCGAACCGCTCTATCAGGATGTTGTAACCGCCATTACTGAAAGCCTGATGAGCAACGAGGGCCGCTTTGATCGCTTGCCGGTCGTCGTCGGCGGTCGCTACGGCCTGGCGTCGAAAGAGTTCACGCCGGCGATGGTCAAAGCGGTTTATGACGAGCTGGCGAAGCCGTATCCGAAGAATCATTTCTGCATCGGCATCAATGACGATGTGACAATGAGCAGCCTCGACTATGACGAATCGTTCGACACCGAGCCTGCGGATGTGGTGCGCGGCCTCTTCTGGGGACTGGGCGCGGACGGTACCGTGAGCGCCAACAAGAACTCCGTGAAGATCATCGGCGAAGAGACGCCGAATTTCGCGCAAGGCTATTTCGTCTACGACTCGAAGAAGTCGGGAGCCGTGACCGTGTCGCACCTGCGCTTCGGGCCGCGCCCGATACAGAGCACCTACCTGATTCGCCGCGCCAGCTTTGTCGCCTGTCACCAGTTCAACTTCCTCGAACGCTACGATGTGCTGGAGTTCGCTGACGAAGGCGCGACCTTCCTGCTCAACGCGCCTTATGGCGTGGACGACGTGTGGCCGCACCTGCCGCGCTCTGTGCAAGAGACGATCATCAACAAGCGGCTCAAGCTGCACATCATTGACGCGGTCGCCGTTGCCAAAGAGACAGGCATGGGCATTCGCATCAACACGATTATGCAGACCTGCTTCTTCGCCATCAGCGGCGTGCTGCCGCGCGAAGAAGCGATTGAGAAGATCAAGGAGTCGATCAAGAAGACCTACGGGCGGCGCGGCGATGCGGTCGTCAAACAGAACTATCGCGCCGTTGACGCGGCGGTGGCGCACTTACACGAAGTGACGGTGCCAGAGCGCGCGACCAGTGAGTTCGACCTCGCGCCGGTCGTGCCCGATTACGCGCCCAGCTTCGTCAAAGATGTGACCGCGCCGATCATCGCCGGTCGCGGCGATCAGTTGCCGGTCAGCGTCTTCCCGATTGACGGCACCTACCCGGTCGGCACTGCCGCGTGGGAGAAACGCAACATCGCGCAGGACGTGCCGCTATGGGAACAAGACCTCTGCATACAATGCGGCAAGTGCATTATGGTCTGCCCGCACTCGACGATTCGCGCCAAGGTCTGCGACAAAGGCTTGCTCGCTGGTGCGCCCGAAGGCTTCCGCTCGATGCCGGCGAAGTGGCGCGAGCTGGGCGAGAAGGCGTACACGATTCAGGTCGCCGTCGAAGACTGCACGGGCTGTCAGTTGTGCGTCGAGGTCTGCCCGGCCAAAGATAAGAGCAACGTCTCGCGCAAGGCGCTCAATATGGTTGAGCAGTTGCCGCTGCGCGAGAAGGGGCGCGAGTGGTGGGATTACTTTCTCACGTTGCCCGACATACAGAAGAACGGCCAGTTGAAGTTCAATAACATTAAGAACATTCAACTGCTGCAACCGCTGTTCGAGTTTTCGGGCGCGTGTTCGGGCTGCGGCGAGACGCCTTACGTCAAGCTCGTTACGCAGTTGTTCGGCGACCGCGCCATCATCGCTAACGCGACAGGGTGTTCGAGCATCTACGGCGGCAACCTGCCGACGACGCCTTACACGATCAACGCCGAAGGGCGCGGCCCGGCCTGGAGCAACTCGCTGTTTGAAGACAACGCCGAATTCGGACTCGGCATGCGTATGGCCATAGACCATCAGCGCGAATACGCTCGCAGTCTCGCTGAGCGTTTGCAGCCGATCATCGGCGACGCGCTGACGGCGTGTCTCGTCAAGCCTGTTGAAGCAACCGACGAAGCGATTATGATCCGCCGCGAGTGCGTCCAGGCATTAAAGGCAAAGCTGCGCGACCGGCGCGAGTCGGAAGCCCGCGACCTGCTCGCGGTGGCCGACGCGCTAGTGCCGAAGAGCGTCTGGATCATCGGCGGCGACGGCTGGGCCTATGACATCGGCTACGGCGGATTGGATCACGTCCTGGCGAGCGGCCAGAACGTCAACATCCTCGTGCTCGACACAGAGGTTTACTCGAACACCGGCGGCCAGGCGTCGAAGGCAACGCCGATGGGCGCGGTGGCAAAATTCGCCGCCGGCGGCAAGCCGACGGGCAAGAAAGACCTCGGCTTGATGGCGACCAGTTATGGCAATGTCTACGTCGCGCAGGTGGCGATGGGCGCGAACGACTTGCAGACGGTCAAGGCGTTCATCGAAGCCGAAGCCTTCGATGGGCCTTCGATCATCATCGCCTACTCACACTGCATCGCGCACGCGATTGATATGACGAAAGGGCTGACGCACCAGAAGATGGCGGTCGATTCGGGTTACTGGCCGCTTTACCGCTTCGACCCGCGCATCGCCGCAGACGGCAAGAACCCGTTCCAGCTCGACTCGAAAGACCCGTCGCTGGCGCTGAAGGATTACATCTACACGGAAGGGCGCTACCGCATCCTGCAACAGAGCGACCCGGAAGCGGCGAAGTACCTGCTCGGCCAGGCGCAGCAAGCCGTCAACGAGCGTTGGCGTCATTACAAGAAGCTGGCCAACGGAGATGGCAAAGCTTAAATGACTCGGCGGAGGCGAATGGTAAGTCATAAGCGATGCGATTCGCCTCTGCCTGCCAATCGCCTCTGCCGGCGATTCGCCTCTGCCGGCGATTCGCCTCTGCCGGTGATTCGCCTCTGTCGGCCAATCGCCTCTGCCGGTGAATTCCGCAGCCCGCTTCAGCGGGCTTGCCCGCAGGGCAGATAGGCCAGCCGTTTACGGCTGGTTCGCGGCGGCAAATAATTCCTAGCCCGTTTCAACGGGCTTACGGCAATCGGCTTGAGCCACTCGTATCCAAAAGGCTAAAGCCGAGATGAGAAGGACGCTAAAGCGCCCTTCAGAGGTTTGATTCGGTGGCCTTAACCAGCCGTAAACGGCTGGCCTAATTGCCCTGCGGGTAAGCCCGCTGAAGCGGGCTGCGGAGTTAGCGAACCCGACTCTCTTCATGGAAAGGCTGAAGAGCCGGCGAACATCTTAGACAAGCTACTCACTCAGGAGAACGCTATGGACATGCGAACAGAGTATCTGGGATTGACCCTGAAGAACCCGCTGGTTCCGTCGTCGTCGCCGCTGTCGCACACGCTCGACGGCATACGCCAGCTCGAAGACGATGGCGCGGCGGCGGTGGTGATGTACTCGCTGTTTGAAGAACAGATCACATCGGAGAGTTATTACCTCGATTACTACCTCAGTCACGGCAGCGACAGCTATGCCGAGTCGCTTAACTATTTCCCCGAAATGGATCGCTACAACGTCGGCCCGGACGAGTACCTTGAGCTGATCCGCAAGGCCAAAGCGTCGGTTGACATTCCCATCATCGGCAGCCTCAACGGCGTTTCGACCGGCGGCTGGATCGAATATGCCGGAATGATTGAAGAGGCCGGCGCGGACGCGCTCGAATTGAATGTTTATTACATTCCGACCAGCAGCTACCTGACCGGCGCAGAGGTCGAATACATCTACACGGACATCCTGCACGACGTGAAGAACAACGTCGAGATTCCGGTCGCCATGAAGCTCAGTCCATACTTCAGCTCGCTGGCCAGTATGGCGCAGCGGTTCTACGAAGGCGGCGCAGAAGGGCTGGTGATGTTCAACCGTTTCTACCAGCCGGACTTTGATCTCGAAAGCCTCGAAGTCGTGCCGAGTTTGAAGCTCAGCTCGTCGGACGACTTGCGGTTGCCGCTGCGCTGGGTGGCGATTCTTTATGGTCGTGTGCCGCTCGACTTCGCTATCACCAGCGGCGTGCACACCTATCAAGATGCGCTCAAGGGACTGATGGCCGGCGCGAAGGTCGTGATGATGGCCTCCGAGCTGCTGCAAAAGGGCACACGCCGTCTGGGCGACGTGCTCGTTGAGATGAAGCAGTGGATGGAAGAACACGATTACGAGTCGGTCACGCAGATGATCGGCAGCATGAGCCAGCAGCACGTCATTGAGCCAGCCGCCTTCGAGCGCGCCAACTACATGAAGGTGCTGGCCTCCTACAAAAAATGATGAATGCGGAATGATGAATAAGGGGAGGAAGCGGCAGGGGATTATCTACAGATGATCGATAAATAATCCGGCTGCCTTTTTCTCTTTCATTCATCATTCATCATTGCGCATTCATCATTCATCATTGGAGTGTGATGGGCCAACAACAGGTCAGGGACGAGACCGCCCCGCAGGAACTGCGCGTTTTCATTCGCGCGCTGCTCGACGACCTGCGCGCGTTGCGGCAAATCATCGCCGCCGGGTTGATCGAAACCGACACGCGGCGCATCGGCGCGGAACAGGAACTCTTTCTCGTCAATCCGGCGTGGCGGCCCGCGCCCGTCGCCACCGAACTGCTTAAGCGCATTCGTGATCCGCATTACACTCACGAAATCGCCCTCTTCAATCTCGAAATCAATCTCGACCCGCTGGTTTTTCGTGGCGACTGTCTGGGCCGTATGAAACGGCAGATCGATTTTTTGATTGAGCAGGCGCGTGAGGCCGCGAATGAGTGCGGCGCAGAGGTGGCGCTGGTTGGCATCTTGCCGACCATACGCAAGAGCGACCTCGGCCTTGAACAGATGACGCCACAGCCGCGTTACCGTTTGCTTAATGACGCGCTCAAACACCTGCGCGGCTGGGCCTACGAATTCAAGATCAAGGGACAGGACGAACTCAACTTGCGCCACGAGACGTGGATGATGGAAGCCTGCTGCACGAGCTTTCAAATTCATTTTCAGACCGGCGCTGAAGAGTTCGCCAACCTCTACAACCTGGCGCAGGTCGTGACCGCGCCGGTGCTGGCGGCGGCGGCCAATTCGCCGCTGCTGTTCGGGCGCAGGCTATGGCGCGAGACGCGCATTCCACTGTTCGAGCAGTCCATCGACACGCGCAACGCCAGCTATCACCTGCGCGAGCGCAGCCCGCGCGTGAGCTTCGGCAATCAATGGGTCAGGCAGTCGGTGACGGAACTCTATGAGGAAGACATCGCGCGCTTTCGCGTGCTGCTCGGCAGTTGCGAGACCGAAGACCCATTCGAGATGCTGCGCGAAGGGCGCGTGCCGAACCTGAACGCGCTGCGGGCTTACAACAGCACGGTGTGGCGCTGGAACCGCGCCTGTTACGGCGTCACCGAAGGCCGCCCGCACCTGCGCATCGAAGCGCGAGCCTTGCCATCGGGGCCGACGGTCAGTGACGAAGTGGCGAACGCGGCCTTCTTCTTTGGCCTGATGAGCGGGCTGTCGCGCGAGTATACGGATGTGGCCGGCGCGATGCCGTTCGAGCGGGCGAAGGCAAATTTTCAGGCCGCGTCGCAACTCGGATTAGACGCGCAATTCACATGGTTCGGCGGGCGCGTCATACCGGCGCAGGAGTTGATTCTCAATCACCTGTTACCCGCCGCGCGCGATGGCCTGCGGGCGCACGAGATCAGCGACGCCGATCATTACCTCGACATCATCGAAGAGCGCGTGCGCACGGGGCAGACCGGCGCGCAGTGGATGATGAATTCGTTCGCGGGGATGTCGAAGCGCGGGACGCGGGACGAAGCCTTAACCTCGCTGGTGGCTACGATGGTGCATCGTCAGAGCGAAGGCAATCCCGTACACACGTGGCCGCTGGCCGAGATCGAGGAGGAAGCGATGGCGCGCGCCAGTTACATAACCGTCGAAGAGTTTATGACAACCGACCTGTTCACGGTTCACGAAGACGAGCCGCTTGAGCTGGTCATCAGCTTGATGGACTGGCGGCACGTCCGCCACGTTCCCGTCGAAGATGAGCGGGGGCGGCTCGTCGGGCTGATCTCGGTCTTTGAAGTGCTGCGGCGGCTTGCCGAGCCGGCCACTCAGAACCGGGCCGAGCCGATTGCCGTCGGCGAGATGATGCGGCGCGACCCGCTCGTCATTCCGCCTGATATGCCAACGCTTGCCGCCATCGCGTTGATGCGACGCGAGCACGCGGATTGCCTGCTGGTCGTCAAAGAGGACCGCTTGATCGGCATCCTCACTGAGCGCGATTTCATTCACGTCGCCGCGCGCTTGCTGCACCGGCGGGCGCAAGAGTCTGTCGATTGAACAGATCGGGCGAGCCTGTGACGGCTGTCACAATCAAGGGTGACAGGGGTCATAGCCGCGCGCCTGACAAGACTCTATAGTGAGGCCCGGAAGGTAAATTATCGGCGAGGCGCGAATCGCTCGGCCTGCCGCGCCCCGATCAGGAGGTGACATCATGAGACGTTACGGCTTTGGACTATTACTCATTGGCGCGCTGTTAGTGGTCGGCGCGGTGTCGTCATCCGGCGTTGCCGGTCAGGCGAAAATGCAAAAGGCGGTCTTGCAGTTTAACGAGCCGGTCAAGCTGCTCGACGTGATTCTCAAAGGCGAATACATCATCGTTCACGACGACGAGCGTATGGCCAGGGGCGAGCCTTGCACCTACGTCTACACGCGCGAGAACGGCCAACAGGGCAAGCTGGTCGTGTCGTTCCATTGCGAGCCTGTCGAGCGCGAGGCCGCCGACCACTTCACCGTCGTCGTCGGCGGTTATGACCCGGCCACCCACCTGCCGGAGATGCTTGAGTACCGATTCGCCGGCAGCGCCGAAGGCCACCGAGTGCCGCGCCCAGCCGCCGTCCGTCCGTAGCTTAAGCCACACGGCAACACGGGCGCGCAAAGGAGGTGAGAGATGTCAATCGAAGCCTATCTGGTCATCGCCATCGTCGCGTTCACGATCATCTATTTCGTGGTGCCGCTGGTCGTCGGCACGATTGCGCGCTATCGCGGCAAACACCTCGTCACCTGCCCGGAGACGCGCCAGCCCGCCGCCGTTGACGTAGACATTAAGCACGCGGCGCTCAGCGCCGTCGTCGGCCCGCCCGACCTGCGCTTGAACGCATGCTCGCGCTGGCCCGAACGCCACGACCGCGGGCAGGAGTGCTTGTTGCAGATCGAGCTGGCCCCGGAAGAGTGTAAGGTGCATAACATTTTGATAAGTTGGTACAGAGAGAAGTCCTGCGTCTTCTGCGGCAAGCCGTTCGGCGAGAGTCATCTGTACGATCACAAACCGGCGTTGTTAAGTCCCGATGGCCGCACCCTTGAGTGGCAGGACTTGCGCGCCGAGAACATCCCGGCGGCGCTGGAAGCGGCGAAGCCCGTTTGCTGGGACTGCCATCTGCTGAAAACGCTCATGCGCGAGCATCCCGATTTAGTTATTCAACGGCCTCCGCGTGACGTGCATATTGCTGGCAAATAGAAAGGGGAAGAGATGAAACGAAACCTGTTCACCATGGCAACCATCCTGGCCGTCGCCGCGATTTCGATGTGGGCGTTGTCGGCCCCGACCGCGATGGCGCAGAAGTCTGCCGATAGGTCGGGCTATGTAACCAAGGGCAAGAAGCTGTTCACGCAATACTGCGCGAGCTGTCACGGCGATAGGGGCAAAGGCCAGGGGCCGGTGGCGATGGCGCTCAAGGGCACGCCGCCTGACCTGACGATGCTGCAACCGCCGGGCGAGAAGTTCCCGTTCTATGAAGTACAGACCAAGATCGACGGCGAAAAAGCGGTGGCCGCGCACGGCACATCACGGATGCCGGTCTGGGGCACGGTCTTGCGCCGCACACAGGGCGACCTTGAGAAAGAAGCGCAGATTTACTCGCTCGTCAAATACCTCGAATCGATTCAACAGCAACGCGATTAATTCATAACGCTCCTCCTGCAAACTAAAACCGCCGCAGCCTCATTGAAGCTGCGGCGCTTTTGTTTACCTACGTCGTTCTGAGCGCCATTGAAATAATCGATCAATGCGCCACCGTAAGATTTGCCAGGCAGTCAAAGCAAACCGCCGCAGCCTCATTGAAGCTGCGGCGGTTGATTGCTTATCTCCGGCGTTCTGAGCGCCATCGAAATGTTGAGTTAATCTGCCGTCGTAAAGCTTGAGGAGCGCGATTGGCCGCGCTGCTCCATCGGCACGTAGTCGCGTTCATCGTAGCCGAGATAGACCTGACGCGGGCGGGCGATCTTCTGCTCGTTATCGAGCAGCATCTCTTCCCACTGCGCCAGCCAGCCAGCCGTGCGCGGGATGGCGAACAGCACCGGGAACATATCGACCGGGAAGCCCATCGCCTGATAGATGATCCCCGAATAGAAGTCCACGTTCGGATAGAGCTTGCGGCTGACGAAGTAATCGTCTTCGAGCGCAATGCGTTCAAGCTCAAGCGCGATGTCGATGACCGGGTTTTTGCCCGTCACCTCGAAGACCTCGTGAGCGATCTGCTTGATGATCTTGGCGCGCGGGTCGTAGTTTTTGTAGACGCGGTGGCCGAAGCCCATCAAGCGCACTTCGCCGGCCTTGACCCGGTTGATGTACTCGCCGACTTTGTCCTTCGAGCCGATCACCGCGAGCATCTTCAGCACGGCTTCGTTTGCGCCGCCGTGCAGCGGGCCGTAGAGCGCGGCGGCTGCGCCGGCGACCGCCGAGAACGGATCGACGTGCGAGCTGCCGATGTTGCGCATCGCGTTGGTCGAGCAGTTCTGCTCGTGGTCGGCGTGCAGAATGAAGAGCACGTCGAGCGCGCGTTCAAGCGTCTTGTTCGGCTGATACTTCACTTCCGTCATCTTGAACATCATGTTGAGAAAGTTGCCGGTGTAGCTGAGATCGTTGTCCGGGTAGTTGTACGGCATGCCGATATGATGGCGATAGGCGAAGGCAGCCAGCGTCGGCATCTTGGCAATCAGCCGGTAGGTCTGCTTGCGGCGGGCGTCCTCATCAAAGATGTTCTTAGCCTCTTTGTAAAACGTCGAGAGCGCGCCGACGGTGCTGACCAGCATGCCCATCGGGTGGGCGTCGTAGTGGAAGCCGTCGATGAAGGTCTTGATGTTCTCGTGGATAAAGGTGTGGTGCGTGATATTCCACGAAAAATCCTTCAGCTCGGCCTCGGTCGGCAGCTCGCCGTGCAGAATCAGGTAGGCGACTTCGAGGAAGTTGCTGCGCTCGGCCAACTGCTCGATGGGGATGCCGCGATAACGCAGGATGCCTTTGTCGCCGTCGATGAAAGTGATGCGGCTCTTGCACGACGCCGTGTTCATAAAAGCGGGATCGTAAGTCATCAGTCCGAAGTCATCGTCGGCGACTTTGATTTTGCGCAAGTCCATCGCCTTGACGGTGCCATCGCTGATGGCGACCTCGTACTGTTTGCCCGTTCGATTATCGGTGATCGTCAGGGTGTCTTTGCTCATATCTGCTCCTTTTCGTGCAGAACGGTCTGGATGAAGACGGGCCGGGCGGCGCATGGAGAGCCGTCCCGCGCCATCGGTTTATGAATCGCTGCTATGGAATAATAACCAATCGCAGCGGCTGAGAGAAATAGTAAATAGGGGCTAGGGGCTGGGGGCTAGAGGCTAGCGGGAAGCGGAAGCGCTTCGCGCCTTTCTCTTACTAGCCCCTAGTCCCTAGCCTCTAGCCCCTGCCGTTTGTATGGCACATAGCACGGCATCCACATCTTCTGCTCGATGCGCGCCTCGGTCTCTTCGCGCGCGAGATGTGGAGCAAGCCCGGCGCGCTGCGCTTCCTGAGCGACGGCCAGCGCGACGCGGCGCGACACTTTGCGTACCTCTTCGAGCGCCGGGAAGAGCGCGGCGGTTTCGTCGTGCAGGGCCGGCGAAAACTCGGCGAGCGCCCGCGCCGCCGCGACGAACATCGCGTCCGTGACGCGCCGCGCGCCCGACGCAATGACGCCGAGACCTACGCCCGGAAAGATGAAGGCGTTGTTGCACTGGCCGATGTGGATGACTCGCTTATCGTAGACGACAGCCGGGAAGGGGCTGCCGGTCGCAACAAACGCTCGCCCATCTGTCCAATCGATCAGATCAATCGGCACGGCCTCGCTCTTCGATGTCGGGTTCGACAGCGGAAAGATGATGGGCCGCTCGACGTGTTCGGCCATATCAATGACGATCTCTTTGGTGAACGTGCCGGGCTGCGCCGATGTGCCGATCAACACGCTCGGATGCAGGTTGCGAACAACGTCGGCGAAGGTGACGCGAGTGGGATCGTCCAAGCGCCAGCCTTCGACGTGCTCGCGCGGCTGCGCGAAACGGGCTTTGGCCGGCTCTAAGCTGGCGCGGTCGCCGAGAACGAGGCCCTGGCTGTCCACTTGCCATATGCGCGTCTTGGCGTCGGCTTCCGAGAGTCCTTCGCTCATCATCGCGGTGAGAATTTGATCGCTGATGCCTTGCGAAGACGAGCCTGCGCCGAGGATGACGACGCGCTGGCGGCTGATCTTCGAGCCGATGACTTCGGTGGCGGCAAGCAATCCGGCCAGCGTCACCGCGCCGGTGCCCTGTATGTCATCGTTGAAGGTGCAGAGGCGGTTGCGGTAGCGTTCGAGCAAGCGCGCCGCGTTGTTCTTCGAGAAGTCTTCCCATTGCAGCAGCACGTTCGGGAAGGTGCGCATCACCGATTGCACGAACAGTTCGATGAACTCGTCGTACTGTTGGCCGCGCACGCGCTCGTGCTTCCAGCCGAGGTAGAGCGGGTCGTCGAGCAACGCCTGATTATTCGTGCCGCAGTCGAGAACGATGGGCAAGGTCGAAGCCGGCGGAATGCCCGCGCAGAGCGTGTAGAGCGACAGCTTGCCGACAGGGATACCCATACCGCCGACGCCGAGATCGCCGAGGCCGAGAATGCGCTCGCCATCGGTGACGACGATGACTTCCGGGTTCGGGTTGGGCGCGTTGGCGAGAATCGCATCAATGTCGTGACGCTGCGGGTAAGAGATAAAAAGGCCGCGCGGGCGGCGGTAGATGCGACTGTACTGTTGGCAGCCCTGGCCGACCACCGGCGTGTAGATGATGGGCGTCATTTCGGTGATGTGCTCTTGCAGCAGTCGATAAAAGAGCGTTTCGTTGCGATCCTGCAAGCTGATCAAAAAGATGAACCGCTCAAGGTCGCTCTCTTTATGTTTAAAATTGCCATAAGTGCGTTCGAGTTGTTCTTCGACGGTCGTGGCGTGCGGCGGCAGCAGGCCGAGCAGCCCGAACTCGCGCCGCTCATTTTCGGGGAACGCCGTGCCCTTGTTGAGCAGCGGGTTATCGAGCAGCGCGTAACCTGTCAGCGCGACTTCCATTGCTTCTTCCGGTTCGGTCTTCATTGGAGTGGTCATGGGTGCAATCATATACACCTCGCTTTCGGCCCGCAATTTATGAAGGCGAAAAAGGCAGACTGGGGCGGCGCGTCTCGGCAGGCGAGCGCCGCCGTTGATGAATTGACTTCGGCATCGTGATGCTCACGAGTCGCGGTCTGGAGCGAGTGGCCACGCGCGGGAAGGTTCACAGCACTGATCGAAGCATCACAGGGATGAAGCCTTCAACAGACCGCTCGCAGCCACCTGCGATTGTGACGCCTGTGGCCCGCGCGCGGCTAGTACGCCCGTCACACGGCGTCGTGATGGCCGTCACGCCCCCCGAAGTGGAAGCGATAGTTTTGCGCGACGGCGGGGTGGATCAATTCATCGGCGGTCATGTCCCCCGAAGTGGAAGCAATAGGCGCGTGACGCGACATCGCCGCGAAGCGGCGCGTGATATTGTTTGGTCGCCACGAAGCGGCGCGTGAGATGGTTCCGTCTTAGCAGCAAGTGGGATTATTCTGTCGCCGCGAAGCGGCGCGTAAGAAGGTTCGGTCGCCCTTCAAGGGGCGCGTGAGATGGTTCTATCGTCATAAGCCGATACCCGGCGAGGTACGCTTTACGATCCTTCAAGAGGCGCGTGGGATGGTTCTGTTTTCGGCAAGTGGGGTTATTCTGTCGCCGCGTAGCGGCGCGTGATTTTAGCCGGGCGTTTCAACGCCCGGAATCGAGGTGGTCGGCATTCCGCGTCGCGTCAGCGACGCCTGATTCAATCGTCGCTGACGCGACGAGAGACGCGACGATGACATTCTCCCGGCGTTGAAACGCCGGGCTAAAATCAAATCGCCGCTACGCGGCGGGATCATCGGCTCGTTGTTCGGCGGCGGAAGTTGAAACGCCGGGCTAAAATCAAATCGCCGCTACGCGGCAGCAGAACATCGTGCGGCAGCAGAACATCGTTAGGAGACTTTGCACCATATCAGTCGTTCGCCTAACGGATGCTGCTACGCGGCAACAGAACATCGTTATGAGATCGCTGCTATGCGGCAGACAAACACCGACGCCGACACCCGGCGTTGATTCAACTGTGCGTGGCGCAACAGTGCTATGCGGCAGACAAACACCGACGCCGACGGCAGAACATCGTCACGCGCCGCTCTTGCGCAGGACGAAGATGACTTCGCTCTCGTGCATCAGGCCGATCTCCATATCGAAGCCGCACATCTTTCTGAGCGCGACCAGCAGTTCTAGCATCTCGGCCTGTGTCCAGACGTGGTAGTGAATGCTGTAATCCATCTCCATATTAGCGACGGTCTGGCGTTCGGCCTCGCCCGCATCCGTCACTTTGTTGACCAGCCGCGTCCACTCCTCGAAGTGCTGCCGTCGCGACCACGCCGGGCCTTCCTGGTAATCGCGCATCAGGTGATCCATCGTCGTCACCGGACGGTCTACGTCGAACGAGCAGCGTTTATCAGGAATCGCCAGATAGAGCACGCCGCCCGGCTTGAGCACGCGGAACATATTCAGCAGCGCGCCGATGGGGTTCTGACAATGCTCGATGAAGTGGTTGGCGATGACGAAATCCTGCGTCGCATCACTGATGCTTTCAAGCCGTTCGCCGTCGGCAACGATGTCCACATTGACTAGCTCCTGATCGCCGAGTTCGGGGTAATGCGTGCGCAAGCCTTCGACGCTCATGCGGTCAACGTACTTGACGCGGGCCGCCTCCGGCACGCGCAGCGGCATATGCAGCGCGCCGATCTCTATGCCTTCGCCGCGCAAGTAAGCCTCTGCCACCGACTCTCTGCTGAACCCCATACGCGCTCCTGGTCTCCCCTCGATAACCCATCTACTGCGATTAACTGACAAGCGCCATCAGCCAGCGCCAGGTCGAGCGCCGCCGACGGCTGCCGGACGATTTGAATATCTGTTCAGGTGTCAGGCCGAGCGCGTCGGCAATCTCTTGGTTGCTAACGACACGGTCGGGTACGTACTGTTGCATCGGCTAAGGGCGATGTCAACAGCCGTGATGGCGCGACTCTCCGGCTTCTAGACAAGGTGAGTAGCAAGTAAGTACAATGGGCGCTCGCCGGGCGCGGGGTTACAGCCTCGACGAAGCCCGATTACATTGGCCCGCTGAATTCACCGCGCGAAGGAGAAAGATAAAGATGATCCGTTATTGGTTGTGGCTGCTGGCAGCAACACTGCTGTCGATGAGCCTTTGCCTGATCGCTTGCACCGGCAACCCCGGCGGTTCAAACGCCAATAGCGCCAGCACCAAACCCGTCGAGTCGGCGCAAAATCGGAATAACTCCACGGCGAGTCCGGGCCAGTCGCCCATCGGCTACGAAGGATTTCAGGACGACATCAACTGCTACAACCTGATCGGCTGGGCGTGGGACGGGCAACGTCCCAACGATCCGGTCAAAGTCGAAATCTATGACGGCAACACGTTATTGGCCACAGTCACGGCGGACCTGTTTCGGCAGGATTTGGTTGACGCGCGCAAAGGTAATGGCAATCACTCATTCAACTACACCCTGCCCGCGCAACTGAGAGACGGCAAGCCGCACACCCTCCGCGCCAAGATTGCCGGCACTGACATGGACCTGGCTCACACGCTCAAGTCGATCACCTGCAAAAACGAGTGATCACGAAAGCGCCCTTCAATCACCGCCACGCAGCGCGCCGGGCAAGCGAGCCGACAGGTGACGTTCGAGAAGTTCAGCCGCCAGTCGATTACCCGCGATATTCCAACGTCCATCGTTAGGCTTGTAGAGCCGCCTTTGTCCTGACGCGCGCGTGAACTCGTCGAGTAAATCAACACAGTCGATCTGCTGCGCGCTTAACTGCTCGGCCAGCAACCGACTCGGTCGCGCAAAGTCCCGCCCGCCGAACTGCGCTTGTAGCGCACCGTCCACCTGCACTTCATCGGGAATTAAGACGACTGTGAACCCGATGCCGTTGGCGTCGCAGAGGCGCTTCATCCTCGCCAACTGACTGGTTGCTTCGGCAATGTCGGCAATGAGAGCGTCGTTGGGCTTGCTGTAGACGCGGCTGCGCGCTTGCAGCGTCTGGAGGTAGTCGGCGTCCGGCATCGTCGGCTGATTGTCTTCGTAAGCGGGCGCGCCATTGTAAATCAACCCTTCGTACCGTCGCGGCGTTTGCTTCAGCGAGCGCAGAGTCGCGGCGACGTAAGAGTTCATGTGCGGCTCTAAGTTATCATCTTCAAGGTCGCTGCCCATCGAGAAGGAGACGACCACGAGATCGGGCTGCAAGGCGAGACCTTCGCGGACGAGCAGCGAGAAGTAATCATTCGGGCGAAGGTTCGGTATGGCCATATTGACGACTTCAACGTGACCGCCGCTTTGATTGAGGCGCTGTTCGAGGACGGTCGGGTAAGCGTGTTGATAGGGCGGGGCCGCGTAAGCCGACGAGCCGCCGATTGCCAGTATGCGCCGGCTGCCTTCCTCTTTCTGCTGGCGAAACTCAACGTCTTTGAAGCCTCTCGAATTCAAGCGAAAATTATAATCGGGCGCGAACGGGCGGCCTCGGAAGCGATTGTAGGAATCGTCTAGAAAAATCGCCAGCGGACGAATGCGGTCGTACACGCGCAAGCCGACTTCGGCGAGAACGAACAACGCTAAACCAACAATCGCGGCGCGACGCAGGATCAACGCCGCCTTGCGCTGTCGGCGCGTGCGTGCGGTTGCCGGCGTCAACTGTGACGGCGGAGCAGCGGGCTTCGGAATGAATGGCCGCTCGAATAATTGAAAGAAAGCCCACGCCAGCGCGACGCACACCGGCGCAAGCGCGAGCAGCGAGAAGATCGTCAATCCGCTCTCAGGCACGCCGAACCAGCTCGAAGTCATTCGCAGGAAGTGAGCCAGCACGAACTCGTGCATCAGGTAAAGCGAGTAGGAGAAGATGCCGACTCCAGCCAGCAGAGCGATCAAGCGCGGCAGTCGCCCGGTCAATCGCCACCTGTGCTCGCGCGCCACCGCCGCATTGACTATGCAAAAGAAGCCAAGCCCCCAGAGCGGATCGATGACAAGCCAAGCCGCGTAATGGAAGAGGCCGGTGGCGCTCGCCGTGCGATCAACGTAAGCGAGCGCGGCGGCAGCCGTCAGCGTCACTAGCCCAAGCCTAAGGCTTCGACACCACGCTGGCATTGTGACCAGTCCGACTGCGCCTTCGACGGCGAATGCGCCGAGCGCCCAAACGATCCAGTGGAACAGCGCTCCTTCATTGATCGGCATCTGCACGCCGAACGAATGCGATTGATAATAGAAGGGCTGCCCGAACAGCGACGCCAGCAGCGGGTTCACGCCTTGCGCGAGCGCGAACCACAGAATTCTAACTGTCAAACAGATGCCGAGCGTCCACGCCCAGCCCAGGCGGCGACGCAGAAAGAGCAGAAGGAAGTAGGCGAGGTAGAGTTGCTCTTCGATGGCCAGCGTCCAGAACGGCCCGTTGAAACTGTAGGCCGTGTCGAACAGGACGTTGTGCATCATCAGCAGGTGCACGCCAATATCGAAGCCGAAGAAGGGCGTCATTGCGAGCTTGCCTTCGAGCATCAGCACGAACAGGTAACAGCCCAGCGCGATGAGGTAAGGCGGATAGAGTCGAAAGATTCGTCGCTTCCAAAACGCAATGAAGTCGGTCTGCGGCGAGTGGCCTGCGGCTCGCGCTTTCGCCCAGCGCAGGTGTATGCAGAAGCCTGAGATGACGAAGAAGAGCCCGACGCCGGTGTAGCCGAATGAGAGCAGCGTCGAGAGGCTGGTCGCAAGCACCGGCGGCAGGACGTTGAAGCGGCCTGCAAAGCCGCCGCCGGCGTGAAACAGCAGCACGGCTAAAGCGGCGATGCCGCGCAACGCGTCGATGCTGCGCAGTCGCCCGCTCCCGATGGATAGCTCGGTCTTGTTCATTCGCCGTCGCCCGCCCACCCTGTACAATCAGCCCGCGTCGAAACAGCCGTCACAATTCGCTCTGCCCGTCGGGCCACGTCGCGTTGTAACGGTCAACGACCGCCGCCGCCGCGCCGATCATCTTAATCTGGCCGCTCTGTAGTAGAATGGCTCGCTGGCACAGGTGAGTGATCATTCCGAGGCTGTGCGTGACGAACAGAATCGTCCTGCCGCTGTGACTGACATCGTCCATCTTGCCCAGACACTTCTGCTGAAAGCTGGCGTCGCCGACGGCGAGCACTTCGTCAACGATGAGAATGTCGGGGTCGAGGTGGGCGGCGACGGCAAACGCCAGCCGCACGTACATACCGCTCGAATAGCGTTTGACCGGCGTGTCGATGAAACGTTCGACTTCGGCGAAGGCGACGATCTCGTCAAAGCGCGCGCTGATCTCGCGCCGCTTCAAGCCGAGCACCGCGCCATTCAAATAGATGTTCTCTCTGCCGCTCAAGTCGGGATGAAAGCCTGTGCCGACTTCGAGCAGGCTGGCGACGCGGCCATAAAGCTCGGCCCGCCCGCTGGTCGGTTCGATGATTCGCGTCAGGATTGAGAGCAGCGTCGATTTGCCCGCGCCGTTCGGGCCGACGATGCCCATGACTTCGCCGGGCATCACGTCGAAGCTCACGTCCTTCAACGCCCAGATCGTCTCGGTCGCCGGCTTGCCATTGCCACGCCACCGCGCCAGCGGCGATTGCGCGGCCCGCGCCAGCGATTCGCGCAACGTGTCGTAGCGCACGCCGGGCCGCTCGCCGTTGATGCGAAACTGCTTGCTCAGATTTTCTACGCGAATGATTGGTCGCACGATTTGAAATCACCGGATTGGCCACAGAGGCGCGGAGGCACAGAGAGAAAACTTCATGAAAATGCTCTGTGTCTTTGTGCCTCTGTGGCCATTCTTTGCCCCTCTGGCTTAAATGAACTCGGCAAAGTGCAGCTCCATGCGGCGGAACGTGTACGACGCATAACCGAGCAGCAGCACGGTCACGAGCGCCGAGTAGGTGAGCGCCGGCCAGTGATAGGCCGTGCCGAGCAGCGTCGCGCGGAAGCCTTCGATGATGCCCGTCACCGGATTGAGGATCATCATCCAGCGCCATTCCTGCGGAACCAGGCTCGACGGGTAGATGATCGGCGAAATGAACAGCCACACCTGAATCACGAACGGCAGCGCGTAACGCACGTCGCGGTAGCGCACGTTCATCGCCGCCAGCCACACCGACACGCCCAGCGCCAACAGCGTCGTCAGCGACACCAGCGGCACGAGCATCAGGTAACGCCACGTCACCGCGAAGTCGTAATAGACCAGCAATCCCACGAGCAGAACCGAAGCGATGGCGAAATCGACCAGCCCCGCGCCGACCGCCGCCGCCGGGATGATCAGGCGCGGGAAGTAGACTTTCGTGATCAGGTTGGTGTTGCCGATCAGGCTGTTGGCCCCCGCCGTTATCGCGTTCGACAGGTAAGTCCACAGCAGCAATCCCGTGTAGAAAAAGATCGGATAAGGCACGCCGTCGGTCGGCACTTTTGCCAGCTTACCGAAGAAGTAAGCGAAGATGATCATCGTCACCAGCGGTTGCAGGATGGCCCACAGCGCGCCCAGCGCCGTCTGCTTGTAGCGCACTTTGATGTCGCGCCAGACCAGGAAGTAGAGCAGTTCGCGGTAACTCCAGAGGTGCGGAACATCGAGCGGCACGCGCCCGCGCCCGCCTTCGATGACGACGAGCGGACGCACGGGCAGGTCGCGCGATGGCGAACGGGCCGCGCCGTCAGCCTCTGCCGCATCGGCAAGCGTCTTGCCGACGAGGTGGCCAGCATCGATGTCGCCGGTGATCTCGTGTCCGACTGCATTCATAATAAGAGCGGAGACCTTTCAGGTTTCGGGGCCGGGACTGCCCTGCTGTTGTGGGCCGGCGCGCATCCGATTCCATCCGTCGCCAGCCCGAAGCGCTGATGAGTGTAGTGGCGGTCATTCTGAATTGTCAACGAGCCTCTGCCTCCTTCATCCACATTTCACATATTGAGTTCAATCCGAGTTGATTTGAATTTGTAATTCAATCATTGAGGCTATATCGTATGGCACGCAGCGCGGCGACTCTTCCCAGCGCCGCCGTCCAACGTTATGACCCAAACGAAGAACAAATCACCTGACCGTGTGACCGCGATTTCCATCGTCATCCCGCTGCTCAACGAGCGGCCCACGCTCGACGCGCTGCACGAGCGGCTGACGCGAACGCTTGCGCCGCTGGTCACTGCTTACGAGATCATCTTCGTTGATGACGGCAGCACGGACGGCTCATTGGAGCAGATCAAGGCGCTGGCCGAGGCCGACGCGCACGTCCGCTATGTACGCTTCCGGCGAAATTTCGGCAAGTCGGCGGCGCTCGCCGCAGGCTTCCAACACGCTCGCTTCGGCGTCATTGCCACGCTCGACGCCGACCTGCAAGATCAGCCCGAACAACTGGCGCTGCTCATCGACAAGCTGCGCGACGGCTATGATCTGGTGGCCGGCTGGCGCTATCGCCGCAAAGACCGTCTCGCGCGCCGCGCCGCTTCGCTCGTCTACAATCGCGTCACCGGCTGGCTGACCGGCGTGCGGCTGCACGACATCAACTGCGGCATGAAATGTTACCGCCGCGAAGTGCTCGACGAAGTGATGGTCTATGGCGAGCGCCATCGCTTCATCCCGGTGCTGGCGAGCTATCGCGGCTTCCGGCTCGGTGAAGTCCGCGTCGAACACGCGCGCCGCGAGTATGGCAAATCGCGTTATGGTTTCGAGCGCATCTTCGGCGGCTTCTTCAGTCTGCTGACGGTGATTTTAATGACGCGCTACACGAATCGCCCGCTCCACTTCTTCGGCGTGATGGGGCTGCTGCTGAGCGCCATCGGCACGGCCATCGATACCTACCTCATCGTTGGCCGCGTCTTCTTCAATCAGTGGTTGACCAACCGCCCTGTGCTGATTATCGGCACACTCTTCATTATCATCGGCGTGCAGTTCATTCTCTTCGGCCTGCTCGCGGAGATGATTGCCTTCTCGTACCGCCGCGAAAACGATTACTCGATTGTCGAAACCAGCGGCGACCGCGCCGATGCCGAAAGCCGCGCCGCGTTGCGCGCCAGAGACGCCAAGCGATGAGAGTCACGATCATCGGCCCGGCCTATCCGCTCAGAGGCGGCATCGCCCATCACACCTACTGGCTGCGCCAACAACTGATGGCGCGCGGCCACGATGTGCAGGTCATCTCATTCCGCCGCCTCTATCCAAGTCTGCTATTTCCGGGGACCACTCAGCAGGACGCAAGCCGGCTCAGGTTCGATGCCGAGGCGTTGCCTCTGCTCGCGCCGCTCTCGGTGGCGACGTGGCGAAAAGCGATTCGCGCTACAAAAGCCTTTGCGCCCGATGTCGTCGTGTTTGAATGGTGGCAGCCGTTCTTCGGCCCGATGACGGGGATGCTCGCGCGCGCCTTCAAGCGCGGCGGCCTGCGCCAGATCGTCGAATGTCACAACGTCTTCCCGCACGAAGGCAGCCCGCTCGACCGCCGCCTTTTGCGCTTCGCCTTCGCGCCGGTTGACGCGTTTATCACGCACTCGCTCGCCGATCAGAAGAAGCTCGCCGGCATCGTGAGCGGTCGCCGCATTCGCGTGTCGCCGCTCCCCCGGCTCGACGAGTTTGCCGGCTCGACTGCGCCCGCGCGTGACGGGCGGCGGCTGTTGTTCTTCGGCAAGGTGCGACGCTACAAGGGACTCGACGTGCTGCTGCGCGCTCTGCCGAGAGTGCTCGAAAAGGTCGATTGCGAGCTGCTCGTTGTCGGCGAGTTTTATGATTCAATCGAGCGATACCGGCGGCTCATTGATGAACTTGGCATCGAGCAACACGTTCGTATAGATAGTCGATATGTGGCGAATGAAGAGGTGGCCGGCATCTTCGCGCAGGCCGACGCGCTGGTGCTGCCATACCTGAGCGGCAGTTCGAGCGGCGTCGCGCAGATCGCCCTGGCCAACGCGCTGCCGGTGATCGTTTCGACCGCCGGCGGGCTGGCTGAAGTCGTCGCCGACAACCGCACGGGGCTGCTCTTTCCAGCCGGCGACGCCGACGCGCTCGCGGCACAGATTGTAAATTACTTTACACAGCGACTCGGCCCGACCTTCGCCGCTAATCTGCGCGAAGCGGTCGCCGCCGAGCCGCACTGCAGGCTAATTGAAATTCTTGAAACAGCGGCGCGAGACGGTTTCAGCGCGTCGCCTGCATTCAGTCACTCGCTTTGATGCGTTGCTCGGACTAAGGCGGCGGCCTGCCGCAGCGCCCGCAATCGCTCGCTCATCTCGCCGCCAGCGCGGCGCGGTCTCAAGCATAGCTTCAGCGCCAGCGTCACCCTCATCACGAAGCGATAGAGCGCCGCCGAGGCGCGGCCCCTGTGCTTGAGCAGAAAGCGCATCTGGCTGGCGTAAAAGTGAACGAGCATCTCGCCTGCGTTGTGCGCGCTCGACGCGCCGCCGCGATGCCAGACTTCGGCCTGCGCCGAAAAGCAGACCGTCCAGCCACGCTGCCGCAGACGAAAGCACAGGTCTTCGTCTTCCGAGTACATAAAGAACGCTTCATCAAAGACGCCGGCTTCGTCCATCGCCTTGCGCCGCAGCATCAAACACGCGCCTTCTAACCAATCCACGCTGCAATCGACGCCGCGCCGGTCGAGCTGCAAATGATGTGTGCGTCGCCACCGCCTGCCAAGTTTAACGCTGAGTAGTTCGAGAGCTTGATTGAAGGGCGTGAGAAAGTTTCTGGCGCTATAGGCGACGCCTTGATCGTTGACCACGCGACATCCCGCTGCGGCGCATCGTTCGTGCTCAAGCAGACAACTCGTGAGCGCGTCGAACGCTTCGGCGTTCAATCGCGCGTCGCTGTTCAATAACAGAATCATCGGCGCGTGGGTTTGGCGAATCGCTTGATTGCAGGCGGCGGCAAAGCCTCGATTCTCAGCGTTGCGGATGACGGTGACTTGCGGGCAGGCGGCAAGGGCCGCGTCGGCGCTGCCATCCGTAGAGGCGTTATCAACGACCACGCATTCGACCTGCCGGGCTTGTGTGCTTTCGATTACAGAGGCCAGGCAATCAAGCAGCAGGTCGCGCGTGTTGTGGCTGATGATGATGATGGCGACCTGTGGCGCGGATAACATTGCCGAGACTGTATGGAACCGGGCAGCGGCTGTCAATCTTGCGCGGCTCAGGCTTCAGCAGGTATATCTTTGGCCTCTGTGATGACGCCAGTCGAATCTCAAAACCAACCTGCCGCGCCGGTCGTCTCGGTCATCATTCCCTGTTACAACTCGGCGCGCACCATACGCCGTTGTCTGCGCGCCATCCTTGATCAGCGCACGACCGTCCGCTTTGACGTGACCGTCGTTGATAGCTCGACCGATGAGACGCCGCAGATTGTCGCGCGCGAGTTTCCCGGCGTGCGGCTCGTCCACCTCGACGCGAGAACGTTTGCCGGCGCGGCTCGCAACATCGGTGTGCGTGCAACTGAAGGCCGCTTCTGTTTGATGATTGATTCGGACTGTATCGCGCGGCCCGATGTGATCGAGCGAATGCTGGCGCGGCACGATGAAGGGACATACGCAGCGGTCGGCGGCGCGCTGGCCAACGGCACGCCACGCAGCGTGAGCGGCTTGATCGGCTACTTAATCGAGTTCAAAGAATTTCTGCCGAGCACGCCGCGCCGACTGGTGACGAACGCGCCTACCGCGATCATCGCCTATCGCCGCGATGTGATTGAACGCGTCGGCGGCTTCGATGAAGCGATGGAGATGAGCGAAGATTTGCTGCTGAACTGGCAACTGCACGCGGCGGGCGAACGCCTGCTGTTCGACCCGCTGATCGAAGTCACTCACCTGAACCGCACGGGCTGGCGCGAGGTGCTGGGCTATCAGGTGCAGCTTGGCCGCTGGTCGGCGGTGGCGCGACGACGCGGCGACTTGCCGGGCCGCGTGCTGCTCGATCACCCGTCGCTCATTGCGCTGCTGCCGCTGGCGCGCACGGCGCGCGCCGCCGCCTGGCTGGCGAGGCACGACAGCCGACTTTTCCTGCTCTTCCTGCTGCTGTGGCCGGCCTACCTGTTAGCCGCAATGTGGTGGGCGTGGGGTTTCTTCCGCGAAGCCATCAAGCCGAGTGTGTGTTAAACCGCCGCCGACACCTGATGAATCTCCCTGTGCTATAATGCCTGCGAAGAAGGCGCATATGACAACCAAAGAATTGATCCAATCGGAGATTGATCGAATCAGTGACGAAGACCTTGATGAGCTGTACTCATTAGTCAAGGACTTCACTCAATCGAAACAGCAGGGCCGCAAGCAAAGCCTTATGTCCAAGCTAAGAGCTATTCAGATAAACGCTCCAGAGGATTTTTCTACCAACCTTTAACATTCGATCAGCATTTTGAGCAAGCAGGGCTCAACGCCTTGATGGCAGAAGCTAGAGCGTGTCTGAAAAGCCCTGAAGGGGCGCGATTCAATAGCCCAGCCCAACGGGCTGGGTACACCCAGCGACCATTCCGCAAGCCCTGAAAGGGCGCAATACGTTATCGGTTATTGCGCCCTTTCAGGGCTTACCGATTTGCACCGCATCTACTCTCCCAGGGCGATGCCCTGGGCTGTCGAATCGCGCCCCTTCAGGGCTTTCTTTGGCTTTTCAGACACGCTCTAATATCTGACCAGCCGCTGCGGCAGAGGCCGCGAAACAGTTTCTCATCTCTATTGGAAGGCTGGTCGCACGCCGCTTGATCCTTCGGGGTTCAGGGCCGTCCGCAGTCCTGCTGCAATTCGCCCGCGTAGCGTTGCATCTCGCGTTCCTCTTGCGCCGACCTCGTCAGTGCGCGTGCTTCTTCGAGGTACGTCCAGGCTTGCGCGCAATCGCCTTTCGCGCGGTAGACGCGGCTCAGTTGCTGACTGGCGTAGTAATCGTTGGGCGCGAGCTGCCGCAGTTGGCCGAGATAAACGAGCGCTTCATCATACTGCTTCGTCTCAGCGAGAAAGGCGATGATCTGCTCTAGCGGCTCGCGGCGGTCGGTGAAGGCGACGGCCTGTTGCTTGAGCACGGCCAGCGCACGTTCCTTGTCGCTGTCACGATACAAGCTCACCAGCAGGCCGTAAGGCAGCGGTGAGCGCGGGTCCATACCGATAGCTTGCCACAACAGATTCTCGCCCTGCGCCCGGTCATCCTGGCTCAGCCGCGTCAGCGCCAGCGCCGTCGTCAACATCGCGCGGAACGGCTGCACGTCTTGCGCGCCGCCTTGCGCGGCGGTGGCAATCTGCTCGTCGGGCAATGCCAGCCCGGCGTGGATGAGCGCCTCGGCCTCGCGCGCCTTGTCGCGGCTGCGACAGAGCAGCGCCAGCGAATAATAGGCCGGCGCGTAGGTCGGGTCTACGTCGAGGCAGCGCCGGTAGAGCGCCTCGGCCCTGCCCGGGTTGATGGTCGCGTAGGCTTTGGCCAGGCTCGATACGGCGCGGATCGAATCGGGCGCTTCCTGGTAATTCGTCTGCCACAACGTCAGGTCATCTTTCCACACACGGTTGCGCGAGATGGTCATCGCCGCGAACACCAGCACGACGATGGCCAGCGTCGCATATGTAACCTGCATCGCTTTCGGGCCGCGCGCCTGAAGTCGCTCGCTCACTATTGCTACCAGCAGCGCGAAGCTCATCATCGGCAGGTAGAGGTAATGGTCCGCCGTCAGCTCGTGGTGCGGGACGATCTGGCTGACCGGCAGCAGCATCACGAAATACGACAGCACGGCGAAGGCCGCCAGCCTGTGCCGGTCGAGCGCCCACAAGCCGCCTGCGAGCGTCGCGCCGACGGCAAAGATCGCCACCATCACGCGCCAATCCCAGAATGAGGTGACGATGGCGAACGTCCCTTTGTACTGCACGAAGGGCGTCGGCCAGACCAGTTGCTTCAAGTACCACGCTTGCACGCGCAGCGCCAGCAACAGGTTGGTGACGAACGAGCCGCCCCAGTATTTGAACCCATCACGCGCCAGCACCGAGCCGCCTTTGACGAAGATCATAAACCAGGCGTAGACGGCGGCCCCCGCGACCATCGTGAGGTAGAGCCAGCGGTCGCGCCGCCACGCCGCCTGCGCCGCTCGCCAGCCACGCTTCAGCCGATTGCCATTGCCCGGCTCATAGGCGTCACAAAAGTTCCATATGAAGACGACGGCGGGCAGGGTGGCGGCCATCTCTTTGGCCAGCAAGCTGAGCGCCCAGCAGAGAATGAACAGCGCGAGCCACGCCAGCCGCCGGCGCGAGCGGTAAGTCAGGTAGCAGTGAAAGCCTGCGAGGTAGAAGAGGCTGAAGAGCACATCGCGGCGGCCTGAAACATAAGCCACTGCGTCCGGCTGTAAAGGGTGCGCGGCGAATATCAGCGCGGCGACCAGCGCAGGGACAAGGCTACCCATCATTCGCCGCACCAGCGCAAAGACCAGCAGCGAGTTGCCGAGATGAATCAAGAGGTTGGTCAGATGAAACCCGGCGGCGCGCTCGCCCCAGAGCGCAAAATCGAGGGCGTGAGAAATGTCGCGCAACGGTCTATAGGAAGCGACCAGCAGGCGCGGCAGATTCGCCAGGCTGCGCAGCAGCCGGTTGTCGAGGATGATCGATTTGTCGTCAAAGACGAAGCCATTGCTCAGGCTGTTGGCATAGCAGGCCAGGACGACGGTGATGACGACCGCGACGGCCATCATCAAATGTCGCTGCGGCGCACGGGCCGCGCCGCGAAGCCATCGGCCCGCTTCGGGGCGCGACTTCCGCTTTGGCCGCTCGCTGATTCGGGCTGTCTTCATGGTGATGGGACGAACAGGTCGAACCGAGAATGTTGTTTCGTCGTTGAAGCGCGAATCATAACGTTCACCGGGCCGGCTGGCAACATTTAACAATGGAAGCTCCGTTTGATGTTGCTTTTTCAGGTGAACCGTATTACTGTGGGTGCTCCCATTTTGCTACACGGGTTTATTGGCAAAGATTAAGAATTATTCTGCTAATGATTTCAAAGGCGCTATGGCCCTTCTGCTGACCGCCGCTGGTGGCCCGCGTTGTGGTTGGGAAATAACCTGAGTAGATGAACTATTCGTAGGACCGACGCTGCTTGCGGCAAGGCCTGCCGGGTGGCCGTAAGGCAACGACCTCCCCTGCATTCTACATAACTGTCTGTGCCAGCGCGGCGCGACCGGGCTGCGCCGACGGGTCGCATGGGCGACAAAGCAATCTGAAAACCCGTTCGTCATCCGGCTTCGATATCGTCTATCTGTTTTTACGACGACGAGCAAACAATGGAGAAGCAATCCCCAGATCACCAGCTTACCTATCTACAAGGAGAGAAAAATGAAAACCACCAAACGTACATTGCAACTGATCATGGCTTCCCTGGCCCTGCTGCTGTGCGCGAATATCGCGCAGGCACAAGCGACCCGCACTTGGGTGTCGGGCGTCGGCGATGACGCCAACCCGTGCAGCCGCACCGCGCCGTGCAAGACCTTTGCCGGCGCAATCTCGAAGACCGCCGCCGGCGGCGAGATCAACTGCCTGGACCCCGCCGGCTTCGGCGCGGTGACGATCACCAAATCTATAACGATTGAATGCCATCACACCGAAGGCGGCATCCTGGCGGCCTCCGTCAACGGCGTCATCGTCAACGCGGCGGCGACCGACAAGGTTATCCTGCGCGGCCTCGACATCAACGGCGCGGGCGGCGCGGGCGGGTTGGATGGCATCAAGTTCCTCGCCGGCGCGTCGCTGAGCATTGAAGATACGACGATCAACAATATGACGACCGCCGTCAACGTCGGCCTCAACCAGGCGGGCAATGCCGAGGTCTATATCACCAACAGCTACATGCGAAACAATTCCATCGGCATCTTCGTTTCCAATGCCTCAACCGGCCTGGTCAGCGGCGTCATCGAGCGGACGACCTCCGAGAATAACAACTTCGGCCTGATTGGCCGCAACAACTCGCGCATCGAAGCCCGCAACAGCGTCTTCGCCGGCAACGCGACGACCGGCATTCTGTCTGAGGTGCTCGCGGCTGGCCCGGTCTCGGTCATCAACGTGATCAACTGTTCAATCATCGGCAACGGCACCGGCCTTTCGGCGGGCACTTCCGCCGCGGCGAACCAGGGCAATCTGCGCGTTTCCGGCTCGACCATCTCGTTCAACGGGACGGGCGTGACGGCGGGCAATGGCCTGGCCTCAACCTTCGCCGACAACATTCTGCGCGACAACACGGCAGTGGGAGCCTTCTCTGCACCGGCGCTGACTAAAAATTAAAACACCTTGTCTGGCTCGCCTGCTTCCGGCCTCGACCAGCGAGGCGGAGGGAACGGTTCGACCGGCGCGCAGTCGGCTGACTGCATAGCTGGCAATCAGGCTGCTCGATAAACAGGGTGTGCCGTTGGTCACTGAGACGACCGACGGCAAACCGGAAGGAGAATGTATATGAAGGCTCGGCCTGCTTCCAAGATTCTAGGCCCCATTCGGAAGCCGAAGGGAAGGCGCTTCATCGCCGGGCTTGCCTGTCTAGGCATGCTCGTTTTGATGACGATGATGGTGCGCCCTCCGTTCAGTAGAGCGCAGACTTCCGAGGGCATCGCTACCTATGGCAGCGACTGCATGACGCCGAAGACAAGATTCAATCTTGGCGATACGGTGTGCGCGGTCGCTACTGATTCGCTGCTGCCGTCGGTCATTGATGGCACGCCACCGCAGCGGCAATTCCAATGGGTCACTCCCGATGGCAGCATCTTTCGGGTAGGGCCGGAGATCACTTCCGACCCGCAGAATGATTCGATCACGATTCCGGCGCGCGGGAGTTCGGCGCAGCTCGGAACCTGGACGGTCAAAACGGTTGATCGGTCCAACAACGGCCACGCCGTCGCGCGGTTCACGGTCCAGGACCCTGACTTGCCCGCCGTCGATCTGTGGACGCCTATCTTCGCGCCGTTCTCGGCATCGCCCGGTTCGACCGCCGCGTTCACCGTCTTTTTGACCAACAAAGGGCCGAACGACGCGACGAATGTCCAACTGGTAGTCTCGGTGGCGACCAACTCGACGTTCATGTCCGAGACGCAGAACTCAGGCCCTGCGGCCACCTGCACGAATCCAACGGCGGGTGCTACCGGCAGTTCGACCTGCACGATAGCGACACTGCCGGCGAACGTGACGGCGCAGTTCACCTTCATCTTCCAGGTGGACGCCGGCGCACTGCCCGGCGCAGCCGTATCGAGCACAGCGACAGTTTCCAGCGACACGGCTGAGTTGGCTTCTAACGACAATACCTTCACCGCTTCGGTGACGATACCAGAGAGCACGACGACGACCTGCGAAGTCACCTGCCCGTCTGACATCGTCACACAGAAGGCCGCAGGCCAGTGCGCGGCGGTCGTCAACTTTGCGGCCACGTCAGCCGGCAGCGACTGCGGCACGGTTGCCTGCACGCCGCCTTCGGGATCGTCCTTCCCGCTGGGAAGCTCGAACGTCATCTGCGTCGGCGAAACCGGCGGGCCTTGCGTCTTCCGGGTGACGGTCGAAGACCCGCAGACTCCGACCATTAGCTGTCCGTCCGACATCACCGTCAACGAGCCGTCGCCGGGCTTTGGCCTTGCCGTCGTCAACTTCCCAGCGCCGACGCTCAATGATGGCTGTCAGGCCGGCCTGTCGGATTGCAGTCCGCCGTCAGGCTCAACCTTCGCGCAAGGCACGACGTTGGTGACCTGTCACACCGGCGAAGGGAGCGGCTCGGTCAGTTGCAGCTTCTCGGTGACGGTCACAGGAACCGGCACGCCCGGCTGTTCGATTGATTGCCCATCGGATGTGATGGTGACAGCCAGCGCCTCGTGCACGGCGGTGGTCAGCTATCCCACGCCGACGACGAGCGGTTCTTGCGGCGCGGTCACATGCAATCCGCCATCGGGCGCGACTCTACCCGTCGGCACGACGGCTGTGGTCTGCACCGTCAGTGGCGGGCCATCGTGTAGCTTCGCGGTGACAGTCCTTGCGCCGGCCCCGCCGACCATTACCACTTGCCCCTCGAACAAGACGCTGTTCGTAACCGCAGATTGCCAGGCCGCTCTGCCGAACCTGCTCGGCGAAACGGTCGTGGCCGGCTGTAGCGTGACTAAGACCCAGTCGCCTGCGGCAGGCACGCTGGTCGATCCTGGAACCTACGCGGTGACGGTCACAGCAGAAAATTCGGCGGGCGAGGTTCACTGCACGGTCAACGTGACGGTGCGTCCGAACTTCACAGGTTTCTTCCCGCCGATCAGCAATCTGCCTGCGATCAACTCGGTCAACGCCGGCAGGGCGATCCCGGTGAAGTTCAGCCTGAATGGCAACAAGGGGCTGGACATCTTCGCCGCCGGATACCCGGCTTCAGGCGTGATTGTCTGTGACCCGAACGCCACGCCAGTTGAGGTAACGGAAACTACAACGGCTGGCAGCAGTAGTCTCAGCTATGACCCGGTGAGCGACCAGTACACCTATGTCTGGGCAACAGACAGAGCGTGGGCGGGCACTTGTCGCCAACTGGTTGTTCAGTTAAAAGATGGCTGTGTCTACCGCGCGAACTTCAGGTTCAGGTAAGAAGGTCAGTGATAGCCGGCAGGAGTGGTGAAGTGTCTGCCACTCCTGCCCGGCTCTCAACGCATGCAGGAGAAGACCGACAGGCTGACGGGCCGGCAAACGGCGCAAGCGACGACCGGCAATTCGGCGAACGCTTTCGCCCGCCGCCTGCGCGTCGGCCTGCACAACCGCTGGTCGCGCTGGGTTGCTGCCTGGCGCGACTCGCGCCGCTTACAACCCTTCCATCGCCGCTATGGCCCAATCAAATATGGCTTGCTGTTGCCGGCCCTGCGCCGCCTGAAAAGTTTTGTCTACGGCCAACAGAAGACCGATAGCGATGATGCCTACCGTCAATGGGCGGCACGCTCGGAACGACTCAGATATCAACGCCAACGGGCGCAAGCCGCGATAGTCGGCTTCGCTTACCAGCCCACCATCAGCATCATCCTTCCGGTTTACAATCCGCCGCTTGAGCACCTGCGCGATGCTATCGAATCGGTGTGTGGTCAATATTACTCTCACTGGCAATTGTGCATTTGCGATGACGGCTCGACTGCGCCGGGTGTGCGCGAAACGCTCGATGAGTATGCGCGGCGCGATGCACGCATACGCTTTGACCGCGCCGAAACCAACGGCGGCATCGCCGCAGCCTCGAACCGGGCGCTGCGATTGGCGACGGGCGAATTCGTCGGGCTGCTCGACCACGATGACAAACTTACGCCCGACGCCCTGTTTGAGATTGTCGCTACATTGCAGCAAGCCGACGCCGACCTGCTCTATTCGGACGAAGACCGGCTCGACCGCTGCGGTCGCCGCCACGCGCCGCGATTCAAGCCCGCCTGGTCGCCCGACCTGTTGTTGTCGTGTATGTACCTGGCGCACTTCACGGTCTATCGCAAGGTGATCTTCGACCGCATCGGCGGTTTCCGCGAAGGCTTCGACGGCAGTCAGGATTATGATCTGGCGCTGCGCTTCACGGAACAGACCGAGAAGATCGCTCACATCCCGAAGATTCTCTACCACTGGCGCGAGCAGGCGGGTTCGGCGTCGGCGCGACCGGCTGCGCACGAAGCCGTGATCGAAGCCGGTCGCCGCGCCTTGAGCGATGCGCTCGCCCGCAGGCAGATTGATGGCACAGTCGTCCCGCAGTCGCGCTATGGCTTTTATCACGTTCGCCGCCGCGTCACACCGGGCCGGCGCGTTTCGATCATCATCCCGACGCGAGATGGCGAGCGCCGGCTGCGGCGCTGCCTCTCTAGTATCGAATCGCGGCGACGTAATCCAGATTACGAAATTATCATCGTCGATAATGGCAGCCGCGACGCGGCGACGTTGAATTATCTACATCGCCTGCCTTATCGCGTCATTCGCCACGACGCGCCGTTCAATTTCTCGCAGTTGAACAATCTGGCGGCGCGCCAAGCCGGCGGCGATTACCTGCTCTTTCTGAACGACGACACCGAAGCGATCAGCGATGACTGGCTGGCGGCGCTCGTCGAGCATGCCGAGCGCGCGGAAGTCGGCGCGGTCGGCGGCAAGCTGCTCACCGCCGACGGGCGCATACAGCACGCCGGCGTCGTCTTAGGGATCAACGGCGCGGCAGGCCACGCGTTGCGCGGCGTCGATGGCTTCGGCGGCGCGGGTTATCTGAATTTCGCCAACGTCACGCGCAACTACGCGGCAGTCACCGCCGCCTGTCTGATGACGCGGCGCGAAGTCTTCGATGAAGTCGGCGGCTTTGATGAACTCAGCTTTCCAATTTCCTTCAGCGACGTTGATCTTTGCCTGCGGCTCAGGCAGCGCGGTTATCTGATCGTCTTCACGCCGCTGGCGCTGCTCTATCACTACGAGTCGGCCTCGCGTGGCCTCACGCCTGAGCCGCAGGCCGAAGCGCGATTGCGTGAGCGATGGGGCGAGCAGTTGATCGCCGACCCTTACTTCAATCCCAACCTTCGTGACGACCGCGAAGATTTTTTGCCCGACCTGACGAAGCCCGAATCCTTCATCCGCACATCGCCACCGGCTGTGCCCGGCAGCCCCGCTTTGCCCATGTACACGCCGCAGCAATTCAGGTATTCTCCCTCAATCCAAAACGCCGCACTGGAGTTATGACGACCGACATGCGTAATGTGCCTGTAGCAGATCGTGAGGAGTTGATTGCGATGGCGACGTTCAATCCGCTAACGCAGCCGGTCTGTCTCAGCGCGCCCTTGCGCTTGACGCCGCTGACGGCGTGGCAAGAGCACATCCCATTCGCAATGTATCTGGTCGCGGCTTTGCGACCGCGCCTGCTGGTCGAACTGGGCACAGAGGCGGGCGATTCCTATTGCGCCTTCTGTCAGGCGGTCGAAGCCTTGAGCCTCGATTCACGATGTTATGCGGTGGACACGTGGCGCGGCGACGCGCACGCCGGCGGCTACGGCGCGAATGTGTTAGAAGATTTGCGCGCCCATCACGACCCGTTGTATGGCCGCTTCTCGACGTTGATCCAGAGCACCTTCGACGAGGCGCTGGCGCATTTCGCCGATGGCTCGATAGATCTCCTGCACATCGATGGCTTTCACGCTTATGAAACCGTGCGGCATGATTTCGAGACGTGGCTGCCGAAGCTCAGCCGCGACGGTGTGATCTTGCTGCACGACATCAACGTGCGCGAGCGCGGCTTTGGCGTCATACGGCTGTGGGAAGAGATCAAGCAACGCTACGCGACCTTCGAGTTTCATCACGGCCACGGCCTCGGCGTCGTCGCTGTCGGTCAACGAATCGCGCCGGAGTTGCGAGCGCTGTTCAACGCCGACGAGCAAGAAGCAGCGCGCACCCGCCGCTTCTTCTCTCATCTCGGTCGCCGGTTGACGTTGGAACGCGAAGGCGAGCAGCGCCGGCAAGCGGTCGAGACGCTCCGGCAGCAATGCGCCGCCAGCGACGCGGAAAGGGCGCGACTCGTCTCCGAGCGTGTCGCGCAGGTGGCCAGAGTCGGAATTCTCGAAACGGAATTGCGGCAACATCGGCAGCGGCTCGAAGCGTTGCAGACGCAACTCACCGTTGAGCGCCAATCCTGGCTGCGGCAGATTCAAGCCGCCGAAGCGGCGTGGCAATCGCTCAACGAAGACCTCGCGGCGCAGCGGTCGGCGTGGCAATCGTTGGCCAGCGCAATGAAGACGCGCGGGGCCGCCGAGCGCGAATTGCGCGCCGAGCTAGCGGCAGAGAAGCAGACGATTCGCGCGATGCGATTGGCAAGAGCGACAGAGACCGCCGACTTTGTTGCGCGCCTTGCCGATGCCGAGAACGAAGCGTCTCAACTGCGCGACGCGGCGACTGAAGCAGCAGAGTTATCTTCATTACAAATCGCCCGGCTTGAAGCCGACCTGCGCGAGCGCGAGCGCAGGCTGGCCGAGAGCGAGGCGCAGTTGCAGCGCATCACGGGCACGCTCGGCTGGCGCGTGTTGAGCCGTTATGGTCGCATCAAGCACGCCTTGTTGCTGCCGTTCTTCCAGGGTCTTCGCAATCTGGGTGAGCGAGCGATGCGCCGCCGCTACGAGCCAACGGTCGAGCCAATGCACGACCTGCGACGGCTCGATGACGGGCGCTGGCAATCCATCGGCAGCGACCCGCAATTCAACGTGAAAGGGAAGTGGCCGCAGGGCTGGGCCGAAATCGCGTTCGACGTTGCGACTGAGCAGCCGGTTATCGGCAGCGCGCGATTGTACGTAGATCGCGGCGCGGGCTACAACGAAAGCGACAGTGTTGATCTCGGCAGGCCGGGCACTGCGCGCCGCGCCTACGTGCGGCTGAATCAGGAAGTCATCGCGTTGCGCTTCGATCCGTTTGAATCGGCGGGCGCTTTTCAAATCAAGCGGCTGCGTCTGAGGCCCGTGTCAGCTCGCCAGGCGAAGCGTGAAACGCGGAAGCTCATCGCGCCGCGCCGCGCCGGGCTGAAAGCGTTCATCGCGTTTACGAGGTCGCGGGCCGAAAGCTATCGCCGCAAGCATGGCCACCGCCCGCGCTTGACGGAATTGCCGGCAGCCGTGCGCCGCACGCTGCGCGCCTGGAGCGCGGCGCGTGCTATTAATGGGAAACCCGGTGCCTCACTCGTTCAGCCTGCGCTGCCGGCTGACCATCTCACCGTTGCGTCGCAAGCGTTTCAGATACCGGAGCCGCTCGATGCGTACGATGCCTGGCTCGAAGTGAATCAATGGAACGAGCGACGCGCGGCGCTGCTCGAAGCGCGGCTATCGGCCATTGCCGAGCCGCCGCTGTTGAGCGTCGTGATGCCTGTCTATAATGCGCCGCCTGAATTTTTAGATCGCGCCATTCACAGCGTTGTCGCTCAGGTCTACGCGCATTGGGAACTCTGCATCGCCGACGACGCCAGCACCGATCCGGCCATCAAAGAACTGCTTGATGAATGGGCTGCGCGCGAGCCGCGCGTGCGCGTCGTCTACCGCGAAACGAACGGCCATATCAGCCGCGCCACCAACAGCGCGGTTGAGATGGCGCGCGGCGAGTTCATCGTCTTGCTCGACCAGGACGACGAGCTGACGCCGGATGCGCTCGGCGAAATCGCGCTCACCATCACGGAGCATCCCGACACCGACATCGTTTATTCCGATGATGACAAGATCAATATGCTCGGCGACCGTTTCGCGCCGCAGTTCAAGCCCGACTGGTCGCCCGAACTGCTGCTCTCTCAAATGTACTTCAGCCACGTGTTGACGATGCGCCGCCGTCTTTATGATGAAGCGGGCCGCCTGCGCGCCGGCTTCGAGGGGTCGCAGGATTATGACCTGGCGTTGCGCGCCACTGAATTAACAAGTAACATTCGCCACATTCCGAAAGTTCTCTATCACTGGCGCGTGCTGCCGGGTTCGACTGCTTCGTCGGGCGATGCCAAACCCGAAAGCTTTGATGCCGGATTGCGCGCCGTGCAGCAAGCGCTCGACCGACGCGGCGCTCACGCCGATGCCGCGCAACCGCAGTGGGCCGTCGAAGCCGGCTGCGGCATCTTCGCTCACCACTTTCCTGACGATGGTCCGCGCGTCGCCATCATCATCCCGACCCGCAATAACGTCGCCGTGCTGCGCAAGTGTGTCGAGTCACTGGCCCGGACGACTTATCAGAATTACGAAGTCGCCATCATTGATAACGACAGCGACGATGTTGAGACAATTGATTACCTGAAGCGGACGCGCCACCGCGTGCTGCGCATACAGAGTCCCGGCGGGCGATTCAACTTCGCGGCCATTAACAACCGGGCCGTCGAGCAGGTCGAAGCCGAGTACGTGCTCTTTCTCAACAACGACACCGAAGTCGTCGCGTCGCGCTGGTTGAGCCAGATGGTCGGCTACGCGCAACTGAAGGGCGTCGGCGCGGTCGGCGCGCGCTTGCTTTACCCCGATGGCCACGTACAGCACGCCGGCGTCGTGCACGGTTACTACGACGGGATGGCCGGGCCGGCGTTCAAGCTGCTGCCGTCGTCCGATTACGGCTATCTGAGCTATGCGGTGGTGGCGCGCAACTACGCGGCGGTGACGGCGGCCTGTCTGCTGACGCCGCGCCCGCTGTTCTTGAGCCTGGGCGGATTCGATGAACAGCAGTTTGCCGTCGCTTACAACGACATCGATTATTGCTACCGCTTGCGCGCGGCGGGCCAACGCGTTGTCTATTGCGCTGACGCCGAGCTGATTCATCACGAAGGCCATTCGCGCGGCTTCCGCGACGACCCGGCGGAGCTTGCCGCTTTCCGCCGGCATCACGGCGCGCTGCGTGATCCGTATTACAATCCGAATCTTTCGCTTGAACACGAGCGATTCAGTATTCAATCGCGCACCCTTGCGCCCGACCGTGTGCCGCCGATTCCCACGCTGATGTGCGCGTTCAATCTAAATTGGGAAGGCGCGCCGCAGAGCCAGTTCGAGTTGACGTTGCGGCTCAAGGCGATGGGCGTGATTGAGCCTATCGTCTATTCGCCGACCGACGGGCCATTGCGGGCGGCTTATGAAGCGAACGGCATACAGGTCGAAACCGGCGAGCACCCGCTGGCCGGCGTCCGTCGGCTGGCGGCTTACGAGCGCGCCATCGAACGCTTCGCCGAACGCGTGCGCGGTTGGGGAGTCGAACTGGTTTACGGCAACACGCTACAGACGTTCTACGCGATTGACGGCGCGAAACAACTCGACCTGCCATCGATCTGGAACCCACGCGAGAGCGAGCCGTGGCAGACTTATTTCGATTACCTCGGCCCTGAGATTGCCGCCCGCGCGCTCGGCTGCTTCGGCTATCCTTACAAAGTCGTCTTTGTGGCGAAGGCTACACAGGCCGGATGCGCGGCGTTGAACGCGCACGCCAACTTCACGACGATTCACAACGGGCTCGACTCGGCGCGCTTTGCGGCGGCGCTGGGTGAGCAGGCGCGCGGCGCAACGCGGCGACGGCTTGAGTTGAGGCCCGATGACCTGATGATCCTGTTGCTCGGCACGGTCTGTGAGCGCAAAGGGCAGATTGATCTGATCGAGGCAATGGCCCGCCTTGACGAAGCCTGCGCCGCGCGAGTGCGCTGCTTCATCGTCGGCGACCGCGCCGGCGATTACAGCGACCGGCTGGGCGGCGCGTTGCGCCAGTTGCCCGCCGACCGCCAGCCGCGCATAGAGGTGATTGCCGAAACCTCTGAAGTCGCGCCTTACTACGCGGCGGCTGATCTTTTCGTCTGCACGTCACGAGTCGAGAGCTACCCGCGCGTCATCCTCGAAGCGATGGCCGCTGGCCTGGCCGTCATCACAACGCCTGTGTACGGCATCGCCGAGCAGGTGCGCGAAGAGGTCAACGCGCTCTTTTATCAGCCGGGCGATGCTGCCCAATTAGCCGCGCAGATCACGCGGCTCGTCACTGCGCCCGACTTACGAAAGCGGCTGGCCGACAACAGTCGTCACGTGCTGGCGACGCTGAATGATTTTGATGGGATGAGCGCGGCCTACGCCGAAGTCTTTCGTGAAGCGTGGCTGAGCGGGAGGTCGCGCTGATGTGCGGCATCGTCGGTTTGGTGGATACGATCAAAGGCCGCGTGCCGCCGGCCTTGCTCGCCTGTATGCGCGAGGTGATGATCGCGCGTGGGCCGGATGGTGATGGCCATTACATTGACGGCGCGGTGGCGATGGGCATGCGGCGGCTCTCGATCATTGATCTGGACGGCGGCTGGCAGCCGTTCTTCAGCCGCGACGGCGACGTAGTGGCATTTCAAAACGGCGAGATTTATAACCACCTCGAATTGCGCCATCAACTCGAAGGGCGCGGCCATCGCTTCAAGAGTCACAGCGACACGGAAGTGCTGGCGCACGGCTACACCGAGTGGGGCATAGCCGGTCTGCTTGAACGGCTCGATGGTATGTTCGCCATTGCCATACTCGACCGCAGCCGCCGCGAGCTGCACCTGGCGCGCGACCGCTTCGGCGAAAAGCCGCTGTTTTACGCGCACAGCAAAGGGCGCTTTGCATATGCCTCGAATCTGCTGGCGCTTGCCGCGCTCGATTGGGTCGATCAAGCGATTGACGCGCCATCGCTCGACCGCTATCTGGCGCTGCACTACGTCCCCGGCGACGCCACCCTCTTCAAAGCGATCAAGCGCGTGCTGCCCGGCGAGCGGTTGACCGTGTCCATAGATGACCCGTTGCCGCAACGCCATCGTTACTACGCCGCCGCGCTCGGTCACGGCGAAGCGATGACGGATGACGACCTCGCGGCAATGATCGAACAGGCAGTCACGTCGCGCTTGATTGCGGATGTGCCGGTCGGCGTCTTTCTTTCAGGCGGGCTGGACAGCTCGATCATCGCGGCGATTGCGGCAAAGCATCAGCCGCACATCGCTACGTTCTCGATGGGCTTCGGCTCGGCGGCGCACGACGAGAGCGCGCACGCCGGGATCGTAGCGCGCATGGTCGGCAGCCGCCATCATCACTTTCAATTTGATGAGTCGTCATTCCGGCGATTGCTGCCGCAGGTGGCGGCGGCGCTCGACGAACCCGTAGGCGATCAAGCCCAGTTGCCGCTCTACTGGCTCTGCCAGGAAGCGCGCCGCCACGTCGCGGTAGCGCTGGCCGGTGAAGGCGCGGACGAAATCTTTGCCGGTTACAGCTACTATGCTGATCGGGCAGACGAGTGGCGCAAGGGGATGATGGCGCAAGCCGCGACCGCGCCGCAAAACCATCGACAGCGATTGATGGATGGGCTTGAGTCCATCACGCCATCGGGCTTTCCGCTGCTGACCAGCGCCGCCGAGCGAGAACGGCTGACGGGCGCGGGTGGCGCAACGGCGGACGCCTGGGAAGCGGCGTTGTTTGACTGGCTCGATGGCGCGTCGGACGGCTTGCAGCGCGCGGCGGCGGCGGACATAGCGACGTGGCTGCCGGATAATCTGCTGGTCAAGTTTGATCGCATGGCGATGGCGCACAGTCTCGAAGGCCGCGCGCCTTTTCTATCTGCGTCGGTAGTCGAAGCCGGGCTGCGACTCTCGCCATCAGAGAAGCAGCGCGGTCAGATTAGCAAAGTGGCATTGCGGCGCATCGCGCATCGCTGGTTGCCGGCGTCCATCGTTGAGCGGCGCAAGCAAGGCTTCGTGTTGCCGATGCAGCGCTGGCTCGGCGAGTGGCTCGGCTCCGCGTCTTCAGTGCAGGATTACTTTCTCGCGCGGCCCGTGCCGGGACTTGACGGGCGCGAAGCGGCGCGGCTGGCGCGGTTTGATCTGGCCGCCGGTGGGCAGCGCGAGCGATTGCTATTCGCGCTCGTCCTGCTGGTCGAGTGGTATCAGTCATTCGCGGGTCGCCGTCAGAGGCTGGCGCGGCGCTACCGCGAAGCGCTCGTTGAGCGTGACCAGCCGGCAATGGCCGCGAATTGACTTATCTTTATCCAATACCCAGTTGAGTAAATCCCCGCAATTTCCTGCGGAAAAAATCGCAAACGTTTTAGCCCGGTGCTGTTGATTGGTTCGGCGCTCGCCACGCGCTGATGAAGGAATTGTCGCGCGCGCGTGCGGCTAATTGTTCGGTAAACAGGACGCTTTCAGCGACAGCGAGATCAACGGGCTGAAGATGTGCGGGCCATCACAGGTTTGTGAACAGCAATTGCCCTAGAGATCAACGTGATGGGTCAGCGGCAAGCGTGCCGCTCGATCAAAGAGCAAAAGAATTTCGACCCATTGGTTCAAGACAGAGGTTAATTATGGCGACGACCAAGACACATCTGCCCACTACGCTACCCCAGACGACGCCCGCACCTGCCGCGCCGAAAGCTAACAAGCAAGCTTCTACTTCGATCCTTGATCGCGGCCTGCGATTGTTAAGCTCGGTGCGCTTCGGCATCATTATGCTGATGCTGTTGCTGGTCTGCTGCATACTCGGCATGGTCATCATGCAACAGAACGTCGAAGGCTTTCGCGCTTACTACGCGAAACTGACGCCCGCCACGCGCAGCCTGTACGAGTCACTCGGCTTTTTTAATATCTATCATTCGTGGTACTTCACGGTGTTGCTGGCGGTCACGGCGCTCAACATCATTCTCTCTTCGATTGATCGCTTTCCGTCGGCCTGGGCTTACGTGAGCAAACCAAAGCTCACGGCTTCGCCGCGCTTCATCAGCGCACAATCGTTCAATCAGACGGCTCGCCAGTCCGTAGACGCCGACAGCGCCGCCGAGAAGGTCGTCGCGGCGTGGCGCAAAGCCGGGCTGCGCGCCAAAATTAATCAGCAAGAAGGGCGCACGACGGTCTTCGCTCAGCGCGGAGTGTGGAATCGCTTCGGCGCATATGTCGTCCACGTCGCGCTGCTGCTGATCTTCGTCGGCGGGTTTCTGACCAGCCGTTACGGCATCGGCGGCCAGATGGAGCTAGTGCCCGGCAAATCGAGCAATGCCTTTTCGGTCTTCGATTCGTCTGAGATGGACAGCAGCGGGCCGAAACGCGCGCAGATGCCATTCGCCGTCGAATGCACGGACCTTCAGCAATCGCTGATTCGCCCTGAAGGCAACCTCGACGTGATGAACACGATTGACTGGCTGAGCTACGTCAAGATTACCGACGCCGGCAAAGAGACGGCGGCGCTGGTGCATTTGAACGCGCCGTACGATTATCGCGGCTATCGTTTCTTTCAGTCGTCTTTCGTGCCGGTCGGTTATGCGCGCCAGATCACGTTAGCCTTCACGCCGACCGCTGGCGGCGCGGCGCGCGAAGTGACCATCGCGCGCGACGGCGCAACCGATGTTGAAGGCATTGGCCGCGTCAGCTATGAAGATTTTTATCCCGACTTCACCGTCGAAAGCGGACGGCCCGACACGGCTTCGGGCGAGTATCACAACCCGGCGGTGAAGATTCGCGTCACCCGGCCCGACGGCAAGAGCGAAGTAGCCATCGCCCAGACGGCGCAGGCCGCGCAGATGGCTGTCGATCAGGCGGACGAGCTAACGAAAGCGAAAGATGAACTGGCAACGGTCGCCGACAACCGCGTCACCCTCAAGAGCTTTGAAAAAGTTTCGCGCGGCCACACGCTGACCGTGCAGTACGATCCGGGCCGCACGCCGGTTTATCTCGGATTTGGGCTGCTCACGTTGTCGCTTTGTATGGTATTCTTTTATTCTCATCAAAGAGTGTGGGCCGTCGTAGAGCCAGACGGCAAACACACAACGATCTATTTCGGCGGCAATACGAATCGGAATCGGCCCACGTTTGAGGCCCGCTTCCGGTCCCTTGTCCAGACCGTAGTTGGAGGAAGCGAACAATGAGTCAAGCTATTAAGCCCACCAGTCCTGTTGTTGGCGACATCGATTTGAGCTTCGGCGGCAAGCTCGCCGGTATGATTCCGGTGATTGCGCCGATGCTGCTGGCCCTCGCCCTTATCCTAAGCCGCCTCTACATCGGCCCGAAGGGGCTGTTGTACGAAGGCGCACTCACCGTGCTGACGCTGATCTGCTATATCAGCGCGGCGGTGATACTGGTCACCAATCTTTTTGTGCGCGAGAACGTCTTGCGCAAGCTCGGCCTGTGGACGGCGGTCCTGGGTGTGGGGTTCAACTTCGCCGGCTGGATGATGCGCTGGATCGAGGCCGGCGACGCCGAAGGATGGAAAGAAGGCATCAACGGCGTCTGGCGTTACTTCCCGCTCGATAATCTCTACCCGCTGACGCTCGGCTTCTGCTTCGGCGGCGCGATGACGACGCTGGTCATCATCCGCAAAGAGAAGTATCAGCACATCGGCGCGCTGTCGATGCCGATTGTCACGGTCATCCTGACGGTCGCCATTATGCTCGGCAATCACATCTCGACGCTGCCGCCGATTCTCGATAGTTACTGGCGACCGATTCACGTCTCTATAGCGACGGTTGCTTACGGCGTCTGCCTGGTGAGCTTTGGCCTCGCGGTCGCTTACCTGTTGCGCGACGGCGTACGAACCGAAGCGCTCGGCATCGCGGCGGCGCTATATGGCTTGCTCATCTTTTTCACGGTGGGCCGCTCGCAGGTTCCGTTCAATATGGAATACGGCGCGGCGATGATGATGGGCCGCTCGTCGCTCCCTGTGCGTACGGTGCTGCCCGGCGTCGGCCCGCTGATGGAGTTGACCTTAATCGCTATCTTCGTGGCGCTGGTGTTGTTCGTCATTGACTGGTTCCGCCGCGACGCCAAGATCAACCGGCTCGCGTGGCGGCTGTTCGGCGCTGCCGCGGCGCTGCAAGCGGTGGTGCTCGGCGTGCTCTTCTATCAACTGAAGAACGCCGATAATCTGATCGCGCGCATCCCGACCAGCGAACTGCCGAAGTTCGGCGAGTGGCTGGCGACGCAGAACGAAATGCAACTGCCGGCTTCGCAGTACACCACGGTCGCGCAGCAGTTTTTGCAAGAGCGCGGCAGCCAGTTGACCGTCAGCCCGCAATCGAACCCCATCGAGATCGGCGGTTTGATCGGCCTGTTCGTTGTTCTTGTTTTGGTGGCGCTCTTCGCGTGGAAGCGCGACAAGGTGGTTTCGGCGCTGCCGCAGTTGCCGCAGATTGACGGGCTCTTGTATCGCACGGTCGGCGTGGCTTTCCCGCTGCTGTCGCTGTTGCTGATCACCGGCGCGGTGTGGGCCAATGAGTCGTGGGGGCGTTACTGGGGATGGGATTCAAAAGAAGTCGGCGCGCTGGTGGCGTGGATGGCTTACGCGGGCTTCCTGCACACGCGCATCGCGCACGGCTGGCGCGGGCGGCGCAGCGCCTACTTCGCGCTGCTCGGATTTGCACTGGTCATCTTCACGTGGCTGGGTGTGAGCTTCCTGTTGCCGGGTCTTCACTCTTACGCATGAAGCGTTAAGCAGGCTTGGCGGGGCTGCACGGTGGACGCGCAGCCTCGCCCGGCGCTTCTGTAGCATTCGCCACACAATCCGCTCATCCTTCCGGCCCACTGAAACGAATTGATTAGATTGCTATCGTCTCTCCTCCTGACAGGGTTGTGAGAAAGATGTTCGCTGCTCATTCGGCGGCTCTATAACCAACAGCTTTGAGGGCATTGTTGGGTTCAATGCCGAATGAGATTTAACGGCCTCGCGCGCCAAGTGGGCGGCACGCGGGGCCGATTTGTTTTGTGAGCGGGCAGGGTGCAGGTAGGAAGCAGGAGGCAGGAGGTAGGAGGCAGGAGGTAGGAGGCAGTCGGCAGTCGGTCGCGTAGGTCTAAGCTCCGTTAGGAGCGCAATGTTTATAGATATAGCTGAAGGATGTGACGAAGCTCCGTTAGGAGCGCAATGTTTATAGTCAACGATGCCACAGATGAAGCAAGCTCCGTCAGGAGCGTGATGTTTATAGTTCACGATGCAATAGTTGATACAAGCTCCGTCAGGAGCGCAATGTCAACATCACGCCCCTACGGGGCTTCGTCATCTCCATCAGCAATAACTATAAACATCACGCCCCTACGGGGCTTCGTCCTTTCTATCAGCCATAACTATAAACATCGCGCCCCTACGGGGCTTCGTCACATCCTTCAGCCTTAACTATAAACATCACGTCCCTACGGGACTGCTGATTACTGGCCACTGCCTATTGCTTCCTGCCTCCTGCCTCCTGCTTCCTGCCTCCTGCTTCCTACCAATCTCTAGCCTCCAGCCTCTGAGTAATTCCCCACACGCGCTTGCGGAAATTCTCGCAAAAATTAAGGCGTTAACGGATCGGAGATAGGCCGCCGTGTAAATTAATTTGCCCTGCTTCGCTGCGTTGCTCCACCTAAACCGCATCGCTAAAGGCCAAGCGCCGAAGCGGTCGAGCCGCTATCGAATTTTTCAACACTGCGGTTGAAGTTGTGAACGGTAATTGCGATAGACCGAGGTGGTTGGTTGTATAGGCGGCTTACAGGTTGTGACGGCTATCACAGGCATCTGTGACAGCGCTCATAGCAGAATCCGCAACAACAAATTAAATTGACTGGCGAAGTGAAAGGAGGGAAGTGAATGGATCCCTTAAAACACATTAAACTATATGTCATCGCCGGTTGTGTTGCGCTGGGCCTGGCGCTGTTAGCCGTCGGCTCCCTTTCGGTTTCGACCGAAGCGAGCGACAAGGGCAAGCCCGCCGCAACCGCCGCGAAATCCGCTCCCGCAGATTTTGTTGGCAGCGAGACCTGCAAATCCTGCCACGAAGATCAATTCAACAGCTTCTCAAAGACCAAGCACGCCGCGCTCATACACGCCGGCTGGAAGGAAGAGAAGCAGGGCTGCGAATCCTGCCACGGGCCGGGCAAAGCGCACGTCGATGGCGGCGGCGACAAGACCAAGATTCGCACCTTCGAGGCCGAGACGCCCAAGCAAATCTCGGAAGCCTGCCTGACTTGTCACGCTGGCAAAGAAGATCACAACAACTATCGGCGCGGCGAGCACTGGCGCAATGATATCGGCTGTGTGGATTGCCACTCGCCGCATGCGACGAGCAAGGACGCCGAGCGCATCGTCGGCCCCGCCGTCGGTCGCCGCGATGCCGCTTCGTCGCTCATCCCGATCAGTCCGTTCGGCGAGCGCAGCAGCCGCGTCGCGCCCGAAAAGATGCTGGTCCGCAACGATCCGCAACTCTGTCTCTCGTGCCACAACGAGATGAAAGGCCAGTTCACGCAGCCGTTCCACCACCGCGTGCTCGAAGGCACGATGAAATGTAGCGACTGCCACAATCCGCACGGCGGCTTCGAGCAGAAGCAGGCCAAGCTGGCGGTTGGCGTTGACGCCGCCTGCATCAAGTGTCACGCCGACAAGCAAGGGCCATTCGTCTACGAGCACGCGCCGGCGAAGGTTGAAGGCTGCACGATGTGCCATAGCCCGCACGGCTCGGCCAACAACAAGATGCTGACGCGCAGCAACGTTACGCAGCTCTGCCTGGAGTGCCACAGCAATCTTTCAACGACAGGCACGCCAAGCACGCCTTCGTTCCATAATGTGACGACGGCGCGCTTTCAAAATTGCACGACCTGTCACGCCAAGATTCACGGCTCGAATACCAGTCCGACCTTTTTCCGATAAGGGCACAGGGGAGATGGAGGAATAATCATGAAGAACAGACTCGGATTCGCCTTACTATTCCTGCTGGGGTTCGTGCTCGGCCTCGTGTTGATGGCCAAAGACGCGCGCGCCCAGCAACCTGCGCCCGCCGATAAACAGACTACGCAAACTTCGGCCACTGCCACTGACAACGGCAACAGCGGCCCGTGGACGATCAAGTCGAGCATCGAGCTTGGCGTGCGCGGCGTCGGCATTCACGGCAACGCCGACAAATATCGCAGCGACCTCAACTATCAGCCCGGCTTCCGCGTCTTTGACGCAGACCTGCTGATGAAGTCGAACAACCACGATGGGCCGCTGTTTGATTCACTGATGGTCAACACGTTCGGCTGGGACAAGGACCCGAACCGTTACCTGCGCGTCGATGTTGAGAAGACGAAAGCCTATCACCTCAACGCCAACTACCGCCGCTTCGATTACTTCAACAGCCTGCGCAATTTCGCGTTGAACCAGCACATCGCCGACACGGAGTACCGCCAGGGCGATTTCGACCTGACGCTGCTGCCGGCCAACGAGCGCTTCCGCCTCAACCTCGGTTACTCGCTCGACCGCAACAGCGGCCCGGCGGTGACGACTTATGATTACCAGCGCGACGAATTCCCGGTGCTCGCGCCGTCGCGTTACGCGGCGGACGACTACCGCATCGGCTTCGACGCTAAGCTGTGGAAGTTCGACCTGTCATTTATGCAGGGCTGGCGCTTCTTCAAGGACGACACCCGTTACTTGATCGATAAGTTCCAGGCCGGCAACAATCCGACCAATACATCGGTGTTGAACTCTTACGAGCGCGATCTGCCGACGCGCGGCGACACGCCGTACACGCGCTTCAGCCTGCACACGCTGCTGGCCAATCGCGTGGACATCACCGGGCGCTTGATCTATGCCAACACGACCAGCAAGTTCACGATGCTTGAGAAGGCGACCGGCAAAGACGCGTCGGGCAACGTGATCAAGTCAGACGCCTTCACGGCGCTCGGCAGCACGCACCGGCCCGACTTCATCGGCGACCTCGGCGTAACGTTCCGCTTGACGGATCGCATACGCATATCGAATACATTCCGCGCGAATAACTTCCGCATCAACGGCGACAACGACATCACGGAGTCGCTATCGCGTTCGCGCATCCTGCAAGGCAACGAAGTGCCGCTTCCGCTGTTGTTCACCAACACCCAGGCGCTGCGGACGATCAACTATCGCCGCTACCTGAACCTGTTGGAAGGCGACATCGAGCTGCACCCGCGCTTCACCTTGCATCTCGGCTATCGCTACACGGACCGCCGCGTCGAGCAGCGCGCGGATGACATCAACGTGCTCGCGCCGGTGTTCAGTCCCGAAACCGATACGTTCGAGAATACTACCAACACGTTCATTCTCGGCTTCCGCGCCAAGCCCGTGAAAATGTGGTCGCTCTTTTTCGATATGGAGCACGGCTCGAACGACAACGTCTTCACGCGGATTTCGCCGTACGACTACAACAACTTCCGCGTCCGCAGCATCCTGCGCCCGACCAAGACGCTGGCAATCAACACCTCGTTTGTGACCAAAGACAACACGAATCCGACGGTGGCGATTGACGGGCGCAACTTCGGCACGGATGTGAATGTAAGAAACTTTACAACCAGCGTCGATTGGACGCCGGCCAACCGTTTCTTCATCAACTCCGGCTACACCTATCAGCACGTGGCGAGCGAGGCGCAGGTAATCTACTACCTGGCGAGCAGCGTCAAGGTCAACGGCATCAGCCGCTATTTCGTCAAAGACAACTTCGCCTTCGTCACGGCCTACTACGAGATCACCCCGCGCGTGCGGTTCTACGGCGGCTACCGCTTCCACCGCGACCCGGGACAGGAAGACCGCGTCAGCTCGCCGACCACAGGGCTGCTGATCGCTTCTTATCCTTACCAGTTCACCTCGCCCGAAGTGAAGCTGTCGGTCAAGCTGCACGAGCGTGTGGATTGGATCGTCGGCTATCAGTACTTCGACTTCAAAGAGAAGTTCATCAACAACCAGTTCTACCAGGCGCATCTGCCTTACACCTCGCTGCGCTTCTACTTCGGCAGCCGCGAGTAACCGGGCATCGGTCAAGCGGGTTCAAGCAGCAACGGCTCATTGACAATCGAATAACTGGTAGCAGACAACCCTCGCCGCCGGGGCACGCTGGCTCCGGCGGCAGCAAGCAGGCGACCGCGCGGCGACTGCGAACCCCGCATAGTTCGCAGTCGCCGCCGGTTGCTTAAACCAATCACCGTTCGCAGATGATCTTTGCGGGTCAGAGATGAAGGTTACGAAAGGTCATCCCCACGCGGGAGACAGAAACGACCAGCGAGTCTGAGCGCAACCCACTGGCCACTCCTTTGGGAAATCGTACCTAACTCGGAGATGGCAATCATGTCCAGAAAATATATACAGTTCATCGTCTCAGCATTCATCCTCGGCAGCCTCCTGGCTCTAACTCAGGCAGCTCTTGCGCAGAACCCAACTCCTTCGATGTACAACCGGCCCGATTACGACTACAGCGAGTCGAGCAGTTGCGTCAACTGTCACTTCATTCGCGGCGCGGCGGGTGCCGACCACAACCTCGAAGCCATCGGTATCATGTACAACGACACGACCAAGACGTTCTACCTGACCGGCGGCGGCTGGCGTGCCTCGCAGCATGCTCAGTCGAATTATGCTTCAACGCAGAACACCAACTGCGCCAAGTGTCACTCGCCGCTTCAGGCCAAGGCCGAAGCGGTCTTCTCGCCCGGCAAGGCCGAGGCGATCCCCGATGGCAAGGTCGAAGGCGTGACCTGCGCCGCTTGCCATCCGAGCCACACGTCAGCCGTCACGCTGGGCCGTCGCCTCGGCGTCTACAAGTTCGGCATGGACAAAGCGACTGCCGACGCCTATGACGTGATTCACGAGGGCGACGAAGATCGCCTCTGCCTCAACTGCCACGAGAAGCGGCACAACGAAGGCAACCCGGCGTTCGACGTGATGTACACTGCCGGCGTCCGTTGCATTGACTGCCACATGGCGGTCTATGGCCCGATGCAGGCCAACCCGGCCATCGAGAAACGCTTCCACGACTTCAAAGTGGCGAAGAACCTGCCTCACTCCTGCGGCGTGCAGGGCGCGGTGGTTTCGTGCCATCCCGGCTTCAGCGCGGCCTCAACGGCGGCCTTCATTCCGTATATGAAGGACCAGCATCGAGAGATGTGGGTCAAGGATTCGAGCACGAAGAAGCTCAACAACGCCGTCCAGTATATGAAGCTCTGGCGGCAGCTTGAGGAGCAACTGGGCAGCAAGTAGATCAATTGCGCTCCGCGACGAAGTGCATCAAGTGAAGGGCAAGTGCCATCGCCTTCCGTAAGGCAATTCAACGACGAAGGAGGTGATGATGGGCAAACACTTGGGAGCGGGGCCGACTCAAAAAGGCGTCTGGCCGCAACGGTAACGTTCGCGCAGGTGCTCGCACCGAGCGGCCCGCTCCGAATAAAAACAGCAGTACCCAACGATGGCTCCTCTCACCGCCACAACCGACGAGAGGAGCCATTCGCTTATGAAGACGACACGGCGACACGGTGACGCGGCGACACGGCGACGGGGAGAAAGATGAACCCTTCGTCTCGCTGTCCTTTCCTCGCCGCGTCGCCCCTTCGCCGCGTCGCTTTCGCGCGCAGCAAGGCGGTGGGCGATTCCTCGCACGCGGCTGGGCCATTTTACTCGAAAGATGGCCGAGCAGGGATGAGAAAGGCGAATTCGTTAGGTTTAGCGAAGGGAATGACGGTTGCCTTACGAAGTTGTGACGGCCAGCACAAGGCCGCAACGGGCGGCGCGACTGCCAGCAAACGGACGTAAACGCCGCGGATATTTTTCGTGAAAGGGAATGTGAAGATGAAACTCTCAATTAAACAGATCAAGGTAACGGCGCTCGCCGGCGCGTCGGCGCTGGCCTTGAGCCTTGCGTTCACCGTGCAGCCGGTCACGCTTGCTGATGCCGCCGAAGACGCGGCGGCGACCTTTACTGCGAAGTGTAAGATGTGTCACGGCGCGAACGCCGAGAAGTTGTTCGATGCCTCGAAAGCCGATGGCGATCTGGTCAAAGTTATTCTCGAAGGTACGACCTCGAAAGAGGGCAAGAAGATGCCGGCTTTCAAATCGCTCAACGAAGAGACGGCCAAGGCGCTGGTCGGTTACATGAAATCGCTGAAGAAGTAGAATCGGATTATTGATTGAGCCAGCGCAATCGCGCCGCTCAAAGGGTTCTTTGGGTTGTTAGCTTTCGTCGTCACTTGAAACCTCCCACGCCCGGTGCGCGTCATCGCGTGTGGGAGGTATTTTTCAGCCCCACGGAAGGGGTGAACCGAATGAAGCGCAATGCACTCCTACTCTTTATAACTCTGTTCTTGCTCTTCTGGGTCAGCCCGTGGCGCGGCAGCGCGCCGGTGGCAGAGGCCGCCGGCCCCGCGCTAGCTAACAGCGACTGCTTCGCCTGTCATAACGATGCCAAGCTGGCCCGCAACGTCAACGGTCAGCTCGCGTCGCTACACGTCAACGATCAAGCCTTCGTCAGTTCTGTGCACGGCTCGCTCAACTGCACGAGCTGCCACGCGGACATCAAACAACTGCCGCACGGCACGCTACAGAAAGTCACTTGCGGTCAGTGCCACACCGATGCCAACGCGGCTTACAATCACGGCCTGCACGCGAAGGCTATACAGAACGGCGAGAACCGCGCCGCCACCTGCACCGATTGTCACGGCGACGCGCACCAGATACTGCGCTCGACCGAGCCGGGCGCGAAGACCAACCACCGCAACGTCGCCGCGACCTGTGGACGCTGTCACGGCGAGAAGTTCGTGATGGAAGGCACAGGGCTGACGAATCGGCCTTTCCTCTCTTACCAGGAGAGCGTGCACGGCCACGCTGTCGCCGAAGGCAACGGCAAGGCGGCGACCTGCACCGATTGTCACGGCAGCCATGATATTCGTCCGCCGAGCGACACCGCGTCGCCCATCTTCAAATTCAATGTGCCGAAGACCTGCGGCCAGTGCCACTTGAACGTCTCGCAAGAGTTTATGCAGAGCATTCACGGCCAAGCCGTCAGTCGCGGCAATTCGCAAGCGCCGGTCTGCACGGATTGTCACGGCATACATATGATCAAGCCGCACATTGATCCGACTTCGTCGGTCGCCTCGCAGGCGCTAGCGAAGACGACGTGCGCGCAATGTCACGAGAGCGTCAAGCTGGCGCAAGAGTTCGATGTGGCGGGCCGCCGCGCCAGCTCTTACCTCGACAGCTATCACGGCCTCGCCTCGGAACTGAACTCGAAGAAGGTGGCCAACTGCGCGAGCTGTCACGGCGTGCATAACATCCTGCCGTCAACGGACCCGCGCTCAACGATCAATGTCGCTAACCTGCGCGAGACGTGCGGCAAGTGTCACCCCGGCGCGAGCGACAATTTCATTCTCGGCCACATCCACCTTGATGGGCAGGGCACGGCCAATGACATCGGCTCAAAAGCCACCGGCTACGTGCGCTGGATTTATCTGAGCCTGATCTTCGTCACCATCGGCGGGATGGTCTTGCACAACGCGCTGATCTGGCGCAGGAAGCTCGTGGCGCACTATCGCTCGACCGAGCGCACCATCGTACGAATGACGGGCCGGCAACGCGCGCAACACTGGCTGCTGTTGACCAGTTTCTTGGTGCTGGTGCTGACCGGCTTCGCGCTGAAGTACCCGGACTCGTGGCTCGGATGGATGTTCGGCGGCAGCGAAACCCTGCGCCGCATCCTGCACCGCATCGCCGCCGTCGTGATGCTCGCGGTCGGCCTCTATCACCTCTTCTACATCTTCGTGACGAAAGAGGGGCGCAAGAGCGCGCTCGATATGCTGCCGCGAATGAAAGACGCGCGCGACGTGATGCAGAACCTGCGCTACCTGATGGGAATGACCGAGGTGCGCCCGAAGTTCGAGCGCTTCGGTTATGCGGAGAAGGTCGAGTACTGGGCATTGATCTGGGGCACGTTCATTATGGGCCTGACGGGTCTGATGATCTGGTTCAAGGTCGAATGGTTCAGCTTCGCGCCGCGCTGGTTGATCGACGTAGCGACGGCGATTCATTTTTACGAAGCGATACTGGCGACAGCGGCCATCGTCGTCTGGCACTTCTACTCGGTCATCTTCGACCCTGATGTTTACCCGCTCAACCTGGCAATGGTTGACGGGCGCGTTTCGGCGCACCTGTACAAGGAAGAACACGAACTCGATTACGAACGAATGATGTGCGCGCCGCGCGAGAGCGCCGCGCAAACGGGAAGATCCCCCTCGCCGGAGCCAGAGCACAATAAAGGCAGCGGCTATGATACCGCTCCCGCTCCCTCTGAGGGGGATTGAAATTTGCGCGCTCGGATGATAGTTAATCGTCCGCGCGCGCGCTTTCTATTTGCTATTCACGAAGTAACCCTGCGAGCTGCCGCGCCGCGTAGCGGCACATTGAGTTTAGCCGGATGATCGCGCCGCATAGCGGCGCATTGAATTTAGCCGGGCGTTTCAACGCCCGGACATGGGCGACAACAATGCCGCGTCGCGTCAGCGACGCCTGAGTCAGGGGCATTCAAGCGTCGCTGACGCGACGCGGCGTCGTGCCAGCTTCGCATGCAGGCATTGAAATGCCTGCCTAAACTCAAATGCCGCTACGCGGCAAGGAGACCAAATCTCAAATGCCGTTGCGCGGCAATGACACTAAATCTCAATTGCCGCTATGCGGCAAGAGATCGCTGATTAAACTCAATTGCCGCTACGCGGCGGGGCAATTGACCGATTCACTACAGGCCGCTCTTGAACGTTGAGGAATAACATGACCGCGAGCGCATCCAAAACGCCGAGCCTCTTTCGCAACCTCATCAGCCTTGCCGGCACAGCCGTCGTCATCGCCGCGCTGATCAGCATCATCTTTCTGTTTCTGGCCGAGATGACGACGACACACGAGAACCCTTACATAGGCATCTTCACCTACATCGTCTTTCCGGGCGTGTTGATCTTCGGGCTGGTCGTGGCGCTGATCGGGGCGTTGATCGAGCGCCGTCGCCGTCGTCGGCAGTCGCCGGAAGAGATCGGCGCGTATCCGTTGATTGATCTCAATGACCCGCGCCGCCGCCGTCGCTTGCTCGCCTTTGCCGGCGTCACCGTGCTGTTTCTGCTCGTCAGCGCCTTCGGCAGTTATCGCGCTTACGAATATACCGACTCCGTCGCCTTCTGCGGCCAGCTCTGTCATTCGGTGATGAACCCTGAGTTCACGGCTTATCAAGCCGGGCCGCACGCCCGCGTGCGCTGCGTAGACTGTCACGTCGGGCCGGGCGCGGGCTGGTACGTGCGCTCCAAGCTATCGGGCGCGTATCAACTCTACTCGGTGACGTTCAAAAAATACCCGCGCCCCGTGCCATCGCCTGTGCACAACCTGCGCCCGGCGCAGGACACTTGCGAGCAATGCCACTGGCCCGAAAAATTCTTCGGCGCGCAGTTGAAGATATTCAATCGCTACGGCTACGACGAGCACAACACGCCGAAGCAGATACGTATGCTGATCAACACGGGCGGCGGCAGCCCCGAAAGCGGTCAGGTCTTCGGCATACACTGGCATATGAACATCGCCAACGAGATCACCTACGTCTCGACGGACGATCACCGGCAGGTGGTTCCGTGGGTGCGGCTGAAAGACCGCCAGGGCAATGTCACCGAATACACGCTCAAAGGCGCGCAGGTGACGCCCGAACAGATGGCCGCAGACAAGCAGCGCCGTATGGATTGCGTAGACTGTCACAACCGACCGGCGCATCAATACGTGCCGCCCGACCGCGCCGTCAACGAAGGCTTCGTGTCGGGCCGCCTCGATGTCGGAATGCCTTACCTGAAGCAGCAGGCCGTCGAGGCATTGACGAAGACCTATGACACGACCGACGAAGCGATGAAGGCCATTGACGCCAGCCTCGATGGTTACTACCGCAAGAACTATCCCGACCTTTACAATAGCAAGCCAGAGGCGATCAAGAGCGCCATCACCGAAGTGCAGCGCATCTTCAAGACCTACATCTTCCCGGAGATGAAAGTGGATTGGCAGACGCACCCGGACAACGTTGGCCACCTATATTTTCAAGGCTGCTTCCGCTGCCACGACGGCCAGCACGCCAGCAAAGACGGCAAGCTCATTCGCAACGAATGTAACATCTGCCACACGGTGCTCGACCAGAGCGAAGGCGGCAAGGCCGTGCCGATCAAAAACAATTCCTTCTCGCACCCGCTCGATATGGATGTGACCAACACCAACTGTACGGACTGCCACACGGGGAAGGGGATCAAACAGTAGGCAGGAAGCAGGAAGCAGGAAGCAGGAGGCAGGAAGCAGGAGGCAGTCGGTCGCGTAGGTCTAAGCTCCGTTAGGAGCGCAATGTTTATAGATATAGCTGAAGGATGTGACGAAGCTCCGTTAGGAGCGCAATGTTTATAGTCAACGATGCCATAGATCAAACAAGCTCCGTCAGGAGCGCAATGTTTATAGTTACCGATGCTAATGACGATACAAGCTCCGTCAGGAGCGTGATGTAGACATCGCGCCCCTACGGGGCTTCGTCACATCCTTCAGCTATATCTATAAACATTGCGCTCCTGACGGAGCTTGAAGAATGAATTTCCTCGCAGCTTGCTGCGAGGTATCACAGGAAGCAGAGGAAATGGAACCGCAGCAAGCTGCTGGGAATTCCACGACCTCTTGAGATTGAACCGCCCGCGTTACTATAGAGCGTGTCTGAGAAGCCCTGAAGGGGCGTGATTCGACAGCCCAGGGCATCGCCCTGGGTGAGCAGCAGGGCAAACCACCAAGCCCTGAAAGGGCGTACTAGGTGATCGGTTATTGCGCCCTTTCAGGGCTTGTGGAATGGTCGCTGAGTGTACCCAGCCCGTTGGGCTGGGCTATTGAATCGCGCCCCTTCAGGGCTTTTCAGAGGCAGGGGGGGACGGCGGCGGCCCAAAGGGGAGAATTGAATCGCGCCCCTTCAGGGCTTCTCAGACACGCTCTATAAACATTGCGCTCCTGACGGAGCTTGAAGATTAAACCGCCTGCGTTACTATAAACATTGCGCTCCTGACGGAGCTTGGGGAACTATCAACTATCAACTGATCACTGGTACCAACTATCAACTGACCGCTGGCCACTGGGATCAACTATCAACTGACCACTGACCACCGGCCACTGGCCACTGATCACTGCCTCCTGCTTCCTGCCTCCTATCTTCTTTCGTTCTCGTTAGCGATTGGCTCCAGTGTGCGCGTAGTGTGCTCGGTGACGCTCATTGCGGGAGCGGGGAGCGCTTGCGGCGGCACGTCTAGCTCGTTGGTGGTGCGCTGCGAACGCGCCTGCCCGCTGCTCTCTCGTTTACCGAGCGTCGAGCGCAACAGCAGCCGTATGAAGATGGCTTCGATGATCACCATCATCAGAAAGGCCAATCCCGCGAATCCGTTGATCAGTCCTTCATTCAGTTGGCAGGCTTTCATTACTGCGATCAGGCCCGCGATAGCCACGAGGCCAAAGACGAACACCCCTACCATCGCCGCGGCGAAAAAGGCTGACGACCGTTCAGACATCCCTGTCTTGCCGCTCAGTTCCGCTCCACACTGTTTGCAATAACTCAGGCCCGGCGTCGCTTGCTCACCACAAGATGGACAGTACATTCTTTTTTCCCCTCCGACGCATACGATGAGGCGGAAGATTCCGTTCATCAATCCTCCCCGCCAGCAGGCCGTGACTCCAGTCACCGCGCAGCGTGACCGCCCTCACAGCCTCTTACCCGGTGCCGGCTTATACTCGCATTGGCAAGGAATGTGAGTGGACGCTCCTTGCTTTGTCCCTGAAATCATTCATACCTGCGGCCATCATTCAATGCCGCAAAAGGAGACCTTATGCGAAAGATCGTGTTCTTGTTGATTATGGTTTTGATGTTAGTGACGGCGTCGGTCGAAGCTCAAAAGAAGAGCAAGCAGCCGAGGATTCAACCGCCGACCCCGATGGGAACTTACGGCATTCAGGACGACGAGGGCGAAGGCTTTATCGTCTTTGACGCCGGCACCGGCGCATTCAAATGCGTGATGTGCGAATATGGCTACACCTATAGCGGCACCGGCACCGTGAAGATGGATGGGCTGAGCTGCTACTTCAACTGCGAGACGGATAGCTACAGGATTTATCTTTCGATGAATGCCTATGACCGTCAGGGCAAAGTGGTGGTCGAGGTGTATAAAGCGCCGAACGGCTATGACGTGCCCCCTTTCACAGAGTACTGGGAAGATTTGAATATGGATGACAGCCCGCTTGACTGCGCCGCGCCTCCCTCCTTCGTCAAGCCTCGCCAGTGAGGCATCGGGAAACGGTTTGCCGGGGCTGGAGGAGATGCCTAAAGCCTTCAGCCCTTCCCGCCGCACGCCGGTTGCTCTTTCTCTAACCCGCTGTCTGATCGCTTGCCGCCTGCGTAATTCCCCACGAAAACTGGGCCATATCCCGCACGCGCAAAGGCGCGCGTCGTCTAAACTGCCGGTTCTACACAGCGGCGGCGCGGTATAGCGGTTGCCTTTCTTACCTGTGAGTCTTAAGAACAAAATAAAAACAGGAATGGATGACGACGATGGAAAGTTTGGATTTCAACATCAGCGGCGAACGCCTCGCCGTTTCGCCCACAACGCTTGAGAAGTACAATCAGCCCGGCCCGCGCTACACGAGCTACCCGACCGCGCCCGAATGGGATGATTCATTCGGCCCTGAAGAGTTTCGCGCCGCGCTCGACGAAGCCAATCGCAAGCCGCAGCCTGCGCCGCTGTCGCTCTACTTCCACATCCCTTTTTGCGAATCGCTCTGCCTCTACTGCGGCTGCAACGTGGTCATCAGCAAGAAGCACGACGTGTCGCATCCTTATCTCGACGCCTTGAAGCACGAGACGGATTGGATCAGCGCCGCCGTGTTGCCTTCGCGCAAGGTCGAGCAACTGCACTGGGGCGGCGGCACGCCGACCTACCTGACGCCTGCACAGATCGAAGACTTCTATGGCCACATTCACAGCCGCTTCAGCTTTTCGGACACCGCCGAGATCAGCGTCGAAGTGGACCCGCGCGTGACGACCACAGAGCACGCGCTGGCAATGCGCCGCGTCGGCTTCAACCGCGTCAGCATGGGCATACAGGATTTCGACCCGCTGGTGCAGAAGACGATTCGCCGCATACAGCCTTATCACGAGACGCGCCGGCTGTTTGATTACTGCCGCGAGATCGGCTATGAGAGCATCAACATCGATCTGATCTACGGGCTGCCGCACCAGACCGCCGACAGCTTCACCGACACCATCGAGAAGATCATCGAGATGCAGCCCGACCGCATCGCCGTCTTCAGCTACGCGCACGTGCCGTGGATGAAGAAACAGCAGGGCAGCTTCGCGCGCCACCTGCCCGACGGCCTAGAGAAGTTCCGCACCTTCACGCGCGCCATCGAGCGTTTCAGCGCGTCGGGCTATCGCTACATCGGCCTCGACCACTTCGCCAGGCCCGATGATGAGATCAGCCGCGCGCAGGACGACCGCACGCTGCATCGCAATTTTCAGGGCTACACGACGAAGGCGGGCTGCGACCTTTACGCGATGGGCGTCAGCTCGATCAGCGGCCTCGAAGACGTTTACGCGCAGAACTGGCGCGAGCTGCCGCGCTACTACGAAGCGATGCAGGCGGGCCGCCTGCCGGTGATGCGCGGGATGCGCGTGAGCCGTGAAGACAAGCTGCGCCGCGCCGTCATCAACCGTATCCTCTGCCATTGCGTGCTCGTGAAGAGCGAAATCTCTCGCGAGTTCGGCATTGATTTCGACGCGCATTTTGCGGCGGAGCTTGCGCGGCTCGGCGAGCTTGAACGCGACGGCCTTGTCGTGATGAACGGCGACCGCATCGAAGTCGCGCCGCTGGGCCGCATCTTCATACGCAACGTGGCGATGGTCTTTGACGCCTACCTCAATCGACCGGAGACGGCCCGAAAGCAGATCTTTTCTAAAACACTGTGAGCGCCAGCCGGGTGTGACTTCGGTCATCGTCTGCCCCTGCCGTCTGCCTTAAGCTGAAGAAGGATGAATGACGGCGGGGTCGGCTCGCGCAAGGAGATGCAGATGACTAATCCGTTTCATACGCTCAAGCACGAGCATCGCATCATCGAGCGCGGCCTGCGGGCACTGGACGGCCTTTGCTTGCGCCTCGAATGGGGCAGCGAACTGACGCCCGACGCGTTGTCGCAAATCGTTGACTTCACCACGAACTTCATCAACCGCTTTCATCACGACAAAGAGGAGCAGTGCCTCTTTCCGTTGCTTGTCGAGCACGGCATCAGCGAGGCAGGCGGGCCGCTCGGCGCGATGAAGCGCGAGCACACAGTCGAGATCGAGCTGACCGCCAATCTCAGCAATGCTATCGAAGGCTGTCGCAAGGGCGATGTCGGCGCGATCAAGCAGTTCGTCGAAGCGGCCTACCGTTACTCGGCGCACCTGATCGGCCATATGCAGAAAGAAGAAGCCATCCTGTTTCGCGTCGCCGACGAATTGCTCGACGACGAAGAGAAGGATGAATTGATGGCGGGTTTCCGCCGCGCTGAAGCCACGCTGGGCGCAGGCGTCTACGAGCGCTACGAGAAGATCGCCACCGAGTTAGAGAAGAACTGGGCCGTTTGATACGCGGCGCAGATTATCACGAGCAAGGAATCATGAAAGTTCGAGCTACATTGAGACTGCCGAGAGAGCACGGCGCGTGGGCGATGCTCTATGTGCCATTCGTCGTTGGCGCGCTGGTTGCCGCCGAGATCAATCTTCGCGTCGTCTGCTTATTCTTCTCGACATCGTTTCTCTTCATCGCGCGCGAATCGCTGCTCGTGTGGTGGCGTGCGCGTCGTCGCGGCCAATCGCAAGCCGCCGCGCTGAAGATGCTGATTGTTTACGCATCGCTCGCCGGCCTGTTCGGCTTGCCGCTCGTCGCGGTCTATAAGCTCTACTGGCTCGTGCCGCTGGGCGCGGCGATTGCCGGACTGTTGCTCTATAACGCCGAGCAGGCGACGCGTCGTGAAGACCGCACGATCACCGGCGAGGTGCTGGCCATCCTCGGAATGACGCTGACCGCGCCGGCGACTTATTACGCGACGCGCGGCGCGCTCGACGTGACCGCTTTGTGGCTGTGGGCGCTGTGCGCGCTCTATTTCACGAGCAGCGTCTTCTACGTCAAGCTGCGCGTCCACTGGCTGAACAAGCGCAAGGCCGACCAGCGGCGGCAATCGTGGCGGCGCTGCGCGATCTATCACGGTTCGTTGCTGGCGGCGCTGGCGACGTTTGCGGCAACCGGCAATCTCAGCCTGTTGACGCTGGTCGCCTTCGCGCCGGTGCTGGGCCGCTCGTTCTGGCATCTGGCCCGGCCCGTCGAGAAGATCAACCTCAAGCGCATAGGCGTCACCGAGATCATTTATTCGCTGGTCTTTCTGGTCTTCATCACACTGACCTTCCGGTTGGCATAGCGGCGCGATGGCAGGCCAGTTGGCCCCGGTTGGCCATTGCGAATTTCTTCGCGGCAGGCGTGGAGTTTTACCCGCTGCGAAATGACCATCAGGCGTTTTTCAAGGACTTAGCCACATTATTCGCGTGGCACTCTCATTGCAGAAGAAGAACTGGAGGGCGTGGGCCGGAGTCATATTCCAGCGTGACTTCGACCGACGCCTATTCCGGTTTTTAAGCGCACCTATCTCATCAGCCTCAGACACAGAGAAAGACGCCGTGCCAGTGAATCCACCAAAGACGAAGTGACCTCAGGCAAACCTCATGGCAAGATAGAGAACAGGGCAAGCCGATGTGTGGCTGCGTGGAATGATGTGGAGGGAAAAGTATGTCGAAAAGCAAAGGGCTGCTGCTTTGTCTGATGGTGCTCGGCTGTGTGACGGCCAGCGGCCAGGGGCAGAGCCAGACAATCACCTGGACGGATACGACGCGCGATGCTTACATCGGCGGGCAAGTGGACCGCACGGTTCAGGTCTTCTATTCAGAAACGCCGAAGCGAATGGCGCTGGTGGGGCAGAATCTCGACCGCGTGATTGTGCTCGACCTCGACGCCAACACGGTCGGCACTCTGCCGAAAGCGACGCTGACGGTCGCCACAGATCGCACGTCGGCCACTTCGAGCGCGACTGCGGAGCCGGAGATTATCGGTATGTTGACGGTCGTTGATGAGACGACGCATGGCTTCGACTTCGGCGGCAAATGGTATGTCGTCATGCGGCACAAAGGCATCGTCGGCGATCTCAGCGAAGAGAAGATTTGGGAAGACGTGCCGATCTGGCGGACGCTGATGGGCAAGTACCAGCCCGACGCGCCGACAGTCACGGCGCTTAAACGAGTCGAGCCGGACACCACAATCATCATCACCGCCGGTACGTGGTGCGGCGATAGCAAGCATTACGTGCCGCAACTGCTCCGCGCCCTGCACGAAGCCGGCAACCCGCACCTTCACGTCAAACTGGTCGGCATCGCCAACAAGTTCGCCGAGCCGGTTGACTTCATCAAGCAGCACGAGATTAAGAAAGTCCCGACCATTATCGTCGAGCGCAACGGCAAAGAGATCGGTCGCATCGTCGAGACGCCTGTGGCGAAGACGATAGAAGAAGACCTCGCCGCGATCTTCGCCGGCAAGCCGAACATTCGCAAAGACCAGTGAAGCAAACATCCCGATGCATCGTGGCGCTCGCTGCGCTGATGGTCTTCTCACCCGTTGCCTTGTCGCAGCCTTCGGCGCGGCGCGTCATCACCGCCGATTATGCGCGCGTCAAAGGCCACCTTGATCCGTTCTTTCGCAACACCGTCGGCGCGGGGCGCGCGGCTGAAGGCTTGCGCGCCGATTGGCAGCGCGACCTTGAGCTGGTTCAGCGCGAATGCGGTTTCCGTTACATACGCTTTCACGGCTTGTTGCAAGACGAACTCGGCGTTTACGGCGAAGACAAGCAGGGCCGGCCCGTTTACAACTTCCAATACATTGACGCCGTCTACGACGCCATCCTGCGCGTCGGTATGAAGCCGTTCGTCGAGCTGGGCTTTATGCCGCAGCGATTGGCGAGCGGCGACCGCACCGTCTTCTGGTGGAAGGGCAACATCACGCCGCCGAAAGATTACGACAAGTGGGAGCAGCTCGTCGGCGCGCTGGTCACGCACTGGACGGCGCGTTATGGGAAAGATGAAGTGCGCCAGTGGTACTTCGAGGTCTGGAACGAGCCGAATTTGAAAGACCTCTTCTGGTCGGGCGATCAGGCCGACTACTTCAAGCTCTACGCGGCGAGCGTGCGCGCCATCAAGAGCGTGTCGCCGGATTATCGCGTCGGCGGCCCGGCCACTGCCGGCAACGCCTGGGTTCCAGAGATGATTCGCTTTGCCGCAGACCATCACCTGCCGCTCGATTTCATCACGACTCACGACTATGGCGTACGCGGCATCGGCTTTGATGAAGACGGCGTACAGAAACTTTTTCTGGATACGTCACCCGACGCCATCATCGGCTCGGTGCGCCACGTCAGGGCGCAGATTAAAAGCTCGGCGCTGCCCGCCCTGCCATTGCATTACACGGAATGGAGCACCTCTTACTCGCCGCGTGATCCCGTGCACGATTCGTATATATCAGCCGCTTACATTCTCTCGAAGCTCAAGGGCGTCGCGGGCTACGCCGATTCGATGTCTTACTGGACGTTCACCGACATCTTTGAAGAGAACGGGCCGGTGCCGAGTCCTTTTCACGGCGGCTTCGGCCTGCTGAATTTCCAAGGACTGCGCAAGCCGGCCTTCTACGTCTACCAGTTCCTCAACCGGCTCGGCGAAGAGGAACTGGTGTCGAATGGCGCGGACGCCTGGGCGTGCCGCAGCGCACGCGGCGTGCAGGTGTTGTTCTGGAACTACACCGCGCCGAAGACTACGGAGAGCGATCAGGTTTACTTCAAGCGCGACCTGCCGGCCAAAGATGCCGGCACGGTGCGCGTCGAGGTGAAGGGATTGCCGCCGGGCCTTTATGAGTTGAAGCTCTACCGCGTCGGCTATCGCGTGAATGATGTGTATGGCGATTACCTGGAGATGGGATCGCCGGCCACGCTGACGCGCGAGCAGGTGCGACGGCTTGCAGAAAAGAATGACGGACGACCGGCGAGCGCCGCGCGCATACGAATCTCGGCGGGCGAGACGTTCACGCGTGACCTTTCGCTGCGCGAAAACGATGTCTACCTGATGACCTTGAGCCGATAGCTCAGTCTCATTCGCCGGACTATCGGCTCAACATTGATCGGCTGCAAGCGTGGCGGCTCGTCACATACCATAAGGATTATCGATGACAAACAGCCACGTGCCGTCGGATTGGCGTCGCACCACATCCGAAGTTTGACCCGACAGATCAACCGGCTCGCCGTTTGGGTCTGTGCCTTTCAAGGTCCACTTCGAGATCAGCAAGGCGAGATTGGCTGTTTCGATGATGGTCGCCGGCTGCATCTGGAATTCGGCGTTGAGCGCGAGAAAACCGCCGAGGGCTTCGCGGATGGCAACGTGGCCAGTGACCACCTGGCCGGGCTGCGGCTGGAAGGCGGCGTTGGGTTCGTAGAGCGCCACCAGCGCGTCGGTGTCTTTGGCGTCGAAGAACTGCTTGAAGAGTTCGTATATTTCCTGCGGTCTTCGTGCTGGCATTCGTTTCCTCCCGGTTTATAATGGACAGGCAATATAACCATAGCCGCTCGCAACAGGCAATAGCCTTGAAGCTGACCAAAGGAGATCACGCTCGCAGGCGCGCGGCGCTTCTGCGCTCTGAGGTCAGTTTCTCAACTTGATGGAGGTCGTGATGAAGAGAATCTATGGGCTGCTTTTCATACTTGGCTTGATGACGGCTTTACAGGGAAGCGCCAGCGCGCAGAGCTACGTGCTGCGCTGGGCCGACGAGTTCGATGGCGCGGCGGGCAGCGCGCCCGATCAAGCTAAATGGGCATACGACATCGGCGGCAACGGCTGGGGCAACAACGAGCTTGAGACCTACACCAGCCGCACGCAGAACGCTTTCCTCGATGGCGACGGCCATCTCGTCATCAAGCTTATCAAAGAGACATTGACCGGCCCCGACGGCATCCGCCGCGATTACACGTCGGCGCGATTGTTGACCAAAGGCAAATTCACGCAACGCTACGGTCGCATCGAAGTGCGCGTGAAAGTGCCGTTCGGGCAAGGCATCTGGCCGGCCTTCTGGATGCTCGGCGATAACATTGACTCGGCGGGCTGGCCGACCTGCGGCGAGATCGACATTATGGAGAGCGTGGGCCGCGAGCCTTCGACCAATCACGGCAGCCTGCACGGGCCGGGCTATTCGGGCGGCTCGCCGCTGACGGGCATCTACACGCTGCCCAACGGCCAGAAATTCACTGATGACTTTCACACCTTTGCCATCGAATGGGAACCGACGGCCATCAGGTTTTATGTTGACGACAATCTCTATCAGACTAAGACGCCGACTGACGCGGCAGGCAAGCCGTGGGTTTTCGATCATCCGTTCTTCATAATCCTGAACGTCGCCATCGGCGGCAGCTTTCCCGGCAGCCCCGACGCGACCACTACGTTTCCGCAGACGATGACGGTTGATTACGTGCGTGTCTATACGGACCCGCGATACACGCCGAAGATCACTAACGTTCAGGCGGTAAAAAAAAACCTCGTCATCACCGGCGATAACTTCGACGCGGAGGCAAACATTCTGATGAACGGCCAGCGCGTGAAGACGCTCCGCGACGATGTGGCTTCAGGGATACTGGCGGGCAAGAAGCTGGCCAAGCAGATCGAGTCAGGCCAGACCGTACGCATTCAAGTGCAGAACGCCGACGGGCAGACTACGGACGAGTTCACCTACACGAAACCTTGACGTTGCGCCGCATCGCGGCGCAATGAGTTTAGGCAGGCGTTTCAACGCCTGTACCATAGGCGTTGAAACGCCTCTACAATAAGCGTTGAAACTGTACCCGATGACAAAACGATTGCCGCGCCGCATCGCGGCGCGATGAGTTTAGGCAGGCGTTTCAACGCCTGTACCCGATGACACAACGATTGCCGCGTCGCGTAGCGACGCCTGAATCAACGGGCATTCAACCGTCGCTACGCGACGCGATCACGGTTACGCCATCTTCCAGGCGTTGAAACGCCTGGCTAAATTCATGCCATCGCGACGCGACGCCTGCTTATGCTTGTCTCTGTTCCGGGCGTTTCAACGCCCGGCTAAACTCACCTGCCGCTACGCGGCAAAGCCAGTTTGTGCTTTCGTTCGACGGCGAAGCTGGCGAATCATATTCGCTGCGTAAAAGCGGCAAAGTCAGTTTGTGCTTTCGTTCGGCTTGTCTTGCGGCGAAAGTGGTCTGATCGAAAATTACTTGCAAAACGAGGGACTCTGGATGAAATCAATCTCGCACCTTCGCGCCCATCTGGCATTGGCAATGGCATTGACGATGATGATGGCGCTCGGCCTCACGCTTGCGCGCGACGCATCTTCACAGGAGAAGCAGCCGGATTACAAGAACCCGCGCCTATCAGTCGAGCAGCGCGTCGCCGACTTGCTCAAGCGCATGACGCTTGAAGAGAAGGTCGCGCAGACGCAGGCGTTGTGGCAGCAGAAGAAACTCATTATGGATGACAAGGGCAACTTCTCGCCCGAAAAAGCGAAGGATGTGTTGAAGTATGGCCTGGGCCAGATCACGCGACCGAGCGAGAAGAAAGGCCCGCGCGAGATGGCCGAGTTCACCAATGCCATCCAGCATTGGGTGATGGAGAACACGCGGCTCGGCATCCCGGTGATGTTTCATGAAGAATGTCTGCACGGCCACGCCGCGCCGAAAGGCACGAGCTACCCGCAGCCCATCGCGCTGGCCAGTTCGTGGGACACGGATTTGGTCGAGCGCATCTTTTCGGCGACGGCTGCCGAAGTCCGCGCGCGCGGCGCGCAGCAAGCTTTAACGCCTGTGCTTGACCTCGCGCGCGAGCCGCGCTGGGGCCGCAGCGAAGAGACTTACGGCGAAGACCCGTACCTAGTCACTCGCCTCGGCGTCGCTTGCATCAACGGCTTTCAAGGGCGCGGCCCGGCGATAGACCGCGCGCACATCTTTGCCACCGCAAAACACTTTGCCGCGCACGGCCAGCCCGAAGGCGGAACCAACATCGGCCCGGCCAATTATTCCCAGCGCGTTCTGCGCGACGCCTTCCTCGTTCCCTTTGAAGCCGCCATCACCGAAGCGCACGCGATGAGCGTGATGGCTTCTTACAATGAGATTGACGGCGTGCCGTCGCACGCGAATCACTGGTTGCTCGATGACGTGCTGAGACAAGAGTGGGGTTTTCAAGGCTTCATCGTGTCGGACTATTTTGCGGTCGCCGAGCTGCAAGCGCGCCATCACGTCGCCGCGACCAAAGAAGACGCCGCGCGCCAGGCGCTCGAAGCCGGCGTTGATCTCGAACTCCCCGACATCGACGTGTATGGCATGTTGCTGAAAGAGATCAAGGCCGGTCACATCTCAGAAGCGACGCTCGATAAGACCGTAGCGCGAAGCTTGCGCGCCAAGTTCCTTGCCGGCCTGTTCGATGATCCTTACGCCGACCCGGCTTACGCCGAGCAGATCACTAATAATGCCGAGCATCAGAAACTAGCTCTGGAAGCCGCACACAAGTCGATCATCCTTCTAAGGAATCAGAACAACCTGCTGCCGCTCGACCGCAGCCGCGTCAAGACGATTGCCGTCATCGGGCCGAATGCCGAGAAGCTCCACCTTGGCGGCTACAGCGATGATCCCGGTCGCGGCGTCAGCGTCTTGCAAGGCATTAAGGACAAAGTCGGTAATGCGATCAAAGTCACATTTGCCGAAGGCTGCCGCATCACCGAGAGCGAGGCCGATTGGAACGCCGACAAAGTCGTGCCCGCCGACCCGGCTCTGAACGCCAGGCGCATCGCCGAAGCCGTGCCGGTCGCGCGCGCCGCCGATGTCGTGTTGCTCGTGCTCGGCGAAAACGAATCGACCGCGCGCGAGGCGTGGGCCGAAAATCACCTGGGCGACCGCGACAGCCTTCAGTTGCTCGGCCAGCAAGACGATTTAGTGAAAGCCGTGCTGGCGACGGGCAAGCCGGTCGTTGTCTTGTTGATGGGCGGGCGACCGCTGGCGGTGAACTACATCGCTGAGAATGTGCCGGCGGTTTTGCAGGGCTGGTATCTCGGCCAGGAAGGCGGCACGGCGGTGGCTGACGTGTTGTTCGGCGATTACAACCCGGCAGGCAAGCTGCCCGTTTCCGTAGCGCGCTCGGTTGGGCAGTTGCCGATCTATTATTACCAGAAGCCGACGGCGCGGCGCGGCTACCTGTTTGCCGACAAGTCGCCGCTCTTTCCCTTCGGCTACGGCTTGAGCTACACGACGTTTCAGTATGGCGAGCCACGACTTGCCGCAACACGGATTGGCACGGGCGGACAGACGACGGTGAGCGTGGCGGTGACGAACACCGGCAAAGTCGCCGGCGACGAGATCGTTCAGATGTATATCCACGATCAGACCAGTTCGGTGACGCGGCCCGTGAAAGAGCTGCGCGGGTTTGAGCGCGTCACCTTGCAGCCGGGCGAAAGCAGGACGGTGACGTTTGCCATCACGCCCAACAAGCTGTGGTTCTGGAACCGCGATATGAAGCGCGTCGTCGAGCCGGGCCTGTTCGACATTATGGTCGGCCCCAACTCCGCGACGCTGAAGACGACCGTGCTCGAAGTCGAAGCGCGGTAGGTTGACGAGCAGAAGAAAGTAGCTCCGTCAGGAGCGGCCTGTTTATAGTTACAGAATTAGTTTGCGTTTCAAGCTCCGTAGGAGCGCGATGTCAACATCGCGCTCCTACGGAGCTTGTCTTTTATAGATATTCATTACTATAAACATTGCGTCCCTACGGGACTGCTGAATAGGCTTTGCCTCCCAGTCCTTCAGCTTTCCATTCATTATTTCCTCTCATCTGTGGTTTTCATTTTTTTGACGCAATCCCCGCCCAACTGCACGCGACTTGCGATATAATTTCGATAGCTTGTGACACACCGGCAACCCATTCAGCGGATCGCCGCGATTATTCCATTACTCCCTTGTGGGCTACTTATTCCACGCCTGAGTTGAACGTCATGCTTGAAACCAGAACGACCGAACGAACTGAAGATGCGCCCGCGCACTCGCCTGATTTGGATGAGAGCGAAAAGCGGAGGGCCGACGAGCACCTCTCAGCCAGCGCCAACATTATTCACGAAGCCATTCGCCGGCAAGGCGAAGATGAGTTGAGTCGCGCCTCGTCGGGGCTGGCCTGGTCGGGACTCGCGGCGGGACTTTCGATGGGCTTCTCGCTGATTGCCGAGGGGCTGCTGCACGCGGCGCTGCCGGATACGCCGTGGCGTCCGCTCCTCACCAAGCTCGGCTACCCGGTCGGCTTTCTGATTGTCATCATTGGGCGGCAACAGCTCTTCACCGAAAACACCCTGACGCCGATCATTCCGCTGCTGACCAGGCGTGACGGCGAGACGTTTTGGAACGTGCTGCGATTATGGGCAGTCGTCTTTGCCGCCAACATCATCGGCACGCTGCTGGTCGGCTGGGCGCTGGGCAACACGGGCGTCTTCGAGCCGGGCGTGCGCGAGAGCTTCAAGACCTTGAGCCTCGAAGCGACTGGTCACGGCTTCGGCTTGAGCCTGTTGAAAGGCATCTTCGCCGGCTGGCTGATCGCGTTGATGGTCTGGATGCTCGGCGGCGTCAAAGAGGTCAATATCGGCATCATCGTCATCATCACCTACCTGATCGGCATCGGCAGGCTGACCCACATCATCGCCGGCTCGGTCGAAGCGTTTTATGTGACGACGACCGGCGCGGCAGGCTGGTGGGATGTCATCAGCCGCTTCACGATCCCGACATTGATCGGCAACGTGATTGGCGGCGTCTCGCTGGTGGCGGTCGTCAATCACGCGCAGGTGATCGCCAGCGGCGGCAAGCGGGAGTAAGGCGAGATGTTCTTTCAGAGTTGGACGATGATCGGGCGCGTCGTTGTGCTGGGCGTGCTGGCCTATATCGCGCTGGTCGTTATGCTGCGTGTGTCGGGCAAGCGCACGCTGGCGATGATGGACCCGTTCGATTTCGTCATCACCGCGGCGCTCGGCTCGACGCTGGCACAAGTGATCCTCTCGAAAGAAGTCACGTTGCTGGATGGCATCGCGGCCTTTGCCGTGCTCATCGGCTTACAGTTCGTCGTCACCCTGCTCAGCCTGCGTTACCGCGTCGTGCGCCACCTGATCAAGCCACACCCGAAGCTGCTTTATTATCGCGGCGAGTTTCTCACAGAGGTGATGAAAAGCGAGCACGTTCACGAGGTCGAGATACTGACCGCCGTGCGCAGCGAAGGATTCTTGTCGCTTGAAGACGTAGAGGCCGTCGTGCTCGAACCCAACAGTAACTTCAGTGTCATCCGCCGCGCCGATCATCCACGGCTTTCCACTCTCGTTGATGTCTCCAGAAGCACGACCAGAAAACTTTAGATTCGCCTGCAAAATCGGTTGAGTCAGCCGGCTAAGCCCGCGCCGTTCAGTACGCCAGCTAACAGAACCGACCGCCGCCGCTTGCTAGGATCAGGCGCGGTCGCCTGTGAAAAGCGGTGTGTTGGCGCAGAGCTATGTGAATCGATGAGACGACTTTGCCACCCCTGCGCTGAGACAAGTTTGCCGGCCTGGAGTGTCAACGTGGACTGACCTGGACGCGGAAACGGGCGGTTTTGCGTCGGCACGTTGGTTGCTCTTGCATCATCAGGAATCCCGAACTCGTCACTGCAATTCAGCCGTCTGTGCGCTCCCCCGCAGGATTGCGTGATGGAGAGTACGGTCTGTGGAGACGGCGACCGTTTGATAAGGACATCCAGATGAGATTAACAGGGTTGGCTTCAGTGTCGCCTTGCGCGTTGTTGCTCGCTGTCCTGCTCACTGTAGCGATGCTTGCGCCGATGGCCTGCGCGCCGCGACCGACGGCGCAGTCGAGTGATTCATCTTCTCCATCCATGCAAGCGGCGACCGCGCCCGGCACCAACGACGACGGGCAGTGGCCGATGGCCGCCAAAGATTACGCCAACACGCGCTACTCGACGCTCAACGAGATCAACACCGGCAACGTCGCCAATCTGAAAGTCGCCTGGACGTTTTCTACTGGCCTCACAAACGGCCACGAAGCCGCGCCCGTCGTCGTCAACAACACGATGTACGTAGTGACGCCGTTCCCGAATTACCTTTACGCGCTCGATCTGACGAAGCCCGGCGCGCCAATGAAATGGAAGTACGACCCGAAACCAGAGCCGGCTTCGCAAGGCGTCGCCTGTTGCGATCTGGTCAATCGCGGCTGTGCATTTTATAACGGTAGGATTTATTACAATACGCTTGACGGCAACACGGTCGCGGTCGATGCGAACACCGGCCAGGAGGTCTGGAAGACCAGGCTCGGCGACATCAATCAGGGCGAGACGATCACGATGGCTCCCGTCGTCGTCAAAGGCAAAGTGCTGGTCGGCAACAGCGGCGGCGAATTCGGCGTGCGCGGCTGGATCACGGCGGTTGATGCCGACAGCGGCAAGATCGCCTGGAAAGCCTTTAACACCGGCCCTGATGCCGACTGTCTGATCGGTGCGAATTTCAAGCCGTATTACGAGATGGATCAGGGCAAAGACCTCGGCGTGTCATCGTGGCCGCCCGACGCGTGGAAGATCGGCGGCGGCGGCGTCTGGGGCTGGATTTCTTACGACCCGCAGGCGGACTTGATCTATTACGGCACAGCCAACCCCGGCCCGTGGAATCCGCAGCAGCGGCCCGGCGATAACAAATGGACATCGGGCGTCTTTGCGCGCAAGCCCGACACCGGCGAGGCGGTGTGGTTTTATCAACTGTCGCCGCACGACCTGCACGATTATGACGGCATTAACGAGAACATACTGGTTGACCTTACGATCAACGGTCAGCAACACAAAGCCATCGTCAGGCCAGAGCGCAACGGTTACGTTTACGTGATGGATCGCACGACCGGCGAAGTGCTGTCGGCGACGCCTTACGTTTACGTCAACACCTCGAAAGGCGTTGACCTGAAGACGGGGCGGCTGATCTACAACGATGAGAAAGAGCCGCAGGTCGGCAAGGTCGTGCGCGAGATATGCCCGTTCTCGCCGGGCGGCAAGGACTGGTGTCCTTCGGCTTTTTCGTTGAAGACCGGCTGGCTTTACATCCCGGCCAACAACTGCTGCGAAGATGTCGAGAGCGTCGAAGCCAACTACATCGCCGGCACGCCCTACGTCGGCATGAACACGAAGATGTATGCGGGCGAAGGCGGCAATCGCGGCGAGTTCATCTGCTGGGACCCCATCGCGGCGAAGAAAGTCTGGGGCATCAAGGAGAGCTTTCCGGTTTGGAGCGGCGTCTGTGTGACGGCGGGCGACGTGGCGTTTTATGGAACGATGGACGGCTGGTTCCGCGCCGTGAATGCGCAGACCGGCGACATCCTCTGGCAGTTCAAAGTCGGTTCGGGAATCATCGGCCAGCCGATCACTTATCGCGGCCCGGACGGCAAGCAATACGTCGCCGTGCTGTCGGGCGTCGGCGGCTGGTCGGGCGTGGTCGTGGCGAATCAACTCGACATACGCGACCCAACGGCGGCGCTCGGCTTTGTCGGCGCGATGCAAGACCTGCCGGATCACACGACCAGAGGCGGCATGCTTTATGTCTTCGCACTTCCTTAATTCAAAGAGACGCGGCGACACGGCGACGCGGCGACGCGGGGAAAGAACGACGCGGCGACACGGCGACGCGGCGACGCGTCCTGCTTTAGCGGTCGTCCTCTGCGCGTTACTGCTTGTCGTGCCGTCACAGCTTTCGTGTTCAAAGAAGGGCGAGGCCAAAAGCGAAACGAAGAGTGAAGTGAAAGCCGGGCGCGTGCTCAAGGTCTGTGCAGACCCGAACAACCTGCCATTTTCAAATGATCGCGGCGAAGGCTTCGAGAATAAGATTGCCGAGTTGATCGCTAACGAGATGCACGCGACGGTTGAGTATACGTGGTGGGCGCAGCGGCGCGGCTTCATTCGCAACACGCTGAAGGCGGGAAGCTGCGACTGCGTTATCGGCGTGCCGCTCGGCTTTGAGATGGCCGCGACCACCGGCCCTTATTATCGCTCGACCTATGTCTTCGTCTATCGCAAAGACGCCGGCTTCACGATTCACTCATTCGATGATCCGATCTTGAAGCGGCTGCGCATCGGCGTGCAGATGATCGGCGACGATTACGCCAACACGCCGCCGGCGCACGCGCTGGCCAATCGTCACATCATCACGAATGTCCGAGGCTACACGCTCTATGGCGATTACCGGCAGCCGAACCCACCGGCACGCATTATCGACGCCGTTGCCAATGGTGAGATCGACGCAGCGATTGTCTGGGGGCCGCTCGCCGGTTACTTCGCCGGTCAGCAGCCGACGCCGCTTGAGCTGGTGCCGGTCGAGCCGCAGATAGACCAGCCGTTCCTGCCGTTCGTCTACGACATCTCGATGGGCGTGCGGCGCGGCGACGATGCGCTCAAGCAGGAACTCGAAGCCATCATCGAACGCAAGCACGCCGACATCGAACACATCCTCGATGAGTATCACGTGCCGAAGCTTTGACGGAAGGGAAGGAGGAATGATGAGTCGCTGTCTCAAACGCATCATTATCCTGGCGGTAGCAGTGCTGGTCGCGCTCTGGCTGGTTGCGTGTGAACGCGAGAAGCGCGAGTTCCGCCCGTCGTCGCCCACCGCCTCGTCGGGAACGAACGTGCGCGAGACGAGCTTGCAGCCCGGTCCCAACGTGCCTGTGCCTGACGCTAAGAATGAGTATGAAGAGAACGCCTACGCGATGAGCGAAGGCAAGCGGCTGTTTGAAAATTACAATTGTAGCGGATGTCACTTTCACGGCGGCGGCGGCATCGGCCCGGCCTTGATGGATGACAAGTGGATTTATGGGGCCGCGCCGCAGAACATCTACGAGACCATCGTCGAAGGCCGCCCCAACGGGATGCCCGCGTTTGCCGGCAAAATCCCCGACGATCAAATCTGGCAGATCGTCGCTTACGTGCGCTCGATGAGCGGGCTGACGCCGAAAGACGCATCGCCGACGCGCAGCGATCATATGCAGGGCAAGCCTTCGGAGCAGGAGACCAAACCGCAGCCGCCGAAAGGACAGAAACCGGAGCGTCCACAATGAGCCAGGCGCAGCCCAGACGATGGCGCAGGCAAGCGGCGCTCGCGCTCTTGCCGATCATCGCCGTGACCGTCACCGCTTACGGGCGCGTGCAGTCGTCGCTCGATCCGGCGGGGCCGGATTCCTTGCGCATCTCGCGGCTGTGGTGGCTGATGTTCGGCATCTCGACGGCGGTCTTTCTGCTCGTGCTCGGCTTTTTGCTGCACGGCATCTATCGGGCGCGGCGCAGAGAGGCCGCCGCCACCGACGAAGAATCCAAACAGCGAATGACCCGCGCCGTCACGGCGGCGACAACGCTGACGACGCTGATCCTCTTTGTAATTTTGGTCGCAAGCGTGATGACAGGCCGCGCTATCTCGACTCGTCCCGATAGCGACGTGATCGATGTCGAAGTCGTCGGCCATCAATGGTGGTGGGAGTTCGTCTATAAAGACGCCGCCGCCAGCCAGCAGGTTTCGTCGGCCAACGAGCTGCACGTCCCCGTTGGTAAGACGGTGGTGTTAAAGCTCACGTCGCGCGACGTGATTCATAGCTTCTGGGTTCCGAACCTGCAAGGCAAGAAAGACCTGATCCCCGGCCACTTCATCATCTTCCCGTTGCGCGCCGACCGCGAAGGCGTGTTTCGCGGCCAGTGTGCAGAGTTCTGCGGCGCGCAGCACGCGCATATGGCATTCACCGTGATTGCACAGCCCGAAGACCAGTTTATGGCGTGGCTCGATGCGCAGCGCCAGCCCGCCGCTGCCCCGACCGACTCGCTCGTGGCGCGCGGCCAGCAGGTCTTCTTATCCAAGCCTTGTGTAATGTGTCATACGATTCGCGGCACGCCCGCCGGCAGCCACGTCGGCCCTGAGCTTACGCACATTGCGACGCGGCCAACGATTGCCGCCGGCACGCTCGAAATGAATCGCGACAATCTGGCCGGCTGGGTCGTTGACGCGCAGAGCATCAAGCCGGGCAGCCGCATGCCGCCCAACAGTTTGACCAGCGAAGAACTCGACGCGCTGCTGGCGTACCTGGAGAGCCTCAAATGAGCGTGGAGACCGAAGACATTGTGACGACCGCCCGCCGCCGGGTTACGACCGACGAGGCGCGCGACCGCGAGTCGCTCGAAAAGACGTGGAAGTCTCCGCCCGGCCTGTGGGGCTGGCTGACGACGACCAATCACAAAGCCATCGCGCGGCGCTACATCGTCACGGCCTTCATCTTCTTTTTGCTTGGCGGCGTCGAGGCCGCGCTCATCCGCATTCAACTATCGCGGCCTGAAAATCATTTTTTAAATCCCGACCTCTACAATCAAGTCTTCTCGATGCACGGCACGACGATGATGTTCCTGTTCGCTGTGCCGATTATGGAAGCGCTGGGATTGTACTTCGTGCCGTTGATGGTCGGCACGCGCAACGTCGCCTTCCCGCGTCTCAACGCGCTCGGCTATTACGCCTACCTGAGCGGCGGCGTGATGATCTACGTCGCCTTCTTTTTGAACATCGGCGTAGACACAGGCTGGTTCAGTTACGTGCCGCTGTCGGGGCCGGATTATTCGCCGGGCAAGCGCGTGGACTTCTGGGCGCAGATGATCACGTTCACCGAGATAGCCGCGCTGGTCGGCGCGGTCGAGATTATCACGACCGCCTTCAAGATGCGCGCGCCGGGGATGTCACTCAACCGCGTGCCGCTGTTCGTCTGGGCGATGGTTATCACTGCGTTTATGATCATCTTCGCTATGCCGGCGGTGATGTTGTCGAGTTCGATGCTGGCGTCGGATCGTTTAATCAGCACGCAGTTCTTCAATCCTGCGGAAGGCGGCGACGCGCTGTTGTGGCAACACCTCTTCTGGTTCTTCGGTCATCCAGAGGTCTACATCATCTTCATCCCGGCGACGGGTCTGGTATCAACGCTCATCTCGACCTTTTCGCGCCGCGAAGCCTTTGGCTATGTAGCGCTGATCCTGTCGCTGGTGGCTACGGGCTTCATCGGCTTTGGCCTGTGGGTGCATCACATGTTTGCCACCGATGTGCCGCAACTCGGCCAGAGCTTCTTCACCGGCGCGTCTGTCATGATTGCTGTGCCAAGCGGCGTGCAGATCTTCTGCTGGCTGGCGACGCTGTGGGCCGGCAAGCTCCAGTTGCGCACGCCGATGATGTTCATCCTCGGCTTCATCGTGGTCTTCGTGATGGGCGGCTTGACCGGCGTGATGCTGGCCGCCGTGCCGCTGGACTTGCAGGTGCACGACACCTTCTTCGTCGTCGCGCACTTTCATTACGTGTTGATCGGCGGCGCGGTCTTCCCGCTGTTCGGCGCGCTGCATTACTGGATGCCGAAGTGGACAGGGCGGATGATGAGCGAGCGGCTCGGCCATTGGACGTTCTGGCTGATGTTCATCGGCTTCAACCTGACCTTCTTCCCGATGCACATACTGGGACTGCACGGCATGCCGCGCCGCGTCTACACCTATCTCGATTCGCTGGGCTGGGGGCGGATGAATCTGCTGGCGACCGTCGGCGCGATGATCATTGGCGTGAGCGTGCTGCTGTTCATCATCAACTTCTTGCAGAGCCGTCGCACTGGAATCATCGCAGGCAACAATCCCTGGAATGCGGCGACGCTCGAATGGGCAACGTCGTCGCCGCCGCCGCCCTACAACTTCGTTTACCCGCCAACCGTGCGGACGCGCTCGCCGTTGTGGGATGAAGGCGAAGACGCGCCGGTGGTCACGGGCCTCGCAACCGAATGCCGCGAAGTCCTGGTCACTAATATGCTCGACGCCGAGCCGGATCATCGTTACGAGTTGCCCGGCGCGTCGGTGTGGCCATTGGCGCTGGGCTTCGGCGTGGCCGTGACGTTCATCGTCGTGATCTTCACGCCGTGGGGCATAGACATCGGCGCGGTGCTCTGTTTGATCGCGCTGGTCGGCTGGTTCTGGTCGAGTATTGAGAAGAAGAAGAATCTGCTGGTTGAGCCTGACCGTGAACCGCTCGAAGATGAGTTGTGAAGCGGATGATAACAGCGAGGGCATCAAGCGGGGCACGATTCACCGCAGAGACGCAGAGGACGCAGAGAAGGCGCAGAGATGATGAGAGAGAGAGCAGCGCTAGACGTTTCACACCTGCCGGCGCATGCCTATGGCAGCCGCGAGCCACTGTGGTGGGGCAACCTGCTGTTGCTCGTCATCGAAGGCACGATGTTCGCGCTGGCCCTCGCTACGTACTTTTACCTGCGTAAAAACTTCGCGCACTGGCCGCCGCCGCCGACTCCTTACCCTGAGCTGTTGTTGCCGACGATCAACCTGATTGTCATCCTCGTCAGCCTCGCGCCGGCCATCCGTGTTCACGTTCTCGCGATCAGAGAAGGCAGTCAGTTTCAGATTCAACTCGCCCTGCTTGCCGAGATCGCTTTCATCATCGCCGTGCTCACGATGCGCTTTTTCGAGTTCCGCGATCTGCACTGTTATTGGGATACGCACGCTTACGGCTCGATCACGTGGACGTTGCTCGGACTGCACCTGCTTCATCTTGTTGCGAGCGTCTGTGAAACGGCGCTGCTGTTTGTCTGGGCGCTGACGCACAGGCTCGACAAGAAACATCGCCTCGATCTGAGCCTGCTTGCTATCTATTGGTACTTCGTCGTGGCGTCGTGGGTCATCATTTATGCGGTCGTCTTTCTCGGCCCGCGCCTGATGTGATTGAACTATGGCCGACGTAGCGAACAATGCCGCGCCGCATCCCAACGCCCTCGCGTTATGGACCGGCATACTGGCCGGGCCGGTCGCATGGCTTTTGCAGATGCAGGCCAGTTACACGCTGGTGCCGTGGGCCTGCGCGACCGGGCACATCTTTGTTCTGCATCTGGTGACGCTCGCCGGATTGTTGATCGCAGCGGCGGGCGCGTGGCTCGCGTGGCGCGACTGGCGGCGCTTCGGTAAGGAATGGCCGCAAGGCAAAGGCGGGCCGCAGATGCGCCGCCGCTTTATGGCCGTGCTCGGTCTGCTCACCAGCGTGATGTTCTTTCTCGTCATTCTAGCCCAGGGCATACCGAGCTTCATTCTTAATCCATGCCAACCGTGATGAAATCAAACCGCGTCGCGCTCGCCTGTGTAATGTCTCTTGCATTCGTGCGTACGACGTTTGCGCACGGCGGCAAGCCGCACACGCCGCGCGACCTGTTGACGACCTGGGGACTAGAGCCTGTGGTGCTCGTCAGCCTCGCGCTCGCCGGCTGGCTCTACTGGCGCGGCGTGCGGCGACTGTGGAAAGAGTCGGCAACGGGCCTTGGGATACGCCGATGGGAGGCGTGGTGTTATGCGGGCGGCTGGCTGGCGCTGTTTGTCGCGCTGGTGTCGCCGCTGCACCCGATGGGCCGCGTGTTGTTCTCGGCTCATATGACGCAGCACGAAATCTTGATGTTGATCGCTGCGCCGCTCCTGGTGATGGGTCGTCCGCTGATCGCTTTTTTGTGGTCTGTGCCACAAAGCTGGCGGCGACGGCTCGGCCAGTTCAGCAAGCAGCGCTGGTTTGCGAGCGGCTGGCGCGTGCTGACGTTGCCGCTCGTCGCCTGGGCCGTTCACGCTGTGGCGCTGTGGATATGGCACGCGCCGTCGCTGTTTCAGGCGACGATTGATAACGAGTGGGTTCACACCGCGCAGCACTTGAGCTTTCTGCTATCCGCGTTGTTGTTCTGGTGGGCCGTCATTCACAGCCGGCGTGGGCTGATGAGCTATGGCGCGGCGGTGCTCTATGTCTTCACGACTTCGATTCACAGCGGCGCGCTCGGCGCGTTGATTACCTTCGCCGGCTCGCTCTGGTATCCGGCTTATGAGAAGACGACACAGTCGTGGGGATTGACGCCGTTGGAAGACCAGCAGCTCGGCGGCTTGATTATGTGGGTTCCGGCTGGACTGGTTTATATCTTCGCCGGGCTGATGTTGTTCGCCGGTTGGCTGCGCGAATCCGAAGCGCGAGCGGTGCGGCGCGAGCAGGCGCGCTGGCCTGCGGCAGTGAGTGATGAAGGATGATGGCCAGAAAGCGACCGATAGCCTTGTTGTTGATCAATTCGCCGCAGAACGTCATCCGCTGGATTCAAAACCCGAAGCAGGTTGACGGCCTGATGGCGATGCCGAATCTCAACGTCAGCGAAGAAGACGCCCGCGACATCACCAGCTATCTCTACACGCTGAAGTAGCAGACTCACAACCATTATGCGAACAACAGAATTGCTTTGCTCAAATTGGAAATGGATAAGGCTGCTGGGCTGCGTTGGCCTGTTGATGTTGTTGGCTGATGCGGCGCTGGCGCAACGCCGCGCCGGTCTTTGTTACGTCAGCAACGAACGCGACGGCACGATCTCTGTCATCGACACGGCGAGCGACCGCGTGGTCAGAACGATTCAAATCGGAGGCCGATTGCGCGGCATTCACCTGAGCGCCAACGGTCGCCGCCTCTATGTGGCGATGGCTTCGCCAATGAATCAACGAGTGGCAGGCGCGGACAAGATCGTCGAGATCAACCCGGCGACGGGCCGCATCGTGGCAAAACATAACGTCGGCAGCGACCCCGAACAGTTCGCCGTCAGCCGCGACGGCGCGCGTCTCTACGTGTCGAACGAAGACGCCAACACGGCTTCGGTCGCCGACTTGAAGACGGGCCGCGTCATCGCCACGCTCATCGTCGGGCTTGAGCCGGAAGGCGTGACGCTCAGCCCCGATGGCCGCTGGGTCTATGTGACGGCAGAGAGCAGCAGCAATGTTTCCGTGATCGACACGCGCACCAATCGCGTGAAGAAGACCTTCACCGTAGGCGCTCGCCCGCGCGCGGCGGCTTTCACGCCCGATGGGCGGCTGGCTTACGTGACGGCAGAAAACGGCGGCGCAGTCGCGGTCGTAGACGCGCGCAGCCACACGGTACGCGGGACGATTCCATTGCCGCAATCGGTCAGGCCGATGGGCGTCATCGTCTCACGCGATGGCCGCCGCATCTACGTTGCGAATGGGCGCGGCAACAGCGTCGCCGTGATTGACGGGCGCACGCATCAAGTCATCGCTATGATCCCTGTGCAGGGCCGCCCGTGGGGTGTCGCTTTGACGGCTGATGGCCGAAAGCTTTATACCGCCAACGGGCTGACTAACGATGTCGCGGTGATTGACACGCGCACCAACCGCGTCATCAAAACCATCCCCGCAGGTCTTGGCCCCTGGGGCGTCGCGATAGCCAATTGAGATTGATCGAACGCGAGTTGTTTAATTGGTCGGCGCGGCAGCGTGAGGCTTCGCGTCGTCTTTGACCAGCACTGCGGCTCGACGGCGGAAGACGCGCACGTCGCCGCTCTGAAAGACAGGCTCCGGCCCGAACCACTCGGCATTGATGCGATCTACTTCCGCGTGCGAGCCGACGACGATCAGCGAGTCAATCTCTCCGCGCGATTCCGTGAGCAGCTTTTCATACCACGCCAGATGCTCGCTCTCATCAAAACGTTTGAAGCGAAAGATGCCGGCATTGCTCAAGTCGAGGGCGCGGCGGCTGACCTCGTCGTCGGCAAAGCGCACGGGGAAGTAGTAAAGGCACGGGCCATAGTTATTCCAGACGACGTTGCCCGTGCCGATGCCCATCGCGCTAGACAGATTATGCACAGGGTTGGCGCGGTATGGGCCGCCGGTGTCTATCTGAATCGCTTCGACGCGCTGGCCGATGCCGACCGAGGGCTTCGCCTTCATGAAATCGGTTACGACACGGTTAGAGTAAAGTGCGTAATCCCACACGAACGCGACTTGCACGGCAGCGGCCAGGATTACGAGAAGCGCGCCGACGCCGACAAAGCGACGAGAAACGCGCAGGTTCAATACCGGAATGCTCACGGCCAAAGCCACAAGCAGAATGCGCTCGCGCAGTATGCTGCCGTGCGCGTCGCCAAACGTGTCCGGGCCGAAGAAGGCAACCGCAAAGAACAGCAGCGCCAGAATCAGCCAGCCGCGCCGCTCGCGCCCCTGGCCTCTGATCAACGTAATGAATGTCACAATCAGCAGGAGCGCCATCACCGTCTGCGCCACTCGTGATGGCCCGACGTAGGCGAACCAGTCTGTGTGCTCTAAAGAAAACGGCAGGCATTCGCGTTCCGAGCGGAGCTGCAAAAAGTCAACCGCGCCGGCGTAGCTGAACCAGGCCCGCAGCGACAGAAGATTGTCTACGCCATACCAGGCCGGATGAACTTCGCCTCCCGTTTGCATCAGCCGGTGATACATCAAGGCGAGCGGCGCGAGTGGCATCATACTGGCCGCCGTCCAGCCGAGCCGCCGCCGACTTGCTCCCGGCGTTGACAGGGCGAGGACGGTCAGTGCGATCACGGTCAGCCCAACGCTGACCAGATGGCTCAAGTAACCGGCGACCAGCAGCAGCGCCAGGACCAGCGCCTGCGTTGCGCCCATTCGATCTCGCCAGGCCCACCATACGCCGAGCGTAATGAGCATCACAACAACGCCGATCAGGAAGCCGTAGAGTCCGAGCAGCCAAAGCATGTTGAGCGACAGGGTCAACGCGAGCGGCGCGATAACGATCATTCCTTGCCAACCGGCGACGCGCCATCGCAGCCACACGAGCGCGCCGGCCATTCCCACCGAAGTCAGCGTTATCAGCGTGCGGTCGGCGACGCGTTCCGACACGAACGAAAGCAGCCCGGTCAAGAAGAGGTGGCCGGCCCAGTAAGGCAGCGGACTCCAATGCACCGTGTAGAGGTTGTCGAAGGCGGAATGCTGTTTAATCAATTCCAGCGTGATGTGCGCGTTGAGCAGATGCAGCGGCCCATCTTGCGTGACAAAGTAGGGAACGAGCCAGATGGCCGCGAGCGCAGGGATAACGAGCAGCGCGAATACAATCAAACCCCAGCGGCGCGAGGAGAGCGAGTCAGAGAGCAAATCGTCAGCGGCTTTCATAGATGAACGTCAGGTCGAGCCGCTATCGTAATGAACCGCCCGCAAGAGAGCAAGGCAATGCGAGAGGGAATGATGAATGCGGAATGATGAATGATGAATTGAGGCAGGAGATTATTTATAGATGATCCGGCTGCCTTTTCCTCTTTCGTTTATCATTCATCATTCCGCATTCATCATTTCCCTTCAGGCATGGTAAAGTCGCACGTTGCGATGACTATACTGTTACTGGCAATAAGAGTACTACTGGCCGCCGTCTTTGTAGTAGCGGCGGTGGCAAAGCTGAGCGACCGCCGCGACGCTGAACGTGCGATCACCGATCTCGGACTGCCGCAAACGACCGCGCCGCTGCTCGCCTGGTTCGTTCCAATCGTCGAGCTTGCGATTGCGGTGATGTTATTGTCGGCGGTGACGGCGTGGCGCGGCGGCATCGCGGCGGTCGCCTTGCTGGCCTTGTTTACAATGGCCATCACTTACAACCTGATGCGCGGTCGCGCGCCCGATTGTCACTGCTTCGGACAACTGACGGCAGCGCCGATTGGTCGCGGCACACTGGCGCGGAATCTGTTGTTGATGGCCGCTGCCGCGCTGCTCGTGCTCAACCCCGCATCGACTGGTGGCCTGAGCGCGGTTGCCTGGCTGGCGGAGTTGACTGTCGGCGAACGCGCGCTGGTTGTGATCGGCCTGATCGCGGTGGCGTTGCTGACGGCGGTCGCGCGGTTGCTTATGCGCATGCTGCAACAGAACGAGCGATTGATAGCGGCGCTGGCCGAATCGCGCCTGCCATTTGAAGATGAGCTGAACGAGCCGGTCGTGCGTAAAGATATGGCGCTGCCATCTGCCGGCCTGCCGATTGGCGCGCCCGCGCCTCAATTTGAATTGGTCAATCTCGAAGGCCAGAGCGTCACGCTCGCCGATCTCTTGCGCGCGAGGTTGCCGCTCGCGCTCTTCTTTGTCGGCCCAAATTGCGGCCCGTGCGCGGCGATGCTCCCCGATCTTCAACGTTGGCGACAGCAGTATGGCGACCTGCTCAGGTTCGCGCTCATCACGTCGGGCAGCCGCGAAGAGAATCAAAAGAAGTTTGCCGACGCCGGCACGGTGCTGATGCAAAACGGCTCTGAAGTATCCGCGCTCTACGAAGCCAGGTGGACGCCGGCGGCGTTGATCGTCAGGCCCGATGCGAGCGTCGGAAGCCATCTCGCCAACGGCAGCGACGCGATTCGGCGATTAATCATACAGACGTTGACGGCGATGGATTCAAGCCGCGCGAGGGCTGAAGCCAGCGACAATGGCCACGTCAGCCAATCGCTTGCGCAGATCGGCGAGCCAGCGCCGGCTCTCGCGCTTCCCGACTTGAGCGGCGCGATGGTCAGGCTCGAAGACTTTCGCGGCGAGCAGGCGCTGGTCGTCTTCTGGAGTCCCGATTGCACCTTCTGCGAACAGATGATTGACGAGCTGAAGCGCATCGAAGCCGACCCGCCGTCGCACGCGCCGCGCTTGCTGGTCGTCTCGAAAGGATCGGTCGAAGCGAACCGCGCCGCCGGTTTAAGCTCGCCCGTTGTGATCGATAGCGACTTTGCCGTGAGCAAAGCGTTTGGCGCGAATGGCACGCCCTCGGCAGTCTTGATTGACGCGCGTGGCCACATCGCTTCGGAAGTCGCCGTCGGCGAGCCGCGCATCCTCGCCTTGCTCGGCATCAGAAGATCGGCGCAGTAAGCCTTCAGCGATTAGAGCGCGAAAGGAAGCCCCGCAGGGGCGCGATTCAATAGCCCAGCCCAATGGGCTGAGAACACTGGGAACACCGCGACGTAAATCCTAGAAGCCCTGAAGGGGCGCAATAAGCAAGTGAGGCAAGCGATGGCGCAATCCTTATCCTCAATCCTTATTCATCTGGTCTTCAGTACCAGAAACCGCGAACCGCTCATTAGTTCCGAAATAGAGCCTGAGCTGCACGCTTATTTAGCGACCGTCTTTCAAGCATGCGAATCGCCATCGCTTCTAATCGGCGGTGCCCGCGACCACATCCACGCGCTGTTCGTTCTTTCACGAACCTGGGCGTTAGCCGATGTCGTCGAGGAAGTGAAAATGAGTTCATCGAAGTGGATCAAAACCAAAGGTCAAGAATTCAACCAGTTTCACTGGCAGGCAGGCTACGGTGCCTTTTCCATTGGGCAATCGCAGGCACAGCAGGTGAAGGACTATATCGCTAATCAACGAGAGCATCACCGCCGCAGAGATTTTCAGGATGAGTTGCGCTCGCTGCTCAGAAAGTATGAGGTTGAATATGACGAGCGATATGTTTGGAATTGAAGGCGATTATTTCGCCCTTTCAGGGCTTGCAGGGATTACGGCATGGTGTTCCCAGCCCGTTGGGCTGGGCTATCGAATTACGCCCCTTCGGGGCTTATAGCTGTTCTTGATTGCGTGAAACCATTCTTGATGAAAAGCCCAGGAATCACGGCCAAAATAGACCATCTTGGGTTTCATGCAATTGCAAATAGCTATAGAGCGTGTCTGAAAAGCCCTGAAGGGGCGGGATTCAATAGCCCAGGGCATCGCCCTGGGTACACTCAGCGACAACTCCGCAAGCCCTGAAAGGGCGCAATAACCGATCACCTAGTGCGCCCTTTCAGGGCTTGGCGGTTAGCCCCGCCGCTCACCCAGGGCGATGCCCTGGGCTGTCGAATCGCGCCCCTTCAGGGCTTTCTTTGGCTTTTTAGACACGATCTAGAACCGCTTTCTGTGCCCCTTCGTCCTGGCTCATCCAGCTATCGAATTATGCCCCGTCGGGGCTTACAGAAACGTTCTTCTCATGCCACTCGCCAGTTCTTCTCATACTAGACCTCTTGCGAAAGTGATTAGCCGAGGCCTAGTTCATAGTCGTACAGCCCGGCGATCAAGTTGAAACGCAACGAGAAACGCTGCCTCCGGTTGCGATACCGCTCTGCGAGTATGCGAAAGATTTTCAAGCTGCGGATGACGTGCTCGACCACGATCCGGCGACGAGCTAACTCCCGGTTGCTTTGCTTCTGCTCGTCGGTCAACTCGGACTTTCGTGGCTTCTTCCGCGGCGTCCGGCTCTTTCCATGGAGCTTCTGTAAGCCTTGATAGCCGCTGTCGGCCAGCACCTCAAGGCTCTCGTGCGGCTCAAGGTTGCTGCGCCGATAGAGGGCGAAGTCATGGACGGGGCCGCGCCCATGAGCCGTACAGATAACTTGCCGGGTGCGCCCGTTGACCACGACCTGACTCTTTACGCTGTGGCGCTTCTTTTTGCCGCTGTAGTAGGCTTTCTGCTTTTCTTCGGGCGTTCTATGGGAGTTTCGGCGACATCCACGACGACGAACTCGATCTGGTGGTCTGCGGCCTGCAACACTTTCTTGCCCGGCAGCTTGAAGGCCCGGCTCGTTGTCAAAATGTCTTCCACGCGCCTGATGATGCGGCACCCATTCGACTCGTGCAGGCCCCAACAGGTGGCGAGGTGGAAGAGCGTGCGGTACTCGCGCCAATACTCTAAGGTCAACAAGACCTGATCTTCGACGGTGAGTTTGGGCGGGCGTCCGGTTTTACGCCGCGTCCTGGTCAGCCGCTTGGAAACGAGTTCGACCATGCGCTGAAATGTTTCCGGTTCGACCCCGCAATAGCGTTTGAATTCTGCGGGGCGTAAATCTTTAATTTGCTCGTAGCTCATAGGATGATCGCCTGTTGAGCTACTTGTCGCATCTTTACCTGACTTTCGCAAGAGGTCTACTATGCGTTCATGCCGCGCGCCGGTCGCTGCGATTTTCAATGAAGCGCTTGAGTTGTTGATCGTGCCAATGGCTCAAGGTCAATAGCGCGGTGATCGAGCCGATCAACGCCATCAACATATCTTTCTGCGTGTCCCAGATGTCGCCCTGCGTTCCCAGAAATGCATCGCCGGCGCTGCCGGTCCATACCGACACGCCGAACTCAATCAGTTCATAAGCCGCGCTGATGGCTAGGCAGATGCTCACGACGATGTAGGCCAGCAGCTTGCCGCGACCGAGCGGCGACTTTCTCAACAGGAACTCGCGGGCGATCATCGCCGGCACGAAGCCTTGCGCGAAGTGGCCGAGGCGGTCGTAATGATTGCGGCTCAGGTGAAACGCGTCACGCACCCAATCGCCCATCGGCACTTCAGCGTAGGTGTAGTGGCCGCCGACGACCAGGATGATCGCGTGCAGCCAGATGAGGACGTACACGAGCGTCGTCAGCTCGAAGCGGCGATAGGTGGCGAGCAGAATCACCGCGCCCAGCATGGCCGGAAAGCTTTCCAGAAACCAAGTGAACAAATCCTTCGGTCGAATGATGGACCACACGAGGATGACGAGAAAACCGACGAGCAGCGCGGCGTGCAAGTTCTTTCGGGTTTTCGCATTCATTAGGGCTTCCACGCGCCGCGCGCCACTGCCGGGATAAAGGTGTTAAGGTCGGGCGGCGGATACTCGATGGCGCGCTCCTGCTCCGCGCTCATATAAGCCGTCATCAGCAGCCGCGTGACCTCAAGGCCGTCGTGGAAGTTTTCTTCCGGCTGCCGTCCTTCGAGGAAGCAGCGGACGAAATAACGGTTCTCGCCTTCATATCCATAATCGGCGGCTTCGTTGGCGACCACCGGCATCAAGCCCTGCTCGGCGTTCTGCTTTTCGACGATGTCTTCGCCGGCGCTGCCGACGACGTTGCGGCTGAAGAAGAGCTTCGGGCCGTTGTCGAGCGAGTTGAGCGACAGCGAGTACTCAGGCCCAAGCAATTCCATACTCAATCGCAGCCCCGCGCCGACAAAACTCCACGATGTGGTCGCTTCGACAATCAGTGGTTGATCCTGCTCGTCAACGAAATGGATCGCGGCGCGGGCGAAATCTTCCGACGGGCGCGACAGGTAATCCACTTCGCGGCCCATCGTCTCTTTCAGGATTTGCGCGTACTGAGGCCGGCTCCACTTGAGCGATGCGATCTGCGCCGAGACTTTCGTGGGCCGCAGGCTGGCGCGCGGCTTGCCCGGCTCGGTCAACATGAATCGCGCGACTTCGACGCTGTGGCACATCATATCGTTGAGCACGCCGCCGCCCTGCAACTCGCCCTGCCAGAACCAGGACGTGTGCGGGCCGCCGTGTTCTTCGGCGGCGCGGGCCAGGTAAGGCCGTCCCGTCGTCGCCGCGCCGCGCGCCCAGACGATCTCCCGCCCGCGCGCCACGCCCGGCGAGAAGAGCTGGTCTTCGAGGTAGCCGTGCAGCAGGCCGGCCTTTTCTACCAGCTCAACCATACGCTCTGCTTCGGCGACGTTGCGCGCCAGCGGCTTCTCGCAGGCGACGCCGACGAGCCGGCCTTTGCCCGATTCAATCGCGCTGACTATCTGCCCCATGCTATCGAGCCGCATGTGATTTGGGCCACAAATCCAGATGGCATCGATGTCGGGTGAGGCGACCATCTCTTCGATAGAACCGAATGCCTGTGCCTCGCCGACGCGCAGGTCGCGCGCCAGTTGAGCAGCGGATTCGGCGTTGGCGCGTGTCGGGCTCCAGACGCCGCGCACGTCGGCGTCGCGCACGCCGACCCACGAGCGTATGTGAAAGCGCGTGATAAACCCGCTGCCGATGAAACCGACTCCCAGTCTTTTCATAAGCGACGATCTGCTCCCGTCATCGAGATGGATTTGCGGCGTTGCGTTTAGATTCGTGCTCGTGCCTCGCCCCTCACATTGATCGAAGGCGATTTGCAAGAACCGAACGGCTATGGTCGCTTGCCGTTGTAGGCCGGCACCACCGGCAGCAGGGCGCGCGACGGATGCGCGCGGTCGTGATGAATCGTGTTGGTCGCCACGCGCGTCTCGTCGTCGGCGCGCAGCGGCTTGCCCGTATTCGGATTCGGGTCGAAGCGCGGGTCGTTCGAGCTGCTGACGTGAATCGCTATGCGATGACCCTTATTGAAAATGATGCTGGTCGTCCACAGGTCAATCGTGAAGCGATAGACCTCGCCTTTCTTCATGAAGACTTCGTGGTCGAGGCCCTCGCGGAAGCGGGCGCGCACCGCCGAATCCAGCACCAGCCGCTCGGTTCCGTCGGGATACACGTCAACCAGCTTCGCTATAAAATCGGTGTCGGGCGCATCGGATTCAGCCCACAACTCGACTTTAACGCGGCCCGTCACTTCGACGGGCGAGTCGAGCACGGGCGTCATGAATTTCAGCAGATCAGGGCGGCTGCCGATGGCGCGTTGATCCATCGGCCCCTTCTTGATATTCAAGTTCGCGCCGCCGATGGTCGGCACAGGATTCTTCGGGTCGTACTTGTAGGTGTCCGTGCTTTCCGTGTCTGCCGGCAGACGGTCGCTCAGCCCGCCGCCTGCGCTCAGGAAGAATGAAGTCGTCTTTGCCGGCACAGGCCACCCAAGCGCCGTGCGCCATTCGTTGCCCGGCGCTTTCGGGTCGTTGACATCGCCCATCACGTAATACTTCACCGGCGGCTCGTCCATAATGCCGTTGTCTTTGCCCTGCAACCAGTAGTCGAACCAGCGCAAGGATTCTTCTGTAACATTTGCCACAGAGTTCGCCGGGTACTTGACCTCTTCGATCTGCCCGTGTCCCCACGGCCCCATCATCAGCTTTTGATTGCCCGCCGCCAGGCCGCCACCCTGTGCTTGCTGGCCGACGAAGTTGTCGATGTTGCCCTGCGCGAAGATGTCGTACCAGCCGCCATAGTTGTAGACCGGCACTTTGATCTTGTCCCAGTAGAGCGACATCTCGGCGATGTCATAGAAATGATCGTAGACGTTATGCTTGAACGTTTCGTTGAGCACGTCAATCGCGCCCTGCCGCTTGAGCCAGATTTCGTTCAGCTCTTTGCGGAAGACGCCGCCCATAAACGCCGACTGCATGAAGATGCTCGACCGCGCCACCATCACGAACGTGGCGGTCAGGTGCGGCGGGTTCATCATCGCCGCGAGGTTCGCCGCGATGCCCATCGCCGACGCGCCGAACATGCCGACCTTGCCGTTCGACCACGGCTGCCTGGCGATCCATTCAACCGTGTCGAAGCCGTCTACGTGGTCGTCCATAAAGGGGCGGTACGGGCCTTCGCTCTTGCCCTTGCCGCGTACGTCCTGCGTGACCAGCGCGAAGCCGCGCCGCGTCCACGCCGCATAGCCTACGGACTGCGTGCCTTTGCCGTAAGGCGTGCGGATCAACACGACCGGGAACGGCCCCTTGCCTTCGGGCAGGTAGACGCTGGTCGAGAGGCGCACGCCGTCGCGCATCGCCACCATCTCTTCAATCGGTTTGACGACCGCCGCGCTGGTTGATGGTGCCGTTTGCGCCGAAGAGGCTTGTTGCGCGAGCGCGGGATTGAATGCGCCGAAGTAACAAACTAGTAGCAGGGAGAGCAGGAGAGAAATCTTTTTCACGGCTGACCTCGATTCACTTTCACAGGGCTGCGCCACTCAGAGGCAGTAGGCGTTCGCGTGACTAGAACTGCCTACTGCCTCTTGCTTACTGCTGACTCGTCTACACCCAGATCCAGCCGAACTGCGTGTTCGACGGCTGCGGGTTCTGCAAGTACTCCGAGCGCAGTTGCTCGACCTGATCGTTCTTGATGGCGGCGCGCTTTGCCTTCACGTCGATCTTATAAAGGCGCGCGGCGTTGAGACCGAATATTTTGGCCTTGAGTTCCGGCGTCAGCTTACGATAGCCGTACTTGTTGGCCACTTCGTCGCTGATCTGGAAGCGGCGGAAGCGTTCGATCTGGCTCTGCGGCCCGCCGCCCCAGATCGAATCCGTGCCCCAGATGATGTGATCGTCCATCCCCATATTCAACAACTGGCCGAAGAGGTGCATCGCCTGTTCGGGCCGCGCGCTCGACAATCCATTCCACGTCGAGCCTAGCTCGAAGTAAACATTCTTCAGGTTGCTGCGCTTGACTGAAGCCATCAGGTCCGAGCACCACGGGATGTATTGCGGATCGTTGGCCGCGCCTTCCTTGCGCTTCGCGCCGGGGTTCCAGCCCGAATGGTAGATGACGAAGTTCAAATCGGGATGATCTTTCGCCGCCTTCTCGACATCGCCGGGATGACAGTTCTCTTCGTTGAACAGACCGAGCGGCAGGCCGCGATGGATGCACGCGGTCTTGATGCCGAGCTTGCGCGCGCGCTCCCAGAACGGATACGTCACCTTCTCGTCATCGAGCCGGTAAGGCTTGAGCGCGCCGGCCAGCATCCCCGGATACATCTTCCACGAGTTGACCTTGAGCACCTTCGCCTGGCGCTCCATCTCTTCAAGCTCGCCGAGTCCCTTGTTCGGGCGCAGGATGCCGTGCGAGAGCATGCGTTGCGAGCCGGCCCACGAGTTGATCTCGTTGCGCGTCTTGACCATCTTGTCGGGCGGCAGAATGTTGTCCTTCCAATCATTCGAGGGGACGCCGCTGATGATCGCCATCACCGTGTCGGAATCGAAGAAGAGTTCCTTGGTGTAATGCAGCCGATTCAATGCTTCAATCGTTTTATTCATATCATTGAAGCCGGGCCGCAGGCGCGACAGGAAGTTGGCGGCCAACCGACCGTCTTCGCTGTTCTTGTACCAATCAGGCTCAACGTCTATGTGGTGCGTCTGGTTGTCGAAGATGAATTCGTCCTTCGGCCAACGCTCGGCAAACGCTGCCGGCTCCAACGCTTCAGCCGGGTCTACTTCATAGGTCTTGCCGAAGACTTCGTTGAAGCAGAGCATCGCCGCTGCCATACCGCAAGAGGTTTGCAGGAAGTGACGGCGCGACAAGCCCAACCGTTTGGCGTTGCGCTCAGCCATCTCGCGCAGGCGGTTTTCGACCTCGGCCTCTTTCGCTGTTTGCGCGGGCGGAATGAACTCTTCGTTCGACACGATGCGATTCGGAATCGGTGATTGGATGTCCGATTCGGCATCAACATAGCACTTGCGTCTCCACATAATGCTCCTTTCTTGAGATCACCTGTAGTATTCGGATCAGAAGGGCAACGCCGCGCGCCCACACCTTCAGACAGCCTCCTCCACTGTGCCGCCGTCCGTTTTTGTGAGTGTGGAAATGAGCCGCGTTGTTGTAAACTTATAGCGCGTTGAGTCTACCACAGCGCGCCGCGATTTCAAGTCGCCGCCGGCCTCCTCAACGCGCCATCTCAGGCATCCGATATGAAGCATCGAGACCGTCAGTCGTCTCTTCACGGAGCGATCATCAACCGCCGCCGCTTTCTCGCGCAGTTGTCCGCGCTGCCGCTTGCGGGGATAGCGGGCCGCTCAATCTTTGCGCAACAGCCGCCGATCACCTCGCCCGCCTCGCCCAACAGTCGCGCGTTTAACTTTGCAACGCTCAATCAATGGATCACGCCCAACGACGAGTTCTTCGTGCGCAGCCACTTCGGCGTGCCACGGCTTGCCGCCGCGCCATTCGTAATGAACATCACAGGCGAGGTTGAGCGCGAGCGCCGCTTCACGATGGATGAATTGATGCGTTTGCCGATTCAGGAAGAAGTCGTGACGCTTGAATGCGCCGGCAACCTCGTGGGCTGGGGCGGCGTGTCGAACGCGCGATGGACGGGCGTGCGGATCAGTGACGTGTTGAAGACCGCAGGGCTTCGCGCCGACGCGAAAGAGGTCGTATTGATCGGCGCGGACGGCGGCACGGATCAAGAAGCTGGCGGCCTTGTGGTGGATGCTTATACGCGCAGCATCCCGCTCAGCAAAGCGATGGAAGCGACGACGCTGATTGTCTTCAAGATGAACGGCGAGCCGTTGCCGCCGGCTCACGGCGGGCCGCTGCGCGCGCTCGTGGCCGGCTGGTACGGTATGGATTCGGTGAAGTGGCTGAAGCAGATCACCGTCGCGCGCGCGCCGTTCGCGGGCTTTTATCAAGCGCGGCGTTATTACGAAGCGCGGCGCATAAATGATGTGACAACGCGCGGGCCGCTCGGCGCGATGCGGCTGAAGTCGCAGATCGCCCAACCGATCAACGACGCGATGCTGACGTTAAAGCCTACGACGATCATCGGCGCGGCGTGGTGCGGCGATGCCGATATTGCGCGCGTCGAAGTGACGACAGACAGCGGCGAGACGTGGCGCGAGTCGACGCTCGGCGCAGACCGCGCGCCGCTGGCGTGGCGGCTATGGGCTTACGAATGGCAACCAACGGCGACAGGCAAGATAGTCATCGCCGCCCGCGCTTACGACATCAAAGGCCGCGTGCAGCCACTTGAGCGCGACCCGCAGATCATCACGCCTTATGCGAACAACTGGATAGACCGCCACGTCGTTGAGGTGAAATGAACGTTGTGCTTCTGACACGCTTGCAATAAGGCCAGGCTATGCCAGAATACAAGTTCACAGCGTATTTCGAGAATGAAGTGCTGCGAAAGCGGAGCTATCTGAAAAAGGAGTGGTGCATCAGCGTTGTTGAGAACCCGATGCGCGTTGAGGTTCAAAGCGACAGTCGGGTCCGCTTCTGGGGCAAAGTGGATGCGTTAGGTGGCCGTGTAATTAGAGTCATCACACTTGCCGACCGAGTTACCATACACAATGCCTTTCCTGATCGAGGTGTTAAGCTATGAAGATAAATTATTATCCCGACACCGATTCCCTTTATATAGACCTCAACTCCAAGACCAGCGCCGATAGTGTTGAGGTCTCGCCGGGTGTGGTTTTGGATTACGATGCAGCAGGCAATCTAGTTGGAATTGACATAGACGACGCGAGCACGAAGTTAGAAATCACTGAGTTGATCCTGAACCAGTTGCCGGCAGAAGTGACGCGCGTTGCTTGATCAGGAATCCGGCGTCTATCTGATGACTTCACATCAGGCCAGAGCTGTTTGATCCGAGATGTCACATCGATATTTCCCCATAAGCATTCTGCGGTTGTTGCTGCTCGCCGTTCTGTTCGGCGTTTCAGCCGTTGCCTTCGCGCAGGAGCATCAGCACGGCGAAGCTGACGGCGCGCCGATGACCTTCCCGGCTGAGTTGCTTGAACGGCCCGTGACTCTCCGAACCGGAACCGGCGCGCAGACCCTCGTTGATCCGGTCACGAGCACCTCGAAAGAAGCGCAGGCGTTCTACTGGCAAGGCGTCGCTTACCTGCACGGCTACGTCTTCATTGAAGCGGCGCGCTCATTTAATCAAGCGTTGCGACTCGATCCGAAGCTGGCCATGGCTTATGTCGGATTGAGCCGCGCCTATGCGGGGCTGAACGTGTGGCAGGCGGCCCGTGTCGCGCTCGATCAGGCGCAGGCGCTTTCGGTGGGCGCGAGCAAGCGCGAGCAACGGCGCATCGAGCTTCGTGCCAAACATCTCGCGGCCATCGCCGACATCGGCAACACGCTGAAGTTCTCCGAATACAAGAAGGCGCTCGACGAGGCGCTTACGGTCTATCCGCAGGACGCGGAACTCTGGCTGCTGCGCGGCAACGCCGAAGAAGCCAACGCCGCCGGGCGCGGCCAGCACGGCGGCGCGGCGTCGATTCCTTATTACGAAAAGGCGCTTCAGCTTGCGCCCGATCATATAGCCGCGCATCATTACCTGACCCATTCGCTCGAAAACATCAACCGCATCGAAGAAGCGTTGAAGCACGGCGAAGCCTACGCGCGCCTGGCTTTCTCAGTGCCGCACGCGCTGCATATGTATGGCCACGACCTGCGTCGCGTCGGGCGCGTCGCTGACGCCATTGCCCAGTTCCGCCGCGCCGACCAGTTGGAGCAGGATTACTACAAAGCCGAAAACATCCCTTCGCAATTCGACTGGCATCACGAGCACAACCTCGACTTGCTCTCAACGTCATACCAGCATCAGGGGCAGATGAAAGACGCCGAGCGCCTGATGCGGCAGGCGTTCTCGATCCCTTCGATGCAGGACACGCTGGAGTTCAATAAGAAGCAATGGCCGCAGTTCTTGATTGCGCGCGGTCGCGCGAAAGAGGCTCTGGAAGCCGGTCTGACGTTATCGCGCAGCCGCTGGGACATCGTGCGCGTGATCGGTTTCATCTTTATGAGCCACGCCGACCTGGCGTTGAATGATCTGCCGACGGCGAGCGAAGCGGCGAAAGCGGCTTTGCGCGAGATGCAACAGATGGGCAATCGCGCCGCCTTCGTCGCGCCCTATATGGAAGCCTTGCAAGGCGAGTTTTTATTGCGCGCGGGGCAGACTGACAAGGGCGGCGCGCTGCTCAAGCAGGTAGTCAGTAAGCTGCGCGCCGCGCCCGGCCCCGATGCCTGGACGCAGGCGCTGTTTCAGCTTGAGGCGATTGCTTCGGCGGCGCGTGCCGCTAATGATTGGGAACTGGCGGAAACGATGGCGCGGCAACTGCTCGAACACGACGCCGCGTATGCGGGGAGCCATTACGCGCTGGCCCTGGTTGCCGATCACAAAGGCGATAGCGCGATGGCCATCAAGGAATACACAGAAGCCGAAAAACTCTGGCGCAACGCCGACGCCGACCTGCCAGAGCTGCAACAGGCGCAAGCGCGACTGGCGGCACTCAAGAAATAATCCAGCCGGCTACAGACGCCCCATCGAGGTGTAGGTGAAACCGGCTTCGCGCACGTCTTTCGGCTCGTAGATGTTGCGCATATCAACAACGTTCAAGCCCTTCATCACCGACTTCAAGCGGCTGAAGTCGAGGCCGCGAAACTGATTCCACTCCGTCACAATCACCAGCGCATCGCTGTCGCGCGCCGCGTCGTATTCGTCTTCGCAAAAGAGAACATCCGAAACCATCTGCCGCGCCGCGTCCATTGCCGCCGGATCGTAAGCGCGCACCCGCGCGCCCGCCGCGTGCAGGTCGCTGATGATTCGGAGCGCCGGCGCTTCGCGCATATCGTCTGTATCGGGCTTAAAGGCCAGGCCGAGCAGCGCAACCGTCTTGCCCTCAAGGTCGGGCACGGCGCAGCGTATACGCTCGATCACCGAAGCCATCTGCCGCTCGTTGACCGCCAGCACGGCTTCTGTAAGCTTCATCTCATAACTGACGTTGCGAGCAATAGCCGCCAGCGCCTTCACGTCTTTGGGGAAACAACTGCCGCCAAATCCTGGGCCGGGGTGCAGGAACTTGTTACCGATGCGCTTGTCCATACCCATACCCTTGGCCACATCGTGCACATCCGCGCCGAGCCGGTCGCAGAGATTGGCGATCTCGTTGATGAATGAAATCTTCGTCGCCAGAAAGGCGTTCGAGGCATACTTGATCATCTCCGCCGATTCGGGGTTGGTGACGACGAACGGCGTCTCGATGAGATAGAGCGGGCGGTAGAGGTCTTTGAGAATCTCGATGGCCTCTTCGTCGTTACAGCCGATGACGACGCGGTCGGGCCGCAGGAAGTCGTTGATGGCCGCGCCTTCGCGCAAGAACTCCGGGTTCGAGGCCACAGAGTAACGGCAGCTCGAACGTTTGTTCTCGTCAATGATCCGCTTGATATAACCGGCAGCGCCGACGGGGACGGTGCTCTTGGTCACGATGACTTTATAGCTGTTCAGGGCGCGGGCGATCTCCAGCGCGACGGCTTCGACCTGGCTCATATCCGCCGAGCCATCAGTCGAAGACGGTGTGCCGACGGCCAGCATCACGACCAGTGATTTTTCAATCGCGCCATTGATATCGGTGGTGAATTCCAAACGGCCTTCGCGCACGTTCTTGGCAACCAGCGCGTCAAGGCCCGGCTCGTAGATGGGCATCCTGCCGGCCTTGATCATTTCAACCTTCGCCGCGTCGCTGTCCACACAGATGACGCTGTTGCCGAACTCGGCGAAGCAAGCGCCGCTCACCAATCCAACATAACCTGTTCCAATGACTGCAAGGTGCATTCGCTTATGACTCCCTGGAAATTTCGGTGAACTTGAGGGCAGGACATTATAAATGACGCGGCCAGATAATCAAACCACAGATGAACACAGATAAACACAGATAAAAAGAAGATCGGTCAGCTTCTCTTCATCTGCGTTCATCTGTGTTCATCTGTGGTTCCTTCTCGATGCCTCACTCGTACTTGAGCGCGATGATCGGGTCTACCTTGGTGGCGCGACGCGCAGGGATGTAACAGGTCAGCAGCGCGACGACGGCCAGCAATAACGCAACGGCTGTGAGGATGACCGGGTCTTTCGGGCTGACGCTGAACAGCATGCTCGCCAGCCAGTGCGTCACCGCAAGACAACTGCCCAGCCCGATCAGCAGGCCCACGCCAGAGAGCACAAGTCCCTGCTTCAGTATCAGCGCGCGCACCTGGCCGGGCTGCGCGCCCAGCGCCATTCGTATGCCGATCTCTTGGGTGCGCTGCATCACCGCGTAGTTCATTACGCCGAAGACGCCGACAATCGTCAGGCTCATCGCAATGACGGCGAACAGCCCGAACAGCGACATATTGAAGCGGTTCGAGGCGACCGATTCCGCGATAATGGTATCCATCGTCTTCACGTTCGACACTGGCAACGCCGGGTTGAGGCCGGCAATCACGCCGCGCGCCGATTCGGTCAAGCCGGTCGGCTCAAGCTGCGTGCGGATGATGAAGCTCATCGTGCGCCCAAATCCTAAGCCGAGAAACGGCGTCTGCGTAACCGGCTGGTACATCTGCATGCCGGTCTCGCCCGACAGGCTGGTGTGCTTGACGTTGCCGACGACGCCGACCACCGTCGCCCAATCGGGCTGCTCGCCCGGCGCGGGCACGCCGACCGTCAACCGCTTGCCGATGGGGTCTTCGCCGGGCCACATCAGGTCGGCCATATTTTGATTGACCACGACCACCTGCAACGCGTTTTCATTGTCGGCATCGGTTAAGGTCCGCCCTTTGATGAGTGGGATGTTCATCGTCCCGAAGTAATCAGCCGCGACGATGCGATAGCTTGCCAGCGGCGCTTCCGAAGGGGTCGGCAGCGGGCGGCCTTCGACCGAGAAGATGAACTGCGGGCCGCCACCCGCGAGCGGCACGTTCGAGATGCCCGCCGCCGAGACGACGCCGGGCAGCGACGACAGCCGCTCAGTCGCCAGCCTGTAGAAGCTGAGCACGTCAGGCGGTTTCGGGTACTGCGCCGTTGGCAACGTGACTTGCATCGTCAGCAGCCGTTGTTGATTGAAGCCCATGTTGACGCGCTGGAGCTGCCCGAAGCTTTTAATCAATAGCCCCGCCGCCACCAGCAGCACAAAGGCGAAAGCGATCTGCATTACAACGAGCGAGCTGCGCAGGCGATGGCCGCGCGCGTGGCCCGATGTAGATTTGCCGCTCTCCTTCAGCGAATCGTTGACGTTGGCTTTCGACGACTGCCACGCCGGAACCAGGCCGAACAACAGCCCCGCCGCTACCGACGCAATCAGCGCGAAGATGAGCACGCGACCATCGACGCCAATCTCGGCGGCGCGCGGGATGCCTTGCGGGTTGAGGCTCACCAGTGCGTGCGTGCCCCACAGCGCGATGAGCAAACCGAGCGCGCCGCCGATCATCGAGATCAGCACGCTCTCGGTGAGCACCTGCCGAATCAAACGCCCGCGCGTCGCGCCCAGCGCCAGGCGGATAGCGATCTCGCGTTCGCGCGAAGCGGCGCGCGCAAGCAACAGGTTGGCGACGTTAGCGCACGCAATCAGCAATACGCAGCCGACCGCCGCGAGCAATGTCATCAGCGCCCAGCGGATGTTGAACGTCACCAGGCTTTGATAAGGCACAACCGCCGCGCCCCAGCCGGCGTTCGATTCGGGATACTGGTCGATCAGTCGTTGAGCGATGGTCGCCAGTTCGGACTGCGCCTGCTCGACGGTGACGCCGGGCGCGAGCCGGCCCACGACCTGAAGGTTATGTAGATTACGGTCGGCGTTTTGAAAGACGAGGCCGAGCGGCATCCAGAACTCGATGTTGGGACGATAGTCGTTCGGCATAATGCCGATGACGGTCGCAGACTGGCCGTTGATTGGAACCGTTTGTCCGACGATCTTCGAGTCGCCGCCGAAGCGACGCTGCCACAGACCTTCAGAAAGCAGGATCACCGGATCGCCGCCGGGCCGGTCTTCGGCTTCGGTGAAGGTGCGCCCGGCGAGCGGCGCGACGCCGAGCGCCGTGAAGTAATCCCAGGTGATCCTCTCGCCCTGAATCCGTTCGGGCTGATCGCTGCTCGTCAGGTTGGCCGTGAACGGCTGGCGCGCGCTCAGCGTCTCGAACGACTTGCTCTGCTCTTTCCAGTCGCGGTAATTGAGCGACGACGAGCTAATGCCGGGGGCAGGGAACTTGGCATTGGTTTCAAGCACAGACATCAGCCGGTCGGGTTCTTTGAACGGCAGCGACTTGAGCAGCACGCCGTTGACGACGCTGAACAGCGCCGTGTTGGCCCCTATGCCTAAAGCCATTGTGATGACGGCCACAATCGTGAAGCTGGGGTTCTTGAAGAGCATGCGCATGCCGTAGCGCAGGTCTTGAATAAGCGTCTCCATACTCGTCTCCGGGGAACTGAATGGTCGGTGGTTGCGTTTTCCGGGGCACCAGAATCGGCCTTGATTCTCAAGCCACATTCTAAACCATGTGTGGCCGCTCTGGATAGTTCCGCCTCAATCGGCTAGTGTGTTGATCTGAGGTGGGCGATAACGCGTAGAAAACTTTTCGATAAGGGAGAGAGCGCGATGGCTGAAGAATGCTCACACCTCGATCAGATCAAGAGCGTGACGCCGAGCGCAAGCGGTTGTGAAGACTGCTTGAAAACGGGCGACCAATGGGTTCATCTTCGCCTCTGTATGACGTGCGGCCACGTCGGTTGCTGTGACAGCTCGAAGAACAAGCACGCCACCCGCCACTCGCACACGACCGATCACCCGATCATCCGCTCGTTCGAGCCGGGCGAAGCGTGGGGCTATTGTTACCCTGACGACCTATTCTTTGAATCGCTCTAAAGATTGCGGCGGCGCGGGCGGTCAACCTATGTCCCGCGCTAACGGAGAAAACGCTATGATGGCAAAGGCTAATGAGGCGTGGCCGACGTTGCCGCTCGAAGAGTGGCAGGACACTTACGCGACGCTGCATATGTGGACGCAGGTGGTCGGCAAGATTCGTATGAAGCTGACGCCGCTCGTCAATCACTGGTGGAACGTGCCGCTGTACGTGACGGCTCGCGGCCTGACCACGTCGGCGATGCCTTACCGCGACCGAACGTTTCAGATCGACTTCGACTTCGTTGACCACCGGCTTCTCATTCAATGTCAGGATGGGACGACTGAAACGCTCGCCTTAGCGCCGCGCTCGGTGGCCGACTTCTACAATGAAGTGATGCAGGCGCTTGCACGGCTCGACATTGAGGTGAAGATATGGCCGATGCCGGTCGAAGTGCCTGACCCCATACGCTTCGACCAGGATCACGAGCACGCTTCGTACGACGCGGAGTACGCCAGCCGCTTCTGGCGCATTCTGGCGCAGACTTGCAAGGTCTTCACTGAATTCCGCTCGCGCTTCATCGGCAAGTGCAGCCCTGTGCACTTTTTCTGGGGGAGCTTCGATCTGGCGGTGACGCGATTCTCAGGCCGCCGCGCGCCGGAACGCGAAGGGGCCGATGCGATAACGCGCGAAGCTTATTCGCACGAAGTCATCAGTCACGGGTTCTGGCCGGGCGTGCGGACTTCAAGCGCGAGTGGCAATCCCGAAGGCGCGATCAATGCGCCGGCTTTTTACGCTTACGCTGCGCCTGAACCCGCCGGCTTGAACGCTGCGATCATTCGCCCGAAGCAGGCGTTCTATAGCACGGCGATGAGCGAGTTCTTTCTGCTTTACGATGACGTGCGCAACGCCGACTCGCCTGAAGCGGCGCTGATGGAATTTCTCGAAAGCACCTACGCCGCCGCTGCCGACCTGGCGAACTGGGACCGCGCCGCGCTTGAGCGAGATGCTCTGGCTCAACCCTAATCTGTCGCGTTCTCCGAGAGCAGAAACCAGTAGAACCCATACGGCGCGAGGGCGAGTTGATATGGCTCATTCGTGATGGCAGGGAAGGGCGTCCGGTCCATCATCTCGATGGGCACGCGACCCTGATAATCCGCGAGGTCGAGCCGCACAGGTTGCGCCGAGCGCGCCAGGTTGTAAACACACAGCACCGTCTCGTCTTCGTAGGTCAGCGTGAAGGCTAGAACACGGCGGTTCTCAGGCTTGATGAATTGCATCGCGCCGCAGCCGAAGACCTTGTGCTGCTTGCGCACGTGAATCACTTGCTTCATCCAGTTGAGCAACGATGATTCGTAGCGTTGCTGCGATTCGACGTTGACCGACTGAAAACCATAGACCGGGTCCATAATCACCGGAAAGTACAACTGCGCGAAGTCGGCGCGCGAGAACCCGGCGTTGCGATCCGCTGACCACTGCATCGGCGTGCGCACGCCATCGCGGTCGCCGAGATAGATGTTATCGCCCATGCCAATCTCGTCGCCGTAGTAAAGAAACGGGCTGCCCGGTAATCCAAACAACAAACCGTGCATCAACTCGATGCGCCGCCGCCCGTTGTCCAGCAACGGCGCGAGCCGCCGCCTGATGCCGAGATTCAAACGCATCTTCGCCGACTTCGCGTATTCGGTGTAGAGGTAATCGCGCTCCTCGTCCGTGACCATCTCAAGCGTCAACTCGTCGTGATTGCGCAGGAACATTCCCCACTGGCAATTGCGTGGAATGGCTGGCGTGCGCTCAAGAATTTCAACGATGGGCCGACGGTCTTCCTGGCGTATGGCCATAAACAGTCGCGGCATAATCGGGAAGTGATAGCACATCTGAAACTCGTCGCCGTCGCCGAAGTAAGCGACCACGTCTTCGGGCCACTGATTCGCTTCGGCCAGCAGCAGCGCGTCCGGGTAACGCTCATGGACGAAGGCGCGCAGCCGTTTCAGGAAGGCATGCGTTTCCGGCAGGTTCTCGCAAATCGTGCCTTCGCGCTCGTAGAGGTAAGGCACGGCGTCAACGCGAAAGCCGTCGATGCCGAAGTCGAGCCAGAACTTCACCACATCAAGTATCGCTTGCTGCACGTCCGGGTTGTCGTAGTTCAAATCGGGTTGATGGCTGAAGAAGCGATGCCAGTAGAACGCGCCGGCCTGCTCGTCCCACGTCCAGTTCGAGCGCTCGGTGTCGGTGAAGATGATGCGCGCCTGCGAGTAGCGCGTGTCGGTGTCGCTCCAGACGTACCAGTCGCGCTTGGGCGAATGCGGCGACAGTCGCGCTTCCTGAAACCACGGGTGCTGGTCGGATGTATGATTGACTACCAAATCGGTGATGACGCGGATGCCGCGTGCGTGCGCCGCGTCGAGGAGGGCTTTGAAGTCGTCGAGCGAGCCGTATTCCGGCAGCAGCGAATAGAATTCCGCGATGTCATAACCGCCGTCGCGCAACGGCGACGCGTACATCGGCAGCAGCCAGATGCAATCAACGCCGAGGTCGCGTATGTAGTCGAGCTTTTCCGTAAGCCCCGCGAAATCGCCGATGCCATCGGCGTTGGAATCATAAAAACCGCGCACATAAACTTCGTAAAAGACTGCGTGCTTGAACCACAGGGAATCGTTCGGGTTGGGTTTCGACACAGAGACGACCTTCCAGCAAGAGAGAGATGTGTGCTCACAGCGTCTTGCTTTTAGTCTCTTCATCGAAGGCGCGTATGTCAATTGGCCGAAGCCGCGCCGGCGGCAACACCGCGCCGCGAGTCCTCGACAATCTACCGCCGGGATGGTATATCGAAGGCCGAGAAATCATTTGTGACTATCAATCAGGGAGAGGATATGCAGAGACTCAAATCAGGATGGATGAAGGGAACCCCGGCGATGCTCGCGGTCACGCTTGCCGTGATGGTGGTGTCCGGCGTCGCCGTATCGAGTAAGGCTATGCAAGAACTGAAACCGTTTGATCCGCCCAAGAATGAGCCGGTCGTGGTCACGCCGGGCCGCACATCAAGCGACGCGCCATCGGATGCCATTGTGCTCTTCGACGGCAAAGACCTGTCGGCGTGGCGCAGCGCCGCAGGCTCCGGCGAAGCGAAGTGGACGGTCCGCGACGGCTATGTGGAAGTCGCGTCGCGCACCGGCGACATCGCCACGAAACAGGAATTCGGCGATTGCCAGTTGCACATCGAGTGGGCGACGCCTTCAGAAGTGAAAGGCACGAGCCAGGAGCGCGGCAACAGCGGCGTCTTCTTGATGGAGCGCTATGAAATTCAGGTGCTCGATTCTTATGACAACAAGACTTACTATCACGGCCAGGCCGGCGCGGTTTACAAGCAGTACGCGCCGCTCGTCAACGCCTGCCGCAAGCCCGGCGAGTGGCAGACCTATGACATCATCTTCAAAGCGCCGAAGTTTGACGAGCAGGGCAAAGTCACCGAGCGCGCCCGCGTCACCGTGCTACAAAACGGCGTGTTGATCCAGAACAACGTCGAAATTTATGGCAACACCTGGCACGACAAGCCGGCGCTCTACATCGCGCACGGTCCGAAGGCGTCGTTGAAGCTACAGGATCACGGCAATCCCGTGCGCTACCGCAATATTTGGATCAGACCTCTATGATAGAGGCCAGGGACTAGAGGCTAGAGGCTAGTTCAGAAATTCCTAGCTAGTCTCTAGCCCCTGGCCTCTAGTCCCTACTGCTCCTCCCCGCCTTCCGGGCCGTAGAACAGCACCCAGACGGCGAAGTCGTCGCTGAAGCGCTCGAACCAGTGCGACTCGCCGGCGGCGGCAAACAGGAAATCGCCCGGCGCGAATTTTTGCCGCAATCCCTCGCAGACATACTCCCCTTGACCCTGCGCGACAATGTAAACTTCGTCGCGCGTGTGCGGCTTCTGCGGGTCGAAGCCGCGCGGCGCGTAGAGTTCGACTTGCAGGCTGCCGTGAGTGAACAAAGTTACAAATCGTTTGCTGTCTGAGGCAGGCAACCTGGTCAGTGCGTCTTGAAAGGCGACCTTGCGCGGACTGGCTTGAACAGCGTTCGCGGGAGCGGGTTCTTTGCTCATGATGAACCTCGATAAAAGATGGGTGCTTAAGGCAGCTAGGTCTGATTGTCTGACAGATGGACGAAGAGAGCAAGTCTTCTCGCGCCGACTGACTTCCGCCTCCGGCCTGTTGGTCGCTATAGTAATGATGTAGAGCTTGAATCAGCGAGCGCTCGATAGATCAGGGCAGAAGAAAGGATGAGCATGGAAAAACGACAACTCGGCAATTCGGGATTGATGGTCGCGCCGCTTGCGTTCGGCGGCAACGTCTTTGGCTGGACGGCGGACGAAGAGACCTCGTTCAGATTATTAGACGCCTTCGTCGAGGCGGGGCTTAATTTGATTGATACGGCGGATATCTATGCGCGCTGGGTTCCGGGCAATCAAGGCGGCGAATCGGAAACCGTCATCGGCAGATGGCTCGAAAAGAGCGGCAAGCGCAACCGCGTTCTCATCGCCACCAAAGTCGGCCTGGAGATGGCCGCTGATCAGAAAGGGCTGTCGCAGTCGCACATCTTTCGTTCCGTCGAAGATTCGCTGCGGCGTTTGCAGATCGATGTGATCGACCTTTATCAAGCGCATCAGGATGATCCCAACACGCCGCTCGCGGAGACGCTCGACGCCTTCGCGCGATTGATCGAGCAGGGCAAGGTGCGCGCCATCGGCGCATCGAATTACACGGCGGCGCGGCTAAGCGAGGCGCTGGCGGTGAGCCGCGACAACGGGCTGCCGCGATACGAGAGCTTGCAGCCGGACTATAATCTCTACGACCGCGCTGAATACGAACGCGAATTGGAGCCGCTCTGTCTGGAGAATCAGCTTGGTGTGATCAATTACTTTTCGCTGGCGAAAGGATTCTTGACGGGCAAATACCGTTCAGAGGCCGACCTGTCGAAAAGTCCGCGCGGGCAGGGCGTCAAGCGTTATCTCGATGAGCGCGGCTTTCGCGTTCTGCGGGCGCTGGACGAAGTGGCCGAAGCCTTCCAGTCAACGCCGGCGCGCGTGGCGCTCGCCTGGTTGATTGCGCGACCCAGTATCACCGCGCCGATTGCCAGCGCCACAAGCCTTGAACAACTAGATGACCTGATCGCGGCGACGCGGCTCGAACTCGACCATGCGGCGATAGAAAAGTTGAATCAAGCCAGCGCCTGAACGAGTCGTCTGTCCTTACACACGAGCGGCAAGCCAGCGCCGGCTTGCCGCTTTATTCTCTCGTCGTGCCGAGCCGCTCAGGCTCCTGAACGCCGATCAACAGGTTCCACAGGTTATAATGCACGTCGTCTTTGGCGACGTAGTAATTGTCCGATCCCGCCGTCATATCGCCCGTAGCCGTGAACTCGCCGCGTTCCGGGTTGTTCAAATCAAAGTAGGTCGCACCCTGCTTCAGCCTTGCGCCTTCGGGCTGCACGACCATCTGCTTGAGATCGTCATCAAGCAGATGGTTCAGCCGGCGATGCAGGTCTTTGATGTCATAAGCCGTGCGCGTCGGAGCCACAGCCGGCGTGCCGATGTTCTGCCCGGCCATTGGGTCCATGCTCAAGTCGCGCCTATACTCTTGCGGGTGTTTGTCGCGGTCGGCTTCTTGCGGTTTCTCTCTCGACATAACTCCTCCGTAAAATTCGATCCGCGCCATCCAGCGCTCGCTGATTACAATTGCAACGCCGATGCCATCGGTTGCTTCAGGCGTGCGGCTCGCATCCGCGCCGTAAGCTGCTCGCCTGAAGTGAAAAAAGACGTATGACTTCGCTGCAACGACTTATGATTCGACTCCGCATTCCGCACTTGAGGCCAGGCCGCCGCAAGCTAAACGCGCGGTTGACAGCCCTGCGCCTTTGCAATACTGTCTCGCATGAAGAGGCCAGAGGTGAATGGTTATGAGCACGCTGACGCAGTACCTGACGGAAGAAGACCTGCTGCGCATGCCGGATGACGGCTACCGCTACGAGCTTGTCGAAGGAGAACTGCGGCGTATGGCACCAACCGGATTTGAGCATGGGCGATGCACGCACAACTTGAGTGGCATGTTGTGGTCTTACGTACGCGACAATGATCTTGGTATCGTCGTGGCGGCAGAGACTGGATTCATCATTGCCCGCCGCCCTGACGGTCGCGTGACGGTGCGCGCGGCAGATATTGCTTTCGTCGCTAAAGGCCGCATCCCTGCCAACGCCGACACCTCAAAGTACCTTGAGCTTGCGCCCGATCTCGTCGTCGAAACGCTCTCGCCTTCGGACACGGCGCTTGAAGTCGAAGAGAAGGTCGCGTTGTGGCTCGCTGCCGGCGTGCGCGTAGTCGTCACGATGAACCCGGCATTGCGATCCGTCACCGTCCACCGCTCGTCGCATGACATCGTCAAGCTCACAGATCAGGACGAGCTGGATCTTTCCGACATCATCCCTGGCTTCCGCTGCCGCGTCTCCGCCATCTTTGACTGATCATCGCCTTCGCTTTGCCGCACTCCCGCCGCTATCGAACGCCGAGCCATCGCTTGACAAGCCACGCCCCGTGGTCGATGCTAGTTGTTTGGCTCAGGGCGGATTTTTCGCCCCGTGCGCATCACGAACTTATAAACCTTCATGGGAGATTGTCAGATGGCGACCAAGTACGTCTATCTCTTCGCAAACGGCAACGCCGACGGCCACGGCCAGATGAAAGACCTGCTCGGCGGCAAAGGCGCGGGACTCGCCGAGATGACCAACGCCGGGCTGCCCGTGCCGCCCGGTTTCACGATCACCACAGAAGCCTGTAATCAGTATTACGAAGCCGGCCAGCAGTTCCCCGATGGAATGTGGGAACAGACGCTCAAGGCGATGAAAGAGGTCGAGCGCGCCACCGGCAAGGGCTTCGGCGACGCCAGCAATCCGCTGTTGGTGAGCGTGCGCTCCGGCTCGAAGTTCTCGATGCCCGGCATGATGGACACGGTGCTCAACCTCGGCCTCAACGAAGAGACCCTCAAAGGGCTTGGCGACCTGACCTCCAACGAGCGCTTCGCCTACGACGCCTACCGCCGCTTCATACAGATGTTCGGCAAGATCGTGCTCGGCATCGATGCAGAGTTGTTCGACGACGCCTTCAACGCCGCCAAGAAGAAAGCGAAAACCAAACTCGACACAGACCTCTCGGCCAAAGACCTCAAAGAGATCACCAAAGAGTTTAAGAAGATCGTTCGCAAGCAGACCGGCAAAGACTTTCCGACCGACCCGTACAAGCAACTCGAAGAGGCCGTGCGCGCCGTCTTCCGCTCGTGGAACGGCGACCGCGCCAAAGCCTATCGTCAGATCGAAAGGATTCCTGATGATCTGGGCACGGCGGTCAACGTCGTCACCATGGTCTTCGGCAATATGGGCAGCGACAGCGGAACCGGCGTCGCCTTCACCCGCAACCCGAAGACCGGCGCGAAAGAACTCTTCGGCGATTATCTCACCAACGCGCAGGGCGAAGACGTGGTCGCGGGCATTCGCACGCCCAAGCACATCGACCAGCTTAAAGAAGATATGCCCGAAGTCTACGGCCAGTTCGTTGAAGTGGCTAATCGTCTTGAACGTCATTACAAGGATATGCAAGACCTCGAATTCACCATCGAGCGCGGAAAGTTATGGATGTTACAAACGCGCAACGGCAAGCGCACAGGCCCGGCGGCGGTGAAGGTCGCGGTGGATATGGCGCGCGAAGGCTTGATTGATGAGAAGACCGCCGTGCTGCGCGTCCCTGCCGGCGACATCGATCAGCTCCTGCACAAGATGGTTGACCCGAAGGCCAAGGTTCACGTCCTGACGCAAGGCATCGACGCGAGTCCGGGCGCGGCGGCGGGCCGCGTCGTCTTCACTCCTCAAGAAGCCGAGGCGTGGGCCGAAAAAGGCGAGCCGGTCATCCTGGTGCGCCGCGAGACCTCGCCTGAAGACGTGCGCGGGATGAAGGCGGCGCTAGCGATCTTGACTTCGACCGGCGGCCCGACCAGTCACGCGGCGGTCGTCGCGCGCGGCTGGGGCAAGCCTTGCGTTGTCGGCGCGGGCGATGTCGCTATCAACTACGCGAAGAACGAATTCGCCGTCAACGGCTCGCGCGTCAAGCAAGGCGACTGGGTGACGGTGGACGGCACGACCGGCCACATCATTCAAGGGCAGGCTCCGCTGGTTGACCCGCAGCTCGGCGAAGACTTCTACCAGTTGATGAAGTGGGCCGACCAGTTCCGCCGTCTCAAGGTGCGCACCAACGCCGACACGCCCGAAGACGCGGCGATAGCGCGCAGTTTCGGCGCTGAAGGCATAGGGCTATGCCGCACCGAGCATATGTTCTTCGAGGGCGACCGCGTTGATTATGTGCGGCAGATGATCCTCGGCTCGCTCGATTACAAGCGGCTTGATAATGAAATGCAGCGCATCGAAAAAGAGAGCACCAGCGCCGCCAATCCGAAGAAGCGCGAAGAGCTGGCGCGCGAGCGTCGCCGCTTGAAGCAGGAGATCGAAGAGCCGAAGCGTATGTACATCGGCGGCCTGAAAGAGCTGCTCAAGTTACAGCGCTCGGACTTTGAAGGCATCTTCAAAGCGATGGACGGGCTGCCGGTGACGATCCGCACGCTCGACCCGCCGCTGCACGAGTTCCTGCCGCACGACGAAGAGGGCACGAAGAAGCTGGCGCGCAAGCTCAAAGTGAAGTGGCAGCACCTGTGGACGCGCGTGCAGTCATTGCACGAAGCCAACCCGATGCTCGGCCATCGCGGCTGCCGTTTGGGCGTCGTCTTCCCGGAGATCACCGAGATGCAGGCGCGGGCCATCTTTGAAGCGGCGGCGCGTGTGCAGAAGCGCGGCGTCAAGGTGCTGCCCGAAATCATGATTCCGCTGGTCAGCCACGTCAACGAATTGAAGCTGCAAGCCGACGTGGTGCGCCGCGTCGCCGGCGAAGTGATGGAAGCGACGGGCCAGCAGATTGAATATCTGGTCGGCACGATGATCGAGTTGCCGCGCGCGGCATTGACGGCGGGTCAGATTGCCGAAGTGGCGGAGTTCTTCTCGTTCGGCACGAACGACCTGACGCAGACGGCGTTCGGCATATCGCGCGACGATTCGGGCAAGTTCCTGCCTTATTATGTTGACCACCGCATCCTTGAGCACGATCCGTTTCAGGTCTTGGATCAACAGGGCGTCGGCCAGTTGGTGCGGATGGGCACGGAGCGCGGGCGGGCAACGCGTGCGGACTTGAAGGTCGGCATCTGCGGCGAGCACGGCGGCGAGCCATCATCAGTAGGCTTCTGCCATCAAGTAGGCTTGTCGTATGTGAGCTGTTCGCCTTACCGCGTACCCATCGCTCGCCTAGCAGCCGCACAAGCCGCGCTCGGCAGCGATGAAGTTTCGCGCACGGCATAAGCCGCGACGATAGATTGAAACTCATAAGGCAGGATTGACAGGATGAACGAAAGGTTTATCCTGTTAATCCTGTCTTTTATTTTGGGGCGAATATGAAGCGAAAGCGATTGACGGCCAGGCGCAAGTCCGAACTCTGCGTGCTGTGTGGCAAGTGCTGTATGTCGATGACCTTCTTCGGCGGCGGGGTCGATGACGAGGCGCGCGACGAGATTCACTGGATGGAGCTGCACGGCTTCAAGATCGATTACGTCAAAGCCAACGGCGCGCTCGAATACTACTTCTCGCTGCCGCAACGCTGCAATGCTCTGCAAGAGACGCCGGGCGACGATGGCTTGATGCGATATACCTGTGGCGTGTACGAGACGCGCCCGCAGATGTGCCGCGATTATGACGGCAGCGTCAAAGGGCCGCTTGGCGTCGAAGACTGCTTCTGGCGGCTCGAACGCGAAGGCAAGCCGCTGCCGCTCACTCGTCTTGTGCAGTTGCAGACTTCGCGCTGAGCGGTTCGCTTTCGCTTCGTTGCCTTCATCAATCAGCCGTTCGCAAGTTCTCACCACTACGCTCCGATGACTTCGCGCCGCTACCTGTGATAGCAGTCACGCGCACGGGTGACGGCGGTCATAGCTTCTCGCTCACCATGCCTATACAGTAGCGGTTTCGGGGCTATGTCTGTTTCCCTGACAGCCGTGGAGTGTCGATACCACGACGACTCGAAAATCATCCCGGAGGTATTATGCAATACAAGGTCTCTTCCCTGATTAAGCGGGCGTGCCTGTTAGCGGCGCTTGCGTCGCTGATGCTGTTCATTCTGGCCGCGCCGCTCAGAGGCGTACAGGCGGGAACGGGCGATCTCGATCCCAGCTTTGGCGATGGTTGAAAGCGCCTTCGGGCCTGAGCCGATCTTCACGCTGGCCTTGCAGGGCGATGGCAAGATTGTTGCCGGCTCGTACGCCTTCGTCAGCAACAGCAAGTCGGCCTTTCTAGTCGAGCGCTTCGATGCGACTGGAGCCGCCGACACGACGTTCGGCAACGCGGGCAAAGTGACGACCGAATTTCCCGGCAACTCGGCTAAAGTGCTCTCGCTCACCATCGTCAACGACCGTTCGATCATTGCCGCAGGCTACGCCGGAGACTCCGCTTCCAACCTCGACTTCGCGCTGGCCTGTTATCACTTGACTGTGCCCGCGCCGACCTACGACCTCTGCATACAGGATGACGACAACGGTTGTATGCTCAGAATGAGTTCGGCCACCGGCGATTACGTCTTCACCAACTGCCGCAAAGGGATCAGCATCAGCGGCAAAGGCGTGATGTCGGGCCTGGCGTGCAAGGTCTACCTGCAAGGCAAGACTGCCGACCATCAACTCTCGGTGACGATGAATACCTGCACACATGTCGGCACGGCGACGCTGAAGAGTTATGCGACAGGCAAAAGCATGACGATCACCGACAGCAATATGGCGGACGACACCGGCGTCTGTCCGTAGCGTTGCGGGTCGTTGCAAGTCGAAGCGATGGCGCACTCGCTTGAAAACGAACGCGCCATCGCTTCAATCCTTCAGCGTTCGGGTTTAATGATGGCTACCGCGCACAGCGGCTCGTCGGTGAGGTCGCGCAAACGTAGCGCTTTCGGCGGGTCGTTCGGGTTGTTGCGGTTGCTGTCGGAGTTATCGAAATAGGCAATCACGTCGATGCGCGTGCCCTTTGGCAGCGCGGCAGCACGCTTCAAGTAATAAGTCGGCTGCCAGTCGAATTGATAGTCGCGCGTCCACAGCAACACCTCTTCAGAACCGTCAGGTCGGTAGGCCGTCACTTGCAACGAAGTGATGAGCGGGTGGACTGCCGGTCGCAGCGCCAGCGCCTCGACATCTTCCTGTGTAGTGTAACTCACGTTGATCGGGTGCCGCGCCGCGCCCGCCGGGATTCGCGCGTCGCCGTCCGTGACGGCAATCTCCTGCACCTGCCGGCGCGGCGCGACCTTCGCAAAATACAATCCGACTTCGCTCTCATCGCGTGCTGCTTCAGCCGTGCCGCAATAATGAATCTCGACCGCGATGCGCACGCCTGCGGGCAATAACTGCGCTGTGCCTTCGGGCCACGCGACCGTCTTCTGGCCGGGCATCCACGTGCCCAGGCAGGGGCCGGGGGCCGGGGGCCGGGGGCCGGTGTTTGCCAGAGATGAATTACCCTCGGCTTCTGTTATAGATGATTGGCTGTTGTTTATGTTGTTCGTGGAATCTGTATTTGCCCGATCCCCGGTCCCTGGCCCCCGGCCCCCGACCAGATAAAACTTGGCGCAGTGGACGACGCGAGCGTCGCTGGGGCGCAGGTCTATCGCCGCGAGCCAGCGCGCTTCGGTCGCGTTGGTCGCCAGCGTGATCGTGCGCGTATCGTCGGCATCGGTGGCGATGGCAGCGGCGGCCTGCGGCTTCAAGATGAGGTCGGGCTTGCCAAGCCGCCAGTCGTCAGAATAAAGCGGCGCAGTCGGCAGGTCGCTGTCTTCGCCTTTGGGAGCGCCGCCTTCGACCCAGTTGACCAGCAGGTCAATCTCGCGTTGCGTCAGCGGCGGCGCGTTGCGAAACTCGCCGAAGCCTTTCACCGCGTGCCACGGCGGCATGCGTTTGTTGAGGACTTCTTCCTTGATCGCTTTCGCCCACGGGCGCGCTTCATCATAAGTCGCCAGAGACATCGCGATGCCGCCGGGGTGATGGCAGCCCAGACAACTGCGCTGCAAGATGTGGATGACTTCTTTGTTGAAACGCACCTTCGTCGTGATCGGCTCGTGCGCGCTGACCCGCGCCAAGGCAAAAGGCAAAAGGCAAAAAGCAATCGCCAGGAATGACACGGCGACACGGCGACGCGGCGACACGGCGATGTGGGAAAAGACAACGCGGCGACGCGGCGACGCGGCGACACGGGGAAGGAGGAGCGGCTTGTCCCTCTGTCCTTCCCACGCCGCGTCACCGTGTCGCCGCGTCGCCGTGTCGCCCTTGATCGTTATTTTCATCGTCACTTGCTTTCGCCGGTCGCCGCTTTCTTGAGGCGTTTCGCTTTGAACGTGCGGCCACCTTGCTCGACCAGTAGCTCGTTGACTTCGCCCTTCTCGTCTTTGACGAAGATGATTTGCACGTCGGCGACTTTGAAGAAGAACTTCGTTTCGGATTCGGGGAAGAGCGGCGTGTTCGGGATGCCGCGCATTCCAGCCATTAATTGGTTGCCGTTGCGCGCGATGGCTACCGTGCGGCCCGGCAGAAATTCGTACTCGCCGACGTAAGCATCCAAAATTTGCGGGTCGATCTTGGCGACCGGGCGATTTGTAATCTTGGTCACGTAATCCATATACCCGATCATCATCTCGTCATAAGTCGGATCGCCCCAGCGCACCGCTTTCGTCGGGTCGGGGTTCCATTTGTTGCGCTCCGAGTTGTCGTAGTGTGCCGTGACGATCAACTGCGACCCGCGCGGCACCAGCAACGGCTCCTTGAAGCGATACATCGATTGCCAACTGAAATTGTACTTCACCGCGAGCAGCGTTTCACGCCGTCCATCCGGGTAGACGAGATCGTACTTCATATCCTTGCCGCGCCTGTGCATATGTGGCATTAGCGTATATAGCAGCGCGTCGTTGCTGAACTTGTAACAGGCCGTGACTTCGTGATTGGTCGCGCCCGGCGGAATTCGGAAGTAATGATTCAACGCGCCGTTCGATTGAATGACCTGATCGGGAGTCCCTTTCGCAAAGAAGAGACCGACCGTCGTGCGATCTTTTTCCGGCTTGCCGGTGGTCTTCGAGTAGTGCATCTCGATGACGACGTTCGAGCCGGGCCGTATGAACTTCGCCGTGCCGGCAGGGAACTCGTCAACGTCTTTGCCCGGCGCGTAAAATCCGAGCAGCGGGCCGATGGTCTCTTGGCCGCTGCCGCGCGCGAACCCGCCGCCGGGCGCGTTGCAGCCATCGTCATAGGTCGGCGCGTCGGCTTTGGTGCGAATCAGCGTGCCTTCTTTATAGAAGATGGACGAATCGGATGGCGTCGCGTTGATCGAGTCGCCCCCAGCTTTCGCCGCCGCGATCATCTCCGGCGTTTGCAGGAAGGCGACGGCGTGATGCACGACGCGCTTGTTGCCGGGATGAATCTCGACTGCGCGAATCCATTTCACCTCGGTCACGCTGACGGGAATGACGAAGCGTATGTATTCGTCAGGGCCGCTGGCTTCGACTGTGTACTCCTGCTGCATAGACAGAAGGAGGTCGGGCTTGCCGAGCTGCCAGTCGTCGTTGAAGCGCGGCGCGGGCGGCAAGTCTTTCGCGTCACCTTCCTTCGCGCCGCCATCTACCCACGCCGCGATAGCGGCGACTTCTTCTTGCGACAATCGCTTGTCGTTAGCGAACTGGCCATAGTGCGGGTCAGCCTGCCAGGGCGGCATCTCGCGGTTGACGACCTTCTCTTTAATCGAGCGCGCCCACGGACGCGCTTCTTTGTAAGTCAGCAATGACATCGGCGCGAGATCGTTCGGGTGATGGCAGACGACGCAGTTCTTATACAAGATCGGCGCAATCTCTTTCGAGAAGGTGACAACGCGGGCCGGCTTGCCGCTGCCTGTCTCGTTACCGTCACCCGCACGAGTTGTGGGCGACAGCATCAGCCCGATGGCGAGTAAGAACGTGATGGTGAGCCAGAACGAAAGCGACTTTCTCATATCAATCACCTTTGAGGCGCAGCGTTGAGCCGATGAGGCCGGCGCTGGCAATTCGTATCTGTTTGAGATGGCGCAAGCGAATCACCGCTCGCGCCTTTGCTGGTCGTCCCGCTTGGATGCCCTTCCGCTTGCTCGGTTGCCCTCGCTATTGAGGTTTTCTGAAGCACGATGCGCCGGCCACGACTTCTCGCAACCGGCGCAGGCGTGCTTCGGAATTGTAAGGCAGCTTACTTCTGGCCGCCGCCCGCTGCCGGATCGGCTTTCGGCTTCTTCATCGGGTTATCGACCATGATGTCGAGCCAGCCAATCATCATCTCGTCATAGGTCGGATCGCCCCAACGCACATCTTTCGCCGGGTCGGGGTTGTACTTGTTCTTCTTCGAGTTGTCGTAGTGGGCGGTGACGATCAGCTTCGACCCCTTCGGCACCTTCAATGGCTCCTTCAGCACGTAGGCAGCCTGCCAGTTGAAGTTGAACTTCGGAACCCACAGCACTGTCTCGCGCTTGCCGTCGGGATAAATGATTTCGTACTTCATATCCTTGCCGCGCAGATGCATATGCGGCATGTAGTTGAGCACTTGAACGTCTGCCGGCACAGTCTGGCAAGCGGTGACTTCGTGACTCTCTGAGCCCGCCGGAATCTTGAACATCACGTTGGCCGCCGCAAACGTCACGGCCATCTTATCGGGCGGCTCTTTGGCGAAGATCAGGCCGATCTTCGTGCGGTCTTTTTCGGGCTTGTCGAGCGCGCCACGGAAGCTCGAATAGTGCACCTGAAACATGATGGTCGAGCCTGCCGGCAGCCGCTTGGCGACGCCCGCCGGGTAGACCGCCGCTTCGAGACCCGGCGCGTAACCGCCAAGCAGCGCGCCTTCGTTCTCGTCGCCGCCGCCGCCGATGCGACGCCCGCCGGTCGGCTGCTGCTGGCTGCATGCGTCGTCCGTCACCGGCGCGTCCATCTTGACGCGGCGCAGCGTGCCGTCGAGATAAAACAGCTTGCCGTCCGCCGTGCGCCCGCCGACCTTGCCGCCGTTCTTCGCGGCTTCGGCGCGCTTGGCCATCATCTGCGGCGACTGGATGAAGGCGATGACGTGATGCACGACCTTGCGATTGCCGGGCAGTATCTCAGCCGCCTGCACCCAACGATCTTCTTTAAAGTTCGTCGGCATGAAGAAGTTGATGTAGTTGTCGGGCGCGTTCGGATTAATCGTCCACTCTTCGCCCATCTCGAAGACGGCGTCGGGTTTGCCAATCGTCCAGCCGCCTTTGGCGAACTCAGGCGTCGGCGGCAGGTCTTTCGGATTGCCTTCCTTCGCGCCGCCATCGACCCAGGCAACGATAGTCTCGACTTCTTTGTCCGTCAGCCGCTTCTCGTTGGTGAACTGGCCGTAGTGCGGGTCAGGACTCCAGGGCGGCATCTCGCGGGTGGCGACCTTTTCTTTGATCGAGCGCGCCCACGGACGCGCCTCTTTGAACGTGAGCAGAGACATCGGCGCAATGTCGTTGGGTTTGTGACACTCGGCGCAGTTCTTGAAAAAGATCGGCGCGATGTCTTTCGAGAAGGTGACTTCGCGTTTGCTCGGGCCGGCGGCGCTGGTCGCCGGCGAAAAGGCGAAACAGAGCGCGGCGACGAACGCGGCGGCGAACACGATGGTGATAGCTTTCTTCATTGACTCCTCCGCTTGGTGACTGGCGGCCTCTTGGCGGGGCGGCGCTGCGGCATTGCCCCGAATGGCGAATCCACTGTTGAACTTAAAACTGAAACGGAATTCGGGGCGACGCTGCGGGCCGCCCCGAACGAAAGACTACGGTGGCTACTTGCGCGCCGTGCGCGCCGACGCGGCGGCCTTGTCGGGCGTCGCCGGCGCGTCTACGTAATAATCCATCCAGCCGATCATCATCTCTTCATATGTCGGATCACCCCAGCGAATGTCCTTCGTCGCGTCGGGGTTGTACTTGTTCTTCGCCGAGTTGTCGTAGTGCGCGGTGATGATCATCTTGGTGCCTTTGGGTATCGACACAGGCTTCTTCAGGTAATACATCGTCTGCCAGTTGAAGCTGAACTTCGGAACCCACAGCAGCGTCTCTTTGCGGCCATCGGGATAGATCACATCGTACTTCATATCCTTGCCGCGCAGGTGCATGTGCGGCATATAGCTCATCAGCTTCACGTCGCTGTCGAAGGTGTAGCAGGCCGTCACTTCGTGGTCGGTCACACCGGCGGGAATCTTGAAGTAGTGATTCTGTATGCCGATGGTGTTGAGCGAGTGCTGCGGCGGCTGCGATGTAAAGTGCAGGCCGATGCTGGTCATGTCTTTTTCCGCCTGCACGAACTTGCCGCGAAACGCCGAGTAGTGAATCTGGAAGACAATCATCGAACCGGCGGCGACTTTCTTAGCCGTGCCCGCCGGCCACACATCAAGCCCTTTGCCCGGCGCGTAACCCGCGAGCAAGAGGCCAAAGGCATCGCCGCCTTCGGCTGCCTTCGGGCGCGGGAAAGCCGAGCCGCCGCTCGCATCGCTGCATCCATTATCAATGATCGGCGCGTCGGCCTTAGCTTTAATCAGCGTGCCGTCGCGGTAGAAGACTTTCGTCATCTCGCCGATGCGGCGCTGGCCCTCGGCAGAGCGCAGCTTCGCAATCATCTCAGGCGTCTGGATGAAGGCGATGACGTGATGAACGATCCTCTTGTTGCCCGGCAGAATCTCAGCCGACTGAATCCACTTATCTTCTTTGAAGTTGGTCGGGATGATGAAGTTCTGAATCGTGTCGGGCTGGCCCGGCTGCACGATGAACTCTTCTTTCATCGAGAATATCTGATCGGGCTTTCCGAGTTCCCAGCCGCCGCTGGTGAATTCGGGCGCGGGCGGCAGGTCTTTCGCGTCGCCTTCTTTCGCGCCGCCGTCCACCCAGGCAACGATGGTCTGAACGTCTTTATCGCTCAGGCGGTGGTCGTTGCTGAACTGGCCGTATTTCGGATCGGGACTCCATGGCGGCATCTCGCGGGTGATGACTTTCTCTTTGATCGAGCGCGCCCACGGGCGGACTTCTTTGTAAGAGATCAGCGACATTGGCGCGATGTCGTTGGGCTTGTGACATTCCGCGCAGTTCTTATAGAAGATCGGCGCGACGTCTTTATTGAAGGTGACTTCTTTGCCCGAACTGGCGCTGGTTGAAGTCACGAAGGCAATGCCGAGCGATGCCAATGCCGTGAGCAGAAAGGGGAGGGTCAGCCTTCTTAAGTTCATCACGTTGTCTCCTTCGGAGGGCGCTGCGACCACTATTGAGCCGAGATTCCGAGCGCTACAATGCTAATTTCGCGCGTCGCCGGTGTCAAGAAAATTCTGAGCATCCGTGCAGAATTTTACGGTAAAACCTGAGCCGGGGTTCAAAATTATTCGAGTGGCGCAACTTACCGCGAAGGATAAGAAAGCTGGGCCCGCGACTATTTCGGATAGCCGGGCGCGGCCATCACTTCGGCCATCTGTTTATTGTGCCGCTCATTGTGCAGCGGAATGTAGAGCAGCCAATCATAGGCGTTCAGCGTGTTGAAGACACGGAACGGATGCTCGACCGTGTGCGCCTTCAGCGGCGCGTCGGTCTTCTCGGCGAAGGCGAGGGCGCGGGCGCGCAGTTCTTTGTAGCGGCGGATGACCTCTTCACGCGATAGCTTGCCGGTCGGGCGAATTTCGATGGGCGCTTGCACGCGTACGCCCCGATTCGGCAGCGCCCGCTCGATAAAGACATCTTTGCCTTTAGTCTTAGCCTGCCAGTCGGGATTCGTCGGCGCGGCGAGCGCCTTTTCGACAGAGGCGAAGAGGCGGGCTTCCGTGAGCATGATGTGTTCGGCGACTTCGCCGACCGTCCAGCGGAATGGCGCGGGTCGCCAGTTCCATTGCGCCTCGCTGACGTGTTCGAGTCGGTCGAGATACTCTTTTTGAGTATCGTTCATCCACTTAACCACCTTGGCGCGTTCGTCGGCGGTCATACGCGGATCATCCGCCGTGGGCGCGGCCTGCTGCGCTCCGACGCTAGTGATAGACCCGGCAAGCAACAGTATTAGCAAGGCAAGGGTAAAGGTTCGCATAAACTCCTCCGCGTTCGGGTTGGATTTGAATCTCTCTTGCTTTAAGCAGAGGAGGATTCGCCGTCAAGTACGGACGGCTTGCGGGGCCGGTTCCATCCGCCGCAATCTTCGTCGCACGTTGTCCCGCCTCCGCGAGTCAATTGACGTGGCGCGATTCCATCGCGGCGTAGCGGCGCACGTCCTCCATAATCTCGGCGAACATCTGCGGCGTCACCGACTGCGGCCCGTCCGACCAGGCTTCGTGCGGGCGCGGGTGGACTTCGATGATGAGGCCGTCCGCGCCAATCGCTATCGCTGCCTTCGCCGCCGGGCGCACCAGGCTGCGCTTGCCGGTGGCGTGCGACGGATCAACGACGACGGGCAGGTGGCTCAGCTCATTGAGCAACGGCACGGCGGCGAGATCGAGCGTGTTGCGCGTCGCCGTCTCGAAGGTGCGTATGCCGCGCTCGCACAGCATCACCTGATCGTTGCCGTGCGTGGCGATGTATTCGGCAGACAGCAGCAGTTCTTTAATCGTCGAACTCATACCACGTTTCAGCAGCACAGGCTTATTGACGCGACCGAGCCGCTTGAGCAGCGCGAAGTTCTGCATGTTGCGCGCGCCGACTTGCAGGATGTCGGCGTACTCGGCGACCAGTTCCGTGTCTTCAGTGGTGACGACTTCGGTGATGATCTTCAGGCCGGTGTGCTCGCGGGCTTCGGCCAGCAGCTTGAGGCCCTCGACTTCAAGCCCCTGAAAATCATAAGGCGAGGTGCGCGGCTTGTACGCGCCGCCGCGCAAGACCTGCGCGCCGGCGGCCTTGACGCCTTCAGCCGTTTCCATCAACTGCTCGCGCGTCTCGACCGAACACGGCCCGGCCATCACGACCAAGCCTGAGCCGCCGATCTCCAGGTCGCCGACGCGCACGATGGTCTTCGCCTGTTTCAGTTCGCGGCCCACGACCTTATACGGTTGCAGGATGGGCACGACGTTTTCGACGCCATCGACGGAGCGCAGCGCTTGCAGGTGGTCTTTCTTATCGCCTTGACCAATCGCGCCGATGACGACGCGCTCTTCGCCGCGAATCACGTGCGGTTTGTAGCCATAGTTACGTATGCTCTCGCAGACGAATTCGATCTGCTCTTCGGTCGCGTCCGAGCGCATTGCGATAATCATTGTTCAATCCCTCCCTCGTGACTGTGTCTTGGATAGCTGCCGAGCACGCGTATGCTCTCGATCATCTCGCCGAGGTGCGCGAGCGCGCGCTCGATGCGCGGCTCGTGCTGGTCGCCGATCAGGTCGAGATAGAATGAATACTCCCACGGGCGGCCTGCGATGGGCCGCGATTCAATCTTGGTTAGATCAATGTCGCGCAGGGCGAAGACCGCCAGCGCGCGAAACAACGAACCGGGCCGGTTGGCGACGCGAAAGACGACCGTCGTTTTGCGCTCGCCGTCGCGGTAGAGCAAAGGAATCGCTGCCGCGCGTTCTGGCCGCGCGAGCAGCAGAAAGCGGGTGTAGTTTTCGGCGTTGTCTTCGATGCCGGCGGCGATGATTTGCGCGCCATAAACTTCGGCGGCGGTCGCGCCGGCAATCGCCGCTTCGTCTCGGCGGTTATTGTCAACGACCATCTTGACGCTGCCGGCGGTGTCGTAAGCGACTTCGACGGCAAATTGCGGGCGCGCGCGCAAGAACTTCTCGCACTGCGCCAGCGCGACCGGGTGCGAATAGACGTGGCGCACGTCATCAAGGCCGACGCCGCGCGGCGCGATGAGGTTGTGAATGATGCGCACGCTGGTTTCGCCGATGATCGTCAAGTCGCGCTCTTCGAGCAGGTCGTAGTTTTTAATGACCGAGCCGGCGAGGCTGTTTTCAATCGGCGCAACCGCCGCATCGGCAGCACCGCTCGACACGGCGTCGAACATATCGTCGAAGCTGCGATAGGCAACCGTCTCGACTGCGTTGCCGAGCAGTTGCCGCGCCGCGTCTTCGCTGAACGCGCCGCGCTCGCCCTGAAAGGCGGCTCGGATTGGGTGGCTTGCCGTATTCATCGGTCAACTCTCTTTTGCGATTGAACTCGTCCCTGAAACACTTGAAGCCCGCTCCTTCCGACGAGGGAGCGGGCTTCGTGAACCTTAGCGATGTGCTCTGCGGCTTCAGGTCATCGCGCTCCCCGCTCGGTGTGCGGCGCTAAAGCTAAAATAAAAGCTAAAGCGAAACGCGAAGTCAGCGCCCGCCGTGCGGCTGCGCCAGTTGATTACCATTTGTGTGTTGCGTGAACTCATTGCGTGATGAAGCTGCGGTGACAGCCAGGCCGGCATTATGCGTAACCTCGCCGGCGATGTCAAGCGGCAAGTTCAACAAGCCGCCGCGCCGGCGCAACCTAACTGAACCTTAGTCAAGACGTGACGTTTAATCAATCCGATGAGGCGATAATGTGGACGCCTACGCCAACAGGTATGACAAGCGACCGTATGGCTTCCGCTGTGCAGCCTATTTTACCGACGCGCCGCGCTGCATTAGAGTAAAGCGAAATCACGATTGAGGGCATCGCTTTAGCCGATTTCCGTTGCTTACCGCGTGCCGATGATGTATAACGATAATGTCACATTGATTCGATCTTGGAACTCCCGAACAAATCAGGTTCACTCAGTGACAATAGCCGAGAGCCTCTCGGACTGCGGCAGACGACTTGCTTTACCAACTGACCGACTCATCACAGACTCAGGAAAATCAAGGTCTGTTGTAATCAAACAGGAGATTTCTATGGACAGAAAGTATAAACAGCGTGGCTATCAAGATGATGGCCAGGAGCAGAGGTCGCGCCCGGCTCCGCAAAAAAGTGACATACGCGCGCCAAAGATGCCGGCCTTCCGCGAAGTGACGCGCTGCAACCTCTGCGGCCAGATGATCAACATCGAGGTCGGCGGCATCGCCCTCGATCAGCAATGCCCGAAATGCAACACCGATCTGCGCACCTGTAAGAACTGCGTGAGCTTTGATCCCGGCGCGCGCTTTCAGTGTCGCAAGCCGATCACCGAACGCGTCGTCAAAAAAGACGAGCGCAATGTTTGTGCTGTGTTCGAGCCGCGCAAGACCATCGAGCGCGAAACGACGACAGCGACCTCGGCGATGAAAGATCCGCGCTCGGCTTTCGATAAGCTCTTCAAAAACTAACTGCCGCATGTCTCGTCGCCAGCATTGCGTTAACGTATCATTCATCACAAACGCTTCGGGCTGAATCGAACCCCGGCCACCCCGCAGCCGTTCCCGCGCCGCGCAAGCCGACCGCCTCCGTCACTGCGAACGGAAGATGAAATAGACCGCGCCCATCAGGCAGAGTCCTGCCCACGGGTGTTGGAGTCTGCCTACTAAATGTCGGGACTATAGCGCGGCTAATTCGTCGCCGGCAGGAAGCGGCGCACGAGGTACTTGTAGCCGGCAGCGCCGAGCGGACCGCCGATGATCGGCGCGACGATGTAGAGCCACCATTCATTGCCGCGCGGGCCGGGGAAGGCGATCTGGCCGAAGCCCGCGACATACGCAAACAGACGCGGCCCGAAATCACGCACAGGGTTCACCGCATCCATTGTCAACGCGCCGCCGATGCCGACGATGGCCGTCACCGTCAACCCGATGAAGATCGGCCCCAGCCCCGCCTGCGGCAAACCGGGATTGTCCGGCTCCGTCAACGCGAAGATCATCAGCAAGAGAAAGGCCGTCAGCACGACTTCGACAAAGAACGCGCCCGGCGCGCTGACCTTCGCCATCGCCGCCGCGTCAACACCGATGCCGCCGGGATTGGGATAGAAGCACGAAAAGACGGCCATCAGTTTTTGGCTGCCCGGCTCGCCTATCGTGACGCCGAGCTTTTCCGCCGTCGCTTGCCAGAAGCCGTGCCACAGCCAGTAGACGCAGGCCGCTGCGGTGAACGCTCCGACGATCTGGCTGAAAATGTAAGGCAAAATACGTTTGGCCGGGAAGCCGCGAAACAGCGCCATCGTGATGGTCACTGCCGGGTTGAAGTGTGCGCCCGACACCGGCCCGGCGACATAGATGCCGAACGTCACCGCTAGGCCCCACAACACGGCGACGCCCCAGCCATCAATCGCACCGGCAAAGACCGCCGCCGCGACCGCGCCATCGCCAACGAGAATGACGACGAACGTGCCGATGAACTCGGCCAAACACGCGCCTGCAAGCGGCGCGGCGAGCACCGCGTTGGATGGTTGTTCGGTTGCTTCGACAGCTTCGACGGCGGCAGTAGCTTTCGACATGAATTCTCCAGATTTTAGATTTTCATAGCTTAGCGCTTCGCGCCGGCGATTTTGGATTAAGGGAAATCGCCCTCGGCTATCCCTGCGGCTCTCCGTCAATCCAAAAACTAAAATCCAAAATCGTCACAGGTATTTCTCCATCAACTTCAGCAGTCGCCACTCGGCGCGGCGCGCAAAGGTCGGCCAGTTCGCATTCAGGATGGGCGTAGCGCGCGTCGCCTGTCTTTCGCTCCAACGGTTCGACCAGCCCGACAAATCCCAGACCAGATCGGCTCCCGGTATGCCGCCTTCCTTGTATTTGTCCGAAGGCGCTTTGCCGTTTTCGGTATAGGTGTTGTCGTGGATGAACGTATTTTCCGGCGTCGCCCCGACATCGAACGATGTGCCTTTCGGGAAAGCGATTTCGAGGCCGCACACCAGCACGCCGTAACTCTGGTTGCCGCGAATCTCGTTGCCGGTGACTTCGGTGTTGTCCGCTGCCATCACCAGTATGCCTGAGCCGGGCGGCACGTTTGAGACAATCGCGTTCGGATTGCCGAAGTTGGCGTGGTTGTTTTCGATGATGCGGTTGTTGCGGACGACGCAATCGCGCCCGACCTTCGAGACATTGTTCGGCAGCACGAAGACCAGTACGCCGCCCGCGTTGTCATGTACGTAGTTGTTCTCGACAATGGCGTTGATCGAGTTTTCAATCTCGATGCCGGTGACGTTGGCGAAGGCTTCGCTGTCGTGAACGCGTATGTCGCGCGACTGGCCGACGTAGAGCGCCGCGTCGGCAATGCCTGTCGCCACGCAACGATCAATCTCGACGCCGGTGCAACTGACAGGGTAGACGCCGTAGAGTCCCGTCGTATCAATCTCCAAATTGCGGAACGTCACGTTGCGGGCGTGTTGCGCGACCACGCCATTGGCGATGTAGTTCCGTACCGTGAAATTTTCGATAGTAAAGTTGCTGCCAGTTGTGAGCACCCCATCGGATAACTTCTTTTCGCCATCGAGCACAGGCTGATCGGGCTTCCAGGCGGACGGGGGATTATTGCGACCCAAGGTGGCGTTACTGAATGCTGCCCCTGCGTCAACCACTCCCCTGAGCGTGATGTTGTCGAGGTCAATCTTGATCTCTTCGTGGTAGAGGCCGGGCCTCACTTCGATGGTGTCGCCCGGTCGCGCGCGGTTGACCGCCGCTTGAATCGATTCGCCCGACTTGACGGTGATGGTTTGCGGCGCGCGGCTGGCCATCTCTTCTTTCGGAGAGCCGGTGTTGTATTTCGCTACCAGATCGCGCGCGGGATTATGAAGGCGCGGCACGACCGATAGGCCCGATGGCACGCGCTCAGGGAACTGCGGCAGGTTCGATTCATCCACCAGCGCGTAAAGGAAGGCGATCAGGTCTTGCTTCTCTTCCGCCGTGATCGAGTAGGTGTGAATCTTGTCGTCCACCTTCGCGGCTTTGAAGCCAGCGCCCGGCCCGCCGCCCGCCGCGTAGAAGTCGAGCACTTCTTCGAGCGTCTTGAATGCGCCGTTGTGCATATACGGCGCATTCAAGACGACATTGCGCAGCGTCGGCACTTTGAAGGCGTACTTGTTGCCTTCGCCTTTCGTCACGTCGAAGCGACCGTAGTCTGGATTACTCGCATCAAGATCAGGCACGCCGACGATCTTGAAGTCGCGGTTGGCAAACGTCGGGATGCCGTGACACTCGAAGCAACGCGTGCGGCCCGAACGAAAGAGGTCGAAGCCGCGCACTTGCGCCGCCGTTATTGCCGAGCGGTCGCCTGCGGCATAACGATCAAACGGCGCGTTGTTAGCTGTCAGCGTGCGCTCGAAGGCGGCGACGGCTTTGGTGACGTTTTCAAATGTGATGCCCGATCCGCTCGCGCCGCCGAAGGCCGAGTCGAACTTCTGCGTGTAGTCAGGAATGTTCTTTAGCTCGCTGACCAGCGTGTCGGGCTTTTCGTTCATCTCGACATCGCTCTTGATCGGCCCTTCAGCCTGTTCTTCGAGGTCGCGGGCGCGGCCATCCCAGAATTGCAAGTGATTGTAAGTCGAATTCCAGATTGTCGGCGCGCCGCGCTTCACGTCCGCGCCGCCCGCGCGCTCCACGCCAAGCCCGTGACCGCCTTTGCCCATCGCCAGCCCGCGCGCATCGCCGAAGCCGAGGTCGGGATGATGGCAGGTCGCGCACGAGATCGTGTTATCACCTGAAAGAATCGGATCGAAGAAGAGCAAGCGGCCAAGCTCTGCGCGCTCTTTGAACTTCGCGTTGTTGGTGTCGTTATCGTCGCGTAGAACCATTGCCGGGAACGGACGACGCAGGCCGCCGCCATTAGGGTTGACGCCGGTGAGTCCTTCTTCGCCAGCGAAGTCTTTGGGCGCAGGCCACGCGCCGAGCGCGATAAAGCCGATGACGAGTAGAACGATGAGCGTCAACAACGCCTTGAGCCAGAGACGGCGCGGTCGCCGAGACGTGCGCGGCTCTGCCAGTGGAGCAGGACTAGCCGATGCGGTCATGGATGCAATCCTCCTGATGCGTCTGATCGAGATGCGTTTGGGTGAAGCGATTATAGTGAAGCCGTGCCGCTTGTCAAAGCAAGAAGAGAATGATGAACGATGGATGATGAATGATGAATAGCGGCAGGGGATTGTTTATAGAGCGTGTCTGAGAAGCCCTGAAGGGGCGCGATTCAATAGCCCAGCCCAACGGGCTGGGTACACAAAGCGACAATCCCGTAAGCCCTGAAAGGGCGCACTAGGTGATCGGTTATTGCGCCCTTTCAGGGCTTGGCGGTTAGCCCCGCCGCTCACTCAGGGCGATGCCCTGGGCTGTCGAATCGCGCCCCTTCAGGGTTTTTCAGACACGCTCTATAGATGACCCCTCTTTCTTAGATGATTCGGCTTCCTTTTCCTCTTCAATTCATCATTCATCATTCATCATTCGTCGTTCATCATTTACAATACGGTTATGGACAAGCTGCCAACGCCTACGACGACGCCCCGCTTACACTCACGTCAAATCGAAACGCCGCTCGGTGCGATGCTCGCCTTAGCCGATCAGGACGGACTGCACCTGCTCGAATTCGTAGACCGCCGCGAACTGGAGAGTGAGATCACCGGCATACAGTCGCGCGTTCAATGCGAGGTTGTGCCGGGCAATAACGCTCACCTCAATCAGATCAGCCGCGAACTGGAGGATTATTTCGCGGGCCGCTCGCTATCGTTTACGATTCCGCTGGTCATCGGCGGCACAGCCTTTGAGCGCGATGTGTGGGCAAAGCTACAGACGATTGCACCGGGCCGGACGTGGTCTTACCTGCAACTCGCCGAGCAAGTCGGTAACCCGCGCGCCGTGCGCGCCGTCGGTCGAGCCAATGGCCGCAACTGCCTGGCCATCGTCATCCCTTGTCATCGAGTGATTCGCGCCGATGGCGACCTCTGCGGCTATGGCGGCGGGCTGTGGCGCAAGAAGTGGCTGCTTGAACACGAGCAGCGATTGACCGGGCGGCACACGTTAGCGGGCGAACAGATGATGCTCAACCTTGCCGCGACAGATTGACCAGATGCACGGCAATTTGCGCGGCGATCTCCGCGTTATTCACGAGCAAGGCGCGATTCGCATCGAGCGTGTGGCCTGCGGTCAACTCTTTCAAGCGGGCCAGCAGGAAAGGCGTTAATGCTTTGCCGCGAATGCCGCTGCGTTCGGCTAAGACGATGGCTTGCTCGACAGCGCAGTCAACTTCTTCGTGAGCCATCGCGTGCGGCTCAGGCACAGGAGCGCAGACCAGCACTGCCGACGCGCCACCCGTGCGCCAGTGATTCAACGCCACACGGGCGGCTTCTTCCGGCGAATCCACTTTGATGTCTACGCCGAGGCCGCTCGTCGGGGAGTAGAAGGCAGGGAACTCGTTTGTGCGATAACCTACAATCGGCACACCGAGCGTTTCCAGGTACTCGACGGTCTTGGGTAGATCGAGAATCGCTTTCGCGCCGGCGCAGACGCAGACCAGCGGCAGGCGACCGAGCGCAGTCAGGTCTGCGGATACGTCGAACGTTTCGCCCGCGCCGCGATGAATGCCGCCGATGCCGCCTGTGGCAAAGACTCGCAGGCCGGCAAGCGCGGCAATCCGCATCGTCGCGGCTACGGTAGTTGCGCCCCAGGCGCGACGCTCGATGACGCCGGCCATGTTATTCAAGCCGACCTTTTCAATCGCGCCGCCGTCCGGCGCTTGCCCGTCGCCAAAGCGCGCGACCTCTTCGTCACTCAACCCGACCGTCAATCGCCCGGCGACGATGCCGATGGTCGCCGGACTTGCGCCTTCACGCGTCACGGCGGCTTCGCAGGCGTGCGCGGTTTCGAGATTGAGCGGGCGCGGCAAGCCGTGTGCGATCACGGTTGACTCAAGCGCCACCACGGCTCGATTCGTCTCTATCGCGCGGCGCACTCTTTCATTGATGTGAAGAAGATCGTTCATCAGTGGTTAGTGATCAGTGACTAGTGGCTAGTGGCCAGTGGTCAGTTGATAGTTGATAGGTGATACTTGTGAGCTGATAGTTGTGAGCTGATAGTTATGAGTTGCCAGTGACCAGTGAGTCCCGTAGGGACGACCTGTTTATAGAAATGGCTGATAGAAAGGACGAAGCCCCGTAGGGGCGCAATGTCAACATCCCGCTCCTGACGGAGCTTGCATCATCTATTGCATCGGTAACTATAAACATCTCGCTCCTGACGGAGCTTCGTCACATCCTTCAGCTATATCTATAAACATTGCGCTCCTGACGGAGCTTGGGAAACTATCAACTCACAACTATCAACTCACCGCTCACAACTCACAACAATCAACAATCAACTGTCAACTATCAACTATCAACTGACCACTGACCACTGACCACTGGTCACTGTTTCTCTATCTGCTTCCGCAGGTCGTCGAGGTAGACGACGGGCGCGGAGGATTCGGCTTCGAGGTCGTTGCTCAAGCCGGCCCGCCACGAGATGACTTCGACGCGCAGGCCGCGGCTCTTGATGTGATGTACGGTCTCGATGTAATCGCGGTCGCCTGAGACCAGTATGGCTGTGTCGTAGGCTTGATTGACGGCCAGCATCAGCATCGTTGTCGCCAGCCCCACATCAACGCCCTTCTCGGCGTAAGTCGTGTGCTCGTGGCCGCAGTCGCCGCAACGCACGGTCTTCTTGCCGAGCGTGTAAAGCCGCACTTCCCAGCGCAGGCTCTCTTTGAGGAATTGATAAAAGGCCGTCGCGCCGTCGCTGGGCGGGTCGGTTTCAGACGCGAAGCAGTAGGTCTGCCATATCTCGCCCTTCTCTTCAAGGAGGCGCTGGAATTTCTCCCAATCGATGCGCCAGTTGTCGGCCTGGCCGTGGAAGATGTTCGCGTTATCGATGAAGCAGATCGTCTTGCCGCGCGTTGCCGCCATTCAATTTTCCTTCACTAATATCCTCACACGTCGTCGCACAGTAATTGATAGCATACTGGTCGTGCAGTAAAAGTGGCAACCGGCAGGGCCGCAAGGCGGTCGCTGTGGGACGGGCTTGTCGCGCGCTGCGCCGTTCCTGCCGCTTCGGCTTTTACGCAGTCTATACGCGCAGTTATACTTTGCACGCAGTTCAAAATGGCTCTATAGGAGGAACTGACGATGGATATGAGTGACGTGGTGGCAATCATTCTGGGCGGCGGCGTCGGCCAGCGCTTGTTCCCGCTGACCCGCTTGCGCGCCAAGCCCGCCGTGCCGCTCGGCGGCAAGTATCGTCTCATAGACATCCCGGTGTCGAATTGCATCAACTCGGATGTGAGCCGCATCTTCATTCTGACGCAGTACAACTCGGCTTCGCTCAACCGCCACATCTCGCGCACCTATCGCTTCAGCCCGTTCTCCAACGGCTTTGCCGAAATCATCGCCGCCGAGATCACGCCCGAAAGTCCCGACTGGTTCCAGGGCACTGCCGACGCCGTGCGCCAGTCGTGGGCGCACCTGCAAGATTATTCGGGTGAGACCGTGTTGATTCTGGCTGGCGATCACCTCTACCGCATGGATTACCGCGAGTTCCTGCGCCGCCACGAAGAGACCGGCGCAGACATCACCGTCGCCGTCACTGCCGCCCGCGACGATGAAGCGTCGAGCTTCGGCCTGCTCAAGATTGATGAGGCGGGGCGCATCACCGAGTTCAGCGAGAAGCCGAAGGGCGAGGCGCTCAATCCTATGCGCGTGGACACGAGCGTGCTGGGGCTATCGCCGGATCAGGCGGCGCGGCGTCCGTTTCTCGCTTCGATGGGCATCTATGTTTTTCGCAAAGCGGTGCTCGAACAGTTGATGATGAATGACCTGCCCAACGCGATTGATTTCGGCAAAGAGATACTGCCGCACGCGCTGTCGCGCTTCAACGTACAGGCGCACCTGTTCGACGGTTACTGGGAAGACATCGGTACGATCAGCGCCTTCTATCGCGCCAATATCGAGATGACGCTGCCGCTGCCGCCGTTCAACTTCTTCGACGCCAGAGCGCCGATCTACACGCGCCCGCGCTACCTGCCCGGCTCGAAGCTTTTGGATTGTCGCATTCAAAGCTCGATCATCACGGAAGGCTGCATCATCAACGGCGCGACCGTGACCGATTCAGTCCTCGGCATACGCAGCCGCGTCGAGCACGGCGCGCGGCTGGAAGGCGTGTTGATGATGGGCGCGGACTTCTATCAGACGATTGAGCAGATGCAGTCCGACATTGATCGCGGCTATCCGAGGGTTGGCGTCGGCCCGAACTGCTACATCCGCCGCGCCATCATTGATAAGAACGCGCGCATCGGCGCAGGCGTGCAGATCGCCAACGAAGCGCGCCACCAGAACTACGATGGCGACGGCTACTTCATCCGCGACGGCATCGTCATCGTCCCGAAGCACGGCGTCATCGCTGACGGCACGGTGATCTGACGGCAGTGATGAGTGATGAGTGTAGAGCAGCCCTCAATGCTTCTTACTCATCACTCATTACTCATCACTCATCACTTATCACTTTCTTCCGTATGCGCATCTGGCTATCGAAGAACAACGACGTGCCGTTGCGTGAGCAACTGGCGACGCAAATCCTGCTCGGCATCGTTAGCTATGACCTCAAGCCGGGCCAGCGTCTGCCGAGCACACGCGAGTTGGCGCAGCGTTTTCAAATCCACGCCAACACCGTCAGCGCCGCTTACCGCGACCTGGCCGAGCGCGGCTGGGTCGAGTTCCGCAAGGGCAGCGGCATCTATGTGCGCGAGCCGGTCAGCGGGCGCGCGCTCGACCAGCCGCTTGAACTGGATCAGGTCGTCGCCACGCTCTTTCAAATCGCCCGCGAGCGCGGCTACACGCTGGCCGAGATGCAGCAGAGCGTGCGCCGCTTCTTCGACGCGCAGCCGCCGGATCACTTTCTCGTCGTTGAGCCGGACGCCGAGCTGCGCCGCATCCTGATGGCCGAGATCGAAGAGGCGACCGGCTTACGCACGGCGGGCGCATCGCTCGACGGTTGCGCGGCTAATCTAGCAGGCGCTGCCGTCGCCGTGATGTTCGCGCACGCCGAGCAAGCGCGCGAGCAGTTGCCTGCCAACACGCCGCTGACGGTTTTGCGATTGCGCTCGGTTCCGCAGTCGATGCAAGGCGAAGAGCGACCGGCTGACGACGCGCTCGTCACGGTCGTCTCGCGCTGGCCGGAGTTCTTGAAGTGGGCGCACACGATGTTGGTCGCTGCCGGTGTTGATGCCGACGCGCTCGACCTGCGCGACGCCCGCCGGCGCGGCTGGCAGCGAGGATTGGCCACAAGCACATTGGTTATCAGCGACGCGCTCACGGCCAGGCAGTTGCCCGCAGGCTGTCGCGCCCGCGTCTTCCGCATCATCTCTGATACCTCTCTCGACGAGTTGCGCCGCTTCAAATCGTTTGTTGCCCGGCCCGCGTCGTAACCTGTTTTCATTCTCACCTTCGCTGCCTGTGACACTTGCGAAAGTGCCACACGCCGACACCCGCGCGGCTCTTTCATCGCTTATTCTTTGAACGGTGAAAGATGATTTGATAAAGCTGACTTCAACGGAGGTGATCTATGCGCGCAAGAGTTAAGAACGGTATCGGGTTGCTCATCAATGCCTATCAACTGGCGGCCCTGTGTGTGCTGATCTGGCTGCTGATTGTTGCCGTCTCGCTCTTTTTAACCGAGCCGACGCACGGCGCGACTCGCGTAAGTCACGCTCAATCGCAAGCGGCTGGCGATGAAGAAGCGCAGCGCGCGAATCATCTTGCGACGGCGCGCGCGCAAAAAAATCCGCAGGCAATACTGGCCGTCGCGCGCCTCATCTTCGTGCGTTCGGACAGCGCGTATATGAGCCGCAAATCGCTCGAAGGCGCGTTGCAACACCGCCGCGATTTTCAAGAACTCGGCTTCGTGATTACCAAAGACGCCGATGACGCCGAACTGTGGATCGAAGTTGACCGCTTGCCGTTTACCATCGAGTTCCCGTTCACGGTGATCGATTCAAAGACCCGCATCGTCGTCGCCAGCGGCAAAGTCGGCTCGCTGTTCGGCACTGTCTATGGCAAGATCGCCGACAGCTTTATGAAGCAGGCTCGCGCCGCAAGACAGACCCAGCCCGCGAAAACGAAATCGTAGTCGTTCTCTCATCGAGAGAATAGCAACCACAGATGAACACAGATGGACACAGATAATGGAGGAGGTGAAATTTCCGCCTTCTTCAAATCTGTGTTCATCGTGTTCATCTGTGGTTGCATCCTGTCCTACGCAAACCCGCCGGTTTTGTGTTAGCATAGTCTCGCCTCAAGCATAACGTTCCACCAGCGTGCAAGATCAGACGAGCGCCCGGATTGACGATGACGGTTGAAGACTTTCATAAAGCGTTCAACAACGAGATCAAAGAAGTCGCGGCGCGCATACGCCAGCCCTACAGCGTCGGCGAAGCGGAGCTGGCCGCGGCGCTGCACGCCTCTGCGAAAAAGTACCTCGCTGCCGTGATCGAACAGACGGTCGGCAACCCCGGCCCCAGCCCTGAAGCGCGGCAGTCGGTCGCCGATTACTTCGCCTCGCTCAACAGCGACGACCTTGCGCTGGCGGTCGCCTGTGCGCGCGGCGATGAAGCGGCGTGGGCCGACTTCTACCGCGACTATCGCTCTTATCTCATCAACATTGCGCGGACGATGACACAGGACGCCGGGGCGGCAGAGCAACTGGCCGATTCGACTTTTGCTGAACTCTACGGCCTGCGCGAATCAGCGGGCGTGCGCGTCAGCAAGTTCTCGTTCTATTCCGGTCGCGGCTCGCTGCGCGGCTGGCTGCGGGCAGTCGTCTTTCAGCTCTCCGCCGATCAGCACCGGCAGACCAGTCGATTGGTGCAGACCGAGGAGCCTGAAGATATGGATCGGCTGGCCAGCGCCGGCGCGGTCGAACATCCGGTTGTGCCTGAAGTCTCGTTCATCAACGACCGTTATCGCCTGGGCGTCGCCGATGCGTTGCGTCGCGCCATTCAAGAGCTTGAATCGCGCGAGCGGTTGCTGCTGGCTTACTACTATTACGAAGAGATGACGCTGCGCGAGATTGGCCAGTTGTTCGACGTTCACGAAGCGACGATCAGCCGCTGGCTGACAAAAGTACAGAAGCGTGTGCGCAAGCTGGTCGAAAAAAGCCTGGCGCGCGACCACCGCTTCAACCGCCGCGAAGTCAGCGAAGCCATCCAACTCGCCGCCGAAGAGATGAACCACAACGTGCGCGATTATCTCTTCGATGCGAGCGAGCGCAACGAAGACAAGCCGGCCAAAAGCGCCGGCAGCGCTGTTGTTCAACACTAGCGGAAATAATTCCGCAAGCAGGTCGCTCGCCGCCGTTCTCTGGGATGGAGCGACCCTGAAGGATGAAGATGTTCCCGAAAACGCAGGATGACACAATCGACAGACTGCTGCGCGCGCAAGGCAGCGCGGCGGGCAAAGAGCTGCCGCTTTGTCGGGAATTCGACGCCGATCTGGCCAACGCCTATGTCGAGCGCAGCCTGAAGGAGAGCGAGCAGGCGAGCTACGAGAATCACCTCGCCGCGTGCTCACCCTGCCGCAAAACCATCGTCGCTTTAACACGAATGGCGCAAGCCGATCAGGTGAGAGCGCACGGCGTCGCCGTAGTCGGGCAAGCGCGCGGCGCTTCTCCGATTCGGCAATGGCTCGGCGCGCTGACCGTGCCGCAGTGGGCGATGGCCGCCGCCGCTTTGGTTGTGCTCGCCGTCACCTTGCCGTTGATTTTGTCGCACCGCGCGACGCCGAATAACCCAACTGCCGGAGCTACCGAATCCGGCCCGCCGTCAGGTGATCTGACCGCAAGAGCAATGACCCCGGCGAACGCGCCCGGTGAAGCGGCGACCACAAACAACAGCCACGAGGCGAAGGCACAAGGTAGCACAGGGACGAGTGAGAAGCCTGCGACCGACGACAAGAAAGAAGCGCAATCTCAATCAACTTCGGTCGCGGATGGCGTAAGCGGCGGCGCGCCGGCTCTCGCACAGACTCCTGAGCCGAAGCCCGCCGACCAGACTACTGCGAAGACCGAGGCTCCAGCCCAGCCCAGCGCCGCGCCCGCCTCTGAAACGGCGCAGCCGCAGGCCAGCGAAGTGGCGAAGGATCAGACCAAAGAGAAGCAGGAAACGAAGGACGCGACGGCTACTGCGAGCCGCGCCAAGCGCGCTGACAGTGATGTAGCCGGCAACATCGCGCCGCCACCACCACCGCCAAGCCGTGTCGCTGAAGCAGGGCGCGACCACCGTGACGAACCGTCGGCCAGCGTCTCCGGCATGCAACCGTTCCGCTCGACTTCTGAAGCCGCTGCGGCGACGCCCTCGGTGTCGCGCCGAATCGGCAATCATCTCTTCTTGCTGCGCGGCGACGTGTGGACCGATAAAGATTTCAATCCTGATAAAGACAAGCCGGTGACGATCATTCGTGACAGCGATGTCTATCACAGCCTGCTGGCCAGAGACGCGAAGATCGAGCCGTTCCTTAAAGGGTTCTCTCACGACGCCCGCGTCATCTTCAAATTCAAGGGAACCGCCTACAAGCTCATCCCGCAGGACGCGGATCGGTAAGCAAGATTACATTTCGCTGGTTTAGCGACAGAGCGGCTGCCACCAGGCTTATGATAGTGGCAGCCGTTTTCTTTGTTCAGGCTGATACCATCTTCAGCGTCGTCCCCAAGCCTGAACGCGCGGCCTAGTGCGCCAGGTCGGCTTGCTGTACCAGAACTCGACGCTCTCGATGCGACGCCGCTCGCCGCTCAAATCAATGATGCGCGTCTTGCCGCCGGCGGGGATGCGGTCGCGGACTTCAAGCTCTTGCTGGCCGCCGTTTTCAAAGTGAACGACGACGCGCTGGAATTCGATCTCGCCGCCTTTGATTCCCAGTTGCAGCGCCGTGAAGGCTCCGCGCGCGTTCACGCGAATCATATCGCGATCCCGCGCGCCATCGACGTAGGCCGTGCCGAGGCTCTGCCAGCGGCCCCTCTGCGCGTCCGCCGCGACGCTGAATGTCAGCAGCAATGCCAACAGGCTCGCGGCCCGAATCAGATTTCGTGAAGTCATCACTATTCTCATATCATCTCCTTTTCTGAAGTAAAAAGTGATTAGCAGGTGGATGCCGATAATCGGTTCGGAATGTACTCGCCAGCGTCACTATCAGTTTAATCTGCGAGCGCGCCGTGCGCCAATCAACCGCCCGTAGTTTCGCGCGTCACAAAGCGGCGGCCTGTCTGCCAAATAACCGTTCGTTGATTCGACGCTCCTGGCGTATAATTTGAAATCATACCGCTGGAACATCCCATTTTCTGGAGACCACACGTGAGCAATTATCCTGCACGATATGAATCCGACACGCTATTGCGCGATGGCTCGACCTTGCGCCTGCGCCCGATTCGTCCCGACGATGTCAGCGCGCTGATGGAGTTTCACAAGCGGCTGTCGCCGCGCAGCGTCTACTTCCGCTACTTCAGCCCGCTGCCCGAACTGAGTCACGACAAGGCCGTGCAGCTTTGCGCGGTCGATTATCACAACACCTTTGCGCTGGTCGGCGAACACGCGGGCCGCATCGTCGCCGTCGCGCGCTACTACCGCGACCAGGAAGTCCACGAGCGCGGCGAAGTCGCCTTTCTCACCGAAGACGCGCTGCAAGGGCGCGGCATCGCTACGCGTATGCTCGAACGGCTGGTGATCATCGCGCGCGAAAACGGCATCAAGACGTTCGAGGCTTATGTGCTCGGTGACAACCGCAAGATGATGGACGTATTTTTGAACACGGGTTTTCAGGTCGAGCGGCGGTTGGACGGCGGCGTATTCTGCGTCACCTTTTCGCTCGCGCCGACGCCGGAACTGGAAGAGAAGCTGGCGCGGCGCGGGCAGGCGGCGGCCTCGGCTTCGATGAAAGTCTTCTTCGAGCCGAAATCTGTCGCGGTCATCGGCGCGGGTCGTCGTCGCGGTCAGATCGGCGCGGAGGTCTTTCACAACCTCGTGAGCGCCGGCTTTCAAGGCGTCGTCTATCCGGTGAATGAGAGCGCCCGCGTCGTCGGCTCGGTGCGCGCTTACGCTCGCGTCACCGAGATACCCGATGAAGTGGACCTCGCCATCGTCGTCGTGCCGGCTGCGCGTGTTGAAGCGGCGATTGATGATTGCATTGCCAAAGGCGTGCGCGGGCTGGTCGTCATCACGGCGGGCTTCGGCGAAACCGGCGTCGAAGGGCGCGCGCTCGAAGCCGCGATACTCGAAAAAGTGCGCGGCGCAGGCGTACGAATGATCGGCCCCAATTGTATGGGCATCATCAACACAGACCCCGAAGTCGCGCTCAACGGAACCTTCTCGCCGGTCTATCCGCCGGCGGGCCGCGTCGCTATGTCAACGCAGAGCGGCGCGCTCGGCCTCGCTATTTTGGATTACGCGCGCGACCTCAACATCGGCATCTCGACGTTCGTGTCGGTCGGCAACAAGGCCGATGTGTCGGGCAACGACTTGATTCAGTATTGGGCCGAAGACCCGCGCACGGATGTCATCCTCCTTTATCTCGAATCGTTCGGCAATCCGCGCAACTTCGGGCGCATCGCCAAGCGCATCGCCCGCTCGAAGCCCATTGTCGTCGTCAAGTCGGGCCGCTCGCAGGCCGGTCAGCGCGCCGCCTCTTCGCACACGGGGGCGCTGGCTTCTACGGATCGCGCCGTCGATGCGCTCTTTCGACAAGCCGGCATCATCCGCACAGACACGCTCGAAGAGTTGTTCGACGTGGCGAACCTGCTCGCGCATCAGCCCGTGCCTCAGGGCCGGCGTGTAGCTATCCTTACAAATGCCGGCGGGCCGGGCATCCTCGCCGCCGACGCCTGCGAAGCGAATGGGCTTGAACTGCCGACGCTGACCGATGCGACCGTAGCCGAGTTGCGTTCGTTCCTGCCGCCGGCGGCGAGCGTCGCCAATCCCGTAGATATGATCGCTTCGGCGAGGTCGGCTGATTATCAGCGAGCAATGCGCGCGTTGCTTGCTGATGAGCGCGTGGATGCGCTGATCGTCATTTTTATTCCGCCGTTGATCGCGCAGGCTGAGCCGGTGGCGGCGGCGATTGTCGAAGGCGCAAAGAGCGCGGGCGGCAAGCCGGTCATCGCCAACTTTATGTCCGCGAAAGGCGCGCCGGAGATACTGGCCAGCATTCCGAGTTACTCTTTCCCCGAAGCGGCGGCGAAAGCGTTGGCGAAGGTGACGGCCTATGGCGAATGGCGACAGCGGCCATTGGGTGTGTTGCCCTTGTTCGACACCATCAACGTAGACGAAGCGCGTCGCATCGTCGAACAGGCGCTTGAACGCGGCGACGGTTGGTTGAGTCCGGTCGAGTTGCAGGATTTGTTCAATGCCGTCGGCATCACGATGGCGCAATCAAAGCTGGTCACTAAGCCCGATGAAGCGGTGAAGGCCGCGAGAGCCATCGGCTACCCTGTCGTGTTGAAAGCGGTCGGCCCGCGCATCCTTCACAAGACCGAAGTGGGCGGCGTGCGCTTGAACCTGACCAGCGAACGACAGGTGCGCGCGGCTTGCGAAGAATTACAAGAACGGCTCGGCGATGAGTTGTCAGGAATGATCGTGCAGGAGATGGTGACGGGCGGCGTTGAAGTCGTCGTCGGCGCGACGCTCGACCCGACCTTCGGGCCGCTGGTCGTCTATGGCAGCGGCGGCATACTGGTCGAGTTGTTGAACGACGTGGCCTTCCGCATCAATCCGCTCACTGATGTAGACGTGCAGGATATGCTGAACGAAGTGAAAGGCACGGCCTTGCTGCGCGGCTGGCGCGGTATGCCGGCGGCGGACGAAACGGCGCTGAAGGAATTGATCCTGCGCGTTTCTGTGCTGCTTGAAATCTGCCCGCACATTCAAGAGATGGACGCCAATCCCGTGAAGGTGCTGGCGCAGGGCGCAAAGATCGTTGACGCGCGCATACGCGTCGCGCGCTTGGCCGACCTGACGCCGACGCGCCGCATCGCGTACTTTTGAAGTGAAGAGGGACAAGAGGGAGGAAGACAGGAGTCAGAAGTCAGAAGTCAGAATGGAAAAGGAAGGGAGCGTTTAGAAGTTAGAATAGAGGCAGAGGCGTTAGCCGACTTCCTCATTCATTCTGAATTCTGACTCCTGACTTCTGACTTCTCTCTTCTGACTTCTGACTCCTGAATCCTGACTCCTGAATCCTGTTTTCTTATCCCATAGACGTAAAGTGCTGCGGCTCGATCTTGTAGATGACGCGCACTTCGCCGGGCGAGCGACCGGGATAACGATCAACGCCCATATACTTCTTGGCCATTTTATCGATGTGCTCGTCCGCGCCGTCTTCAGTAATCTCGGTCACACGCCCGCGAACTTCGAGGTAACGATAAGGATTGTCCGGGTCTTGTATCGAGAGCGCCACATTCGGATTGCGTCGCAGGTTGCGGTCCTTCTGCCGTCCGCGCGCCGAATTGATGATGATGTGAGTGCCATCGTAATCCACCCAGACGGGAGTGACTTGCGGCGTGTCATCGGGCATCATCGTCACAACGTGGGCGAATGCTTTCTTGTCGAACAGGTCACGAAATTTCTCCGGGATTCCTTCTGCCATAATCTTCTCCTTGGTGTGTGCAGTGCGTCTCGCTTATGCAGTTTACCCATTCGGCGCGTCGCGCTCAAACGGCCACCGTACTCTCAATGGGTGTGATCTCGACAGGCAGGCCGTCGCCCCAGCCATACTTTTCATGTTCGAGTTGTTGCGCCAACTGGTAGAGAGGCGCATCGCTCTGCTCATCGAGCACGCGCGCAGTCGCCGCGAACTCGCGCCCATTCACGCGCACGCCGACTTGCGCATTAGCGAGAATGTTCTTGACCCACTGGGTGCGGTGAAAATGTTCGGCGAGAATGTAGAAGCGGCCCGCGTGCGTGACGAACCAGATTTCGATCTCGCGCGCGAGGCCCGTCGTGCGACCCGTCGTCGTCAGGTAGAGGTATTGAACGGTTGAGAAGTCTTCGCGCTCCGGCATCGCTTCAATTCAGCCACACCGGCCTGTTTCGCGCAAGCGCCGTGCTAGACTTGCGGGTCTGACGCCGTCGCCGCCGCGCCATTGCGATCCGCGCCGCGCATCGCGTTCTGCTCGTCAACGTAGAACGACCGCTTGCCGCTGATGCCATAACGTTCGGGCGTCGCCGTCGCTTCAAACCCGTGCGCGGTGATTTTAATCTCGAACTTGTAGCCGGTCAGCTTGCCCTGCGCCGGGTCGTTGACCATGCGGCGCTCGACCAGTTCGTCAAGCGTTGCATACTGGCCGCCCGTTTCTGTCTGGTAAGCCACCTCGGCGCGGCCAATGGCCGACAGCCGCGCCATCGCCGCGATCTCATTGGCCGCCGTCACCTGCGGCGCTTGCTCGATCACCGTCGTCTTCGAGCCGTCGCAGGCCGTCAGGCTCAATGTGAGCGAGCTTACTATTATCATTATCACCACTCGTCGCGTCAGTCGTGCGCTCATCTGCTTTCGTCCTTGATTGAAAGGAATGTTGTGGGAGGCAGTGCGAAGATGCGCTCTATCATAAGCCGGCGGCGACGGGCCGACAATAGTAATTCGAGCGCCAGCCGCCGGCTATGTCGGCCAACAACATCAGCCGCGCGCTTGACGCGCCCTTGCCGCGCAGGTAGTTTAGCCTTACTCACTGGACGCTCAGTCATAACCAAGCGGAGAACGGATGCCTTTAGGTTTGCAGATCGCCTGGCTGTTCATTCTGGCCGTGCCCATCGCCTGCATCGCGTGGACGGTGACGCACGAAGAAGTCTTTCGCGAGCCGCGCGAGTACTGCGTCAAGCGGAGCGAGAGATGCCGGCGACTGATCGAGCGAAAATTTTTTTACCTGTTCACCTGCGAGTACTGTTTCAGCCATTATGTGACGGCTTTCTTTCTCATCATCACGCGCTACACATTGCTCTACGAGGATTGGCGCGGCTACCTGATCGGCGGCTTCGCGCTGGTGTGGATCGCCAATCAGTATATGAGTCTCTATGGCAGGTTGCGGCTCGACATTAAACGCGAGCGCGTCGAGATCAAGCAGGTCGAAGGCGAGCGGTGAACGAATGAGATTTATGATTCGAGACTTTTGCACCCGTACTCATAAGCCATCTTCGGTTTCTCATTAACGGCAGGCGAGAGCCTGCTTGACTGCTAACTCGAAAGGAGAAGAATATGGCAAAAAGGATCGCAACCATCTTAGGGATTGTGTTCATTCTTGTGGGACTCGTGGGGTTCGCTGCGCCCGGCCTGATGGGCACTCACCTGAGCGTTACGCACGACATCGTGCATCTGGTATCGGGTGCGGTGTCGCTCTACTTCGGATTGAAAGGCACACTGGCGCAGGCGCGATTGTTCTGCATCATCTTCGGCGCGGTGTATGGCCTGCTCGGCGTTGTCGGCTTCATTGCTGGCCATGCGGGTGAGCCGTCGCACGGCGTCCCCGGCCCGCACGATGACCGCCTGCTGCGTGTCATTCCCGGCATGCTCGAACTCGGCACGATGGATCACGTCATTCACATCGCGCTGGGCGTCATCTTCCTGATCGCCGGCTTTATGACAGCGGCGCGGCTCGCAGACGCTCGCAGTTAGCAATCACAGCGAATTAGTCAGCGAGGCCGTAGCGCGAAGAGGTTCGCGCTACGGCCTTTTTGCCTTCATCGAACCGTGCGCGCCCGTCAGGCCGCTTGCTTCTCGGTCACATTCATCGCCCTGCCGCTCGTCTGAAAGAGCTTCAGCAACGCTAACTCCTCAGGCTCGTATTCAGGCTGCAAGCGACGTATGCGGCGGCTGCGTTTTGGCCTGAAGGCTTCGAGCGTCACGCCTTCGTTGTACCGCTCGATGACCGCCGGGTGAATGTAGCAACTGCGGCAGACGGTCGGCGTATTACCGAGGTGCTCGGCGACTTGCTTGACCGCCTGCACGATGTTGCGCTTCAGTTGTCGCTCGTTTTCGGCCTGCCCGATCTCGGCCAGCCGTATCGCCGCCAGCAGCGAGCCGCCCCACGTGCGAAAGTCTTTCGCGGAAAACTCCGGACCCGCCGCCGCTTTGATGTAGTCGTTCACGTCGCGCGGCGTGATGGGTTTAATCTTGCCGTTGTCGTCGGTGTACTCGAACAGCTTCGGCCCGCCCAACGCCTTCAAGTCGCGCATCACCGTCGCCAGTTCTTCATCCACGATGATGCGGCGGTGGCGTATGTGATGTTTGCCGACGAAGCTAAAGACGAGTTGCCCACCACGCCTGATATCAAGGTGGCGATTGCGCAGCGTCGTCACGCCATAGGTGCGGTAACGCTTGACGCTCATCTCGGAGCCGACGCGCAGGTAGAGATCGTTGATTAAACGAATGATGATGGCCAGCACGCGCTCACGCGGAAAGCCATTGAGCGCGATGTGCTCATTGGTCACGCGACGCAAGGCCGGCAGCGCTTCGCCGAAGCGTTCGATCTTGGCGTATTTCTTCTGCTGTTGTCGCGCCGCGAAAGACGGGTGGTACTTATACTGAATGCGGCCTGCCGTGTCTATGCCGACCACTTGCAAGCGACTGCGCGGAGAAGGCGCGATGCGGACGTGAGTCCAGGCCGGTGGAATGACAAGCGCCCGTATGCGCTCAAGCTGGGATTGATCGTTAATGCGGCAGCCTTTGTAATCTTCATACCAAAAACCTTTCTGTTTCGTGCCGCGCCGCCGCCACCACCGCGCGCGCTGGCCGTGCTCAACCAACTCGCGCGCCGTCTTTACCGCCGTCGAGTGCGCGCCATTCGACTTCGGCTTAACAGAATCAATCGCCTGTACCGTGCTGGCCATCCACTTTGCTCGCTTTCAATGCAAATTGCTTCAGCCAGTCGTGAAGGAGCAACGAATGTGCCAGGAGTGGTGACCACTGGCCAGTGGCCAGTAGTCAGTGGCCGGTTGTCAATGGCCACTGGCCGGTTGTCAGTGGTCATTGGTTAGTGGCCAGTGATCAGTTGATAGCTGATAGTTCCCCAAGCTCCGTCAGGAGCGCAATGTTTATAGTTACCGATGCAATAGAAGAAGCAAGCTCCGTCAGGAGCGTGATGTCAACATCGCGCCCCTACGGGGCTTCGTCACATCCTTCTGCCATATCTATAAACATTGCGCTCCTAACGGAGCTTGCATCATCTGTGGCATCGTGAGCTATGAACATCGCGCTCCTAACGGAGCTTGTTTGATCTATTGCATCGTTGGCTATAAACATCGCGCTCCTGACGGAGCTTGAAGATTAAACCGCCCGCGTTACTATAAACATTGCGCTCCTGACGGAGCTTGCATCAACTATTGCATCGTGAACTATAGAGCGTATCTGAGAAGCCCTGAAGGGGCGGGATTCGACAGCCCAGGGCAGCGCCCTGGGTGAGCGGCGGGGCTAACCGCCAAGCCCTGAAAGGGCGCAATAACCGATCACCTATTACGCCCTTTCAGGGCTTGCCGAATGGTCGCTGGGTGTACCCAGCCCGTTGGGCTGGGCTATTGAATCGCGCCCCTTCAGGGCTTCTCAGATACGCTCTGACTACTACCTTCGCAAGCGGTCGTCGAGGTCGTCGAGGTCGCGGATGAGAATCCAGTTCAGTTGATGAAGCTGGTCGCGGTACTTGATGGCTTCGCCGCCGCCGACCCATACGCGCACGCCGGTTGATAGTTGTTGAGCGAGCGCGTTCATCTCCTCTGCTGCTTCCGGGTGCTCGTTGACCAGGCTCAGCGCCAGGTAACGCGACTTCGTCAGCCGCATCGCATAAGCGATTTCGGCGGCGGGCAGATCAGCGCCGACATAAACCACGCGCCAGCCCCGCGTCGCCGCCACCAGCGCCGCCAGAAGGATGCCGAATTCGTGCCGCTCGCCGGCGGGCGTCGCCAGCACTATGGTCTCGGCGTGGCGGTCGGGCGGGTAGAGCCGTATGAGCGAGCTGAGCAGGTTGCGCAGCAGATTGGTGGCGACGTGTTCGTGCGCGACGCCGAACTCGCGGTGTGCCCAGCGCTCGCCGATCTCCGCCAGCAACGGCGTGACGATTTGATTGATCAGGTCGCGCGCCGGAAAGAGCGTTGCCGCGCGGCTCATCTCCAGGTCTGCCGTCACTACATCCATCTGCTTGATGGCAGCCAGGAACCGCTCGCGTACGAGCGCGTAAGGGCCGGAGGCGTCCGCCGCCTGCGCGACCACGCTGACGGCGGCGGTCAGCTCGTCGTCCGAAAGCCGCGCCGCCCGGCTGATGCTGTAGCCCTTCTCGACCGCTTGCCGCAAACGCCTGAGCCGCGCGATGTCGGCGTCGGAATAGAGCCGTGTGCCCGCCTCGCTGCGTTGCGGGCGGATCGCGCCATAGCGCCGCTCCCACACGCGCACCACGTCCGCCGACAGACCCGTCAATCGTGTCACTGTGCCGATGCGATACTTGCCGACCTGCGATGGTGATTCTTCCGTGGTCATCTCCTGCATTCTGAGTAGCCTCTCTGAGCTGTCAAGATAATTCTTGAACAACTTAACGCAAATTCAATGATTTGTCCAGCTTTGGTCTAGAAAAAATCTTGACAATTTAAGCGTGACTGTCTAGGCTAGTAACGAACAGCGGAGAAGATAGCAACTGGCCATTGCCGCCGAGGAGTTTAAAGTGAGCGAGCCGAAAGCGACGCGAATTCTGGTGACGGGAGCGACCGGGTTGATCGGTCGCCACCTCTGCCAATCTCTGCTCGACGATGGCCACACCGTCATTGGGTTATCGCGCTCGCCCGAAAACGCGCGCGGCGTGCCGGTCACAGAGATGCGCCGATGGGACGCGCTCGGCGGGCCTCCCGATGATGACGTGATGATCGGCGTTGACGCGGTGATTCACCTGGCGGGCGAGCCTATCGCGGCGCGACGCTGGAGCGACGAACAGAAGCGGCGCATACGCGATTCACGCGTTCTCAGCACGCGGCATCTGGTCAGCGGCCTGCGCGCTATGCCTACGAAGCCTGCCGTCTTCATCAGCAGCTCAGCCATAGGCTTTTACGGAGATCGCGGCGACGAATCGCTTGATGAACTGTCGCCGCCGGGCGAAGGCTTTATGCCTGAAGTCTGTATCGAGTGGGAGCGCGAGGCCGAGCAGGCCAAGGCCGCAGGCATTCGCGTTGTGCTGGCGCGCACAGGTGTTGTTCTGAGCCGCGAAGGCGGCGCGCTCGAAAAGATGATGCTGCCATTCAAGCTCGGACTCGGCGGCAAGCTCGGCAGTGGCCGTCAGTGGCTGCCCTGGATTCACATCGCCGACATCGTTGGCATCTACCGTTACGCGCTGGCGAACGCGGCGATCAAAGGGCCGGTCAATGGCACAGCGCCCGCGCCGGTAACGAACGATGAGTTCACGCGCCAACTCGCCGGCGCGCTGCATCGCCCCGCCTTTGTGCCTGTGCCGGAGTTCGGCTTGCGCGCGGCGATGGGCGAGATGGCTGCCGTGTTGCTCTCAAGCCAGCGCGTTCTGCCCCGCGCGGTCATCGCCGCCGGCTACCGCTTTCGCTTCGAGACGCTGGGCGCCGCGCTCGCCGACCTGCTTGATTAGCGATGGCTGTGAAGACCTACATCCTTGAACGAGAGCAGGTGGAGTCGCGCCGGCAGAGGCTTGCTTGCTTACAGCGCCAGCCTCTTCATCGTCACGCGATTCTTGCCGCCCGCCAGGCGCGCTCGCGTCGAGCTAATCTATGCCGCCGTGCGTTACCCGAACGTGATCGTTGCCACGTTTCCCCTCTCATCAAGCGAGAAGGCGCGACGACTGAACGAATGCGGGGCGCGTACTGAGGCGTTCCGGCGCGCAATTTTCTTGGATGGTTTCTCGTCAGTCTGCTAATCTTTGCGCTGGTCGGGGGTCGCTGAACGTGGACACAGCAAGAACCCCGCCGCTCAGTTTGTTTGCGTGAGCATCATCGTATTCTTCGCCCTCATTGCGCTAGCACCGCTTGACCTTAGCGGTCGTGGTCGCTGTGTTGCTATGCGCAGCGCACGTCGCTTTCTCTTTCTATAATCGTCAGTGTGCGCGCAGGGCGAGGCGTCGATGATCGCTTTACGATAGCTATGGCCAAACAAGCGCGCTCGCCCCTGTTATGTTATGGCGTTGCCGTCGTGGTGACGGCGATGGCGGCCTTGCTGCGCTGGGCGCTTGAGCCGGTCATCGGCAACGAATTTCCCTTCATCACGTTCTTTCTCGGCGTCGCCTTAAGCGCCTGGTTTGGCGGACTGGGGCCGGGATTGCTGGCGACGCTGCTCGGCAGCATCATCTCGCTCTATCGCTGGCTGCCGCCGGATAATTCGTGGTTCGTGCGTGACGCAGGCACGGCCATCGGCCTGTTGACCTTCCTGTTCGTTTGCAGCGCCATCTCGGCTTTAAGCGAAGGCTTGCACCGCGCACGGCGGCGCGGCGAAGAGAACACCGCCGCGCTCAGCGAGAACCGCAAGCTGCTGGCCATCACGCTGGGCAGCATCGGCGACGCGGTGATCGCCACCGACACCGAAGGGCGCATCACCTTCATCAACCCTGTGGCTGAATCGCTGACCGGATGGAGGCGCGGCGAAGCGATAGGCCGGCCCCTCGCCGAGGTCTTCGTCATTGTCAATGAAGGGACGCGCCAGCCGGTCGAAAGTCCGGTTGACAAGGTGCTGCGCGAGGGCGTCATCGTCGGGCTGGCCAATCACACAGTGCTGATTCGGAAAGACGGCTCTGATGTTCCGATTGATGATAGCGGCGCGCCGATCAAGGATGATCAGGGCCAGTTGTCGGGCGTCGTGCTCGTCTTCCGCGACATCAGTGAGCGCCGCCGCGTCGAAGAGGCGCTCAGCTTCGTCGCCTCGATTGTCGAATCGTCCGAAGACGCCATCATCGGCAAGCGACTCGACGGCACCATCGTCAGTTGGAACACGGGCGCTGAACGGCTCTATGGCTATCGCGCCGAAGAGGTCGTCGGCAAGCACATACGCCTGTTGGTCGATCCCGAACAGGACGACATTGACCGCATCCTGGAACAGCTCAGAAGCGGCAATCGTGTTCATCATTACGAAACGATTCGCGTCAAGAAAAGCGGCGAGCGAGTTGACGTAGCGCTGACCATCTCGCCGATCAAAGGGCCGAATGGCACGCTCACCGGCGCTTCGACCATTGCCCGCGACATCAGCGAGCGCAAGCAGGCCGAACGTGAGCGCGAACGGTTGCTGGCCGAAGCGCAGCGGGCGCGGGCGCTGGCCGAAGATGCCAATCGTTTGAAGGACGAGTTTCTCGCCACCGTCTCGCACGAGCTACGCACGCCGTTGAATGCCATCGTCGGCTGGTCACATATGCTGCGCAACCGCAGCTTCGACGAGGCGACGACGGAGCGCGCGCTCGAAACCATCGAGCGCAACGCCAAGGTGCAGGCGCAGATCGTCGAAGACATCCTCGACGTGTCGCGCATCATCACCGGCAAGCTGCGATTGAACGTGCAGCCCATAGATATCGCCTCGATCATTGAATCGGCGCTCGATTCCGTTCGCCCGGCGGCGGACGCCAAAGAGATACGTGTGCAGACGATTCTCGATCCGCACACCGCGCCGGTGTCGGGCGACGGCAACCGCTTGCAACAGGTGGTCTGGAATCTGCTGTCGAACGCCGTCAAGTTCACGCCGCGCGGCGGGCGCATAGAGGTGCGATTGCAACAGGCCGACTCGCACGCCGAAATCGTCGTCACAGACACCGGCCAGGGCATACAAAGCGAGCTGCTGCCGTTCGTCTTTGATCGCTTCCGTCAAGGCGACTCGACCAGCACGCGCATACACGGCGGGCTGGGGCTGGGGCTGGCGATTGTTCGCCATTTAATCGAGCTGCACGGCGGCACGGTGACGGCGGCGAGCGCCGGGCAAGATCACGGCGCGGTCTTTACCGTGAGACTGCCGTTGATGGCATTGCACAGCGAAGGCTACGACGCGGAGCGCGCCGCGATGAGTCCGCCGCTCACGTCGTCGCAGAATGCGCCCGACCTTTCGGGCCTGCGCGTGCTGATCGTTGACGACGAGCCGGACACGCGCGATATGTTGCGCCTTATGATCGAACAATTCGGCGCGCAGGTGCGGGCGTGCGCGTCGAGCCGGGAAGCGGTCGGCGTGTTTCAGGAATGGCCGCCCAACATTATCATCAGCGACATCGAGATGCCGGGCGAAGATGGCTATCAACTGATGCGGCAGATTCGTGAGCTTGCGCCGACGCGCGGCAAAACACCGGCGGTAGCGTTGACCGCTTACGCGCGCGCCGAAGACCGCTTGCGCGCCATCTCCGCCGGCTACCAGATGCACGTCGCCAAGCCCGCCGACCCGCTTGAACTGGCGCTGGTGATCGCCCGCCTCGCTTCACGCACCGACGGCTCGAATGAATGAGCAATGAATGAGCGTCGAAGCCAGTCAATCTAACCGCACCTGAAAGTCGGCGACCAGCGGCAGGTGATCCGAAGCCATCAGCGACAGCCGTGTGCGATAGAGCGTCAACGCTTCCAGCTCTAACGAATCCTCATAGTAGATGTGATCGAGATGCAGTAGCGGCAAGACGCCGGGATAGGTGCGCCGGCGCGGCAGGTGCAATCGCACGTCCGCGCTGACCAAGTGCGAGGCCAGCAGCCGTGAGGCCAGCCCGCGCGTCCACTCGTTGAAATCGCCCAGCATCAAGCGCGGTCCGTTCAATTCGCGGTTGTTGAGGATGGCTTCGTCAATCAAGCGCCGCCCTTGATGACGCCGTTCAAGGTAGGCCGTGCCGAGGTGGACGTTGAAGACGTGCAGCGGACTGCCCTGGATGACTTCAACATCGGCGCGCAGGCAGCCGCGCTGCTCGCGCCCGCGCACGCTGATGTCATAATTCTGCGTTGCGGTAATGGGCCAGCGGCTCAGCACGACGTTGCCATAAATACCGCCGCGCAGCCGGCGCGTGCCGCCGACCGTGTGCGACAGCTTGAGCTGCTCGGCGATGAAGCGGGCTTGATCGTCTTCGGGCTTGCCATCGGGGATCGAGAGCACTTCCTGCAAGGCGATGATGTCGGCGTTCAATTCGCCGAGCACGTCAATGATGCGCCGGGGCTGCACGCGCCTATCCATCCCTCGACACTTATGAATGTTGTAGGTGACGACTCGTAACCGCATAAAGACAGGATACAGGATTCAGGATACAGGATTCAGTGTAGATGTCAGGTGCAAAAGGCCGGGGTTGAATCCCCTGGTTGCGATGAGCGCGGCAGCGATTGCGCCGAGTTGATTTTGTAGGGCAGGCCCGGCTCGAACAGCGCGAGCACGAGCAACAACGCCGGAAACGCGATGGCCAGGGCGGCGAGAAGGTCGTAACCGGAAACATCCATGTTCGACTACGCGGGACGATAGGAAGCGAACAAGTAGCGAAAGTTAAAGATACGCCCGGCAGGACTCGAACCTGCGACCCTCGGTTTAGAAGACCGATGCTCTATCCGACTGAGCTACGGGCGCACACGTGAATCATTCAAAAAGCAATTCATCAACGACTGAAGAGCCGAGAAGCGTGACCGGCGCAATGAATAACGCTTTCGTGCCTTCTCGTTCCGACTTATTCTTCACGAGCGATACAAGATAAGTCAAGGATGCCGCCCGCGCCGGCTCTGCTCCGCCGGCGTACAACGACGCTTGCTTGCCGAGGCGGCGTTGATGAATGCGCCGCCCAGACGACGCCGTATGGCTATATCTACATTGCATCATCATTTTTGCCACAAATGAAAAGCAAGAGTGTATAATCCGGCAAGAGATCGTTGGCGTTAGCCGTCCGAAACGTGACAGCAGGAGGGAAGGGCTTATGAGAAGCTACGCTCAGAAATCGAGTCCGCTTCAACCGAAGATGTTGCTTGAACCTGCGCCGCGTCCCCTGCTATCTCGACGTGAGGACGCGCAGGGATACGCTAGTCCTGAAGCCGCGCGCTTCGATCACGAGTTCAGCCGCGTCCCAGTGAATCCCATCTCATCGACAGGCATTCAGGCGAAGCTGGCCATAAGCACGCCGGGCGACCGTTACGAGCGCGAGGCCGACCATATCGCTGAGCGCGTGATGCGCTTGCCTGAGCCGCAAGTGCAGCGCGCTTGTGCCTGCGGCAGCGATTGCCCGACCTGTCAGACGCCGCCGTCCGGTCAGGAGCACAAGCCTTTGCCGATTCAGCGAGTCGAGGCCGGCGGACAGGAACCCACCGGCCTGCCCTCCCTCGCCTCTTCCGTATTGCATTCATCCGGTCAACCTCTGGACGCCGCCACCCGCAATTTTATGGAGCCGCGCTTTGGACAGGATTTCAGCCAGGTCCGCATTCACGCCGACGCCGACGCGTCGCGCTCGGCCAAAGAGCTGAATGCGCATGCCTACACTTATGGCCGCAACATTGTCTTCGCCGCCGACAAGTATCAGCCGGCGAGCGCCGGCGGGCGGCAGTTGCTTTCGCACGAGCTGGCGCACGTCGTTCAGCAAGGCGGCGGCAGCGCCCCGCAACACCTTCAGCGCCAGGAGGACGTTCCGATGGCCGCCGTGGAACGCGACGCCCCGAACGCAAAAAGCTGGAAGGGCGCTTCAGCGAGCTGCGGCCCGGATTTTTGTACCCCGCTGCTATCAACTGGAATGGCGATGGATATGCGCAAAGATATGTGGCCGATAATTATGTTGGGCATTGGCATCGCCGTAAGCTCACGGGTGCTCCCACTCTGGAGCACGTGGGCCTTCGGCGGCAGCAGCTCTATACAAGACCTCTCGAAGACCTTCGGCGCTGACTTTACCGCGTCGAAGACCACAGCCGCTACGACCGATTTTCTCTTGAACGCGCTAAAGGCAAAGCTCACTGCCAGCCCGCCGACGGTTCCTGCCGCAACTGGCTTCTTAAAGCTCGACATCACCACGCTCATTCCGTCTGAGATCAAAGCCATAGATGATTGGACAGGGGCGAATCAAATGAACTTCAACGTGATCGGCGAGATACCCGGCAACATTGCCGGCGGCATCGGCAAGGATCAAGCCGCCAATCCCGTCGGCGCGACTCCTTCGCCGCAGGACGACGCGCGCATCGCCAAGGGGTCAGTTACGATCTTCGACACCGGCACACAACTCGTCGTCATGCCCGACATCAGTTATACGGTTAAAGATACAGTGGACTTGTGTCCGGGCAACTGTGGCAGCGGTAAGGAACAGATAGCGACGGTTCCCATGTCGTCGTGGGAAGCGACCGGCATTTCGGGCGACGTGCCCTTCACGGTGGACTTTCCTCCGCCTGCTCTCCTGCTGTTTCCGTTCATCATACCGAAGCCCGCCGCGCCCAAGTCCGCGCCCGCCAAGGCTCCCGCGACTACGCCCGCGAAGCCGCCGGCGACGACGCCCAAGGCGAAAGCGCCATAAGCGGTGGCAGGCCGGAAGCCACAGCAACTTGATGTCGCGGCGTGATGTCGCGGCGACCGCGCCGGGGCGCGATTGACCGCGCGCGTCAGCCGCGCATTAACGCATTCCCGGTTCAGTTTTGCGGCTCGAAACGCGCGCTTGTCTTGCAACTTTTCGACATTGCGCCTTTCCGCCTTCCGCTCGTCGGCCCGCCATTGTATAGTTCATCCTCAATCGAAAGGCCGATCATGAATCTAGCTTCGGGCGCTTGCGGCCCGTGTGCTAAGATTCCCAATGTAAGGAGTCGCAGTAGTCAATGAGAATCCGAAACCTCCCCCTCCTCGCGTTAGTCTTTGCGCTCGCAGTGTCGCTCGTGCCCGCCAGAGCCGACGGCCCGCACGACGTAACTACCACTACAAACGAGAAAGAGATTCGTCAGTGGGAAGTTACCGGCCCGTGGGGCGGCGACGTGCGCACGCTGGTGGCTGCGCCCGACAATAGCAACCTGCTCTATCTCGGCACGAGCGACGGCCAGCTCTTTCGCTCGACCGATGGCGCGCGTACTTGGCGCAGGGTGAAGCCGGGGATAGGCGAGCGCGGCCTCTCGATAGACAGCATTGCCATCGACCCGCACGACAGCCGCACGCTTTATGTCGGCGCGTGGGCGGTGGCGCGCGATGTGGACGGCGGCGTCTTTAAGAGCGAAGACGGCGGCGAGCACTGGAAGCTGCTCGACGGGACGAAGAAGTTATCCGTCCGTAGCTTGGCTATCGCGCCGTCAGATTCCAACATCGTGATGGCCGGCAGCGCCAACGACGACCCGAAGCTGAACGGAACCTGGCGCTCGACCGACGCCGGCAAGACGTGGCAGCGCATCTCGCCCGAAGGCGACAAAGAGATTCACAACATCGAGTCCATCGCCATACACCCGCGCGATCCTAATCAGATTTACGTCGGCACGTGGCACCTGCCCTGGAAGACCACAGACGGCGGCGTCACCTGGAAGCAGACCGGCTATAAGGGCAACGGCGTCATTGATGATTCCGACATCTTCGGCGTCTCGGTTGATCCGACCAATCCCGACCTTGTTTATCTGAACGCGTGCAGCGGCATCTATCGCTCGAATACGGGTGGCGAGCACTGGAACAAGATACCGGGCATCCCTTTCACGGCGCGGCGCACCTATTACCTGTTGCCGCACCCGACCAATCCGAACATCATCTTCGCCGGCACGAGCGAAGGACTGTGGCGCAGCAAAGACGGCGGCAAGCGCTGGATGCTCATTACCTCGAAGAGCCACGTCATTCGTTCGGTCATCGTCACGCCCGACAAGCCACAGCGCGTGCTGATTGCTACGGATGATTACGGCGTGCTCGAATCCAACAACCTCGGCGACGATTTCGCCGAAGCCAACATCGGCTTCATTCATCGGCACATTCTGGCGATACTGCCCGACGCGCAGGAGCGCGGGCGTTTGCTCGCCAGCGTCTTTCACGATGGCTCCGCCGGCAGCATCTTTGTTTCCGGCGACGGCGGCGAATCGTGGCAATCGTCGTCACGCGGCTTAGGCGCACGCGACGTGTTCGCCTTTTATCAAATGCCCGACAACCCGAGCGTGATCTATGCGGGCACGAACACCGGTGTCTTCCGCTCAAGCGACCGAGGCGCAAGCTGGTCATTCGTCGGCAATCAAACGACGAAGCCCGAGAAGCCGGTGAAGAAGCCGACGCGCCGTCGCCGCGCCGCTAACGACGCGCCTGCCGCGCCCGCTTTGCAAGGCGTCGGCCAATACCGCGCCGTGCCGGTCGTGATGGTTGCACAGAAGTCGCGCGGGTCAAAGAAGTCATCGAAATCATCGCGCGCGCCGAAGAAGCCTAAAGTAGTCGAGCCTACAGAACCGCTCGGCCCGTCGCTGTTTGAATTGACGAAGCAGGTGGACGACATCACCAGCTTCAGCGACAGCGAAGGCCGGCGCGGGCTGCTGGCGGCGACGATGGACGGGCTTTACCGCACCTTTGATGAAAGCAAAGGCTGGGAGAAAGTCTACCTCGTCGGCTACGACGCGAATGGGCGCGTCTATTCGGTCTCGACGCATAAGGACACGCCGAAGCGCATACTGGTCGGCACAAAGGCGGGCCTCTACATTTCTGAAGACGGCGGCGCGACCTGGGCGCACATTGATCGCGGCCCCAGTGATATGTCGGTGAAGTCGGTCGCGCAAGCGCCCAATGATCCGGCGACGATTCTGCTGGGCACTAACCAGAACCTCTTTCGCTCGACCAACGGCGGGCGCACGTGGGTGCGGCGCGGCGGTGGATTGCCGGCGGGCGACTTCACGTCGGTCGTCTTCAACCCGGCCAACCCCGACGAAGTGCTGGTCGCCGAATACTCGAAGGGCGGCGTCTACCGCTCGACCGACAAAGGCTATTCGTGGGAGCGGCTCGACGCCATCGGCGGCGCGGAGCTGCCGACCACGCGCGTCTGGACGCTGTCGTTCGACCCGTTTGAACGCGACCGCGTTTACGCCGGCAGCTTTTCAAGCGGCGTCTACGTGCTGACATTTCAAAGAGGAGCGGCCAATGCAATCAAGTAGGCAGTAGACAGGAAGCAGTAGGCAGTATTCAGTGTAAGATTTATTAGCGCGATCATCATTATACTGAATGCCAACCACTGACCACTGACCACTGACCACTGACCACTGACTATGAAAATCCATGAATATCAGGGTAAGCAACTGTTGGCCAAGTATGGCGTGACGGTCCCGCGCGGCGAAGTCGTAGACGCGCCGGAGCAAGCTCGCGCCGTTGTCGAGAAGCTCGGATTGCCGGTCGTCGTTAAGGCGCAGATACACGCCGGCGGGCGCGGCAAAGGCGGCGGCGTAAGGCTTGCGCGCACGGCTGAAGAGGCCGAAACGCTGGCGCGGCAGATACTCGGTATGCAACTGATCACGCACCAGACCGGCCCCGAAGGCCGCACCGTGCGCCGCGTCTTGATCGAAGAAGGCTTGAAGATCAAGCAGGAGTTTTATCTCGGCATCGTGTTAGACCGCGCCATCTCACAGCTCGTCTTTATGGCGTCGTCAGCGGGCGGCATGGAGATTGAAGAGGTCGCCGCGCGCGAGCCTGAGAAGATTTTGAGAGAAGCCATTGACCCGGCGGTCGGGCTGCAAGCCTTTCAAGCGCGCAAGCTCGCCTTCGGCATCGGCATCCCGAACGAATCTGTGAGCAAGGCCGTGAAGTTTATGACCTCGCTCTACCGCGCTTACGTCGAGCTGGATTGCTCGCTTGCGGAGATCAACCCGTTCCTGCTCACAGAAGACGGCGAGCTGTACGCGCTCGACGCCAAGCTCAACTTTGACGACAACGCTTTGTATCGTCACAAAGACTACGCCGAGCTGCGCGACCTCAACGAAGAGGAGCCGCTGGAGATCGAAGCATCGAAGTATGATCTGAACTACATCAAGCTCGACGGCAACATCGGCTGTATGGTGAACGGCGCAGGCTTAGCGATGGCGACGATGGACATCATCAAGCTGGCGGGCGGCGAGCCGGCGAACTTTCTCGATGTTGGCGGCGGCGCATCGCAGGCGCGGGTCGAGAACGCCTTTCGCATTCTGTTGAGCGACGAGAACGTGAAGGCGGTGTTGATTAACATCTTCGGCGGCATCGTGCGCACGGATATGGTGGCGAGCGGCGTCATCGCGGCAGCTCGAAACATCGGCATCGACGTGCCGGTGGTCGTCCGCCTCGAAGGCACGAACGTCGAAGAAGGCCGTCGCCTGATCGACGAATCGGGCCTCGGCTTTGTGACGGCTTCAGGGATGAAAGACGCGGCGGAAAAAGTCGTCCGGCTGGCCGGGCAGACCGGATAAGAGCGAAAAGAATCAGGCGACGTAAGAATGCCCACCTCGTTTATGATGCGAGGTGGGCATTTCTTTATTCAGTGGTTCGCTTGATTACGAACTGACCAGCGCGGGCCGGTCTTCGAGCAGGACACCTTTTTCGAGATGGTGTTCCTGCATAGCGAAGCTGGCGGCGTGCGGGTCGTGCATCACCATCACAATCGTCTTACCGAGTTCGCGGTTGAGCGTCGCCAGGATGTTCAACACTTCTTCGCCGGCGCGCGCGTCGAGGTTGCCGGTCGGCTCGTCGGCCAGCAAAAGATCAGGGTCCATCACCAGCGCTCGCGCGATGGCGACGCGTTGCTGCTGGCCACCCGACAGTTGATTCGGGCGATGGCTGATACGGTCGGTCAGGTCTACCAGATCGAGCGCGGTTTCGACGTTGCGGCGGCGCTCGCTCCTTGATAGATGCGTCAACAACAATGGCAGCTCGACATTCTCGTAAGCCGTCAGCACGGGAATCAGGTTGAAGGTCTGAAAGATGTAGCCGACGTGTGTGTTGCGCCACGCCGCGAGTTGACTCTCGTTGAGCCGCGCCAGGTCTGTGCCGAGCACGTCCACTTCGCCCTCGGTCGAGCGATCAATGCCGGCAATCAGGTTCAGCAAGGTTGACTTGCCCGAACCCGACGGCCCCATCAGCGCCACGAAATCGCCGCGCTCGATATCGAGACTGACGTTATCAAGCGCGACGACTTCAAACCCTTCTCGCGCGTATCGCTTGCTCACGTTGCGTATTCGCACAATCGCTTCTCGCATAGCTCCTCACTTTTCTTTGATCCTGCTGCCGTCACGCAGTTGATCTGCGCCGTCGGTGACAACCGTTTCGCCGCCGCTCAAGCCCTCGAAGACAACGTATGCATCGCCGGTCTCTTCGCCGCGACGGATGACGCGCTGCTCGACCTTGTTGCCTTTGACGACAAAGACGAAGTCCGCGCCGTCCCTGGTCACAATAGCCGCCTTGGGTACGAGCACGCGGTTGATGGTTGCGGTCGCGTCCGTGTTGGGTTTGGCGTCGGCCAGAAAGTTGACGCGCGCGTTCATCTCAGGGCGCAACTGTTCGTCGGGGTTTTCGACTTTGACCTTGACCTGCACGGTCGCTTTGGCGCGATTGGCTTCGGGCGCGATCTCTTCGATGAATCCTTGATAGCGCAGATTCGGGAAGGCTTCAGGGATAATCTCGGCGCGCTGGCCCATCTTCAATTTCGCAAAGTCGGCCTGACTGATGTCGAGTTCGATCTGCAAGTCGTTGAGGTCTGCGAGCGCGACGACCGACGTGCGCGCGCCTGACTCGCCGAACGCCGACGGCGTCACCATCTCGCCGCGCTCGACGATGCGCTGCAAGACCGTGCCCGTCACCGGCGCTTTGATGTCGGTGCTGGCCAGTTGCGTTTCGGCGTAATCGAGCGCCGCCTTCATCTGCTGAACCTGCGCTTCGGCGGCGCGAATCTCTTCGGTGCGTGGGCCGATGTCGGTCATCTGCGAAGTCTGTTTCGCCGCTTCGAGCAGGGCACCGGCGCTGTCGCGTTGCATCGTCGCGCGATCTAAATCGGACCTTGAGGCGACGCCGGTGCGATGTAATTTCTCGATGCGCTCGAACTCGGCTTGCGCGTTTCTGAAGTTGGCTTCGGCTTGAATGACGCCGGCGCGGTCCTTCATCTTCTCTTGCGGGCGTGAGCCGGCGCGCAATTGATCGAATCGCGCTTGCGCCGCTGCGAGATTGGCGCGGGCCTGCGCGACTTGCGCGCGAAACTCCTCGTTTTCCAATCGCACTAGCGTTTGGCCTTGCTGAACGCGGTCGCCTTTTTCGACGCCGATCCAGGCGACGCGGCCCATCACCTTTGCGCCGACGGCGATCTTATGATGTGCGACGACGTAGCCCGATACGGCCAACGTTGTGCCGCCCGCCGCCGCGCCGTTTTCGGTCTTTACCTCGGCGACGCTCACAGTTTTCGGCGCTGCCGAGAAGTACGCATAGCCGACGGCCAAGAGCGCGATCAGCACCGACAGCGCGAGCAGCAACTTCTTTGGCGAGCGGTTCGATGAAGACGGCGCGGCCCGCGTCGAGCGGTCGATGCGCAGACTCTTCAGCTTGTCGTTGAGGTCATTGCTTCCCTGTGCGCTTTTTATTCCTGTAGTCATTATTACAACCCTTCGTTGAACAGATGCCGTTATCAAGTCGTGCGATGAAAACTCTGTTCGATCACGACGAGCGCAGCGCGTCAACGATCTGAAAGCGCGAGGCGCGAATCGAAGGCAGCAGCGCGCCGACAAGGCCGATGCCCGCGCCGAAGATCAGCGCCGAAATCATCAAGTCAGGCGTCACGCGAAAGTTGAACGCGATCTCTGAAAAGTTGGTGAAGTTCGATGTGCCGGTCGAAACCAGATTGAGCGGCAACGCCAGCACGATGCCGATGATTGTGCCGATCACGGCGATAGCGACCGATTCCAGTATGAACGCCACGAGAATGCTGCGGCGGTTGAAGCCGAGCACGCGCAACGTGCCGATCTCTTTGGTGCGCCGCGAGACTGCCGCGTACATCGTGTTCATCCCGGCGAAGGCTGCGCCCACCGCCATAATGAAGGCGACGAACGTGCCCAGCCCTTTCAACACGCCTGAAGCCGCGCCCTGCTGATCTTCGTAAAACTTGCGCTCGGAGACGGCCTTGAGTTGCAGGCGCTGATCGTCGGAGATGCGTTTGGCCAGTTGCTCCATCGCCGCGCTGTCTGTGACGCGCAAGAGCACCGACGAATAGGTCTCGCGCTTAGTCGTGCTCGAAAGTGAATTCACGTCCACCCACACTTCAGATTCAAAGGCTTTGCCGCCGGCGTCGAACAATCCGACGACCGTATAATCGGTCGCCTGTATGCGAAACTTGTCGCCGACATCCATCCCTTGAAAGCGCTCGGCGATTCGGCGCGAGACGACGGCTTCGGTCATCCCCGGCTGGTACATTCGCCCGCTGACGAGCTTGAATCCCGAACGCAGCTTTGTTGACATCGGGCCGACGCCGCGAATCGTGATGTTCGATCCCTGGCTCATTCCTCTGCGCGCTTTATAGATCAGCGTAATCATTTCGGGCGAGGCCAGCGGCTGCTCGCCTTCACGGCTGATGCCGTCGAGAAACTTCAAGCTGTCGAGCTGTTCGCGCGACACCGCGCTGTTCAACTCCGCTGTGCTGCCGTTGCGCACAACGATCAGGTTCATCGGCTCGCCGCTGCTTGCCAGCGTTAAATCGATGCCGCGCGCCAGCGCCATCACCATCAGGTAGACCGCAATCGTCAGGCCGATGGTGAATGCGGTGGCCAGCGTCGTGCTCTTGCGCACGGTCAGGTTACGCAGATTGTATTTGAGAGGCAAAGCCATATTATTCCGTGCTCCGCAAGGCGTCCGCGATGGTCAGCCCCGATACGCGATAAGCCGAAATGACGACGCTCGACACGCCGATCACCAGCGCCAGGACGAACGCGGCAGCGAGCGTTTCGGGGGCTGGCTTGAACGATGCAAAATTGGGAATGTAGAGGCTCATATCGACCGCGCGGAAGATCATCACCGCCAGCGCCACGCCGAGCGCCGCGCCCAACAGCGCCATCACCAGCGACTCGCCGACAAAGAGCCACGCGATAGTGCCGCGCTGAAAGCCGAGAGCCTTGAGCGTGCCGACTTCGCGCGTGCGCTCGCGGACGCTCATCGCCATTGTGTTGGCCATCACCAGCAGCAGCGAAAACGTGATCGCGCCCATAATGCCATACATAAACTGCTTGACGTTGCCCATCATGGCTTGAAAGCTCAAACCGAACTCGCGTTCGCTTTCGGTCTTCGTCGGCGCATCGGTGTTGATGAACATCGAATCGACCGCCTGTGCGATGCGCGGCACGTCCGCCGGGCTGTTGGCGAGTATGTTGAACATACCCGACTTGTCTTTGGCCCACGCCGGGACCAACTCGTTGAGGTAGTCGTGATGAAAGTAGAGCGACTTTTCGTCGCCGCCCGTGCAGACGCCGCGAATGATGAACTCGACATCGGCGTTGTAGATCGGGCTTTTCAAGGTGACGCGCTGGCCGGGCGTGAAGCCATAAAGCTGCACGAGCTTCTTGCCGACAACCGCGCCCTGCCGATCACTGACGAAGGCTTGCCACTCGGCGTCCGACATCTTCAGCTCGGTCATAATGCCGCGTAGTTTTTCGGCGTCGCAGGCGAAGTTGGCGAAGAAGTTTTTCTCGTCTTTGTAGATGCCGCCGAACCAACTGAACCGCATCACGTCCTTGACGCCGGGAATAGCCGCGATGCGTTGGCGGTAAGCCGCCGGCATCGGAAAGGCGAGCGAGACGTTGTGGCGCGTGATCAGCCGCGACGGGTTGGCCTCTTCCGTTCCGCGCGAGAATTCGGTGAGTATCGTTGCCAGCGTGATGATGAGGAACAGCGACACGATCAGACTGGAGATGGTCAACAGCGAGCGCCGCTTGTTACGCAGAATATTCTTGAGTATCAGCTTACTGAATTTCATGCCGCCTCATCCTCTGGGTTAAGACTGCTGTATATGTTTGCGCTTTGCCCTGTTGTACGGTCGCTGCGCCGCAAAAGTTGATCAATAAAACTCATCGCGGCATAAAAATCCGTGCTGTAATGGACAGTCTTTTGAAACGGGGCGGCGTCACGCTGATGTTATAACGAGCGGATGCGGATGTGGCGAAAGCGGGCGCGGCTCGTGTTGCCCCATGCGCCTTCGCCGCCGTGCACCTGCAAGCCGACGTAGCCGCTCGCGGGATAACGCTCGCGCGTGTCGGTGAAGTCAATCGTCTGCACGCCGTTGAGCCACGCGGTGATGTGCGCCGGCTGGCCGGTGATGCGCGCCCGCAGTTTGTTCCAGCCGTCCTTGCGGTAAGCTTTCTGCCAGTCTTTGTACTGAACAAGGAAGCCGCCTTCCGCTGGCGCGTAGAGGCTGCCGACGAAACCGTCATCACGGTAATCAATCGTCACCTGATAGCCCATACCATCGGGTCGCGTGCGCAGGAAGAGGCCGGTGTCTACGGGATAGTCGGCTTTGAACTCCAGTTCGATTTCAAAGTTGGAAAACTGCGCCTCAGTGCCGAGCAGCCCGCCCGTGTGATCTGTGTCTTGATTGGCGACGAGCGCGCCGCCTTCGCTCAACCAGACGCCGCCGCGCCCGCCGTGCACGGCTTTCAACTGCCAGCCGCGCATCGTCTTGCCATCGAATAAAGATTGCCACTGGCTGGCATTTGCTATTGCGATTATGACCGCAAGGACTGAGATGGTTTGTAAGGCCTTCATATCTGTTGTCTCCGGCTAGAGAAAAAAATCATTTCAACAAGCCGCGTAGCGGCAGATGAATTTAAGCAGGCACTTTAGTGTCTGCACCGAAAGCCGCGTAGCGGCAATTGAATTTAGGCAGGCATTTCAATGCCTGCATTGAAAGCCGCGTAGCGGCAGATGAATTTAGGCAGGTACTTTAGTGCCTGCACCTATCAGCATAATGCGATGGCGTCGCGTCAGCGACGCTTGAATCGGCGGGCATTCAGGCGTCGCTGACGCGACGCGATCACCGCGCCGTTGACTTCCAGGCGTTGAAACGCCTGGCTAAACTCACCCGCCGCTACGCGGCGTGAACGGCTGCATAATCCTTAGCGGCGCGAACGGCTGCATAGTTCTTAGCGGCGCGAACGGTTGCATAATCCTTAGCGGCGTGAATGGCTGCATAATTCTTAATGGCGAGAAGCGATTCTCTCACGCTCGCGGTCAATCAGTGAAGCGCGAAACGGTTTGCGCCGCGTGGCTGGCGACGCGTGAGCTTTTGTGGTTTGATTAGTCCGCGCAGCTTGTCATCAATCGCTGAATGCAATCTTCAATCAATCGGAGGGACCGAGCGTGATTCATCGCAGACAATTCATCACCGCAATGGCGGGCGGCCTCGCCTGTGGCCTGCTTGCGAGAGACGGCCTGGGCAGTTACGTCAAAAGCGGCATTGACCGCATCGGCCTGCAGCTCTACACCGTGCGCCGCGAGCTTGAGAAAGATTTTGAAGGCTCGCTCCAGCGCGTCGCCGCTCTCGGCTACAAAGAAGTCGAGTTCGCCGGTTACTACAACCGCACGCCGCAGCAGGTCAAAGCCATCCTCGATAAGAACAACCTGACCGCGCCGTCAGCGCACACGCAATTGCAGGGGCTGCGCCAGAACCTCGACCAGTTGATCGAGGCGGCGCACGTCATCGGCCATCGTTATCTCGTGCTCGCTTACCTGAACCCCGATGAGCGCAAGACGCTCGACGATTACAAGGGCGTCATCGAGTCCCTGAACAAAGCCGGCGAGACCTGTCGAAAGGCCGGCGTGCAGTTGGCCTATCACAATCACGACTTCGAGTTCCCGGCGATCAACGGCGTCGTGCCCTACGACTTGATGCTCAAAGAGACCAGCCCGCAGCTCGTCAAGATGGAGCTTGATCTTTACTGGATCACCAAGGCCGGTCAGTCGCCGGCGAAGTACTTTGCGGCGCAGCCCGGACGTTTCGCGCTGGCGCACGTCAAAGATATGGACAACACGCCGAAGAAGTTTTTTACCGAAGTCGGACGCGGCGTGATTGATTTCAAGCAACTATTGCCGCAGGCAAAGAAGGCGGGCATCAAACATTTCTTCGTCGAGCAGGACGAGACGCCCGGCTCACCTTTCGACAGCATCAAGATCAGCTACGATTACCTGCACGCCTTGAAGTTTTAAAGCGTGTTTTTGAAATAGCTGTGTTGCCGCGAAGCGGCAGGGAGAAGGTAGCCAGACGTGCAACGTCTGGACAGGAGACGTGCAACGTCTGTAACACATCGCACACAGTCGCCGCGCTCTGAAGGAGCGCCAGAACGTCTACCGCGTCTTCAACGCGGGAAGGGTTGATGCCGCCGGTTCCAGAGGTGAAACCTCTGGCTACCTTCTTGATGCGCCTCCGGCGCAAGCAAAGAGAGGAGAGCCGTTCAAGCTCTCCTCTCTTTGCTTCTGCGAGCGTCAAGCGACTTATCACATCGCTCGACGGTTGGGGGCAGATGCGCGGATGGTAATTTCGGTTCCGGGCGTCAACTGAAGATCGTTGCGGCCCTGAACGAAGACCGAGCCGGCCCCGGCTCCGCCGCCGACTACTGCGCCGACAGCAGCGCCTTTGCCGCCACCCGCAATCGCGCCGATCAGCGCGCCGACCGCCGTGCCAATCGCCGCACGCGTCACGGTCTTGTTGGTCTGGCTGCTGTCGTCTCTGACCGTGCCTTCAGTGTCAACGCGCAGCGTTTCGCCGTTCGCGGTGCGGACGCTGTCGAGCGTGCCGTCAAAGCGGGCCGTGCGCCCATTCTGCATACGGATCGAATCGAAGGCCATCGCCAGCTCGGCGCGGCCCGTCACGCGGCCCGAACGGTTGGTATCGATGATGTGACCTTCAATCGTCGCGTCGCGGTATTCCGGCGGCGACACGACCGTTAAGCTGAAGCGGTCGCCGGCGCGCGTGCGGGTGGTGTCGAGGCTATCGTTGAGCCGCGCGACGATCAACGCGCTGTCGGCTACCATATAGTCGTTTGAATCGTAGTTTCCACCACGATCATTCGGATAGCGATTACCGCCATAAGCAGGCGATCCCGTCGTGATGTCCCAACGCGCCGTCGGCGAGACCTGATCGTAGGTGCTCTGCACGACGATGGGCTGGTTCAGGCGCTCGCTATAGAGGCGGCGCGTCACGCGCAGTTGCCGACCGTTGTTGATCGGGTCGAAGGTGACGCTGAAATCCGTAGCGCGGTCGCCCGTCGAGTTGATCGTCAACTGGTCGCCGGTGAGCGTCGCTACGACGCGCGAGGTGCGGTTGCTGTTTGGGTAGGTTTCGGTGTGTTCCTGCCCGTCGGCTTCAAACGTCAATTGCGGGACGCGCGACGAAGCCAGCATCACGGTGCGTCCCTGCCGGTCTATCGAAAGCATTTCGGGAGCGTCAACGCGCCGCATCAGCGCATCGGAAACGCGCTGGCGGTCATTGTTCGGAAGCGTACGTACCGCACGTTCGACTATCGAACGCGCGTCGTCGCTCTGCGAGGCGTTTAGTTGGAATGTGCCCGACAAACGAGCCGCCGCCGAGTTGCCTCGATTCCAGTTGCCGCCGCGCCCATTCACGTTATTGTCCCGGTTATACCAGCCGCCTTCACGGCCCCACTGCTCGCCGTAGCGCTGATCATAATCGCTCCAACTCCAGGCAATGTTATAAGCGCCGGCGAGGCTATCCAGGTCGGTGCGCAACATCTGCCAATCGCTGTCAACGCCGGTCAGCCCTTGATGCGCTTGCAGGAACGCGTCAATGCGAGCGGCGCGATCAAGCACCATCTGCACATCGGCGTTGCTCGCCTGGTTGCGATTGACGCTGGCGCGCAATTGCGTGATAGATTCGCGGAAATCCGTGACAAACTGCGTGATTTTGTCTTCGCGGCGGGTGTTGTCCATGCGGCTCTGCCGGACGGCGCGTTCAACAGTCGTCTGGAAACGAGCGGCGCGCTGATCGATGCGCGCGACGAGCTGTCCGGCCTGCCGATTATCATAACGGTCTGAGCGCTGCCAATCTCGCGTCTGCGTTTGCGCTACGGTTGTTAAACCGAGCAGCGCGCAGACGAGCGCCAGCGCTATCGTCTCTCTTATTCTATTCATAGTCGAATCCTCCATTAGCTTGTTGCTGAGTTTCATCGCCCTTAATCTCACCTAATTGATAAGCACGGGCTATGCCATCATCAATTTTGGATTTTGGATGCCGATTTTGGATTGGCAGAATGCCTCAGGTTTCATTGAATGCTGTTTCCCCATAATCTAAAATCCAAAATCGCCGGCGCGAAGCGCTAAGCCATGAAAATCTAAAATCTAAAATTGGGAGAGAGCATGCAATCACCGAAAGCGACTTTTCACCGTTGGGACGATATGCCGAAGGAGCGCGTGTCCGACCTGTTGCAGCGCCGCTTAATCACCGGCGAGCGGATGATGCTGGCGCACGTCTACCTCGACAAAGGCTGCATCGTCCCTAAGCATTCGCACGACAACGAACAACTCACTTACATTCTTGAAGGCGCGCTGCGTTTCTGGCTCGGCGAAGACGGCGACGAAGAAGTCATCGTCCGCGCCGGCGAAGTGCTGGTCATTCCGCCGAACCTGCCGCACAAAGCCGAGGCGCTCGAAGACACGCTTGACGTAGACATCTTCAGCCCGCCGCGTCAGGACTGGCTCGATAAGACGGATGATTATTTGAGGCGCAAGTAGACGATGGACCTTGGACTGAAAGGGAAGGTGGCGCTGGTGGCAGCGGCCAGTCGCGGGCTGGGTCGCGCCGTCGCCGAAGAGTTGGCCGAAGAGGGCGCATCGCTCGTGCTCTGCGCGCGCGGCCAGTCGCTGCTGAATGACGTGTGCGCTTCGCTGAGTTCAAAAGTTGAGGGTCGCGTCATCGGCATCACAGCCGACGTGTCGGTGACGGCGGACGTTGAGCGCGTCGTCGCGCGCGGGCTTGAGCGGTTCGGGCGCATAGACATTCTAGTGACCAACGGCGGCGGCCCGCCCGCCGGCCAGTTCGACAGTCTCAGCCGCGAAGACTGGGATGCGGCCACGCGCCTCGTGCTCAACAGTGTGATTGATTTCACGCGACTCGTTTTGCCGGGGATGAAGCAGCGCGGCTGGGGTCGCATATTGAATGTCACGTCGATAGCGGTTAAGCAGCCCGTCGATAATCTGATGCTATCGAACAGCCTGCGCGCGGCGGTCACGGGCTTTGCGCGGACGCTTGCGAACGAAGTCGCCGCGCACGGCGTCACGGTCAACAATATCTTGCCCGGCTACACCCGCACAGAGCGCGTTGAGCAACTGGCCGAAGCCATCGCCGCTAAAGAAAGCATCGCGCCTTCGGCGGTCAAAGCGCGGTGGGAGGCAGACATTCCGATGCGCCGGCTGGGTGAAGCCCGCGAGTTCGCGGCGCTGGCCGCGTTCCTCGTCTCCGAGCGCGCCAGTTACATCACCGGCAGTTCGATTGCCGTTGACGGCGGCTGGATTCGCTCTCTGCTCTGAAGCATTCGCGGACGCTCTCTAAATCATCCGCTTCGAGTGGCTGCACAACCGGCAGCGACCTGTTATCATGAATTTTAAGTTTGCTTTCAAGTTTGTTCGGTAGTTTTAATCCCAATTGAGGTCAATCCTATGCGTCTAAGAATTCTCCTTGGCGTCACAACGCTTGTGGCGCTGGTTTCGTTGCAACTCATGGTCGCTTTTGCGAACCAATCATCCACCGTTCACGGCTTCGATCCGGCGAACCTTGATCGAAGCTGCAAGCCCTGCGATGACTTTTTCAAGTTCGCCACCGGCGGCTGGAACGCTCGCAATCCCATCCCTGCGGCTTATCCGCGATGGGGCAATTTCAATAAGCTCGAAGAGCAGAATCAAGAAAGGCTGCGCGAGATTCTCGACGATGCGGCCAGGAATAGCAAAGCCACGCGCGGCGGCAACGTGCAAAAGATCGGCGACTTCTACGCCAGCGGTATGGACACAGAGAAGATCGAAGCCGCGAACATTCAACCGCTTGCCGCTGAGCTGGCGCGCATCGAGAAGATCAACGATGCAGCCGCGCTGCAATCAGCCATCGCGCACTTGCAGAGCCTCGGCGTTCGCGCGCCTTTCGGCGTCGGCGCGCGCCAGGATTTCAAGAACAGCACGCAGGTCATCGCGCAAGTCAGCGAAGCCGGACTCGGACTGCCCGACCGCGATTACTACATCAAAGACGATGCGAAGTCGAAGCAGGTGCGCGATGCGTACGCCGCTCACGTTCAGAACATGTTTGCTCTGCTGGGCGACGATACGGATAAAGCGGCAGCCGAAGCCAAAGCCGTGATGAGCATCGAGACGCGACTGGCGCAACTCTCGATGACGCGCGTGCAGCGCCGCCAGCCCGAAGCCGTTTATCACAAGATGGACGTGGCCGGACTCAAAGAGATGATGCCGAACTTTTCGTGGTCGGCTTATTTCAAAGAGATCGACCATCCAGAGATTACGACGGTCAACGTTGACAATCCTGAGTTCTTCAAAGCGATCAATAAAGACCTCACGGATGTCGCGCTCGCCGATTGGAAGACCTACCTGCGCTGGCATCTCATCGATGTCGCCGCGCCGTATCTTTCGTCGAAGTTCGAGCAGGAAGATTTCAACTTCAACAAAGTGCTGACCGGCACGCAGGAGATGTTGCCGCGATGGAAGCGCGTCGTTCGCACCACAGACCGCGCGCTCGGCGAAGCGCTCGGCGAGATTTACGTCGAGAAGACGTTCACGCCGCAAGCGAAAGCGCGTGCGCTCGAAATGGTCGGCAACCTGATCGCCGCGTTGAAGAGTGACCTGAAGACGCTTTCGTGGATGAGCGAAGTGACACGCCAGCGCGCCACCGCCAAGCTCGAAGCCTTTGCCAAGAAGATCGGCTATCCCGAAAAGTGGCGCGATTACTCGGCGCTCACGATTGATCGCGGCCCGTACGTGTTGAACGTGCTGCACGCCAATCAGTTCGCTTTCAATTACAATCTCAGCCGCATCGGCCAGCCGGTTGATCGCACGCAATGGGGAATGACGCCGCCGACGGTGAACGCTTACTACAACCCTTCGATGAACGAGATTGTTTTTCCCGCCGGCATTATGCAGCCGCCGTTCTTTGACCCGCAGGCCGACGACGCCGTCAACTATGGCGGTATGGGCGCGGTCATCGGTCACGAGATGACGCACGGCTTTGACGATCAAGGCGCAAAGTTCGATGCCGCCGGCAACCTGGCGAACTGGTGGACTGAGGAAGACCTGAAGAACTTTCAGCAGCGTACCGAATGCATCGTCAACCAGTTCAGCTCCTATGAAGTCGAACCCGGCCTGCACGAAAACGGTAAGCTGGTCGCCGGTGAGAGCATCGCCGATCTCGGCGGATTGACGCTGGCCTATGCCGCATTCGAGAAGTCGCTCGAAGGCAAGCCGCGTCCGAAAGAGATTGATGGCTTCACGCCGGAGCAGCGTTTCTTTTTAGGCTGGGCGCAAATCTGGGCGAGCAACGTGCGGCCAGAGTACGCGCGCCTGCAAACCCAGATTGACCCGCACCCGCTCGGACGTTTCCGCGTCAATGGGCCGCTGTCGAATATGCCCGCGTTCGCCGAAGCCTTCCATTGCAAGGCCGGCGAAGCGATGGTGCGCCCGGAGAGCGAGCGCTGCCAGATCTGGTAAGCCAGGCGACGCGGAGAAAGAACGACGCGGCGACGCGGCGACACGGCGACACGGGGAAAGATGGGCGATTCGTCTGCGGTCGCCTTCTTCCGCTGCGTCTCCATGTCGCCGCGTCGCCCCTCAGGGCGCAACGGCGGAGGGAGCGCATGCGGAGATTGAGATTCAGCTTCGACGTGATGAAGCGCGTCGCTCGCCGTGTCTGGCGCGAGAGCGGCGAAGACAACGTCCTCGGCGCCGCCGCCGAGCTGGGTTATTACTTCCTGCTGGCGCTCTTTCCGATGCTGATCTTTCTGACCAGCCTGATCGGCTTTCTGCCCGGCGTGCAGGAGAGCATCTTCGGTGAAATCCGCCGCCTCGCGCCGCCCGACGCGATGCGCGTCGTCCGCGAAACCTTGCAGGACGTGACCAGCAACAGCGGCGGCGGCTTGCTCTCGTTCGGCGTACTCGGCACGCTGTGGGCGGCTTCGACCGGCACTGCCGCGTTGATTGACACGCTCAACCGCGCTTACGAAGTCAAAGAGACGCGCAGCTACTGGAAGGTGCGATTGATTGCGCTGGCGCTAACCATCGGTTTGTCGCTGGTGGTCATTGTCGGCTCGGCGATCATTATGTTGAGCGACCGGCTGCCGGCGTGGTTGGGCAGGCTCGCAGGCATCAGCGAAAGCTGGCTGGGATGGTGGACGGCGGTGGACAATCTGCTCGGCCTGGCGCTGCTGGTGATGGCGACGGGAACGATCTATCGCTTTGGGCCGGACTTGAAAGGCCGCTGCCGCTGGCTCACGCCCGGCGCGATCTTCGCGGCCATTGCGGCGGCCATCGCGTCGTGGTTGTTTTCGATCTACCTGCGCGTCGCGCCGAGCTACAGCGCAACCTATGGTAGCTTGGGCGCAGTGATTGTCTTGATGCTGTGGCTCTACCTGATCGGCTTAGTCATCCTCATCGGCGGCGAGATCAACAATGAAATCGAGAAGCTCACCTGCGAGCCGAAGCCGCCGAGCAAGCCGCAGCCGAGCGCGCGAACTTAAAGTTTTGAACGCCTGCGGGGCATCTATTGCAGATACGGTATGGCTTTGATAGATTTTTCTCGAAGGTGATTGTCGCCAGGAGGTAGCGTAATGAGCGCGGCTGAAATCCAATACATATCCGACGAAAGCGGGAATACCGTTGGAGTAATTGTCCCGATTCAACTATGGCGCGAGATCGAATCCGAAAGAGAGACCGCCTACCTGCTGAAGAGCGAGACTATGAAGCGACGCCTTTTAGAAGCAAAGGACCGTCAAGAGGGAATCCCTTTAGAGGACGCTCGTGAGAAACTTGGAATTTGACCCGTTAGCGTTTGAGGATTTGGCCTGGTGGGTTGAGAAAGATCGTAAGAAGGCGCTGCGGGTTATCAAATTAGTCCAGGAAGTTCAGAAAGAACCGTTTCAGGGGATTGGTAAGCCTGAACCGCTCAAGCACGAGTTGGCAGGATGCTGGTCCAGACGCATAGACGGTGAGCATCGGCTTGTATATCAGGTACAAGAGAATAAGATTAGGATCCTTTCTTGCAGATACCACTATTGATCGCCTGCAAGGGCGTCTAACAAGGCGTTGCAGCGGAGGCCGCCGAAGCGCTGTTCACGTCGTCTCACCCTTACCGCTCGCGGCTCGCTGAACGTGCAAACTTAATAAGCCCTGGCGAAGATGACGCGCTCTTGTGACTCTGCGCCGCAGCGGATGCAGCGGCCCGCCTCGCTCGATTGCGCGAACGGGATGCAGCGAATCGTCGCGCGCGTCTGCTCTTTGATCTGCGCTTCGCAATCGCTGTTGCCGCACCAGTGCGCCGAAGCGAACCCTTGTTCAATCGCCGCCTTGAACTGATCGTAGTCGCTGACCGCTTGCGTGTGCGCTTCGCGGAAAGCCAGCGCGCGGTCGTAAAGCGATTGCTGTATGAGGGCCAGTGTTTCTTTCACTGTCGCCGCAAGGCCCGCTTGTTCGACGAACGACTTTCCTTCCTTGCCGGGCTTATCACGGCGTGCCAGCACGACCGAGCTTTTAGCGACATCCTTCGGGCCGATCTCGATTCGCAGCGGCACGCCGCGCATCTCCCAGTCGTTGAACTTGAAGCCCGGCGTCATCCCCTCGCGCTCATCGAGCTTGACGCGAACGTCTGCATCAATCAACTCCTTCATCAGCCGTCGCGCGGTTTCGATGACCGTCTGCTTCTCTTCATCCGTCTTGAAGATGGGCACGATGACGACTTGATAAGGCGCGAGGCGCGGCGGCAGGATCAAGCCTTGATCGTCGCCGTGCACCATAATGATCGCGCCGATGAAGCGCGTCGAAAGTCCCCACGAAGTTGTCCAGCAATGTTGCAGATGGCCTTCCTTGTCGAGGTAGCGAATCTCGAAACTCTTCGCAAAGTTCTGACCGAGGTTGTGCGACGTGCCGGCCTGCAAGGCTTTGCCATCGCCCATCATCGCTTCAATCGAATAGGTCTGATCGGCCCCGGCGAATCGCTCCGAAGCGGTCTTGCGTCCGGGGATCACCGGGATAGCCGCCTCGTTGACGGCGAAGTCCGTATAGACATCGAGCATCTGGCGCGTCTCGGCTTCGGCCTCGTCAAAGGTGGCGTGCGCGGTGTGGCCTTCCTGCCAGAAGAATTCGAGCGTGCGCAGAAACATCTTGGTGCGCAGCTCCCAGCGCACGACGCTGTTCCATTGATTGATCAGCACCGGCAGGTCGCGGTAAGACTGAATCCATCGCGCGTAGGCGTAGCCGATGATCGTCTCGGAAGTCGGGCGCACGACGAGCGGCTCTTCAAGTTGCTTGCCGCCGCCGATAGTGACCACCGCGAGTTCGGGCGCGAAGCCTTCGACGTGGGCCTTCTCGCGCTCGATGAAGCTCTGCGGGATGAGCAGAGGGAAAGCGGCGTTGACGTGGCCGGTGGCTTTGAAGCGGCGGTCGAGCGCCTGCTGAATGTTCTCCCACAGCGCCCAGCCGTAAGGCCGTACGATCATACAGCCGCGCACCGGCGCGTAATCGGCCAACTCGGCCTTCAAGACGAGCTGGTTGTACCATTCGGAAAAGTCTTCGGATCGAGAAGGCAGCTTTTGTTCTGACATAGCTTCAACGTCCCGCGCTCTTTGTATTCTTCGCCACAATCAAAATGATGGCCGGAGATCGTCGCTTGAGTGGGCAATCCCATTGCTCGTTGCTGGCCGCGAATAATCTAGCACACGGGCCGCACGCATGTCGTCAGAGGAATGATGAGTGATGAACGCAGGGTGATGAATGCAGTTAGGGTCTGTGGCTCTGGCATCTACTCCTTTCGTAAGCAGCAGCGCGGCGGCTCGCGCATCTATAACAAGCAGCTAGGTGAGTCACCGCACATGGCAGTGCATAAGAGCGGACGGTGTGAGCGCTGGCGGAATCTTATGGCTCGTCGTTGCGGTTGGCTCGGCGGGAACGATGCTCTTTGAAATCGGCAGTGAGTTTTTGAAACTGTTCCCACTGTTCGGGCGTGAGCACGTTGCGCAAACGCTCGTGAGTCTGTTCGCGCATCGCGCGGAATCGCGGCCTCGACTCTTTGCGCATCTCACTGAGTTGCGCGCGGGCCTCGTTGAAAATGGCTTTCACCTGCTCGCGCTGCTCGGCGGTCAGGTTCAACTGCTCCATCACGCGCTCGAACCTGCCGCGCCGCTCCTCCGGCGCAGAGGCCATATGGCGTGCGCGGTAGACGTTCACGGTCAGCGCGCCGGCGACAAAGCCGATGATGAAGATGAGCAACACCGCCAGGCGAATCTGCCATTTGTTTTTGAGGCTAGTTTCCATCGCCGTCCTCTGAGCCGTAGATTGTTCCGAACACCTGATCGTAAGTCTCTTCGCCCGCGTCGTCCGGGCCGAAGATCACTTCATCAGTCGAATAGATACTTTGATTGATGGCAATGTCAGGCGACGGCAGCGCAGTCGTCGCCGAGTTGAAGACGCTCACGCCGACCAGCACGATGACCAGCATCGTCATCATTACGAGCAGACTGCCGGCGGCCCGCCAGATTCTTAACCACGCTGCCGGCTCCGGCGACAATTGCCGGTCGCGTATGGCCGCCATCACTCGCGTCTTGAAGAAAGGCGAGACGGTCTGCGTCTCAGCCGCGCGCGCAACGATCAATGATTCGGCGAGCCGCGCCGCGCGGTACGACTGCGAACATTCGCTGCAAGCCGCGACGTGCGCTTCGATCATCGCGCGCTCGTCGTCGCTCAAACGGCTGAGTGGCTCCTCTTCAAGCAAGCTTGTGATGTGCTGGTCTCGCATGAGTTCACCAGTAAAGCGCAGGCTCTCGGCTTGCGCTTTATTTTTTCGTTATGAAGAACGCCCGCGCCATCGGTGACTGAGCAAGGCTTCGACGGCCTGGCGCATTCGCCGGCGCGCGCGCGAGGCTTGCGTTTTTATTTTGGCCTCGCTCCAGCCGGTCATCTCCGAGACTTCTTTGACCGAAAGGTCGTCGCCATCGAGCGACATCAACACCAGCCGGTCGTCGGCAGACATCTCACTGAGAACTTTCTCGGCGAGGTCAGCCGCGACCAACCCGCGCTCGCTCGCCTGGTGGCGCACGGCGGAAAGATCGGATAATTGATTGTCCAGCCATTCGCCTTCGTCGTCTGTGATGTCGGCTACAGTGGCTTCGGGTCGCCGCCTGGCGCTGCGCAGCAGGTTCAAACAGAGGTTCGTCGTCAATCGTGTCAGCCAGCCTTCAAACGAGCCGCGCCCTTCGTAGGTTGAAAGCTGCGTGTAGGCTTTAAGAAAAGCCTCCTGAGCGGCTTCTTCGACCAGCTCACGCTGACGAAAATAACGGCTGGCAATCTGAAAGACGCGCGGGCTGTGGCGACGCACGATCTCCTCAAAGGCCGGCTCGCTTCCAGCCCGCGCCAGCCTCACCAACTCCTCCTCCGAAACCTGTTCGATCTCGATTGTCAGCAATGCTCCTGTTCAATGATTTGAAAAGCGGCAAGCCCATCCGATGACGGGCTTGCCCACGAGAGTTACTGATTTTTCTGTTGCTTGTTAGCGCGACGCTCGGCCCAGCGAGTCTTCGCCTGCTCGCGCATCTGATCGAGCTTGGCCTTCTGTTCCGCCGTCAGCACGGCGAGTGATTCCTGGCGCACACGCGCACGCTCGGCAACCACCTTGGCCTCAAGCGGCGCGATCTCGGTGAGCTTCTGCGCGATCACGGCTTCGTTGACCGTGCCGCTTTCGCTGGCCGCGCGCATCTCCTGTCGCTTGGCGCGAATCTGCTCCATCACCGGCGCAAGAGCCTGGCGGTGGTTCTCGTGAATCTGCTTGAGCTGCGCTTTCTGCGCGTCAGTCAAGTCGAGCTGACGAAAGCCCATCATCCCAAAGCCGCCGCGATCACCATGCTCGCCACGCTGGCCGAAGTGGCCGTGACGCCCGCCCTTCGCGCCGTCGTCGGTCTGCGCCATCACGACCGGCACAGCCAGCGCGCAAGCCATCGCGCCCGCGATGGCCATCTTTTTAATTCTACTCAATTGCTTCATTGTTACCTCTCCACTGCTCGAATAAGTGTTGATCCTTTCGGAGGCTCCAATCCGCCTCTACTTACTCAGACACCGCGCCCGCCGCAAAGGTTACACCCGCCCTCAAAAAAATGATGGCCACCTCACGCGCTCAATGTTGCATCTTGCCCGGCCTCAAGCGCAGGAAGAAGCGAAAGCCGATGGGCTGCGAACCGTAAACCGCTTTCAAGCCATCGGGCACGTGATAGAAGCTCACGTCCACGCCGATGCCGACACGCAACCTTGAGTCAGCAATGATGTCGCGCACGCCGCCGAACGTCATCGCGCCGACGCGGAACCAGCGATCAGCTAATTCATCGTGCGGGTCAGCATCGGCAACGTGAACGACCTCTGGATGGTCGTGCGCGTCTTCAAGTCCGGGCCGCCCCCAGATGTTCTCTTGCAACAGGCCGTTCTTATCGCCAAGCTCAAGCCGCGTGTAGAGGTAGTTCTTATCTTTGAAGTTCACGGTTGACTCGAACGTGTAAGCGTTCGAGTTGCCATGCGTTTCGTGGTTGCGGCCCCAGATCAGGCTCGTCGCCCAGTTGCCGTCGGCCCACGTTTTGTTGTGATGGATCGAGGCAGTGGTGCGAACCAGATCGCCGGGCGCGAGCAATTCAGGATTGGTCAGGCGACCGTGCGATAGCTGCATCGTCCAGTTCGGCGTCGGCGTGAACCAGACGCGCCCGCTGTACGAGTCGAGCTTGCCCATCTCGATGTCCTTGCGATTCTCGTCTGGCTCCGCGCCGCGAAAGATTGACCCTTCAATGCGAAGCTTCCACGCCGTCAGCCCGGCGGTGAACACGCCGTGCGTGATGTGTGTCGAGTCCTGCCAGTGATGGCCGAGCACCGCCGCCGGATTCTCCATCGCCGATGGCCTGTGCATAAACGCGACGGGGCCGAGCGCCGGCTCGCCGACCGGGCCGCCATAAAGATTGATCGAGACATGTTCTGACAAGGGCAGCGTGTATTGCGCCGCCAGTTCCATAAACAGATCGTGCGGATGTTGCGCGTCAATGATCGGGCGGCCCTTGTAGGTTTCGCCGGTCTGCAACAACTCAGGAAAGCCGCGACGCGGAGCGGTCCAGGGTTCGGCAGAGAACATACCGCGCAGCATCAACTGACCGCCGCCGGCGGGGCGCTCGGCCATCAGCATCAGCCAGTTTTGCGACTCGGCTTTATTGACGCCGCGCGGGCCGCCTTGATGATTGAAGCCGATGGTCAAGTTGCCGTGCAGCATCAGCACCCAATCGCCTTTCATCCAGTGCCACATATAACCGGGCGCAGACGCCGGCATCAAACTTGTGCCGGAACCAATCGCGCTCATCGCCCGGAAAGGCCCGCCGGTGACGGTGCTCATCATCCCGTCGCTGGCCATGCCGGCGTGCTGATGCTCCATGTCATGTTGATTACTAATGTCGTGGCCGGCGTGCTGGTCTTTCGGCGACGGCATCGCAGGCGTGTGTGAGTCGGCGGGCGGCTTGTCAGCCGGCTTCGTCTGCGGCTGAGCGGCGGGCGGTTGCGTGTCGTGATGTTCGTGCTGCGGGATGCCGGCCATCGTCCGCTCAGATAAAAGAGTCGCCACTGTCAATAAAAGAAAAGCTATCATTCGTTTCATTACATCTGTGATGATGACGCGGCGCATCTTTTTCTGTCCAGCGCTTCGGCGCGTGTGCTAACATCACCTGTTAATGAACCACGTTCGATGACGGTGCGAGGGGATGGATAAACTCAGAATCATTGGCGGTCGCCCGTTGGCCGGGCGCGTCTCAATCAGCGGGGCGAAGAACTCGGCGCTGCCCTGTATGGCGGCGGCCTTGCTCACTGCCGAAACCGTCACGCTGCACAACCTGCCTTACGTGCGCGACATCATCACCATGCGCCGGCTGTTGGAAGACCTCGGTTCGCACATCCTGATGCCGGAGCTGCGCACGCTGAAGATCACCGCCAACAAGGTCGAGCTGCGCGAAGCGCCCTATGATTTAGTGAAGACGATGCGCGCCTCGGTGCTGGCGCTGGGGCCGCTGCTGGCGCGCTTCGGCGAAGCCCGCGTGTCGCTGCCGGGCGGTTGCGCCATCGGTCAACGTCCCATCGATCTGCACCTGTCGGGCTTTGAAAAGCTCGGCGCAGAGGTGACGCTCGAAGGCGGCGATGTCGTCGCCCGCGCCCGCCGCTTGCAGGGCCGCGAAATCTACTTCGATAAAGTGACGGTGACGGGCACGGAGAACTTGATGATGGCGGCGGCGCTCGCCGATGGCGTGACCACGCTCATCAATGCGGCGCGCGAGCCTGAAGTTGTTGATCTGGCCGAGCTGCTCAACAAGATGGGCGCACGCATCGAAGGCACGGGCCGCAGCACCATACGCATCGAAGGCGTTGAACAACTGGGCGGCGCTGAACACACGATCATCCCCGACCGCATCGAAGCCGGAACCTTCATCGCCGCCGCCGCGATGACCGGCGGCCAGCTCGATATTGTCAACTGTAATCCTCAACACATCAGCGCGGTGATTGATAAGTTCATCGAGACCGGCGTGAGGATCGAACAGCCCAATGCTTTCTCGCTGCGCGTGAGCGCCGCGCCGTTGCGTCCGGCGGACGTGACGACGCTGCCCTATCCCGGCTTCCCGACCGATATGCAGGCGCAGTACATGGGATTGATGACGCTGGCTGAAGGGACATCGATCATCACCGAGACGATCTTCGAGAACCGCTTTATGCATGCGCTTGAGATGATGCGTATGGGCGCAAAGATTCGCTTGAACGGAAGGCAGGCGGTCGTCGAAGGCGATGGCGGATTGATGGGAGCGCGTATTCAAGCTTCGGACCTGCGCGCCTCGGCGTCGCTGGTGCTGGCGGGGCTGGCGGCACGCGGCGAAACGATCATCGAACGCGTCTATCACATCGACCGGGGTTACGAAAAGATCGAAGAGAAGCTGCGCGCCGTCGGTGCGAACATTGAGAGGGAGAGGAATTAGTAGTGGCCAGTGGCCAGTAAAATTGCTGTCGTTCTCATGATCCTTTATTGAAGCAAGATTAAGCTCTGAAACCAAAAACTGGCCACTGGCCACTGGTCATTGGCCGCTGTTTTTGATTGACTCGGCTCGAAAGCGTAGATGATAATACGAGTGAGACGATTATGGAAAATATGCCGGAACAAAGCTGCCTGTTTTGTAGCATTGCTGCTAAGGACACACCTGCGGAATACGTCTATCAAGACGAGCAGGTCGTGGTGATCAAGGACATCAACCCGCAAGCGCCCGTCCACGTGCTGGTCATCCCGCGCGAGCACAACCTGGAATCGCTCAACGACATGTCGAAGCTCGATCTTTCGTTGATGGGCCACGTGCTCTACGTCGCGGCCAAGGTTGCTAACCAGATGGAGATTGCCGAAAGCGGTTATCGCGTCGTCATCAACACGGGCGATGCGGCGGGCCAGTCAGTGCCGCATCTGCACGCTCACGTGCTCGGCGGTCGCAGTTTGACGTGGCCTCCCGGTTGATCGAGATGGTGGCTGCTTGATCTTCTCTGACTGTGATCCCACGTACGTTGTAATCGGCGGAGGCTAGTCGCTCGTCAGCTTTCATCATTACCCGCGCATTCTCGACTCGGTCGTCCTTGTCGTTCTCCACATAGCGATTGAAATGGCCTGACCGTGAGGCTGCCGGCGCGGCTCGAATCCGTGTCGCCGTCTAACTTGACAAGACAAAGGCCATTTCGTATCCTATCCGTTCGTCTTCTTTACGATTATTTTGGAGATTCGCACCATGAGCACATACGTTCCGAGCGGCAAGAATCTTGAGCAGAGCCGCAAGTGGCTTATCATCGACGCCAACGGCAAGACCGTTGGGAGGCTGGCGACCGAGGCGGCTCGCCTGTTGATGGGGAAAAACAAACCGACCTATACGCCTTACATTGATGTCGGCGATCACGTCATCGTCATCAACGCCGAAAAGGTCGTCTTCACCGGCAACAAGTGGCAGGACAAAGTCTACCGCCATCACACCGGCTGGCCCGGCGGTCTGAAAGAGATCACCGCGCGCAAGCAGTTGCAACAGCACCCCGAACGCATACTCGAATTGGCCATTCGCGGCATGCTGCCGAAGAATAAGCTCGGTCGCCAGATGGGCAAGAAGCTGAAGGTCTACGTCGGCACGGATCATCCGCACCAGGCGCAGCAGCCCGAGGCGTTCGAGGTCAAGCGATAAGAGCGCGGCGGCGACCACCGCCGAATTGAGTTGAAGGAGAGTTGATCGTGGCAGAGACGATTCAGAACTACGGCACGGGCCGCCGCAAGAGCGCGACGGCGCGCGTCTTCATGAAGCCCGGCACCGGCGAAATTATTGTCAACAAGCGCAAGCTCGAAGATTATTTTGATAACGAAGTGCATCGCATGGTGATCCGCCAGCCGCTGCACCTTACCGACAGCGTCGGCAAGTTCGACATCCTGGTCAATGTGGATGGCGGCGGCAAGGCCGGTCAGGCGGGCGCGGTGCGCCACGGCGTGACGCGGGCGTTGATGGATTTCAATCCCGAATTCCGCACGCGCCTGAAGCGCGCCGGCTTCGTTACCCGCGACCCGCGCGCCAAAGAGCGCAAGAAGTACGGCCAGAAGGGCGCGCGTAAACGCTTCCAGTTCTCGAAACGCTAAACGATTTTGGATTGCCGATTTTGGATTAAGGGACTGACGCAACAGCGCGTCTCTCCAATCCAAAATCGGCAATCCAAAATCGCTAAATCCATTGTCGGCTCTTGCGATTGGTTGTTCCAGCAGGACAATTGGAACGCGGGCCGGCGAGTACATAAACCAATTCAACGTGTAGGAGGTAAGATTGGCTACTGTAACGATGAAGGAGCTGCTTGAAGCTGGCGTCCACTTCGGGCATCAGGTCAGGCGGTGGAATCCGAAGATGAAAGAGTACATCTTCGGCGAGCGTAACGGAATTTACATTATTGACCTTCAAAAGACACAGCGCCTCTTCAAAGAGGCCGTGAAGTTCGTCACCCAGGCGGCGATGGACAACAAGAGCTTCCTGTTCGTCGGCACCAAGCGACAGGCGCAGGACGCGGTGGCCGAAGAAGCGAAACGCTGTAGCCAGTTTTACGTCAACCAGCGCTGGCTCGGCGGCCTGCTCACCAACTTCCAAACGGTTCAGAAGTCCATTCAGAAGATGAAGGACATTGAGGCGATGCGCACCGACGGTCGCTTCGAGGCGCTTACCAAGAAAGAGCGCCTGCAACTCGACCGCGAGCACGCGTCGCTTGAGAAGAACCTCGCCGGCATACGCGATATGCGCCACCTGCCGGACGTGATCTTTATCATCGACTCGAACAAGGAAGAGATCGCCGTCCACGAAGCCAACAAACTGGGCATCACGACCGTCGCCATCGTTGACACCAACTGCAACCCGGACGGCATTGATTACATCGTGCCGGGCAACGACGACGCCTTGCGCGCCGTGCGATTGTTCGCCGCCAAGATGGCCGATGCCATTGTCGAAGGCCAGCAGATGCTCAAGGAAGGCGCGGCGGACGCTGGCGAGGCCGGCGAGAGCGCTGGCGATGGCGCTGAAGCGGCTCCGCGCGGCGAGCGGCCCGAACGCGGCGAGCGCAGTGATCGTGGTGATCGTGATCGTCGCGGGCGCGGCGGGCGCGGTGATCGTGACCGGCGCGGCGGACGCCGTACGACTTACGTGCCGCCGGGAGCGCCGCCCATTCCTGAGACGCCTGTGCCGCCTGTGACCGGCGCGGCTGCGCCTTCGGGCGCGCAAGTCGCCGCCACCATCACGCAGAACGACGTGCAGATGTCTCAGCCCGGCCATCGTGGTAATCACGAATCGGATCATAGGAAAGAGAGTGTGCCCGCCGAGTCCGTGCCTTCGGAACGTCACGTCCCCGGCGCATTCGCCCGCGAAGAGGCTCCGGTGGCGACCGACCGCGAGCCGGGCGCACAGTTTCCTGCCGATAAAGGCATCGAAAAGGCCGAAGCCGCTGAGTAAAACAGACGCGACGCGGCGACACGGCGAGGGAAGAGATCAAGACGAATCACGCGTCTTTCCCCGCGTCACCCGGTCGCCGCGTCTCCGTGTCGGTTTTAATATCCAAGAGGAGAATCAAGTAGTAATGTCAAACGCGATTTCAGCAGGAGCAATTAAAGCACTGAGAGAGAAGACCGGCGCTGGCATGATGGAATGCAAAACGGCGCTCGCCGAATCAGCCGGCGACGAAGAGAAGGCCATTGAATTTCTGCGCAAGCGCGGGCAGGCGACTGCCGCCAAGAAGTCTGGCCGCATCACCGCCGAAGGGCTGGTCGATGCCTACATTCACGCCGGCGGCAAGATCGGCGTGCTGGTCGAAGTCAACTGCGAGTCCGATTTCGTGGCGCGCACGGATGACTTTCGCGGCTTCGTTCACGACCTGGCGATGCACATCGCCGCCAGCGAGCCGCGCTACGTCACCAAGGATGAAGTGCCGGCAGAGGTGATCGATAAAGAACGCGAGATCGCTCTCGATCAAGCTCGGCAAGACCCGAAGAACGCCAACAAGCCGCAGCAGGTGCTCGATAAAATTGTCGAGGGCCGGCTCGGCAAGTTCTATCAGGAAGTCGTCCTGATGGAGCAGCCGTTCGTCAAAGATCAGAACCTCACGGTCGCCCAACTGGTCACGGCCATAACCGGCAAGACCGGCGAGAACGTCAAGGTGCGCCGCTTCATCCGCTTCAAGATGGGCGAGGGCCTCGAAAAACGCAGCGCCGATCTGGGCGCTGAAGTCCAGGAACTGCTCGGCAGCTAACGATCCTGAAAAAGCCTCTCGATAAGAGAGGCTTTTTTATTGCGCAATCCGCCGCCCGCTTGTAAAAAGTGATCTATGTCAGCAGAACGCAAAGCCGTTTATAAACGCATTCTCTTGAAGCTGTCAGGCGAGGCCCTGATGGGCGGGCAAGGCTACGGCATTGACCCGGTGACGATAACGCGGATCGCCAAAGAGATTAAAGACGTGCGCGACCTCGGCGTCGAGATCGCCATCGTCGTCGGCGGCGGCAACATCTTTCGCGGCGTCGCGCTGTCTGCGAAAGGGATGGATCGCGCCTCGGCGGATTATATGGGCATGCTGGCGACGGCGATTAACGCGCTCGCCTTGCAGGACGCGCTCGAAAAGCAGGGCGCGTTCACGCGCGTAATGTCGGCGCTCGAAATGAACAAGATCGCCGAGCCGTTCATTCGCCGCCGCGCCATCCGCCACGTCGAGAAAGGCCGCATCGTCATCTTCGCCGCCGGAACCGGCAACCCGTACTTCACGACCGACTCGGCGGCGGCGCTGCGGGCGCTGGAGATTCGCGCCGATGCCATCTTGAAGGCGACGAAAGTCGAAGGCATCTACACCGCCGATCCGGCCCTCGACGCCACCGCGACCATGTTCGACCACCTGACTTACCTCGATGTGATTCAGCGCGACCTGAAAGTGATGGACACATCGGCCATCAGCCTGGTGCGCGAGCGCAACGTGCCGATTCACGTTTTCAATCTCTACAAAGAAGGCAACATCGCCCGCGTCGTCTGCGGCGAGAAGGTCGGCACCGTCGTGTGCAACCACTTGCCCGCTGAGTTGGCTGAAGAGTCGGGCGCAACGGCCTGATTTTGGATTTCACGGCTTGGCGCTTCGCGCCGGCGATTTTGGATTCATCGCGGCTTTTCAATGATTCGCCGGATAATCTAAAATTCAAAATTCAAATCCAAAATTGGAAGGGGCTTTGAATGGACATCCAAGACATCATCAACGATGCGCGCCGCCGTATGGATTCGGCGGTTGATGACGCGCGCAAGAAACTCGCCGCCGTACGCACGGGCCGCGCCTCGGTGAGCCTGCTCGATAACATACGCGTCGAGTATTACGGCACCGAGATGCCGCTCAATCAGGTGGCGACGGTCCACGCGCCCGAACCGACGCTGATCACCTTGCAGCCGTTCGACCCGACTCAGCTCGGCCCGATTGAGAAGGCGATACGCGCGTCCGATCTGGGACTGAACCCGTCCAACGACGGCAAGCTGATCCGCGTGCCGATCCCGCCGCTCACCGAAGAGCGCCGCCGCCAGATGGTCAAGGTTGTGCACGAGATCAGCGAAGAACACCGCACGGCCATCCGCAACGTCCGCCGCGACGCCAACGAGCATCTCAAGAAACTGCTCAAGGATAAAGCCGTCTCTGAAGATCAGGAGAAAGACGGCCTCGATCAAGTGCAGAAGCTGACCGATCAGCACATCGCTAGGATCAACGAGGTGTCAGAGCACAAAGAGAAAGAAGTGATGACGGTCTGAGCCGTGGTCGCTGGTTCTTTCAGCAAGGCGTGGCTGGAGGGTTTACCGCAGAGGGCGCAGAGAACGCGGAGGTTTGTAGAAAATCCTCTGTGTTCTCTGCGCCCTCTGCGGTTTCAAAATCTCACATCGCTGCCAATTGTGCGATGAATGCGGTTGGTGAAAATCTGCCGCAAAAAGAAAAGAGCCTGAACAGGCTCCGAGGCTGTCTATATTCTAACTGGCCAAGAGGCTCAGGGGGGCGTCCACTTCCCCCTGACTCCCACTACTCCCAACTCGATTGCTGAACTATACTACAGGGCTTTCAAAAATAGTCATTGCAATTCAGTTGCGCTTTTGAAAGCTCAGCCCATTTCATCATGATGCCGAATCAATCCGCCGCTTCCTGATGCTCAGCGTGCCAGGGTTGCTCCTGCTCGCGCTGGCTGCGGCGATAAGCGGTATAGCCGAACCACAGGCCGTAAAACAGCGCCAGCAACACTAGCCCCAGCGCGGCGGCCAACGGCGCGGAGTCGGTTACTTTGCGCGCCACGAGGAAGAAGTCGCCGCTCAGCCCTAACGCCAACGGAACCATCGCTGCCAGCAGCACACGGCTGGCGAAGCGATGGAAGTGTTCGGTCTCTTCGCCGCGCTCGACGATGCGGTGGTAAGCCGCAGGCGTCATCAGCAGCACGATGCTCAAGGCCACCATCGCCAGGCTGGCGAAGTGGATGTAGCGCGACGAATCGGGCAGCTTATCGAAGCTCTCCATCAGGAAGATGCTGAACTGAAACCCGAGCAGGGTCTGCGCGCCCGGCAGCACGACGCGCGCTTCGGTGAGCACGTGCCTGATCTTGTCTTTGATCTTCGTGCCGCCATTCTTTTTCTGCGATTGTTGCTTGTCCATCTCCTGCCTCTCTATCGCTTCCGGCTCGTGTTCGGCTTTGCATATCGCCTCAATGCCATACCAGAAGAAGAGCGCCATCAGCGTCATCAGTAAACCGGCCAAGATGCCCAGCGCGCCGCCCATCAGCTTTTCAGCGGCGACGAACACGTCTATGCCGAAGCCGAAGGCGAACGGTAGCAATGCAAGCATAGCCATCAAACTGGTGAAGCGGTGCATGCGTGAAGTGTCTTCGCCATTCTCGACAAGCTGGTGATACGGGCCGGGAGCCATCAATAAGCCGATGGCGATGAGCATCAATCCTAGCCCGCCGAACTTCAGGTATTGCGCGTGCTCCGGCAGCTTCTCGAAGCCTGTCTCGAAGGCCGAGCGGAATTGAAAGCCGAGCAACACCTGCGAGCCAAGGATCAGTATGCGCGTCTCGTCGAGCGCGTTCTGCACTTTGTCTTTGATTTGCGCCATAATCTTCTCGTCACTTATTCGAGAATGATGATCGAATCATTGAGCGTCGTGCAGGATGAGAAGCGGAGAAAACTGGATTGATCACGACGCGCTCACCATCGTCAGCGCGCCCACACCAAAATTATAGGGCTGGCTACAGAGGGTTGTCTATGACGGCGTTCTTCACTGCGCGGGCGCGACGCGTATGCGCCGCTCGGTGTCGGATAGGTATTCGATCTCAACGCGCAGTGCGCCGACGGGGATTTCGCTTAAACGCTCGGCCCATTCGATGACCGTGACCGCGCGCTCGTCGGCGAAGATTTCTTCGAGTCCGAGTTCGCGGCACGCGCCCGCGTCGAGCCGATAGAGATCAATGTGATAAAGCCGCAGGCGGCCTTCGTATTCGTTGACCAGCGTGAACGATGGGCTGGTGACTTCTTCCGGGTCAATCCCTAAGCCGGCGGCCAGCCCCTTGGCAAAGACGGTTTTGCCCGCGCCGAGGTCGCCGCTCAACAGGAAGACGGCGCGCTCATTCACCCCCTCGCCGATGTGCTGCGCGAACGCGAATGTCATCTCCGGCGCTTGCGAGTCAAAGACGCCGAACATTGGCTGGCCTGCTTGTTCTGTCTCTTGTGTCACGTTGATTCGTTTATGCCGGCTCGAAGCGTTCGGCCTCGCCGCCGACGCGAATGAACGCTTCGCCAAGATGCGCGATGATGTCGGTAGCGATCATCGCGCGGGTTCCGAACCTTGCCGCCGCGAGGTCGCCCGCCAATCCGTGCAGGTAGACGGCGGCAATCGTCGCCGCGAGCGGGTCATCGGGCTTTTGCGCCAGCAAGCCGGCGACGATGCCGGTCAGCACGTCGCCCGTTCCGCCCGTCGCCATCCCGGCGTTGCCCGTTGGGTTGACGTAGACTTCGCCGTCGGGCGCGGCAATGAGCGTGCGGCTGCCTTTCAAGACCAGGATCACCGCGTGCGCAGTCGCAAACTCGCGCGCCGCCTCGACACGGTTGGCAAGGATGTCGCTGATCGTTCGGCCTGTGAGCCGCGCCATCTCGCCCGGATGCGGCGTCAGGATGAGCGGATGAGCGCGGCTGCCGGCGACGTTCTCTGCCCACGGCACGAGCGCGTTGAGCGCGTCGGCGTCCAACACCATAGGCCGTTCGCGCTGCACGACCATCGAGCGAACGAAGGCGCGCGTCGTCTCTTCCGACGAGCCGAGTCCCGGCCCCATCGCTATCGTATCGCGCGCCGCTGCCAACTCCATCGCGCGCTCGGCGGCTTCCCTGGAAACGGCTCCCAGAGCCGTTTCGGCCAATGATTCGGTCATACACTCCGGGATGACGTGAGCGGCGACGACCTTCTGCGATGATTCGGGTGTGGCGATGGTGACAAGCCCAGCGCCGGCGCGCATCGCCGCTTCGCCGACCATACAGGCCGCGCCGGTCTTGCCGCTTGAGCCGGCGATGACCAGCACCTTACCGGCGTCGCCTTTGTTGGCCTGCGGGCTGCGACGCGACGCCACGAGCCACCGCGCCACGTCCTGCGATTCAACGAGATTCAGTTGCGCGCCGCACGCGTTAATCAACTCATCGGGCGAACCGATATGCCCGACGATCAGCGCGCCATTCGTTTCGCAAGCGGGCGATAACACATTAGCCACCTTCGGCGCGGTGAACGTCACAGTCAAGCTCGCGCGCACCGACGGGCCGATCAATTCGGCGTTATCCGAAGCGACGCCCGAAGGCACATCAACCGCGACGACCGGCACACGCTCGCCAAGCGCGTTGATCTGTTCGATAGCTTCGGCGAATAACCCAGCCGCCGGTCGCGCAAGGCCCGTCCCGAATATCGCGTCAACGATCACGTCAGGCCGATGCGTCGTCGCTGCATCGCGTAACTGCTCCGAGTTTTCAATCTCAATCAACCGCGCTTGCGTCGATGAAGCCGCCAGCGCGCGGACGATTTCAAAATTGATCTTCGCGTCGCCGCGCGCTTCGTCTATGCGACCGAGCAGCAACACGTCAACCGCCGCGCTTTTGATCGTGAGCAATCGCGCCACCGCCGCGCCGTCGCCGCCATTGTTACCTTTACCACAAATCACCAGCGCGCGCCGTCCGCTCATCGCGCCGAGCTTTTGTTCGATAGCTTCGACTGTGCGCGCGGCGGCGTTCTCCATCAGCAGAATGCTCGGTATGTGGTAGCGCTCGGTCGTCAGCCGATCCACTTCACGCATCTGCTCGGCGGTCAATATCTTCATAGACGCGATGATAGCAGAGGCAGTCCCGTAGGGACGACCTGTCTATAGTTAGTCGCGTGAAGAATGATGAAGCCCGTAGGGGCGTGATGTCTACATTGCGCTCCTGACGGAGCTTGCTTCGTTGATTGCATCGTTGACTATAAACAGGTCGTCCCTACGGGACTGCCTGTCTATTGCTTCATAATTCCGTTCCAGTACTGCGTTGCGCGAGCGCCGAGCGCCGGCATATCTTCAGCGAGCAGATAGCCGCCGTTGACTAATTTTTGAGCCGCTTGCTTGACCTGTTCGAGATAATGCTCGCGGTTGCCGTAGCGTTCTTCGATAGAAAGGCGCGGGTCGCCTGTGCGTTCGCGTTCAGCTTTGGTTTTAGCAAAAGGAATGAACGAGCCGGCGAAGTCTACCAGTTGATCAAGCGCGCCGGTCTTTGGGTCGCGCGGGTTCCAGCCCGTGTAGGTGGCGAGCGGCGCGGCGACTTCGGGCAAGCGTATGCCGCCGAGGTCGATGCCATCATGATCAACTTGCGGAACATACATTACAAATGCCTTGCCGACGCGCGGCGGCTCAAGCGTGGCGACACCCTTTGACTTGAACTGCGGCCCGTAATCGACGCGATAAGCTTCGTGAATCGTGCGCGGAAAGTTGATGCCGGGAATCTTCGGAAAGGCAACGGCATCAGGACGCGTCAGCGTGCCGTCGCTGATGTGCGGATAGCGGCTCGGCGGCGGCGGCGTGCCCGCTTTTGCCCAGCGGTCGAGCGCGACAATCAACGCGCGCATCGCCCAGGTGTAGTCGTTCGGGCTTGTCAGGTTCTGCGTGCCGTTGGCCTGCGGCGGGAACCCTGATGGCCCGTGCTGGCCGCCCGCGAAATAGTAAATGCGAACGTTATCCGGCAGCGGCGCGTCTTTGCCATCGAGTGTCGTGTGAATCAGCCCAGCAGCGCGGCCCCAGTATTCATAAGAAGAGAACGTGTAGAAAATCTTCGGCAGCGGCTGACCTTTGGCGTGTGTCAGCAAGCCATCGCGCTCACCTGTAATCGGGTCGCGCTGTTCGAGGTCGGTGAAAGGAAAGATGTCGGTCGGGTAAAAGAAAGTCGAGAACGGGCTGGCATCGCGCGACGCTTCGGCGAAGCGGTGATTGAAACTGCCGCGCCCGCCACCGGCGACGTGCGCGTCAATCGCGTCAAAGACCTGGCGGTCGCGCTCATCGGCGTTAAAGCCTTCGTACAAGAAATGCCGCAAGAAGCGGCCCGATTGCGAGATGCCAAAGCCGATGGCGCGGTTGACCGCGAGCGCCTCGTTCTTCTCATACTTGAAAAACGCGACAGCGTCGCGCACTGCCGCGAGGCCCAACCCGACGACTACAGGGCTTTCGGCGCGATAAACAATCTGATATATCTTGCCCGGCTCGAAGCCGCTTTTCAGATAAATCGAATTAGCGTCGCTGACCGGCTGGCCGTTGACCATCTGCGCGAACTGCCACTGGTCGCGCGGAACCACGCGCCGCTCGCCCAGAACGGAATCGCGCACCGTCAGTGTGTAATGCTCATCACTGAGGTCAATCGCCGGATAAGGCTTCTGCCCGCGATGACCGAGTGATGTCTCATAGACCTTGGTTGAAAAAACAAAGTCGGCGCGCACGAGGCCACGAATCGGCTTGCCGTTGTCAGTCGCTACAGGCGCAATCAATCGCAACAGGTTCGGCTCGTCGGGCACATCGAACTGCCAGCCGATCCAGACCAGCGCGAAGCCTTGCCGCAGCAGAAAACCATCGCCCATCGCTTCTTCGCTCGCCGAGTCGGGCGAACTGTGCCCGTGATCGAAGAAGCGCAACAATGCCTTGCCGCCGCGATTCGGGATTTCGACCAGCGCTGCGCCGTTCGCGTGACTTATATCTTTCGGCTTGAGGATGAAGAAGTCGGCGGCGAATTCGACTGCGCCGCTCGCGTTGCGCGGCGCTTTGTCGAGGTCAACGATCTGGCGGTTGCGCGCCGCCTGTGGGTCTACCTCGAAGTAGAGTTTGCCGGCGATCTTCTCGTATGGCCCGGCATTGCCGAACGGCTTGCCGCCGGCGACATCACTGCGCGTGGTGATTTCAAGGCGCGTGACCTTGGCGTGAGCCGTTGCCGCAACGCATACGAGCGCCAACGAGAGAGCGATCAGCCGCATGATTTTCATTACCTTCCTCCGGTGTGGCATCAAGTGACGATCAGGTTCAGCCATTCATCAACGGCGACCTGACGGTCTGCGGGGATCAGCGTCGTCGAACTGTATTCGGTGATGACGGCAGGCCCGCGCAGTTTCAGCCCGGCCTCGAAATCGTCGCGCGCATAAACCGGCACGCGCTCGGCTCGGTCGCTTAAGTAAACGTCTGCCGTGTGGCGCGGCGCGGCCTTGCGCGGCTTGGACGATGAGCGCAGCAAGCGCGGCTTGTCGGTTACGCCCGTTGCTCGCACGCGCAGCGAAACAATCTCGGTGGCGCGCTGCGCGTCAGCGTAGCCATAACGTTCGCGGTGCGCGGCGTGAAAGCGCGACTCGAAACGATTGCTCCACGCCACGTCAATCTCGAACGACTGGCCGACGTAGCGCATCGCTACCGACCGCGCCAGCTTGATTCGATTGGCCGCGAAGCCTTCGCGTTTGAGATCGCCCATCGCTTCACGTTCCAGTTGCGCGAAGCCACGCTCAATCACGCGCCGCTCGCTCGCTTCGGTCTTCAGCATCACCGTGCGCGAATAATCTTTGACGACATCGCCGAGCAACACGCCGAGCGCCGATAGCGTGCCGGGCGAGCGCGGAACGATGACGCGCGGGATGCGCAACGCGTCGGCCAGCGCGCAAACGTGCAGGCCGCCCGCGCCGCCGAAGCTGACCAGCGTGAACAGGCGCGGGTCTTGTCCGCGTTCGACCGAGACGACGCGCAGCGCCGATTCCATATTCGCGTTCGCTACGCGCACGACGCCGAGCGCCGCCCGCTCAATGGTAACGCGGCGGGCGCTGTGCTCGGACATCGCGCCGGCCAATCGCGCAAGCGCGGCGCGTGATCGTTCGACATCGAGCGGCATCGCGCCGCCCAACAGATCAGCGCTGCCGAAGCGTCCGAGCGCGAGATTTGCATCGGTCACGGTGACTTCTTCGCCGCGACCGTAACAAGCCGGGCCGGGGTCTGCGCCTGCCGATTCGGGGCCGACGCGCAGCGCGCCCGCTTCGTCAATGCGGGCAATCGAGCCGCCGCCCGCGCCGACGGTGTGAATGTCTATGATCGGCACGGCGACCGGCAAAGCGGCCACCAGAGCCTCATTCGTGGTGCGCGCTTCGCCGCGACACAGCGCCACATCCGTAGACGTGCCGCCCATATCAAACGTGATGATGTCACGTATACCGGCTGCCGCCGTGACTCGTAGCGCGCCGACCACACCGCCCGCCGGCCCGGAAAGAATGGCGCGCACCGGCTCAGTAGCCGCTACGCTTGCCGACACCGAGCCGCCGTTGGACTGCATCACACGCAGGCTGATGGGGCCGGGGGCCGGGGGCCGGGGGCCGGGTGAAGATGGGTAAAGAGTGAAGGGTGAAGGGTGAAGGGAAAGGCCGATTGCTCTACTGCGCTTACGTTTCGCCGTTCCGCTTTCCTCTTTGATTTCCCTGGCCCCCGGCCTCTTGCCCCCGGCCCCCAATCCGTCCATCAACGAGCGCAGGTAGCGCGACATCATCGGCACGAGATAAGCGTTGATGACGGTCGTCGAGGTGCGTTCGTATTCGCGGTATTCGGGAAGAATCTTGTGCGACAGCGACACGGGGATATTCAAGTCGGCCAGCGCGCCGGCGACCGCCTGTTCGTGCGCCGGGTTGGTGAATGAAAAGAGCAGGCAGACGGCGACGGATTCGACCGACGGGCTGATGTGGCGAAGATTACTAATGATTTCGTCGAGGCTGGATTGATCGAGCGGCGCGATGATTTCACCGCCCGGCCCTGTGCGTTCGTCCAGGCCGAATCGCAGCTCGCGCGCAACCAAAGGCGCGGGCCGCGTCACCATCAAGTTATAAAGCTCAGGCCGCGCCTGCCGGCCTATTTCAATCACGTCCTCGAAGCCCGCCGTGGTGACGAGCGCCGTGCGCGCGCCTTTGCGCTCAAGCAAAGCGTTCGTGGCGACGGTCGTGCCGTGAACGATCTCTGTGGGAAGGTTGCCGCTTTCACTAATGACGCGCGCCAGCCCTGCGAGGATGGCTTCAGCGGGATTGTGCGGCGTCGAAGAGACTTTGAACGAAGTGAGGCGCGTGCCGCGCGCGACGACGAAATCGGTGAACGTGCCGCCGGTGTCAATGCCGATGCGGATGAAGTCAGGCAAGCCGATGATCTCCTTCAAGTGTAGAGGCAAGGCTGGCCCTTGCCCCTACGTTATGTGAAGGAGTAACTATACAATCATTCGCCGTCCTTGTTGATGTCAACGAGGTGGATTTTGAAATTGAGTGTTTCGCCGGCCAGCAGATGATTGGCGTCGAGCGTGATCTCGTCGCCTTCGATATCGATGATGCGCACGGGGAGGCTCTGACCCGATGGCATTTCAAGCTCCAGCGTCATCCCGACCGCCGGCGTCATTCCTTCGGGAAAGGCCTGGCGCGGCACGACCCGCACGAGTTCTTCATAATATTCGCCGTACGCCTGATCGGGTGGAATGCTGATGTCGCGCGTTTGGCCGACTTCCATGCCGCGCACGCCGTCGTCGAACCCCTGGATGACTTCACCGGAACCGACTGTGAAGCTGAGCGGGTCGCGGCCTTCGCTGGAATCGAAAACGGTGCCGTCATCGAGCGTGCCGGTGTAATGTAGTGAGATGTTATCGCCTTCTTTGACTTGATCCATTGCGGCCTCCGGAAAGTTAGAATAGCAAGGTGCATTCTAAAGATAAATCCACTGAAAAAAACGATAGCACAGGCCCGCGTCGCTGTCCAAAATATGCGATGACGAAAGGCGCATCACGCGCGCCAAACAATGAAACTTTTCCGCGCCCAGTGAGTTGCTATCGTTGTCAGTTATTGGGTCAGTTATTGGGTCAGTTGTTAGGTTAGTTGTTGGGTGAGCCATTGGGTCAGCCGTTGGCAAAGCGGCGGCGTGCAGGTAGGATTGATTTAACGCGACAGACATGGAAACAAATCATGCGCAATCGCACGCGACTCATTTTAGGGATGCTCGTTACGCTGCTCGCCGCCGCGCCGCTCGTGCGCGCGCAGGAGCAGGACGAGCCGATTAAATTAAAAGCTGATCTCGTCTCGCTCACCGCTTCGGTGACAGATCGCAACGGGCGCGTGCTGCGTTCGCTGAAGGCCGATGACTTCACGGTCTACGAAGACGGCGCGCGCCAGCGCATCGAGCATTTCGCCGCCACCGAAGAACCGTTCACACTGTTGTTGCTGTTGGACATCAGCGGCTCGACGCACGCCGACATTGAGTTGATGAAGCGCGCGGCGCGCAACTTTCTCGCCGAGTTGCGATTTGACGACCGCGTCGGCGTCATCGTCTTCAGCCGCGATGTTGAAATGATCGGGGAATTCACAGACCCGCGCGCACGCGTCGTCGCCGCCATTGAGCAGATCACCACCACACCCGGCAGCGCCACGTCGCGCTTCTCGACTGCGACCGGCACATCGTTTTACGATGCCATCTTGCTGGCGCTCGAAGACAGCCCGCTCAAGCAGGTCGAAGGCCGCAAGGCTATCGTGTGTATGTCGGACGGCGTCGATTCGACCAGCATAAAAAACTATAAACAGATTGCGCCGCTCATTGAGCGCACAGAGGCTTCGATCTATTTCCTTGAGCTGAACACCGAAGAGGCAACGCTCGACGGCTTGCTGAAAGATCGCTCTGACCCCGATCATCTAAACTTCTCGCCGAGCCAACTGGCGCGTTACTTTGATGAGTTCGATAAGGACTCGCCCGAACGCCTGCGCCCGCGTGAGGCGCTATCGCCGCTGCTGAAGCGCGAGATCAACACCGGCCTCTATGATATGGCGCGGCGCGAGATGCGCGATATGGCAACGCACACCGGCGGGCGCGATTACCCGGTCAAGACGCTGGCCGACTTGACCGGGGTTTACAAACAGATCGCCGACGATTTGCGCTCGCAGTACTCGCTCAGTTACTACCCGACGAATCGCAGCCACGATGGACGCTGGCGGCAGATTCGCGTCGAAGTCAAACAAGCGGGCGCAACCGTGCGCTCGCGCACCGGCTACCGCGCGCCAGAAAGGTGACGCGGCGACGCGGCGACGGGGCGACGCGGCGACGGTTACGACAACTGTCTTAATCGCCGCGTCGCCCTGTCGCCGCGTCACCGCGTCGTGAATGCTATGACACTACTGCTCAGAGAACGACACGTCACCGAGTTGCTCAACATCGAAACGGCCATTGAAGCGGTCGAAGAGGTGTTGCGCGATCAGGCCGAAGGCGAAGCGACGAACCGCCCGCGTTATCGCGTCGCCGTGCCGACAGGCCAGCTACACGTGATGGCGGCGGGCGATAAACGGCTCGGCGTTTATGGTCTGAAGACTTACACCGTCTCGCGCAAAGGGGCGCGCTTTCTGGTGCTGCTCTACGACGCGGCGAGCGGCGATATGCTGGCGATGATCGAAGCCGACCGTCTGGGGCAGATGCGGACGGGCGCAGCGTCAGGCGTAGCGACAAAGTATATGGCGAGGCAGTCGGCGGACGTGCTCGGCGTTTACGGCAGCGGCTGGCAAGCCGAGAGCCAGGTGATGGCGGTTTGCGCCGCGCGCCAGCTCCGACAGGTGCGCGTCTACAGCCGCAATGCCGAGAAGCGCGACGCCTTCGCGCGCCGTATGGCCTCGCTGGTGCGATGCGAAGTCGTCGCCGTCGAGCAGCCTGAAGCGGCGGCGCAGGGTTGTTCCATTATCATCACAGCGACTTCGGCGCGCGAGCCTGTGCTGAAAGGCGAATGGGTCGAGCCGGGCACGCACATCAACGCCGCCGGCTCGAACTTTTTGTCGAAGGCCGAGGTCGATGTCGAGACGGTGCGGCGCGCGGCGATTATCGCGGTCGATTCCGTCGAGCAGTCGCGTCTCGAAGCCGGCGACTTGCTGCCGGCGATTGAGCGCGGCGTCATTAGCTGGGAGTCTGTGACTGAGCTTGGCCGCATTATCGCCGGTCACGTTAAGGGCCGCGCCAGCGACGATCAGATCACGCTATTCAAATCGAACGGCATCGCGCTCGAAGACATTTCGACGGCTCTGCGCGTTTATCAACTGGCGCGCGAGCGCGGCCTCGGCGAAGAGATCGCTTTGTGGTCGGAAGACTAGCCGGTGCGAGTCAGGTCTTCGGCTCATCTCCATTAAATCAAATGTAAGCCCGCTCTTTCTGGCGCAGGGCGCGATAGCGGGCAAAGGCGCGACGCTCGTCTTCAAGGCCGAGGAAGGTCTTCAGCGTGCTGCCTCGAAAAGTGTAAGCGAACATACGCAGCGCGTTTTGGATGATGAACAGCGGATCGTGAGCGAAAGCCGCAGGCATATGACGCAGCTTCATCCAGCGTTCAGCCCGCCACCTCATAAACTCGGCCTCTTCGGCAGACATATGGTCGGTCTTCACGACCGCCGTCGTGCCGTCATATTCTTCGAGGCGTTCGTTGATGATCAAGTCGCGCTTGCGGAAGTCAACGGTCATCGGCGTGCGTGGGTAAGGCGTCGGGTGTTGAATGTAAGGCCAATCGACGTAGCGCCGCGCGAACGCCAGGTTCGCTTCAATCGAATCGCGCGTGTCGTCCGGGTTGCCGACGATCAAGCCGCCGACGACGTACATCTTATTTCGGCGGATGTCGTCAATCGCTTTCAAGGTCGCGTTGCCGGCGCGCTTGCCATTCTCGCGCTGCGTGTTCTTTGAGCGGGCGCGCAGGAAGTCGAGGTCGCTTTCGAGAATGTTCTCGATGCCGAGAAAGACATAACGGAAACCGGCGCGGCGCATCAGCGGCGCAAGCTGTTCGCCGTGATTGGCGATGGCCGAGGTCATCGCCTGCACAGTGTAATCTATCTTATTCAAGCCCGCTTCGATGATCGCTTCGCACAGCGCCTCGAATCGTTTGACGTTCAGCGTGATGTTGTCGTCCACGATGAAGATCGACCGCGCGCCGTTGTCGTAAGCGTCGCGTATGTCGGCGATGACGCGGTCGAACGAGTAGGTGTGAAAGTTGCGCCCGCGCATCTCGATGATCGAGCAGAAACTGCAATCAAAGGTGCAGCCGCGCGAAGTCTCGATCACATCCACCTGCCGACCAAGAAAGGTGTAACCCGCGAGCGCCCGCGCCCGCCGATTCGGCAATTGAATCTCGCTGCTCTCCAGTCGGCTCACCGCGCGCTCAGGGTTGTGGTAGAAGCGCTCGCCGCTGCGATACGAGAGGCCGGCGATGTGATCGAATCCGCTCTCGTTTTCAATGGCGCGCAACAGCTCTCGAAAGGTAATCTCGCCTTCGCCGCGCACGATGAAATCGACGCGGCCCGTCTCGTTCGCGGTGTAGGCATCTGCCGCGAGGCTCGGATCATAACCCCCGACCGCGAATCGCACGTCAGGCTTGAGGGCGCGGATGAAATCAATGATCTTCATCGCCGTCTTGCGCTGAAACGTCATCACCGACAAGCCGACGATGTCGGGCTGATGCTCGCGCACCAGTCGCGCGACGGTGTCGCGCACGCGATCTTGCACAAGGATTAGATCGGCGATGGCGACGCGGTGGTGCGGGTCTACGTTGCCGGCAAGCGACGCCAGCGCGCCGTTCGGCATACGTATGGCGACTGCGGGCATATGCTCGAACGAATCGGGCATCGACAGCAAGAGGACGTTCATCGCCGGCGCTCCTTTCAGCGATCCGATGAGAGCAAGTTACGGTTTCAATGTGCAGCCAGTTTATGCGAGCCGCCGCGACGATGCAAACCTGATGCGCTGATTGTCGCTGCCGAAGCAAGTGTGGTAGAACCTTAAAGACAGGATACAGGATACAGGATTCAGGATTCAGGGCGGGAACTTCACAAGCTACCCGATTCAGCGGCGGCCACTCACGTTCAATGCCTGAACTGAATCCTGAATCCTGTATCCTGTATCCTGATTCAGAGGAGAAGGGCAGTTGTTGAGCAAAACGATTCTCGCATTATTTTTGTGTGTAACTATCATAACGGGCGTGCTGGCGCAGGCGCCGAACGCGCCGCAGGCGTCTGTGACCGCGCAGCAACCGGCGACGCTTGAAGAACGGCTCGGCGCGGACGACGGGTTCGCGCTGGCGGTCCTGATTACGGCCAATATGCGTGGCAACCTTGAAGTATGCGATTGCAATTTTCCGCGTGGCGGGCTGGCGCGTCGCCTCGGCTACCTCGACGCGTTCAAGAAGCGATTCAAAGACGTGCCGGTGTTGCAGGTCGAAGCCGGGCAGCTCTGGTACACGTCGTCGCCGTCCGACCGTATGGTGATGCTGCAAAATGATCAGGTGGTGCGCGCCTACAGCCGCTGGCCTGTGGACGTGATCAACCTGAGCCGCAACGACCTGATAGAGGCTCAGCGGTGGCTGGCAAAAGAAGGCTTGGCCGAACGCCAGCAGCGCACGCCGATGCTCAAGTCATTCATTTCGGCCAACGCCGACTACGATGACAACGTTGCCGCGCCGGCTCCGTTCATCATTAAGGAAGTGAGCAGCCCGCGCATTAAGACTCGATCCAACAAGCTGCGCATCGGCTTCGTCGGACTGGCCGAGCCGTACCGCACGAGCGACGGCATTGCCGATGCGACCGTGAAGAATATGTATGAGACGGCGCGTCGCGTCGTCCCCGTCGCGCGCAAGCAATGCGACGTGCTGGTGATTGTCGCGCACGCGGAGATGGCCGGGGCGATGAAGCTGGCGACCGAGAACCCGGAAGCCGATGTGGTCATCGCCGGCAATGCCGAGGGCCTGTTCAACACGCGGCAGGTCGGCAACACGCTGGTCGTGCCGGCTGCGCCCGGCAATATTCGGCAGGGCGACTTGCGGGTGTATCTCGACAAAGACGGACACCCGCGCTTCAGGTACGTCTTCACTGATCTCGACGCGGTCGTGCCTTCCGACCCGGAAGCGACGGCCTTTGTGCAGTCGGCGCGGCTTGAGCGCGAGCGCGCCCGCTACAATCAGTAGGAGCGATATGCTGGGATTGGACTCACAGGTCATCCTGCAAGGTAGCAGGCCGGTGTCGGTCAAGCACTGGGCGTTTACGGTTGATGATTATATGCGGATGCTCGAAGCCGGCATTCTCACCGAAGACGATCCCATCGAGTTGATTGATGGAGAGATTATTGAAATGAGCCCTATCGGCGATCTTCACGTTGGATGTGTGATTCGGCTGACTATGCTCTTTACACGTCTTGTCGGTCTTACGGCGTTTGTCAGCGTACAAAATCCGATTCGCCTGGATAACTACTCCGAGCCGCAGCCTGATCTGGCGTTGCTCAAGCCGCGCAATGATTATTACGCTCGAGCCAAGCCGACGCCTGCCGATGTGTTCCTTATCGTCGAAGTCGCGGACTCATCCGTTCAGTTTGATCGCAACGTCAAAGTGCCGCTCTACGCTCGCGCGTTGATTCCGCTGGTCTGGCTGATTGATTTGAGTGCCGGCGTGATCGAGGTCTACTCGCAGCCGGCGAATGGCGTCTATCAATCCATGCAGACAGCGCAGCGCGGCGACCATTTAACGATTGATTCTCTCCCTGGCCTCACTATCATAGTGGATGACATACTGAGTTGAGGCGGCAGTACCGCCAGTGGCGCGCATTTGCCAGCCTTTTTTTCGTGGGCTATCATTTCTCTTTAGTTGACTCTCTAAATCAACACCGGAGGAATCAATGAGTAAACCGTCTGCGAGAGCCATCCTACCTGTCGAGCCGAAGGAGGTCATCTGGAATCCTTCGGCTGAGCGGCTTCGTGAATTGACCGAAGCGATGCCCAACACGCGCACAACGGGTTATCACAACACCAATACCCAGACCCGCGTTGACTCGCGCTCAAAACTCTCAACCTACGTCGTCACCGACACGCCCGAACGGCACGACTCGCTGACGATCACGCGCGCCGAATACGACCGCGTCGCCAAATTACAGAACGACTATATCCGCACCTGCGAGATGATCGTCGTTGACGGTTTCATCGGCAATGACCCGGAATTTCGCGTCCCCGCGCGCCTCATCATCGAACGCTCGAACGCCAACGTCGCCGGTATGCAGAAGCACCTGTATTACCCGGCTACTGACGAAGAACTCGACAGCTTCGAGCCTAGATTGACCATCATCTACACGCCGAATCTGGTGATGCCGGGCTACCCTTCGGATCGTCTAATCGCGGTTGATCTCGACAAGGGCGTCACGCGCGTCTTCAACAGCGATTACTTCGGCGAGTCGAAGAAGGGCGGCCTGCGTATGTGGAATCAGATCGTCTATGATCGCGGCGGGCTGGCCTTGCACGCCGGCTGCAAAGTGATTCCGGTTTCGAGCGGCAATCGCGTCGGCCTCATCATCGGGCTGTCGGGCACGGGCAAGACGACGACGACTTTCACCAAGCAGAACAACTCGTCGCCGGTGCAGGACGACTTCGTCGCGCTGATGCCGGGCGGCAAGATTTACGCCACCGAGAACGGCTGCTTTGCGAAGACCTTCGGCTTGAACGAGCGCGACGAGCCGACGATTTATCACGCTGTCACCAGCCGGTATGCTTATCTCGAAAACGTCTCGCAGGATGCCGATGGCGAGCTGGACTTTTACGACACCAGCTACACGCAGAATGGTCGCGCGGTCGTGCGTATGGCCGACATCAGCGGAATGATGGACGCGCGCGAAATCAAGTCGGCGGACTTCCTGTTGATCCTCAACCGCAACGACAACATCATCCCCGGCGTCGCCCGGCTCAATCGCCAACAGGCGGCGGCTTACTTCATGCTTGGCGAGACGCGCGGCACGTCGGCGGGCGGCGCGGCAGAGGCCGGCAAGTTCCTGCGCGTGCCCGGCACGAATCCGTTCTTCCCGCTCAAGCACGCGCAGCAGGGCAACCGCTTCCTGGAGTTGTTGCAGTCATCGCCGATGGAAGTCTACCTGCTGAACACGGGCCGCGTCGGCGGCGGCGACGGGGATGAGCGCTCGAAGAAAGTCCGCATTCATCATTCATCGGCCATCGTCAAAGCGATTGCTGAAGGCACGATTGAATGGGAAGACGACGCGGACTTCGGCTATCAAGTGGCCAGCCGCGTGCCCGACCTCGACGGCGAAGACATGGACATACTGCAACCGCGCCGCCTCTACGAGCGACAAGGCCGCAGCGACGAGTACCAGCAGGTCGTCGAGCGCCTGAAGAACGAGCGCCGCGAATACATGCAGAAATGGGAAGGCTTGAACACGGAGATCGCCGAGGCCGTGAATTAATTGCGAAGCCGCGCGCTTCGGAAGCTTATCAAGTAATCGAGTAGGGGCGGGAAGAAACATCCTGCCCCTCTTTTGCGTTTGTATAGCGAGTCATCGCGCAGGGCGGGCGCAACTGAAGCGGTTGCCCAACATTCAAAAGATCGGGAGTGATTTTCAATGCGAGAGATCAAGAGACAGTTGATGATGGTCGTTTTACTTTGCCTGGCGCTGGCGGCGACGGGCGCGGCGCAGACCGTACCGGCAAGCGCCGACTTGCAGGCTAAGGTAGACGAACGGCTGAATGCGGCGGTCAAAGCGAATCAATTCAGCGGCGCAGTGCTGATTGCGCGCGACGGTCGCGTGCTGGTGAGCAAAGGCTACGGCATGGCCAACCTCGAAACCGAAACGCCGAACACGCCGCAGACGATCTTCCGGCTCGGCTCAATCACCAAGCAGTTCACGGCGACGGCGATTATGATGTTGCAGGAGCAAGGCAAGCTGAGCGTGCAGGATTCGATTTGTAAATACGTCGCTGGCTGCCCGGCTGCCTGGCAGTCGATCACGCTGCACCACTTGCTCTCGCATACGGGCGGCGTGCCGAACTTCACGAGCTTCCCCGATTACGAGAAGACGATGACGCTGCCGACGACCGTCGAGGCGCTCATCGCGCGCTTCAAAGACAAGCCGCTCGATTTTCAGCCGGGCGAGAAGTGGAGCTATAGTAATTCCGGCTACGTGCTGCTCGGACACGTCATCGAGAAGGTATCAGGGCAGAGCTATGAAGCGTTCCTGCAAGAGCGCATCTTCACGCCGCTCGGCATGAAGAGCACGGGCTATGAACATCAGGAGAAAGTGCTGCCGCATCGCGCCGCCGGCTACATGCCGCAAGGCAACGCGATGGCGAATGCGCGCTACCTGGATATGACGATCCCGTTCTCGGCGGGCGCGCTGTATTCGACAGTCGAAGACCTCTACCTCTGGGATCAGGCGCTCTACACCGAAAAGCTGTTGCCGAAGAAGTCGCTCGACGCGATGTTCACGCCGGTCAAAAACAACTATGGCTACGGCTGGGGGATTGACAACCGGCAGGGCCTCAAGGCCATTGCGCACGGCGGCGGCATTGACGGATTCGTGACCTTCATCGCTCGTTACCCGGACGCGAAAGCGGTCATCATCGTGCTGTGCAATAACATGCGTGCGAACCCCGGAGCGGTCGTCCGCGATCTGGCGAAGATGGCGCTGGCCGACAAGATGACTCCGGCGGCGAGCGATAAAGCGACCTCGACTAAGCAGTGAGGCGCGTAAACATTCGCCTCACCACCAGCCGAGCAGCTTCCACCAGAGGAAGCCGACTGTTATCCAGATCACAATGTTCGGCACTGAAGCGAGAAAGCCGAGCCACCACCATGTCTGCTGCCGGACGTAGCCCGCGCCGAAATAGATCGGCCCCGGCGTTGTGCCATAGTGCGTCAGCCCCGCCATCAGGTTCGAGCCGTACGCCAGCAACAACGCCGCCGCGTAAGGCGGCGCTCCGGCTGCCAGGATCACCGCCAGAAAAGGCAAGTACATCGCCGTCGCGTGCGCCGTGATGCTGGCGAATCCGTAGTGCGCGTAGAAGTAGATCAGCAACAAAATCAGCAGCGCTCCCCACCACGACCAGCCTACGGTGAAGCTCGCCGCGCGGTCGGCGAACTGCTTGGTGATGCCCGATTCGCCAAGCGCTTCGGCCATACGAATCAAGCCGCCATACCAGATGAACACGTCCCACGCGCTGCGCTCGCCGAGCACGTCCGCCCAATCGAGCACACCGCTCAGCAGCAACACGCCGATGCCGACCAGCGCCACCACTGAGTAATCTATGTGGTGGAGCGCCGTCGTCATCCACAACAACGCGACCAGCGCGAAGACCAGCAGCATCAGTTTCTCTGAGCGCTGCATCGGCCCCATCTTTGTCAGCTCGCTTGCCGCCATCATCGAAGCCAGCGGCGTGCGCTTGATCTCCGGCGGGAACAATTGATAGATCAACAGCGGCACGACCGTAAGCGAAATCACACCCGGCACAATCGCGCCAATCATCCAACGGCTGTAGCTCAAATCCATCCCGGTAAGCTGGCCGGCGAATTTAGCAATCGCCGGGTTCGACGCCTGCCCGGTCAAGAACATCGCGCAGATGATGACTTCACATTGATAGAGCATCGTCATCAGGAACGCGCCGAGCCGCCGCGCCGTCGCGCCGGGGTGCGAGTCGTAGGCTTCGGCAAGGCTCTTGGCGATGGGGAAGATGATGCCGCCTGAGCGCGCCCCGGTGGACGGAATGAAGCCGCCCATCAACACGTCGGTTGCTACTAGCGCGTAACCCAATCCCAGTGAGCGGTGGCCGATGGCACGGATGAAGAGAAAGGCAATGCGCCGTCCGAGTCCGGTCTTGATCATGCCGCGCGACATAAAGAACGCCGCCAGCACCAGCCACACGACTGGATCGCCGTAACCGCTGAGCGCCTGTCGCACAGGCAACGCGCCCGTGAGCGCCAGCGCCGACACGCCCAGCAACACCATCGCGCCGCCGGGCAAAGGCTGCACGATCATGCCGACGATGGTGGCGATGAAGATGGCCAGCAGCCCCCAGGATTGCGTGGTGATTTCGGCAGAGTGCGGGATGAGAAAGACGATGACGCCCGCAAGCAGCACGATGAGCCAGCGGGCGAACTGGGCGCGGCGCGGCGGCGGGCCGGCAGAAGTCTTGACCTCTGCGCGGTCAGAGACGGCTTCCATTCGTGATGATCCTTTCGGCTTGAGCGTTGGCGATGAACGCGCCGCATACTATCACTGGCCGCCGACGCGACTCAAGACGCCGTATTCGCGTGACGGCTTCCCCTAGCAGGTAAGCCGCCGTGTGGGCGACAAAAAAGACTGTTGCTTAGGCCGCCGACATCGTGATTAAATCGGCCTGCCAGTAATCGCCCTGCCCCTACCGTTTGAGTTACTCCTGCGCCATCTCGCGCGCACGAGCGGCGAGCCGAAGTGCATTCAAGCTGGACTCCACTTACTGACCGCGCGGCTGGCAAGCGACCGTGTCTGTTTGATGACCTATAAGAGTCGCCCGGCGATGGGATGCCCGACCTGTATGGTCGGGACGCGGTCTTCTGAGAGGGTATCGAACCGATCACTCTTGCCTGAAACCTCACCTGGCCTGTGGCTTATGCAGGCGGACTTTGCCAATGCTAGGAGGCAGTATGTCATCCACCAAGGCCGATGCCCTGCGCCGCGCTGAGCAACTCGTCGCGCGTGGCGACCTCAAGGCCGCCATTGCCATCTATCGCGGCCTGATCGAAGCCGACCCTTTCGATCTCAACAGCATTCATACGCTGACTGACCTCTACGTGCGCGCCGGATACGTGCAAGAAGCGCTTGATGAACTGGCCAGGCTGGCCGACCGCGTGATGACGCTCGGCCCGGCCATCAATGCCGCGCCGCTGCTGTTGCGGATGCTTGATCTTGATCCGTCGAACGCGCCGTTGCGGATGAAACTGGCCAGAGTCTATGCGCGGGCCGGCAGGATGGAACAGGCACATCAAGCAATGATCGAAGCCGGCATCGCCTTCACACGCAAAAGCAACCTCGTCGCCGCCAGAGAGGCGCTACAGAGCGCGCTGGCCATCAAGCCGGACAGCACACAAGCGCACGCCGCCCTTGCTTCGCTCAACCGGCAAGGCGCGTCACAGGCCAGCGCGCCGCAAGCCGCCGCGCCCGCGTCGAAGGTGCGTGACACCTCTGAGCTTGCAGAGTTGGGCAAGCGATTGTCGGCGGCATCAACAGATTTCTCGGCGGCGGATGTGACGGACGAGTTCGTCGTGCGGCAACTGTTCGCCGCCGAGTTGCTGGCCGGCTGCGGCTCGGCGGACAAAGCGGTGGCGTTGCTCAAACGCCTGCTCGATTACCGGCCCGATGCGATTGACGTTCGCACGAAGCTCAAGGACATCTACCTGCGCTCGGATATGATCGCCGAAGCGAGCCGCGAGTTTTTGGAAATCGCCCGCCTCTACGAAAGTCACGGCGATGCCACGCGCGCAAAAGATTTTCGCGTGCGCGCTGAACGATTGGCGCAGCCGCTCAGAGAATCAGAGCGCGCCGACAGCTTAAAGCCGATTGCGGGCCGGCTGGTTGAGAAGTTGGAAAAGGTCGAGAAGTCGGAAACGAAGGAGAGCCGCATTCAGGTTCCGAGTGAGGCTTCATCATCACACGAAGCCGCGAGACCTGATGACCGCTCTGCGGTCGTGCCGAATGCCAATCACACGGTCGCGCCGATGTCTCATCGCCCTGCCGGTCAATCGCCGCTCGGCTTGCTCGATGCTGCGCCTACAGATAGCGAATCGAGATCGCAACGCGGGCGCATCGTCTTTTACGCGGTCGCGGCGGCCATCGTCGTCACGCTGTTGAGCGGATGGTTCGTTGCGCGACGCTGGTACGCGGCGGAACTGGACCGCGCTTATCAAACACTGGCGCACGCCAATTCGCTGCCGTTGCCGCCGCAAACCACGACGGGCGAACCCTTCACGATGCCACGTTCAGAAGAGCGTATGGACGTGCGCGCCGAATCGCCTTCGCCTTCGGCAAACGTTCCAACTTCGACATCATCCGCGCCTGCTTCAGCCCACGAAGAGACCGCGCCGCGTAATGAATCTAACAAAGCGCCGGCCTCTGACACGCCCGCGAATACGAACGCGAATCCGACGAACGCCGGCCCCACGTCAACACCGTCGCAACCGACAGCCCCGCCTGTATCCATCGTGCCAAATGTAGCGACCAATACAGACCACGCTGCACCGAAAACGTCGATCAGCTTGCCGCGCAGCGATGGCAGCGAACCGCCGCCGCCGCCAGCCGTGACGCGCAAGGCTCCAATCATCATCAAGGCCGAAGCCCTTCAGCGCGTGCAGCCTGATTACCCGGCGAACGCCCGCGTCGCCCGCCAGGCAGGAGCCGTCAGCGTTGAACTCAGCATCAATGAACGCGGCGAGGTTATTACTGCACAGGTGCTATCGGGGCCGTCTTTGCTGCGCGATGCGGCGATGACGGCAGCGCGGCGGTGGAAGTTCAAGCCCGCCACCCGCGACGGCAAACCCGTTGCTTCGGTGAGCACCGTCGTATTCAATTTTAAGCTGTGAACGATTGATGAGACTGTGTGCAGCGTGATTACCGGCGCGTGCTCAGCGTCATTTTATCGCATCGACGTGCGCCATCGCGCCTCTGCTTGCATTGAACCGAACGCTGGTCTAGACTCTGTGCCCGACGCCCATGCAGTACCAACGCCCTCAAGCTGTCAACGCCCGCCGGCATTCACAAACGGATGCTGCCGCGCCCACGGCTGCCCGCCGCGTGGCTCATATCCTCATCCACTTCGTTGCCGTCATTGCTCTGGCTTTGCTCTGGCCGATCTTCGCCGAGGCGCAGAACTGCAAGCGGCTTGAGCCTGCCGGCGCGGGCCAGGACGACGCCACGCGCATCAATCAATGTCTGGTCACGAAAGGTCGCGCCAAGCTCACCGCCGGCACCTTTCTGCTCTATGGCCCCATCGTCTTTCCGGGCGGCAAGACGGGCGACGTAGACGGCATTGCGCTGATCGGCAAAGGCGTGGACGCGACGCGGCTTGTGCCGCAGTCCGATTGCCAGAATCATTGGCCGTTCGTTGCTCTGACGACGCCCGGCCAGTATCAATCCGTGATACAGATGGTGCGCTCGCCTGTCGCCTCTGTGCGCGGCGTCGAGATTGATCTGGTCAATATGCGGCGCGATTGCGGCTACGCGGGCAATCACGCGATCCTCGTCAACCGCTCGCCCAATTCTCAAGTCAGTCAGGTGCGCGTCAAAGGCTCGCGTTATGGTAGCGCCGATTACACAAGCGGCGGCGCGACCTGGGGCGGCGTTCTGGTCGTCAATTCGGAAAACAGCGCCGTCACCGACAACGAAGTTACCGACGTTGGTTTTGTTAAAGAGGTCAACAGCACGAGCGTCGGCTGTGAAGGCATACACATCAGCAACTCGGCCAATGCCATCGTCCAGAACAATCGCATCACGCGTGTCTCCTTCGGCATTGAGATCGTCAACGGCTCGCCTTCGCAGGGCTACACGGGCGACAGCAGCGGCACCCTCGTTACTAATAATACGATCATTGGCGCAGCCAACATTAACTGCCTCGAATGCTCGCAGGGGCGCGCCATCAAGCTGCAAGCCTGTAGCGTCGGCGGCGAACTGCCGCTTGAGAATCTCACGGTGAGCGACAACGACGCGAGCGAATTCGGTGGCTACAACGGGTTGCAGGGCGGCTCAGGCTTAGACCTCGTGTGCGGCGTGCGCTACAGCGTGTTCGAGCGAAACCGCGTCATCGGCGCGGCCACCGCCGAATTCGGCTTGCAGATTCGCAGTTCGTTTCTCGGCCCAGGTAATCCCTCGCATCACAATCGCTTCGACGCGAACCTGTTCGCTTCCGGGCGCGGCCAGACGGGCTGCAACGATCAATGTTCAGACGTGGCCTTCACGCCCGATGGGCCGGACCAGATCGGCATTAAGCGCAGCGGCTCGGACCGCGCCGGGACGAACTCGGCGACGACCTTTCGTTATGCGACTGATCGCGGTTGCACGGGCTTCAGCCACGCGTTCGTGAATTATCTGGATGGGCGCAGCTTCGTACGCCAGGGCGAGCAGGTGTTGTTGGCAGCGGCCAATGTGCGCCCCAACGCGACGATCACGTTTCGCTTCATACGCAGCGCGGACAATCAAGAGGTAGCGCGCTTCGTCAGCCAGGAGGCCAAGCGCAATTGCGTGATGAACCAGGAATACTTCGTCATCAACCCGACCGTCTTCACGCCGGGCGTGTATCAGGTGAAAGCCGACTACAAAGACGGCAACAGCGACGCGACGATCACCGACGACCGGCTCGATCCCATCAAAGTGAAACCGGCCCCGTCGAATTAAGCTTGAGAGATTGCTGAATCAATCGCCGGTCGCCGCTGCTGTCGGCGCGGAGGATTGAATGCGGCGGTCAACCAGGATGGCTTGTTGTGCGGCGTTCAGCGCCGGCTTCATCCACGAGAGTTGAACGAGCGCGTTTTCTGGAACGTAGCGCGGATCACAGACGCCGCAACGTATACACGGGTCGATGGCCGGGCACGGCTTGGTGATGCGATTGACCATCGCGCGCTCGTACTCTTTCTTCATGAACTCTTTCGTCAATCCGATGTCTACGATGTCCCAGGGCAGCGGCTCGTCGAGCGTGCGCCGTCGCGTCGCGTAATCGGTCCAGCCGCGCATCAGTTGCCGCCAGTTGCCCGTGCGGTCGGTTTCGAGCAGGAACTCTGAAAGCCTGCGGTCGCCGAGCGAGATCATCGCTTGCAGCATCGCAATGCGCGAACTCATCGCGCGCATCTCGACGTTCGGCATCCCTTTGAAGGCGCGCGTCAGGTACTTGATCTTGCGATCCAACTCGCGTTCGGATTGAATTGGCTCCCATTGAAAAGGCGTCTGCGGCTTCGGCACAAAGGCGTTCAGCGAAACGATAATTGAGCCGACGCGACCGCGCGGGCGAGCAATCTCGATCATCCGCTCGCGTATGCGCTCGGTGAGCGCGACGATGGCGTCGAGGTCTTCGTCCTCTTCAGTCGGCAGGCCGATCATCATATAGAGCTTCAGGTTGAAGATGCCGCGCGCGAAGATCATATCGGCGATCTCAACGACTTCATCATTAGTGAGATTCTTGTTGATGACGCGGCGCAGGCGGTCAGAGCCGGTTTCAGGCGCGATAGCCAATTGCTGATCGTTGCGACGCACCAGCGCGTCGAGCAACTCCGGCGTGATCTGATCGAGGCGCAGCGACGAGACAGAGACTTGATAATCAAGCTTCTCAAGGCCGTCGAGCAGTTCGTGAATCTCTGGGTGATCGCAGACGGCGGTGGCGACTAGGCCGATCTTGTCCGTGTACTGACGCATCTCGGCGGCGCGTGCCAGCAGCTTTTCAGCCGAGAAGACGCGCGGCGCGAGGTACGAATAGCCGGCCCAGCAGAAGCGGCAGCCCATCGAACAACCGCGCGAAATCTCCATCAGGTAACGCCCGCTCATCTCTGTGTTGTCGGTGAGAATCTCGCTGGCCGGAATGAAGTCGTCATCAAAGACGCCGTTACCTTCCTGCTTGCGCATCGGGTTGCGCATCGTGAAGACGCGCGGCGGCGCACCTTCCTTCGCTTCGATCTCGCGCAACGTGCCGTCTTCATCGTAGTGAAAATTATAGAACTTCGGCACATAGAAACCCGGCTCGCGCGTCAAGCGCAACAGCAGATCGTCGCGCGACTCGGCTTCGTTCATCACACGCAGCAGGGCAGGGACGAGGACTTCGCCTTCGCCGACGCAGACCACGTCAACGAATTCGGCGACCGGCTCCGGGTTGAGAAAGGCCGCCGCGCCGCCCATCACCACCAGCGGATGCCACTCGTTGCGATCCTCGGCGCGCACGGGAATCTTCGACAGGCGCAGCAGCTTGGGGATGTTCAGGTAGTCAGTCTCGAACGACACGGAGATGGCCAGCACGTCGAAGTCAGAGACGGGCGTTTCGGATTCGAGCGTCAGCAGCGGCGTGCGCGTGCGCTCAAGCTCGCGCTCAACGTCGGGGTCGGGCACAAAGACGCGCTCGCAGCAGATGCGGCTGTGCGAATTGAATAACTGGTAGACGGCCTGAAAGCCGAGGTTCGACATGCCTATGTAATAAGTGTTCGGATAGGCGAGCGCGATATCGAGTCCGAGCCGGCGCGGATTGTGATGCACCAGGCCCGTTTCATTATCGAGGATTTGGCGATAGCGTTCTTTGATCTTTTGCATGTGTTTACAACTGATGATTATCTCAAGGAAAAATCTTTAACAGATCGGCGAATGATTCCGCCAGATGGTCGGGCCGCTCGCATTCGAGATCAGCGCGCGGCATCGGCCCCCACAGTGCGGCGATTGTCTTCACACCAGCGCGGCGGCCCGCTACCAGATCGTGGCAACCGTCGCCGATGTAAGCGGCGGCTCCGCTCGACACTTGCAATCGGTCGAGCGCCGCCAGGATCGGATCAGGCGCGGGCTTGTGAACATTCGTGTCTTCGAGACAGACGACCGCATCGAATAGCCCATCGAATGCGCAGAGCGTCAACCCGCGCGTCGCCAGGTCGCGCCCTTTCGAGGTGACGACGCCGATCAGATAACCGCGCCCGCGCAGCGTTTCGACGACCGCGCGCGCGCCGGCAAACGGGCGCGCAATCGTGTCGTGATTGGCGACGTTGAACGAACGGTACTCCATCAGCAGGCGCTCAACCGGATCATCATTATCATAACAGGCGGCGTTGCCATTCGACTGAACGAGCAACCGCCGCATGGCTTCGCGCAAGGGAATGCCGAATGTGGCGATGAGCGCGTCGCGCGAGTGCTCAAACCCATACACGGTCTGCCACGAATGGCTGAAGCAGCGCAGAATCAAATCGGTTGTATCGATGAGCGTGCCATCAAGGTCGAACAGGATGGCGCGCGTCGGAGTAGTCAAACTATTTACGCCCTCGTCTGCCGCAATCTAATCGAAAGTAAGATTATAGTGAAGCGTCGCTTGCTCAGGCAATCGATTGCCGTCTTCACAAAGGCGGCTCGTTTTCTGACCGCGCAGAACCTCAGTAGACGCGGGCGCTCTCGATCATACCGCGACGGGCGCTGCGCAGAGAAGCAAGGACGAGCAAGCTAACGATCATCGCCACAATGCCGCGCCAGGTGTAATGCACGTAGAACAGCAGCAGCGTGCTCGCTGCTAGGTAGAGACGCGCGACAATGAAGGCCGGCAAGTAAGCCCATGGTTTGCCCGCCGTCACTGCGCCGCCCACGACCAGCGAAATCACCCCGGCTACAATCAGTATGACCAGTGAGAGAGTGCCGTCAGCTACCCCCAGATAATGGCGCGCAATCGGAAGCACCACGCCGGCAAGAATCAGAATCAAGCCCGCCGCTTTGACCAGCGGGTTGGCTGTGTCGATCACTTCGCTGCGCGCCGCCGCTGTGCGTGAACGGTAGAGGGCGATGCTGATGTTATCGTCAATCGAAAGCGGATCGCCGCCGAGAATCAACAGCGCCAGCGCGGCGGCCAGCAGCGCAAGTGGAAACTCGAAGCTTCCCTGTCCGGTCAGCCCGTATCCCCAGTGGACTTGTGATATGGCCACCAGCATGACACAAATATGTCCGAGCGCTCCCAGCCGAACGAACAATCCGGTCAGCAAGAGCAGCCCGCCGCCAAACTCGGCGGCGATCACCAGGAAACTCAAAAACAAAGGGATGCCGCCGATGGCTCTTTGCGCAAACCCTACCGGGTCACCAATCTTTTGAAGCCCGTGAGCAAAAAAGATAACTCCGACGACCAGTTCCAAAGGCAAAGCTGCCCACGCGCCCCTGATCCGCTTGATCCCTGAATCCATTAAGACTCCCTTCAGAAGATTGGGTGGGTATGAGTTGGATGAAGTTCACCTGTCATCAAACCTAATAATAAAAATGGACGCCTGCTCTTCGACTCAGCCGGCTGCCAGATGCCATTGTGATGAGCGCGTCCAGTGAGGTAGCGGTTATTCTATTGATCTTCGACTGCGGGCACAAGGGCTTGCCGCTTGATCATCAACCCGACGGCACATCGTTGATCGATATTTAAAATGTATAGCAAGTAGCATTGCTGGGTACAAAGTGAGCGGCGAGTGTGAATGCAGTATCCGTCCCGGCGGCTTGATCGTTTGATGAATCGACGAAAAAGAGACCGCATCATGGGAAATACTGCTCACGATTTCCTAAATTATGGCGCAAGAAGAAGTCCAGGTAAGGTTGAAATCTCACAGGGTTTGGGATTGTGATGGATATGGCACGTTGGATGCTGTTTGTTCGGGCGGCGTATTGTGACCTGCGTTTGAATGTCAGATGATCTGAAATTCTTTTTGAAAAACCAGGGTTGTTTATTGACGATTTATAGTTGCTTTTAAGTTGTTGACGATATATGATACGCATTCTTTTTGATAGACCCGACCGTTAATTGCGCCCTCGGTTACAAGCAGGACTTGCTGAGGTAATCGTGCTAATCATCAAGCAGTTTTAGATGGAATTGAGTAGAGGCCGTTGGCGAAACGGTTTGTGCGAAGTTTGAGTCCAGTTGAGCCGGACTCGTTGAGCGTGGCTTCCGATTCCGGTTGACTGGCCGTCTAGGGACCTTGGGAGTTTCTTCTGAGGTATGGCTTTAGCTGGTAGTTCTTAGGTTGAAATCCAGTGCGTGATCGCGGACTGGAAAGCAGTTTTTTTAGGATTCCCAAATAAGATTGGAGAAGGATAGAAGATGAAGATGAAGAGAGCAGTGATCAGAAGAGCGATGATGATCGCCGTGCTGGCTGTGGCCGTCGCGGCGCTCGTCGTGCCGCTGGTCGGGTCGCGCACGCAGGCCGCCGGTTCAGGCGCGCCCGTTGCTGCCCCGGCCTCTGCGCCTGTCGCGCCGACTACGGCAGCGGCCCCGGCATCTGCGGCCAAGCAGGGCGACCGTCTGAGCAACGGCCAGACGGCTCTGCCCAGCGACGGCGCGCAGGCCGAACTTGGCGCTATCAGCCCGCAAGTGCGTCAGACGCTCGGGCTCAACAAGGTGGCCGATCCGAAGGCTGCTGCCGAGAAGCTCTCGCAGCGCCTGCTGGCGGCCAAGAAATCAGGCGGCGACGTGCAGATTCAGGCC